>JAKVAV010000099.1 GCA_022448105.1 Flavobacteriales bacterium | reverse complement strand
GCGAAGTAGTGCGAAACGAGATTGATGGCTTAATTTTGGAAAAAAACGATTTGACAAGCCTAACAAATTCCATGGAGCGACTGCTTCAAAATAGAGAAGAATTAGAAAAATTCAGCTCAGCCGCATTTGAAGGAAGAGATCGATTCAGCAGAAAGCATTTTATCAGCGATCAATTAACAATTTTAAAGAGGTACGAGATTAATTAGGGGCTATCCTCTATCCTAAATTGCTTGATCATAAAATGATTTTCCCCCTTTTTAAGAAAATAAGTCAATCGAAAATCACCACTATCAGTTTTTAATGTGCCGATGTAATAAAAATCATCCAACTTCGACTTTCCTTCGTGCTTGAGCATAAAATCGATTGTTTGATGGTCTTCAAAAAATCTCTTGATAATCATTTCTGCTTGATCCCTGCTGTAGACATCTTCAGCACTCCCAACTGTTAAATCAACCGAAGGCATAAAAAATTCAGCCAATTGAATAGAATTGCCTTCCTTTATTGCCGTGGCGATCTCATTTTTTGTTTCAGATTGAGAAAATGCCATTACTGAAAGAAAGGCGAAAAACAGATTGATAATTATTGTCTTCATTGTCTGTCAAATTCAACCGTCATTAAAACAAAAAACGCGCCGAAACACTCAAATATAATAAATCGAGATTCACCAATTCCGTTTACATTTAATGAATGAAAATAGCTCTTGCTATAATTGGTCAAACCGATAAAGGATACCTCGACACGGGTTTGTCAATCTACAGGGAAAGGATAAAGAAATACGTTGGATTCGAAGAAATTCTGATCCCTGAAGAAAAAAAGTGGAGAAGACTTGGTGCCGACGAGCGAAAAAAGCACGAAGCAAAAGCGCTTATAGAAAAGCTCGAAAGCTCAGACACTGTTGTACTTCTAGATGAAAAAGGAAAACAGTATACGAGTATCGAATTTTCAAATTTCTTACAGAAAAAAATGAACGCTGGGCCAAAAAGGCTGGTTTTCGTAGTGGGTGGGGCTTTTGGATTTGACCAATCTATTTACCAACACTTCTCGCAGAAATGGGCTCTGTCTGAACTCACCTTTTCTCACCAGATGGTAAGGCTTTTTGCTCTTGAAGCTATATACAGGGCTTTTACCATTTTAAACAATGAGCCTTACCATAATTCTTAGAAACAATTTCCACCGTCTTCCGTAGAAGCGGATTCGCCCTTAAACGTGAATCATAACTGCAAGATCATGAAACACGTTTTAATTCTTCTAACATTTTTTCTCTCTAACATCAGTCTTTTCGCGCAAACCGGAACAGTAGCTGAATTTCAAAAGATCTCTTCAACTGAAGGAAACTTATCTTCAGTTATAACTGAAAATGGGAGTTTCGGTTTTGTATCAGAAAGCCAGACAGAAAACACAATCTTTTTGGCTTCTCCCTTTGCAGGAAACGGTGAATTCATCATTATCACTCTGAACACAGATGGAGTAGTAGAATCTGAGGAGAAGGTAAGAGCTGATGACTTCGATTATTTCGAGAGTCTTTCTGGGGCTGAATTTGGAACATCTGTGGT
>JAKVAV010000098.1 GCA_022448105.1 Flavobacteriales bacterium | reverse complement strand
CTCCATTTACGGCGCGAAAATAATTGAATTTTCCCGTCTCAGACGCATAACAAATCAACAGTTGGAAAGAAGTTATTTACACTTGGTGAATTACATGGGCAAATTTTGCTTTTGAAACCATCTGACAACTTTAAAGATTTGAAAAAATACCACTACACCTGGGTAAGTCTGGGCACCCAGAGTGAAAAGTGCAAAAACAAAAAAACCGCCACTCCAATAAAGAAGATGGCGGAAAAAAATTTTTTCGTTTGAAGACTATCTTTTGTGTAGCTTATCGTCGGACACGCTTAATCTTTTGCGTCCCTTCTTGCGTCTCGCAGCTAATACGGCTCTTCCACTAGCACTAGCCATTCTTGAGCGGAAACCATGCTTGTTTCTTCTCTTTCTATTCGACGGTTGGAATGTTCTTTTCATTACTCTGAGGCTCTAACTTACGTTGCCGTAAAATTATCGGACTGCAAAAGTAGCTTTTTTACTCGTATCACAAAACAATATTTCAATTTATGACAAAACAATGATATAAAGGTCTGATTAAGGTACTTACCTTTGCAGTCAAATGTCAGAAAAGAAGAACAAGCCGGCCAAAATCTCACTAAAAGAAGCGAGTCGAGCTTTTAAGTACCTCAAGCCTTATTCTGGAACTTTTAGTATTGGATTTGTATTTTTGATATTGAGCAGCCTCACCGGCATGCTTTTCCCTTACTTCATTGGACAGTTGATAGGTAATGATAGCGACGAGGCTGAAGGGCAACTGATTCAATTTGAAGGTCTGGAACAAATCATTCTCATTCTGGCTATAGTCTTCACATCTCAGGCGATATTTTCTTTCTTCCGAATTTTGCTCTTCAATAGAGTTACTGAATTCACCCTGGCTGACATTCGTCGAGACGCTTTCCAAAAGTTGGTGATGTCACCTTTGGATTTTTTTAATCAGAATAAGGTAGGCGAACTCACCAGTCGTATTGCCACTGACATCAACCAACTTCAAACGACTTTTACCACGACGATTGCGGAGTTTGTGCGACAAATAATCACCGTAGTAGTGGGAATTGCAGCATTAGTTTGGCTTTCGCCAAAGCTGTCATTGATCATGCTCAGTGTAATCCCAGCTGTGGCCATAATAGCTGTGGTATTCGGAAGGTTCATCCGAAAACTTTCTAAACAAACTCAAGACGCCAGTGCCGAATCGAATGGGATTCTAGAGGAGGCGATGCAGGGTATTCAAAATGTGAAAGCCTTCACAAATGAGGCTTTTGAGATCAGTCGATACGGAAAGAGAGTTTCTGAAATAAGAAGACTAGCTATCAAAGGTGCGGTTTGGAGAGGTCTTTTCGTTTCATTCATTATACTCTGCCTTTTTGGATCGATTGTCTTTGTGATATGGCAGGGTGTTCTGCTAACGCAAGAAGGAGAGATGGTTCAATCGTCATTCATATCCTTTATTATGTACACCATCTTTTTGGGTGCCTCAATCGGCAGTTTGCCTGATCTCTATGCCAACATTCAGAAAGCAGTAGGAGCTACCGAGAATCTGATGGATATTATTGATGGCGATTCCGAACCAATCTCATTAATTCAGGATGTCAACCAAAAAGTAAGAGGAGAAGTAGAATTCAAGTCAGTGAATTTTAGCTATGCCTCCAGGGAAAACCTTCCTGTTCTAAAAGACCTAAATTTCAAGGTAAATGAAGGGGAACTTCTAGGAATAGTTGGGCCTTCAGGAGCAGGAAAGTCCACCATTACTTCCCTTCTACTGCGTTTCTACAACGCCTC
>JAKVAV010000097.1 GCA_022448105.1 Flavobacteriales bacterium | reverse complement strand
CTTCTGGGGATGTGGTACTTCATGATTTCTGATTGGCCAATGAACATCGGAGGAAAGCCGAGTTTTTCCCTTTTGGAAAATATCCCAGCTTTCATACCAGTTACATTTGAATTTACCGTACTCTGCGCTGCTCACGGAATGGCCATCACTTATATGCTGAGAAATGGAACGTTGCCGGGTATGCCAGCTGTAAATCCTGATCCAAGAACTACAGACGACAAGTTTGTAATGGAAATTACAAGCGAAGAGAATCCTAAAATGGATTCTGACAGCCTCAGTTCTATGCTCAAGAATGTCGGGGCAATAGAAATTAACGAAAAAGAAATTGAGTTGACATGAGAAAAGCCATCTCTACTATATCATCGTTGCTCATAGTAATACTGGTTCTTTCATCATGTATGAAAAGAGAGCAGAGTCCAGGATACGAGTATATGCCAGACATGTACCGAAGCCCAGCTATCGAAGCATATGTGGACTACGGTGAAATCCGAGATACCATAAGAGAAGAGTTGAACCTTTCCTTGTCGGCAAGGAAGCCTGCTGAAGGAACCGTGCCAAGGTCTGAGAACATTCTTAATGACCTTCCATATACAATACCTAATACTCAAGAAGGATATGCCTTGGCAGGAGAAGTCGTTAAATCACCATTCCCTCAGAATGAAGAATATATTGAAATGGGAAAAGGAATTTACACCAACTTCTGTGTTCAATGCCACGGTGCTGAAGGGCAGGGAAACGGCCCGGTTGTTGAAAAAGGGGGGCACCCAGCGCCCAATGCATACAATAGTCCGAATTTGAAAGAATTGCCAGAAGGTAAAATGTTTCACACACTCACCTACGGTAAAGGTGCGATGGGTTCGCATGCATCTCAACTTACCAAAGTAGAGAGATGGAAGGTTATCGCTTACGTGAAGCATTTGCAGAAGCTAGGAGAAGAAGGAGAAGAAGAGTCTGATGGGGCTGAAAAAATAAAAGGATAGTAGAAATTAAAAGATACTCGAAGGATGAACTTCGTATTTTCAAATAAAGCAAAGATTTTCACCCTAGTCCTCTCAGCGATTGGACTAGTAACTATCGTTCTAGGATTTGTCTTTGATCACAGCGATCATCACGGAAGATTCTGGACAAATCTCCTTATCAATGGCTTCTACTTCCTAGCTATTGCGATGGGAGCACTCTTCTTTTACGCTCTCCATTTCGCTACTGAAACCGCTTGGGCGGTAGCCTTGAGAAGAGTCATTGAGGCCGTTTTTTCTTTTATGCCTTATGGCCTTGTAATAATTTTTGTTGTACTTCTTGCATCATCGTTCCACCTCAATCACATCTTTCACTGGATGGATGCCGGTGTTCACGCAGAATTCGTTTCAGAAGCAAGTGTCGGTACCGATCATCCTGAGTACTATCATACCATGGAAGAAGCTCAAGAAGCAGGAGCCGTGGTGATAGCTAATGCTGAATACGATTCAATAATAGCCAATAAATCAGCTTTTTTGAATCTCCCATTTTTCTGGATTAGAACAATTCTTTACATGGCAGTTCTTTTTCTGTTCGCTAGATGGTTTAGAAAGAGATCTCTTCGTGAAGACGAAATTGGAGGCGTCGAGTTGCACTTAAAAGGATATAAGCGTGGTGCAGTCTTTTTGGTATTCTTCGCGGTAATTTCCAGTACAATGTCTTGGGATTGGTTGATGTCTATTGACACACACTGGTTCTCCACGCTCTACGGATGGTATGTATTCTCTGGGATGTGGGCAAGTGCCATGAACGTAGTGGTTGTTTTGACTCTATA
>JAKVAV010000096.1 GCA_022448105.1 Flavobacteriales bacterium | reverse complement strand
TTTTACGAGGAACTAGAAACCAAAACAAGTACTTTCACCGAAGACGTGAATAAATTCGCATCGGCTCAAGGCTATCCCTTTCGAATTTTCCATGTGGGTTCGATTTTTTGGGTCGCTTTTACAGACAAAGACAAAATTTCGGCAAGCGATCAGATTGATGATGATAAGATGAGTTACTTCAAAACCTTCCATGGCGAATTATTAAAACGAGGCATTTACATCGGCCCTTCAGGTTTTGAAGTAGGATTTGTTTCGAGAGCGCACAGTGCTTCAGACCTTCAAAAAGGAGCTCAAGAAATGAAAGCTGCTTTAGAAATAATTTTTGGCTAGAATGATCATCCCTGCCTGAAGGATAATCATTCCATCAACGAATATCGTAAAATACAAATCGTCATTGCTGGGATTTGCCCTTTGCAAGATCATTGCCGATACACAAAGAGATGCGGCGTAAGCAGCAAAAACCGACATGGGTACTGACCCATAATGATAGAAAAGCAAAGAGCACAAAAACGAAATTACCAGAAAGACTAGAGAGAGATTCACAGCGCGTTTCACTCCCAGTATCTGAGGTATGGTTTGTTGCGAAGGACTATCAAATCTCAAGTCGCGAATATCGAAAGGGATGGTCAGAGAGGCCACAAAAAATCCTTGCTGGGTGCTAAACAACATTAATTCGAAAAAACTCAAGTCACTACCATACAAAGGCACAAACGCAACAGATACCGACCAAACCAGAACAATAATCCATAACTTAAGTCTTGGAATCAAACGCAAACTCAATTTTCCTCCTTCCGTTTGAATAAAAGGATAAGCGTAGGCAAATGAGAGAATACCGCAGCATGAGAGAATTAAAATTTGGGGAATAGAGATAGTCCAAAAGAATGAAATCATGCCAATACCTCCAAAAATCATAAGACCCTTACCAAAGGAAATTGAGGCATCATTTCGGTGAAAATCACCCAAAATTCGCTGAAAATTATAGGTAAATAAAGTCGAGAAAAATATGAAAACACAGAGATAATCATCAATCTCTTCGCCAAAGAAGAAACTGGCAGATAAGGCAGAAAAGGCAGCTGCAAGCGCAATAAAAAGATTTGTCTTTGCCAGAAAATCACCTAAACTTCTCAGCAAATCTTTCAACTCAGAAATTATTATCGATTACAGCGAATGACATCAAGCCAAGAGCGGTACCTACAGCACTTCCAATCAGGGCTTTTCGAGCGAACAATCCTCTTGAGTAGCGCTCATAGCCAGCAGCATAATCATCGTTAAATTTGTAGGAAAGATCCTGAATATTTTTCTCTTTGATTTTCACTACCGGGATTCGGGCAGAGAGAGCTAAAACAGGTGGCACAGCCAAAGCCAAAACACTCCCCTCAGCCATATATCCAGTTATAAAACCAACCGCCAGGCTCGAGTAAAACCAAGCATTACCAGAAACCCCGAACCGCGCATCTCGTTCTCCTGTAACAAATGCCCTCATCTCATTTTCAGTAGCTACATTTCCGAGTGACTCGTCGTAGAAATAGAATACCCTTTCTTCGCCCATTGCCGAACTGTATGAAAAGACTTCATCTCTATCTAGCTGCCCCCTTTCTAATACTTCTGGCACCTCCCTTCCTTTTAAAGATTTAAAACCCGATTCGTACACCTCGCCCTTCTTTCTTGCTTCTCTGATATCGATACGCGTCCGCTTGAACTGATTTCTGTCAAAGTCGTACTGAAGATTAGTGAAGGAAGTGTCATTGAAATTAAGGACTTCCAATACCTTGCCATTCATCAACAGCAATTGGTCTTTATTCTGAGCGAATATACCCAAGCAGTTACAAGCAAAAAACACGAAAAAATAGAATCTCAATATATTGATAAACAATGTTTTAAATCTTTACTAAAGGAAAACAAAAAAAAGTGGTGAACCGCGAAGGTAGTTAAACCGTTCTGAGTCAATTCATGCTATATTTGTAGCCCATTATTTACGATCAAAAAAGCTGCTGAATCATGCCTTTAAGAGATTTTCCAAAAAGACATATTGGACCGAGAGAGAACGAAGTGAAAGAGATGTTAACCATCATAGGTTACGATACCCTAGA
>JAKVAV010000095.1 GCA_022448105.1 Flavobacteriales bacterium | reverse complement strand
CCTGATCCTTGGAATCATTTTAATGCTAAGGAGGCGCTTGGAGTTAAGACTTGGGATATGTACGATTACGTTCTCGGCGCTTATGGAGATGAGCTTGATAAATTATTGGCGATTGGTGGTGACGGTGACGGTTCTGGCAAAAAAGCGGCAAAAGCAAATCGTTTCGAGCCTATGGTTAGATTCTTAGGGCCATTCGAATATGATGGTTCTACTAACTCTCACAAGATTGACATTCCGAATTATGTTGGTTCGGTGCGTGTAATGGTTGTGACGGGTGAAAATGGTGCTTATGGAAATGCTGAGAAAACTGTTGCAGTAAGAAATCCTCTAATGGTTCTTGGAACATTGCCAAGGGTAGTGGGTCCAGGTGAGGAGGTAACGCTACCTGTTGACGTATTCGCTATGGAGAAACATGTGAAAAATGTGTCAATTTCAATTACTACAAATAACATGTTCGATATCCAGGGTGGCTCAAAGAAATCGCTAACATTCTCTGAAATAGGGGATAAGCTAGTGAACTTTAAACTAAAAGTTGCTGAAGAAACTGGAATCGGTAAAGTTTCAATTGTTGCAACTTCAGGTAGTGAAAAGGCTAAGTACGATTTTGAAATTGATGTTAGAACTCCGAATTCTGAACAAGTGATTACCGAAGAAAAAGTTCTTGATGGAGGTGAGTCGTTCAGCTATGATATGGAGTATTTCGGAATAAAAGGAACCAATCAAGCCTACCTTGAGGTTTCTAATTTCCCTCCTCTTGATCTTGGACGAAGATTAGACTATTTGATTCGATATCCGCATGGTTGTATTGAGCAAACTACATCTTCCGTGTTTCCGCAGCTTTATCTTTCAGATTTGATGGATTTAGAAGAAAGTAGAAAATTAGTTATTCAGCAAAATGTAATGGATGGGTTGAATAGGCTTAAGCTGTTCCAGACTTCTTCAGGTGGATTCGCTTACTGGCCAGGGGGTACCTATGATAATGAATGGGGAACAAATTATGCAGGCCATTTCATGATTGAAGCCGAAAACAAAGGGTTTGTTGTTGCAGCAAGTCTCAAGAAAAACTGGTTAAAATTCCAAAAGAAACAGGCCAAGAACTGGAGTAAAGCAAATGCTACAACCGATGGTCCACGTTACGATGATTTAACGCAAGCGTATCGACTATTCACCTTAGCATTGGCTGGGAAGGCTGAGTTAGGCTTGATGAATAGACTGCGCGAGAGAGCTGACTTATCTCTTCCAGCAAGGTGGAGACTAGCTGCAGCTTATAAAATTGCCGGTCAAAAAGAAGTAGCGGACAAGTTGATTAAAAACCAGGTGACTTCTGTACCAGAATACGTTGAATTATCTTACAACTTTGGTTCTAATGTGCGTGATGAAGCCATGATTCTCGAAACCCTAGTATTAATGGGTAAACGACTAGAAGGCGCTGAATTGGCCAGAGCTTTAGCAAACCGTTTAAATCAGCAAACGTGGTACAGTACTCAAACTACTGCTTATGCCTTGCTAGCAGTGTCTAAGTTTGTTGGCAGTAATAAGGCAGAGGAGAATATGAAATTCTCTTACACCATTGATGGCCAAACGGGGTCTCGTGATTCTGAAATGACAATGGTGAATTTTGATCTCGGAGGAAAGACGAAGAAGGTCAACATCAAAAACACAGGTAAAGGAATACTCTATGTTCGTGTAATTACTAGAGGAGTCCCATTGGCAGGAAATGAGATTGAGCAAGCCAAGAATATCTCACTAACTGTGAACTATTTCGATATGGATGATCGTCCAATTGCGATTACAGAGATGTCACAAGGAACCGACTTTGTAGCTGAAATAAAAGTGACAAATCCAGGCACACGAGGGTATTTAAGAGAGCTTGCTCTGGTGCATATCGTTCCTTCGGGATGGGAAATTCACAATTCTAGAATGGATATGTACAATTCAAATAAATCATCTTATTTCACCTACCAGGACATTAGAGATGATAGAATTTATACCTATTTCGATTTAGGAAAAGGTAAAACTAAAACATTCCGTGTTCAGCTCAATTCGAGTTATTTAGGTAAGTTTTATATGCCAGGTATTTCGGTTGAAGCAATGTA
>JAKVAV010000094.1 GCA_022448105.1 Flavobacteriales bacterium | reverse complement strand
CTTTGTACAACTTCTCCTGTTCGGTCTCCTCCTTCGATTTCTCAGTGCTTCCTTTCTCAAAGACACTCTCCGCGTTGACAAGGAATTGTGTTTTCCATTGAGAGATTTGATTGGGATGCAGTTCATACTTTCGAGCCAATTCTTGGATCGAATAGCGTTCGCTCAAGCATTCCAGAACGACTTTCGCCTTGAACGCGCTGCTGAATTTTCTTCTTTTGTTTTTACTCATGACATTGAATTTAAGTGACTAAAATCTAACTTAACTCGCTGTCCTGATTTTGGGGGGAATTATAGTTTACTCTGTTTTGCGAGCTAAGAAAAAAAGAGTCGGGAATTCATGAAGGAGATAAAATTGTTGTCTAGTTGCAAAGTGATAAAAGTCAATACGGAATGGAAATGCCCATTGAGCTGCGTGAAGTATTGGATCAAGACGAACATGCCGATACCCTCTTTCACAAGCTCACCCCAGGAAAAATGCGCAATATTATTTACGCTGTAGCATCCGTAAAATCCAGTGAGATCAAAATTAGACGAGCTTTAGTCTATGCAGAACATCTCAAGAAGAACAAGGGAAAGATCGACTTCAAAGAACTCAATCAGGAGATGAAAGAAGCTAACAGGAAGGCTCGCTAGTATGCTTTTTAAAAGAGGAATTCATATTTTCAGGTGACCATCAACTATTTCTGACTTAACCTTTAGGCCACGTTTTAGAATCGAATCAGATTTTTTATGCGAAGAGATTGAAAAAAAGATCAACTCTAAGCTGCAAAACAACAATCCAAACGGTTTTGGTTCAACATTCGCTCCAAGACATTTCATTTAAAGCATCCATCCAAGAATCAAGTTATTCTTGAGGGCCGAATTGGTTAATCTACACGCCTTGCTATATTCGTCGACGACTCTCCATAAATGAAGCGATTTTATCAACTCCTCATCGGTCCCATTCTTTTCAGCCTGATTCTCTTGATCGTTCCTTTAGAACAAACACAAAGCAGAGCCATCGGTGTTGCCGCATGGATGATTGCATGGTGGATTACTCAGGCTGTTCCAATTGGAATCACCTCCCTTTTACCAATGGTGCTGTTTCCGAGTTTTGGAATTACTGAAATGAAAACGGTCACTTCTAACTATGCAAATCCTATAATCTATTTATTTTTCGGAGGATTCGTGTTGGGCTTAGCCCTTGAAAAATGGAATCTGCACAAAAGGCTTGCACTGAACATCCTGAGGCGAACAGGTACAAAGCCTCAGAAAATCATCCTCGGTTTTATGCTTGCTACAGCCCTGATGTCCATGTGGATTAGCAATACAGCATCCACGATGATGATGCTTCCGATTGGACTTTCCATTTCACAATTGTTAAAAAACCAATTCCCGATTCCAACGGCAAAACGACAATTTGATCTTTGCCTACTCTTAGGCTTAGCATACGCAGCCAATATTGGTGGAATAACCACCTTGATTGGAACACCACCGAACTTGGTTTTGGCGGCTCTAGCCAGCGAATCTATCAATGCTGAAATTGGATTCTCAGAATGGCTCTTGATGGCGCTACCATTAACCACCCTACTCTTTACTGTTGCTTTTGTGATTAATACCAGATTCCTTTTCAAGATTGATAGAAATGCGTTAGTTGGAGTACGAAAAGTAGTTTCAGAGCAACTAAGTTCATTAGGGAATCAATCGTCTGGAGAAAAAAGGGTTCAATTGATTTTCGTTGCCACGGCTCTGCTATGGATCTTTAGAGGTCCTTTATCAAAAATCGAAGTATTCAGCTTTGTAAGCGATCCACTTATCGCAGTTTCATCAGCCATCTTACTCTTTTTGGTACCAAGTGGAGAAGGTCGACCCATACTGGTTTGGGAAGACAGTAAGTCATTGCCATGGGACATCCTTCTTCTGTTTGGTGGAGGATTATCACTGGCATCGGGTCTAGCTTCAACAGGTGTTATTGAGTTGCTTGGAGCAGCACTATCTGAAATACAAGAAGTTCATTGGTTCATGATCATACTTATTGTAGTTTTTGCCACCATTTTCTTTACCGAAGGGATGAGCAATGTCGCCTTGGTTTCTATAACCGTGCCCATCGTTTTTGTGGTGGCTGAGTCTCTTGGTGGAAATGCATTAGAATTAGCTATTCCACTCACTATAGCGGCGAGCTGTGCTTTTATGCTACCGATAGCAACTCC
>JAKVAV010000093.1 GCA_022448105.1 Flavobacteriales bacterium | reverse complement strand
TATTGATAAGTGCTAAAGAAAAGGTAGTTTTTTCTGTGGCTTTCGCCCATCCTTAAAAGGTCATCGTTACTGAAACGCATTCCCCCATGCAATGCACCGTAATCAAGAGATACTTTATTCAAAAAATCCTCTTCGCTGGGATTCGTTAGTAGTAAAACCAACAACCCAATTAATAAGACCAATCCAATTCTCGATAGGCGATACAACATGATCAATGAACCTAACAAATACTAAAAAGGTTTTAAGTGAAATGAAAACTAAACTGTGTTATACCTGTCTAGCCGAAGGTGACGTAATGTACCGAATTCAAATCCAGAAGGGGAAAAAATGGATTTTCGTTTGTCCTAAATGCCAGGCAAAATATGCCCAAGGCGATTTCTACCGATATGGTGGAACATGGAAAGGTTATCGACATTGAACTATCTGTTTAGCAGGACCTCTCCTTCTCTGCTACCCACGAGTCCATATGGATCGTTTTCGATCAAAAAAGCCCCGTCCAAATCAGCATAGTCGGTTAATGGAGCAATAACTCTGGCCATTCTAATGGCCACACTCGATTCGGCCATGCAGCCCATTACGGTTTTTAATCCTGCAGCTTTCGCTTTTTCAATTAATTCGATGGCTTGGAGTGGTCCAGCTGTCTTCATCAGTTTCACCACTATTCCATCAAAAGCTTCACTTCTCTGTTCAAAATCATTCAATCCTTGAATCGACTCATCCGCAAAAACTGGAACTAAGTTTTCTTCCTTAAATCGAAGATGCAACTCCAAATTTTGAGCATCGAACGGCTGCTCGATAAAAAGACATCCCAGTTCTGTCAATTGGTGAGCTACTTCTTTGGCATAACCGAAATCTCTCCAACCTTGATTCACATCAACGGAGAAAGGTTTGTCGGAGAGCTCTCTGAAGTTCTTTATAATTTGAAAATCATCCGAAGAACCGAGTTTGAGTTTATAGGATTTAAAATCCATAGCCTCGTCTAGCTTAGCTGCCATTTCTTCTTTAGCCGATATCCCAAGGGTATATGAAGTAAAAATTGGTCTGTCTTCAACATTTAAATAATCTGAAAGACCAATATCCTTTAATTGAACATAAAGAGAAACTAAGGCCATTTCTATGGCTGCTTTTGCAGAAGCATTTCCAGATTTGAAACTTTGAATGTAAGCTCTGGTCTTATCGAAGCCATCGAAATGGTGGTTTTTGAGATCAAGGCCTTGGAGAAACTCCTGCACTGATTCTACCGTTTCCTCGAGATAAGGAGGGAGGGATGCCTCCCCAACAGAAGAAAACTCACCCTCGATCAAATGAACATAAACTACGTCGGTAAACAATCTGCTTCCTTTAGATATTCGGAAAGGATGTTTTAATTTAAGTCGATAGGGTTTGATTTCGATTTTCATCGAATTCTCAATACGGTGAATTCTTTCGTAAATGGATCAAGATGATCAATGAGAATGGGCACTAAATCGGCACCAAGCTCTTGGTATAAAACAGCAAAATTAAGGTTACGCTCTTGCAAGCCCTCTCTCGGAAAGAGCCTGTCTTGGATCAATTGGAGACGATGGATCAGTACTTCGTGTTTTCGCTTCTCTGCCCTGAGCATTTTCTTCTCAAGGTTTTTAACAATGCGCTCCGATCTCGCATAGCCGCTCCGCACCGACTTACCCAATTGATCGTTTACCCGCTTCAACTTATGCTCCATTTCGTTGAAAAGTAATTCTAACTTTTCGTGAGCATCCTTCAAGTTTAACGCTTCATCGCTGGCCTCACGAACTAGTTCTTGCTCCAATTCAAAAGCGGAGTTGTGAAAGAGCTCTTCATTGGTAAGTCCTAACTTATCCATAAGCTTTGAACTCTTTTGGTCAATAACAAGTACAGAATTTCTCAACATCAAGATCGGTATGGGAACGTTGAATGACTCAAAGACACCTTTTAATTGAAACCAATAATTTAACTCGCCACCACCACCAATGTATGCCAAGTTTGGCAGAATTACTTCTTGATAGAGCGGCCGCAAAATCACATTTGGACTAAAACGCTCCGGATGATTTTCGAGTTCTTCTAAAATTTCATCTCTAGAAAAACTCAACTTCGTGTTAAGTACTTCGTAACGATCATCGTCAGAAAGTATGATTCGCTCTCGCAGTTCATCATCCAAATAAAAGAGGTTGACTTCTCTCGGGGTAACTTGAAGTGAGTAGTCTTTC
>JAKVAV010000092.1 GCA_022448105.1 Flavobacteriales bacterium | reverse complement strand
AAAAAATGGCTATATGCTGGAGGCTGCACACTAGTAGGCGGCGCACTTGGAGCTGAGGCTGGCAAAAAGGGCGAGTCTCCGAACACCACTACTGCAAACAGTGCGGGCTGGTCGGGTTTTGCATGTTTTGCCCTTGCAGACACAATCCTCAAAGATAAAAAAGAGCAAAGAATTGCGGATCTTCAAATGGAAAATAGCAATCTTAAGAGAGGCATGATCGATGGCCGGTTGGAAGACCGGGACCGAGATGATGTCCTAAGACTAAGCCCTCCCAGACAAACTAATTGCCAAGGCGAGATGAAAATTGTGGCGATATGCCCTGATGAAAACGGGGATGTCGGAGCTTGCAAGGGAAAAATAGGCTGGCAGTACGTTAATGATGGCTGGGCTGTTAAGTGGATAGCATATAAGAGTGTTGAGGCGTGTTTTATTCCACCCTATAAAGCGCCATTTCAAATAGAAAAACTAACTAGAGAACTTGAGAGGAGTTTAAAATCATGATGAAGTATTTAATTTTCATAGGACTGGTTTTGCTTGGAACTGATGCTTATGCATCTGCGGAGGCAAAGAAGCTATATCAAGAGTTGAAGACCGCGTTCTACTGGGCCTCAGGAATAGGAATATTTATTGGACTCGGGGTAATTGCTGCAGCTTGGAAGTGGCCTGATTCCTGGGTATCTGTTATGGCTCAAAAATACAAAGTGTCACTGGGTTGGGCAGCACTTGCATTTATCGCTTTTGTTGCATTCCAGCAACCTATCGCTAAGTGGGTGACTTGGATGAGAGATCCAGCAAAAGATGTATTGAAAATGGACGGCAAGTAATCGATGAGTGATCCAATTCAGACATCGTTGTCACGAAATATAACACCAAAAATCTCGGGAATTGTTCCACTGTGGTCGTTTTTTTCCGGGCTTTGCGGTGGGATGATTGGCCTTCTTGCGACTTTGATGATCGGATTGGACATAGGACCTGTGCAAGGTTTTATTGCGCTCGGCTGTTTTACTCTGTTTTTCTCAATACATAGGGCTATCATTGGCGGGCGATACGACTACGAATTTTTAGATGAAAAGTCAATGCTCCGCTACAAAAAGAAGTCAAGCATCGAGATAGACATAGAGAAAAAGGCCACGCTTAGAAAATCACGGGTTCCCAAAGACAGATTCTTCTTATCTCCCATGGGCCTTGCTGTCATCGGATTTGGCATCGATGAATCAAAAATAATCAACTTTGATACTTTCATGCAAAATCTGATGAGCAAGCAGAAACAGGGCGTACGTATACGCTACATGAAAAAAAGCTCCAAAGGAAAAGGTAAGATAGAGCCAGAACTTACTTTCCTTGATTCTGAGATAAAAATATTCATAGAAGTTAGTAATGTATCGATCAGTAGGGATGATATAATAACAAGTTTTTGGAACTCCCTGGAACTTTACGGATCTCCATTATCACTGGACGAGATTAGGATCTTCGTTAAAGAAATGATTGCTCCTGGCAGATCGATTAGTGAATGGGAAATTAAAGATGGAATATTCCCTTCTCCTTTAAGCTTAATAAGAAGTGAGGCTACGCTTCATTACGGAGACGTAGCAAAGCAAGCTGGAATAATCTCGCTTGCACAACTCGCTGTGAGTATATCAGGAAATTTTCAGAAAATTCTCGATGTACTAGGAACACTCGAAGGCACTATCTGTGTGACACTTGAATCACTTGGTGATCAGGGGGTTGGTGCGGCAATCATCAGAAAACAAGTAGAGGAGCTTGATAGCAAGGACAAGCATGATTCGGAGAAAGAGAAAACGGTAGCATCAAAATTCAAGCTAAACTCTAAACTCAGTATAATTGCACTTTTACATGGCAGTACTGAGGACCTTAAAAACGTAGAAAAAGAGCTCGATGCAAATTATAGAGCCATTCCTAGTGATGAATTGCCGTACTGGCGAAGAGAATATGCACTTTTTGAAAAGGCCCTGGATTCAATGCTACCTGGGCACCCGATAACCCTTCCAGAAAGAAGGCAAAGGAGAATTATAGACTCTCAAGAAGCGTCTATGTATTTTCCTAAACCTACCTACAAGGGGCTAGACAATCCTGTGGTGGAATTAAAGACTGCATCAGGGCAGAGGTTCGGATTTAGACTCAGAAAAAAATATCCGCTCTTTATATGGTCTGGAGTTGGTGATGGAAAGTCAGTAGTTCTTGGATATATTACAAAAAACTACATATTAAGATCAAAAGAAGGTCAGAAAATTGCAACTTTCACAATGGA
>JAKVAV010000091.1 GCA_022448105.1 Flavobacteriales bacterium | reverse complement strand
ACAAAAATCAAAAGTTATGAGTCTCCCCGAACCCCTCAATCAACAACAAATACACCTTAACTTTAACTGAAATCTGTCCTAAGGATGGGGGGAATTATACTGGATTATTTACATACATTACACTAATGGACAGCAAGTTGCAAGTGATCAGCTTGTTTCCTCCTCAAAGAGAGAAGCAAGAATCGATGTAAAATACTTGTAAAAAGAGATTTAAATTCTTTGATTGTTCAATACCCTTACTCAGACTTTTAAAAACAAAGTTTAAGAGATAAAACACTTGTTTGATCAAGTTTGTCGAGACCATTCACTGCTCTCGGTATTTTCCTAAAACAAAAATTTCTTAATCGATGTAATTCATCTCAAAGGCCCCGGCATTGAGGTAAATTGAGTCAGTTCCGCTTTCGTTTAGTGCCTTAAAACTAAACTGCCCAGAAATATCATTGGAGATAGTATCGTGCATGGTGATGATTACGAAACCAGAATCTGCAATAAAAGCTGAGATATTTCCACCTAAAGATTGCACATAATTTGCACTAATTACATTATTTCCTTCCCCAAAAAAGAAAGTATCTACTCCTAGCGTATCCGCAAGATTTAAATTAATACTAGGGAATGTTGTCACTGAGGTAATACCTTGCAGAACAATCAATGTATCTCCGTCATTTATGCCAGTGGCAGCAGGGAAGACCTGTGGAAGACCGTCCTTGATGAACGAAATAAAGCCAACACCAGGCACAAAACCAGGTTCGCCCGGAGGTGGAGCATAACTGAAAGTGAACTCGGCATCGTTGAGTCGAAAAAAGTCTGAATTATTAATCGGGTTAAAGTACTCAGCCGAGAAAAAACCACCAACTCTTTGTTTGATCGGGTCGTTATTGAGAATATTAAATATGATCCCGCCGTTTCCGTCGGCTTGGTAGGTGTACAAGGTAAAGGTAGAATCTACAGGTGAGAATGCTTTATATTGATTCATCTCACTTAGCAGTGAGGTGCCGTCAACTATGTACATTCCACTGTCTACCGACTCTACGGCCACGAAAATTGTATCACCATCAATACCAGCTTTAAAGCTCAGTCCTTGCGCATTAAATTTAACATCAACCACATTGGTGTTCCAATCAGATTCATTACCAGTGATGGGGTCTGTTACTGTTCCTTTGATATCGAAAGAAGGCTGAGGAACTTCTGGCGTTTCTTTGTCATCGTTGCAGGAAACGATGGATAAATAAATTGCTATCAAAACGACAAATTGGTTTGTTCTTCTCAACATGTGTAATCTTATTTTCAGGGCTAAAGTAAAGAATTGAGTCAAATCAGAGTTGAAATATTCCAAAGTAAAAAAGCCATGTACTAACTACATGGCTTTTTAAAAACTCTTGGTCGGTTCTAGTATTCTATACTAAAGGATCCGCCAGTTATTTCAACTGTTGCACTATTATCAGAATTAGTACCCGTAAATTCAAATGTGCCCTCGATGTTGCCGTTCGTGTTTGAGGTAACAATTAGTTGTCCAGCACTATTTGTAAAAAATTGATCAGCAGCGGCCGCGGCAGTGTAAGTGAAAAGGATGCTCGTGAAACTCGAAAGATCATATGTCCCTGCACTCAGGCTTTCGCTAAAAGACAATTGCAATGAGGGAAGTGATCCTAAATCAGCCGAAGCCTGAACGATAACAAAACCTCCCGCATTCTGAATTATGAAAGATTCAAATGTTTGATTTACTCCATCTGCGGCGAAACTTACCTGATCATTGTTGCCACCCCCGTCAGGAATATCAAAATTTTCTAATTGGAATGGTAGATTCATCATTGCCCCACCTGTAATAGATACAACCTCGGCTATTCCATTTGGTCCAGTAGGAATTTCCTCTTGGAGTACTACATTAAAGATGCCTTCATTGATTACTTGATTGTTCAGGTCAATGGAGTTATAAAGAAGTTGAGTAAAGCGTCTTTGCTCTGCAGGTGCTATGATATATTTGACTCCGTTAGACCTCACGAAATAATTTCGGTCATTTAGACTATTTAAAAGAGTATCATTTTCATAACTTAAGTTTTCCAGAAAGCCGAAGGAAGTCAGAACCAAGTTGTCTCCACCTTAAGTGGCAATGATTGAAAAAGTACCATCCAAATATAAAGTGGCTACGACATTTGCTGAGCTCCATTCTTCGATAGGTGTGTCGTTTTCAAATGGATAATCAATATCTCCTGAGAAAGTGTAAGTAACTGGAGGCGGTCCATCATTTCCGTCATCGTCATCATCATTACATGAGGTCATAAGTAATAAAATGCCACCTAGAAAAAT
>JAKVAV010000090.1 GCA_022448105.1 Flavobacteriales bacterium | reverse complement strand
CGTTCAGCAGAAAAAGGCATCAACCCCAGCTTTCAATATGGTCGAGTTGAAGCCATGCTCCATGAAGGCAAACTAACTGGATACAAGGAAACAATAAAGGAACGAATTTAAAGCAATGAACAACTTGAATAGACCACCAAGACAGCAGGAGTCTATGCAAGCATTAATACATCAGCGCAACGACCTGACAAAGGAGGAGTGCTCACTTAATCAATCATGTTGTCATTTGAAAAGTGTGACGAAATCTTAAACAAGGGAGGTACTACCAGAAAGTACAAGCAAACAGAAGTAGAAGAGATAAGAACAATGCTTCATTTCTTCTCAGAATTACTAATCAATTTAACAATAGAAAACAATGGAAATTAAAGCAGGAAAAACAGCAGTTATTTATTCACGCGTAAGCACAACAGAGCAAAAGGACAAAGGATTTAGTCTGGGGAATCAAGAAAGGGAATTAAGGCGATTCTGTGAGCAAAAAGGAATCAAGATTATCAAGGAGTATTCGGAGGACTTTTCTGCCAAAACGTTTGCAAGACCAGCCTTTACCCAATTAATGGAGTTCTGCACGAAGAACAAGAACAAAGTAGATTATTTGTTAGTGCATAAATGGTGTAGATTCTCTAGAAACATTTCAGAGTCCTATCAAATTCTAACGGTTTTTAACCAAATGGGAATAGAGGTTAATTCTAGTGAACAATGGATTGACTTTGAAGTGCCCCAGAACATCTTAATGCTTAGTATTCACCTGAGCATCCCTGAAATTGACAATAAAGACAGAAGCAACAAAGTCATTGCAGGAAGTAGAGCGGCTCTTAAAGAAGGAAGATGGATATACTCCCAACCAATAGGCTACAAATCAGGTAAAGATGCTTCAGGAAAAACATTGATGCAAGTTGATGAAGACAAAGCCAGAGTGATTAGAAAGGTCTTTGAAGATTTTGGCTCTGGAAGCTACTCACAGAATGAGATAATGAAGAAGCATAGCTGTGAATTGGTCAAGCTTTCAAAAAGCAACCTCAACAGGATGCTCAAAAACATTGTCTATGCGGGTAAAATTCCAATTCCAGAATACAAAAATGAGCCCTTTCAGTTGGTAGATGGTCTCCACGAACCATTGATTTCAGCGGAGTTATTTCAAAGAGTTCAACGAATTATAGGAGAGAAAAGCAGGTTTAAAAATAAGCCTGCTGCTACCGATCCTAATCTTCCATTGAGAGGTTACATGACTTGCCCAAAGTGTGGTCGTAACCTTACTGGAAGCGGCTCATTGAGCAAAACGAAGAAGAAGCACTATTACTACCATTGCAATACGAGAAAAGGATGCAATTACAGAATAAAAGCTAAAGAGGCGCATGACCAGTTCATGCGCTCCTTAAACGAAATCACTCCAAGCGAAGAGATAACAGAGTTATTCAAAGAAATGGTAAACCACTCACTAGACAAGAACAATCAAACTACCAAGAAGCAATTGAGAGACCTACGACAAACTATTACAGAAATAAGAAAGCAACAGGACAGCCTGTTGGATAGACTACTGGACAAAACCATTGACAATGAAACGTATAAGGTAAAGAAGGAAAGGATTGAGAGCAGATTATACGAGCTAAAGGAACGTGAAACTAATCTTGTGAAGGGAGGAGATGAGATTAAGCAGTATTTGGATTATGCGGTTTATTTCATCTCGAATCTAGCAAAGGTATTTGAGGAAGCCCATGTAAGCGTGAAGCACAAAATCCTTGGTTCCATCTTAGCTGAGAAGCTTCTGATTATTGAGGGAGAGTATCGAACCCCAGTTTTCAATAATGCAATAGCTCTGCTTTCTAAGTATAACAATGGATTCAAAAATTTGGACAAAAAAAAGGGAGACAGTTTTTCAACTATCTCCCGTAAAGTACCCGGAGTGGGACTTGAACCCACACGGCCAGCTGGCCAAAGGATTTTAAGTCCTTCGTGTCTACCAATTCCACCATCCGGGCAAATATTTTTCGAGCGAAAAACGGGACTCGAACCCGCGACCCCGACCTTGGCAAGGTCGTGCTCTACCAGCTGAGCTATTCTCGCTTATATTTTAAAGATCGTGTTTCCCTTTCGGGATGACAAAAGTAAACAAAATTTCTATTCTGCAAAACAATTCTCTTTTTTTTTAAAAAAAGTTTTATCCTCCGGTAATTTTCTTAATCTCGTTAAGTTTAAACAATGCCTCAACAGGAGTTAAGGTATTAATGTCTAAATTCTTTATCTCTTTTCTAATTTGTTCTAGAACCGGATCATCTAACTGAAAGAAACTCAGTTGCATATCGTCACTTTTACCTATAGTTTCTGCCTTAGCTGTTGCTTCAGCTCCATG
>JAKVAV010000009.1 GCA_022448105.1 Flavobacteriales bacterium | reverse complement strand
TGGCATTAATCAAAAGTCGAATTGGTAGACTTGATGGTGTTCTCCTGCTTTTTGTATATGGTGTTTTTATCTACTTACTCTTGGTGAGTCCTTAATTTTAGGGGTAATTATATTTAATTTTCAACTTTTATTCGTTTTACCCCCAAAAATTTGAGGGGTGTTGAAAATATATTTAAGAAAATTGAGGCTGGAACCGGTTAAGGGTTAATTTTGTCAAAAATTTAATGAATACCATGGCAACCTTTAGATTCAAAGCACTTGAAGACGTACTAGACCGGAGAGCGGTACATCAAGAAACTCCCTCAGAAAAGATTTCAGATTATTTTGGAAAGAGAGTCTTTAATATGACTCGGATGCGAGAGCATCTTTCTGATCAAGCGTTGAAGGCTTTAAATGACGCCATGAATATGGGCTCTCGAATCCCAAGAGCACTGGCAGATCAAGTGGCACTTGCCATGAAGGACTGGGCAATTGCGAATGGAGCGACCCACTACACTCACTGGTTTCAGCCACTCACCGGTTCTACGGCCGAAAAACACGACTCATTCTTTACGCCGTTAGATCACGGAATGTCCATGGAGCGCTTCTCAGGTTCTAATCTAGTTCAGCAAGAGCCAGATGCTTCTTCGTTTCCAAATGGTGGAATCAGAAATACATTTGAGGCCAGAGGGTATACTGCTTGGGACCCTTCGTCACCAGCATTCATTATGGGTAAAACGCTTTGCGTCCCTACTATTTTTATCGCATACACTGGTGAAGCTTTGGACAATAAGATGCCTTTGCTTAAATCAGTTCATGCCATTGATAATGCGGCAGTGCGAGTATGCAGATATTTTGATAAAAATGTTTCTAAAGTCATTACAACTCTTGGTTGGGAGCAAGAATACTTTTTGATTGATAGCGCATTGTATAATGCGCGCCCAGATATTCAGTTTACAGGTAGGGCTCTTTTTGGTCATAACCCTGCCAAAGGGCAACAGCTAGACGACCATTATTTCGGCACTATCCCAGAAAGAGTTCATGCCTTTATGCGCGACTTTGAAATGGAGTCTCATCTGCTTGGAATTCCAGTCACAACGCGCCACAATGAGGTTGCGCCAAATCAGTTTGAAGCCGCACCCATCTTCGAGGAGGTTAATCTTTCCAACGACCACAACCTCCTGTTTATGGATATTCTCGAGAAAGTTGCCAGGAAACACAATTTTAGAGTTCTACTCCACGAGAAGCCATTTGCAGGGTTGAACGGTAGCGGAAAGCATAACAACTGGAGCTTAGCAACCAACACTGGAGTAAATCTTCTCGCTCCAGGCAAAAATCCAAAATCAAACCTTCAGTTTTTAACGTTCTTCATCAATACCATTAAGGCTATTGCAGACAATGCGGATGTACTTCGTGCAACAATTGCCACAGCTGGAAATGATCACCGCCTTGGAGCCAACGAAGCTCCTCCGGCAATCATTTCAGTATTTATTGGGAGTCAACTTACGCGGCTCCTCGATGATCTTGAAAAGAGCATAAAAGCGGGGAAAATGACCCCTGATGATAAAACGCAGTTAAAGCTAAATATTGGTAAAATTCCAGAACTTTTGCTGGACAATACCGATAGAAACAGAACTTCACCATTTGCCTTTACAGGAAATAAATTTGAATTTAGAGCGGTAGGATCAAATTCAAACTGTTCAGGGCCTATGACTGGTCTCAATGCCATTGTAGCGAAACAACTAGATATTTTTGCTGACGATATTGACGCCGCTATCAAGAAAGGAGTTAAGAAAGATGAGGCAATTCTTAAAGAACTTCAAAAGCTAATCACTGCATCAAAGCATATCCGTTTTGAAGGAAATGGCTACGGCGAGGAATGGGTAAAAGAAGCTAAGAAAAGAGGCCTTTCCAATATCAAGGATACACCAAGATCACTTCTTACACTTAAGAGTGATAAGGTAAAGAAGCTTTATCAGGAGCTTGATATTCTTACGGAAAGAGAACTCGAAGCAAGAGTAGAGATCGAACTGGAGAAGTATCAAATGCAGATTCAGATCGAATCGAGAATGTGCGGCGAGTTGGCGACGAATTATATCATGCCTGCGGCACTGAAATATCAAAAGGTTCTCACCGACAATGTGAAAGGTATAATGGAAGTTCTGCCAAAGGCGGCAGCCCACAAGTCTGCAAAGGTCCAAATTGAATTGATTTCAGAAATATCCGAAAGGGTTGAAGTAATCAAAACTTCGGTAGATAAAATGATTGAAGAACGAAAGAATGCTAATAAGATAGAAAATCCAGAAAATAAGGCTGCTGCTTATTGCGATAATGTGAAGCCCTATTTAGACATTATCAGATACCAAGCCGATAAGCTTGAGTTAATCGTTGACGATCAAATGTGGCCAATGCCAAAACTGAGAGAAATCCTTTTTACCCGGTAGAATTGAAAGGGCTCAAATAGAGCCCTTTTTTATTTAGACCTCCAAGAGTATTCCTTTCCTTGGTAGTACATTAGAATGATTTAATTATTTTCGGCTTTCATTATGCACATGAATAATAACTATACCATGACAATTAGAAAAGGGCTGTTTACCTTAACCTTGGTTACGCTTTGTTCTGTTTCGGTTCTAGCACAGGCAGGATTGTTTACCAAACAAGCGGATAATGCCTTCGAGAATGAAGCTTACTTCGAAGCCATTGATCTCTACAAAAAAGCCTATTCGAAAGAATCCGATTCCGAGGAAAAAGGTAGGATGCTTTTCAGAATTGCGGAATCTTACCGTCAAATTTTAGACTACGATCAACAAGTAATATGGTACAATAAGGCACTCAAAGCTCAATACGACAACCCAGATGCCTACTTGTATTTGGCCCAAGCATACCACAGGCAAGGCGATTTCAATCAGGCCATTGAATTCTATGAGAAGTACAAAGATGCTGCTCCCGATCCTATGAAAGCTGAACTTGGTTTGTCTCAAGCGGAAACGGCAAAAGAATTGCGTGATAATCCGTCGAGATATATTGTGCAAAATGAAATTTTATTGAACTCGGCAGAGTATGATTTCTCTCCAGGGTGGGCGGGAGACGATTTTAACACCATTTATTTTAGCTCATCCAGGCAAGGCGCTCAAGGGATGGAAATAGACCAAAGAACGGGTGAAAGCTTTCAGGATATTTTCTTTACGAATAGAGACCAAAAAGGAAAATGGAGTGAGCCAGAAAGGCTTACTTACCGAATCAACACGATTCATAATGAGGCGACACCTCGATTGACTAATTCCTTTGATATGATGGTCTTCACCAGATGTGAAAGTACCAAAGATGAAAACAAAGGTTGTAATGTTATGATCACACGTAAAACAGGCGATCAATGGTCGACTGCGCAGATCGTAGACGTAAAAAATGACCAAAGTTACGAAACTACTACCGCGGGTCACCCGGCCCTAACCCCTGGTGAAACTCATATAATTTTTGCCAGTGATATGCCAGGAGGTATCGGTGGAAAGGATCTCTGGATTGCTCCATTTGATAAAGCCTCAATGACTGCTGGCGAAGCGGTAAATCTAGGTCCAAATATCAATACTAAAGGCGATGAAATGTTCCCGTTTGTCCGTCAAAACGGAGCTCTTTACTTCGCTTCAAATGGTCATTCCGGTATGGGAGGACTTGATAATTTTGTTGCTGAAAGTAACGGAGAGAATTCTTGGGGGAATGTTGAGAACCTCGGTTTTCCAATCAATTCCATCGGCCACGATTTTGGTATTATATGGGAGGGTGACTCAGAAAGGGGATATCTGACATCAGATAGAAACGGTGGAAAGGGAAAAGATGATATCTACTCATTCAATCTCCCACCACTTCTCTTCGCCTTGGAAGGGGTCGTTTACGACAAAGATTCTCAGCAACCTGTCCCGGAAGCGACTATAAAAGTCATAGGCAGTGATGGAGCTTCATTCGAGGCTGCTACAGATGCCGGAGGGGCATTCTCTTTTGGTGAAAAAGGACTAGAGCGGTACATTAATCCTGAGACAAATTATTCTATAGAAGTATCAAAACCAGATTATCTCGTTGCTAAAGACCAAATCAGTACGGTAGGGCTTCCAGAATCAACTACCTTCTTGAAAGAGTACTTTATAACCTTTACGGCTCCTGATAAAGCCATTGAGTTCCCCGAGGTGCGTTACGCCTACAATAAAGCCGAACTGCAAGTTAACGAAGAGGTAAATTCTCTTGACTCACTTGACTTCCTTTACAATGTGCTGGTAGATAATCCTACGATCATTATCGAGCTTCAAGCACATACCGATAGTCGAGGAAAGGTCGCTTATAACCAAGACCTTTCGCAAAGAAGAGCCCAAAGCTGTGTGAATTACCTTGAATCTAAGGGAATTGCTGCTGAAAGAATGGTAGCGAAAGGATACGGTAAAGGAAGATTGAGAATCACAGATGCTCAAATTGCTGCCATGAATACTGAAGAAGAGAAGGAAGCAGCTCATCAGAAAAACCGGCGTACAGAGTTTACAGTATTGAGCTTTGACTACGTGCCTAGAGAAGAATCCGACAACTAGATTTATACAAATAACTTAAAGGCATCCCGATTTCTTGGGATGCTTTTTTTGTACCGTAATGAGCCAAGAAAAAAGATACCAAGCAAGAGGAGTCAGCGCAGGGAAAGAAGATGTCCATGCGGCGATTAGAAACATTGATAAAGGGCTTTTCCCAAAGGCCTTTTGTAAAATCATCCCAGACTCTCTGACGGGGAGCGAAGATCATTGTCTGGTGATGCACGCAGACGGTGCCGGAACAAAGTCTTCTCTTGCATATGCCTATTGGAAAGAGACGGGAGACTTATCGGTGTGGAGAGGAATCGCTCAGGATGCTTTAATCATGAACATTGATGACCTACTTTGCGTGGGGTGTGTCGACAATATTCTCGTAAGTTCGACCATTGGGAGAAACAAAAATCTTATTCCTGGCGAAGTGATCAAAGCGCTCATCGAAGGAACCGAAGAAGTTTTGCAAGACCTTCGAGGGATGGGTGTAAATGTGAAAAGTACCGGAGGTGAAACCGCTGATGTGGGAGATTTGGTTCGCACGATTATTGTTGATAGCACAGTGACCTCAAGAATGCGGAAAGACGAAGTGATAGACAATGCTAAAATCAAGGCCGGACATGTCATTGTGGGACTTTCCTCAACGGGACAAGCATCCTATGAGAATGAATACAATGCCGGTATGGGAAGTAATGGGCTCACTTCGGCGAGACACGATGTTTTCAGAAAAGAGGTTGGTCAGAAGTTTCCCGAGACTTTTGATCATGCAGTTCCAGAAGACTTAGTTTATTCGGGTAACTATGCACTCGAATCGATGGTCGAATCGATGCCGGTAAACATAGGTAAAGCCGTGCTTTCACCTACAAGAACTTACGCGCCAATAGTTAAGAAGATTCTGGAAGAAGGCAGGTCCAAAATTGGAGGAATGGTTCACTGCAGTGGAGGAGCCCAGACTAAGGTTCTCCATTTTGTGGAAGGCCTTCACGTGGTAAAAGATAATTTGTTTCCCACTCCTCCATTGTTTAAGCTCATTCAAGAAAACTCTGGAACCAATTGGAAAGAAATGTACAAAGTCTTTAATATGGGGCACCGCATGGAGGTTTATTGTGATCCTTCATTTGCTGATAAAATTATTCAGATTTCAAATTTATTCAACGTAGACGCTCAAGTAGTTGGCTACCTTGAGGAAGGCCCAAAGTCATTGACTATCAAAAGTGAAGAAGGAACCTTTCATTACAACTAATTCATGAACGAACAAGAGATACTTTCGAAGCTTGGAGCTATCAAAGATCACTACTTGGAGGTTGGTAAGATGATTATCGACCCTGAGGTGATCTCCGACACAAAGCGATACGTTAAGTTCACGAAAGAGTACAAAGAACTCGAACCAGTTGCCAAGGCTTATGATGCGTACAAGATATTGTGCGAGAATATCGATAATGCCAAAGAGATCATTCAAAATGAGTCTGACGCCGATTTCAAAGAAATGGCAAAAGAGGAACTGAACGAGCTTCAAGGACAAAAAGAAGGGATGGAAGAGGAAATCAAGATTCTTTTGATTCCAAAAGATCCCGAAGATGCTAAAAATGCAGTCATCGAAATTCGCGGTGGAACTGGTGGAGATGAGGCAGCAATCTTCGCCGGCGACCTCTATCGAATGTATTCAAAATACATTGAGACGAAAGGATGGAGCCTAGAATTAGTTGATGCCAACTACGGGTCTTCAGGAGGTTTTAAAGAAGTCATATTTAATGTGACCGGACACAATGTCTACGGAATTATGAAGTACGAAGGAGGAGTTCATCGAGTTCAGAGAGTTCCGCAGACAGAAACGCAAGGAAGGGTTCACACAAGTGCCGCCACAGTCATCGTTCTGCCCGAGGCTGAGGAGTTTGATGTAGAGATTAAGGAATCAGATCTCAGGGTCGATAGCTACTGTAGTTCTGGTCCAGGAGGTCAGTCTGTAAACACGACTTATTCTGCAATCCGTCTTACACACATCCCAACAGGTGTGGTCGCCCAATGCCAAGACCAAAAATCGAAACTTAAGAATTACGATAAGGCCCTGAGCGTGCTTCGCTCAAGAATCTACGAGATCGAACTCCAAAAGAAGCTTGCTCAAGACGCGGAGAAGCGGAAATCAATGGTGTCTTCTGGTGATCGCTCCGCTAAAATCAGGACCTACAATTATCCTCAAGGGCGTGTTACCGATCATCGAATCAATCTTACTCTTTATAACTTACAAGGAGTTATTGATGGAGATTTAGATGAAATTATCGAAGCACTTCGGGTCGCAGAAAATGCCGAAAAATTGCAAGCGAGTATCGAAAATTCATGACAAGAAATGAACTAGTTGAAGCGATTAGGAGCAAGAAAACCTTCTTGTGTGTTGGCTTGGATCCAGACCCTCAAAAAATCCCAGAAAGTATTCGAAAACTTGACAATCCTCTCTTTGAGTTTAACAAGAGGATTATCGATGCTACCAAAGATTATTGCGTGGCTTACAAACCGAATACAGCATTTTATGAATCGCAAGGTGCTAAAGGCTGGGAAGCTTTAAAGAAGACTCGCTCGTACATAGGGGATTCGCATTTTACCATTGCGGATGCCAAGAGAGGTGATATTGGCAATACGTCTAGCATGTATGCAAAGGCATTTTTTGAAGACCTTAATTACGATTCCGTGACCGTTGCGCCTTACATGGGGTCTGATTCGGTACAGCCATTTTTGGCCCACGACAATCGTTGGGTCATCCTGCTTGCACTCACTTCTAATAGAGGAGCTGACGATTTTCAGTTTTTCTCAGCCAAGGATGGCGAAAGGCTCTTTGAAAAGGTGCTCAAGACAAGTCAAAAATGGGGGTCTAATGAGAATATGATGTACGTTGTAGGCGCAACGAGACCAGAAAAGCTAAAAGAAATAAGAGCACTTGCGCCTAATTATTTTCTGTTGGTACCAGGAGTTGGAGCCCAAGGCGGAGATTTGAAAGCCGTATGCGAGTATGGTATGAATCATGACGTTGGATTGTTGATCAATTCTAGCCGAGGAATTATTCATGCAAGTTCTGAAGACGATTTTGACATGGCTGCTAGAGAAGCCGCTAAGCGCATTGCTCAACAGATGAATGAGATTCTTTCCTAAAATTTTTACCTTGAGGGAAACTCCCTGAAGGTGAACGAAGATTTTCTGCATTACATCTGGAAAAGACTGCAATTTGATCTTTCCGATTTAACCTCAGCCTCCGGTGAGAGAATTGAGATTATAAATATTGGTTTTCACAACCAAAATGCAGGGCCAGATTTTCTGGATGCTAGAATCAGAATTGGCGACACCCTCTGGGCCGGAAATGTTGAAATTCACATCAACTCTTCTGATTGGTACAGGCATAGGCACGATCTTGATGCCGCATATGACAATGTTATTCTTCACGTGGTCTTCACTCATGACAAAGAAGTGCTGACAACCAGTGGTAATCTAATAAGTACGCTTGTTCTTAAAGATAGAATCGACTACCAATCTTACCGGAAATTTAAAGCTTGGATAGCGTCTGGAGAGTTTATCCCGTGCGATAAATTCGCACCTGAAGTTCCTCAAATCATAAAGACATCTGCAATAGAATCTGCGGCAGCTGATCGACTTTATGAAAAATCCTCGATAAGTCGTGACCACCTCATCCAATCTCAAGGGGATATGGAAGGGGCCTTCTACAAGATATTTTTGAGAGCACTTGGTATGAAAGTCAATGCATTACCCTTTGAGCAATTATCCAAAATTGTACCCTTGGAGCTGGTGAGGAAAGTCAGATCTAACCCGATCCAATTAGAGGCTCTATTTCTTGGTCAAGCAGGTTTTCTTGAAAAAGTGAAGTCGTCTTATTCCTATGTAAATACCCTAAAATATGAGTATGGCTTTCTTCGTAACAAGTTCTGCTTGAAATCTATGCCCATCACTTCATGGAAGCTATCTAGGTTGAGACCTCAGAATTTCCCCGAAGTTCGGTTGGCCCAATTAGCTTTATTTTATTCTCGTCATTCGGCTATAGCCCAAACCATTGCCGAAGAGAAAAGTCTAGAGCGAATAATGGAGTTGTTTTCAACCAAAATTGAATCTGGTTTTTGGCTCACTCATTACACTATGAAGAAGGAATCTCCCAGAAAGTCGAAATCATTTGGGGCTGATTTTTTAAACCATTTAGTTATCAATGCTGTTGTACCATTTATAGTTTCGCTCGCTGACTATAATCGCCAAAATTATCTTAAAGATACAGCTTTGGGGTTCCTTGAAGACTTGAGTTGTGAAAAAAACGCGATTATTTATAAATTTGGGCAACTTGGCTTTTCAACTGCGTCTTCTCTAGACTCTCAGGGCATTTTGCAACTTAAAAGAAAATTTTGCGATCAGCGAAGATGTCTAAATTGTAAAGTGGGGACACAAATCATGAACAACCGTGCAGAAATTAATTAATCACATCTACAATTTTTTCGAGAAGCAAGCCTTCGGCGTTTGTGATTGGTGGGGTGGAAAATTAGGAATCTCTACCTCTAAAGTGCGGATGTATTTTATTTATATCTCATTCATAACGCTTGGCTCACCGTTGATCATGTATCTCTTTATGGCCTTCTGGTTAGAGCAAAAAGACCTGTACCGATTGAGGCATAAAAGAACCGTTTGGGATCTCTAAGAACGGTGTTCAGAATTAATTCATTTTGTCAGACGGAGTAATTTTCCTTTTTTAGCGGGAATCTTAGGCTATAGCATTAGCAGAATTTCCCAATATGAAGAAAAGTTTACTCTCACTTATCGCACTAATCCTACCTTTTTTTGCCTTTTCAGAAGAGGTTGGTCTAGATCAAAAAATCGATCAGGCTTTCGCTCCCATAGCCGATTTTTTTACCGAAGTAATCTTCTTCCTTGTTTGGACGGATCCCGATATACCTTTCGTGCTAGTTTTGCTTGTTGGGAGCGCTGCCTTTTTTACAATTTATTTCGGTTTTCCAAACATTCGATACTTCTGGAAAGCCATTAGTGTAGTTAGAGGAAAGTACGACGAGATAGACCACCACGAGGTTGGAGACCCTGCCTTGGCCATTGATGGTGATATCAAGGATACCATCGAAGACGAAAGTAAAGAAGGCGAGGTAAGTCATTTTCAAGCACTAGCGACGGCCGTGTCCGGAACAGTAGGTAATGGAAATATTGCCGGTGTAGCTCTTGCTATTGCTCTCGGAGGACCAGGAGCAACATTTTGGATGATCATTTGTGGACTTCTTGGAATGTCCACAAAGTTTGTGGAGTGTACTTTAGGAGTGCAGTTTCGAGATGTGGGAGAGGATGGAACGGTTTACGGTGGTCCGATGTACTACATCTCTAAAGGGCTGAAATCAAAGGGCTTTAAAACATTAGGTAAGATCGCTGCTGCCTTCTTTGCAATTTTCTGTATTGGCGGATCTTTTGGTGGCGGGAACGCTGCACAATCCAACCAAGCTACCATTGTCATTAAAGAACTCTTCAATTGGGATAGCACTGCAGCAGGTGCTATCATTGGAATAGTCTTGGCGATTTTGGTGGGAATCATCATCATCGGAGGCATTAAGCGAATTGCCTCAGTTACCGAGAAGATTGTTCCTTTTATGGCCTTGATGTACGTTGCTGCTTGTCTTTATATCATCGGGAGCAATTTCTCCTTCCTTGACGATGCCTTCGCCTTAATTGCGAGAGAAGCATTCAATCCAACTGCATTTGGAGTAGGATCAATCATGGGTGTTTTGTTGGTTGGTTTCCAGAGAGCTGCTTTTTCAAATGAAGCCGGAGCGGGATCCGCTTCTATTGCTCACTCTGCAGTGAAGACGAAGTATTCCGCTTCCGAAGGACTGGTCGCATTGCTAGAGCCATTTATTGATACTGTGGTTATTTGTACTATGACTGCTTTGGTCATTATTATATTCAACTTTGGAGGTTACTTCGAATACGGTGGCGATGGTTCAGGTTCTGTTTTTATTGATGGTCAGTCGTACGAAGGGGCCGGGATTACTTCGAAAGCATTTGCTCAGTATATCCCGTATTCTAATGTGTTCCTAACCATTGCTGTAGTACTCTTTGCTGTATCAACAATGATTTCATGGTCATATTATGGACTCCAATCATGGAAATTCCTTTTTGGTAAAGGAAAAATGGCCGACCTTATTTACAAGCTTCTCTTCTTGGCGTTTATCGTCATTGGGGCAGCAGCAAGCATGGGTTCGATTTGGAGCTTTTCTGATGCCATGATATTTGCGATGATCTTCCCAAATATGATCGGTCTCTTCTTTTTATTCCCAGTTGTAAAGAAAGAATTGAAGAGATACCTAAATGCCATTCAGGGCAGTTAATCAAGTCTTTGAATTCGGGTTTTTTACGAAAAAACTAAATCCGCCTTTTATTTGATGCCGAATAAAATCATCGATGAGCGAGTGCGCGATCCATGACTTCAATCAATTTTGAGTAAAACCTAGTTTCGAGCCGGTATATTCTGCTTTTCATTTATTATCTTAAACGACTCGGCATTCAGGCTGGTTCAGGAATAGCAGATCATGCTCGAAGACGTTAAAGCATATTTCGTACACTATAAATCCGAAAGAAGAGGTGTAATTGTTTTTGCAACAATCCTTTTTTCCATCTATCTAGTCATAGAAATATTCGCTTTTCTCTACACCCCAAAGATTAAAGAATTTGACCTGAAAGTTATGGGTTGGGAGAATTTGTCCTCGGTTCGCACAAGGGAAAACTCTAGTTCTCCAGCGATGTTTGGTTTTAATCCTAATGAGCTGTCTGATTCTGGATATAAGGCCCTAGGTTTTTCTGAGAAAGAAATCCAAACTCTTAGAAATTATCAGAGAGCTGGTGCTTTTTTCGAAGTGAAAAAGGATTTTCAAAAATTATTCTTCGTAGACTCCGTCGAATACAAAATGCTCGAGCCGTTTATCCAGCTTCCAGATTCACTAACGAAAAAGTCACCGCAAAACAACTCTTATGACAAGCAGAAAAGGGTTGGAGTAAAATGGTCGGATACCGCTTCATACAGTGGTTATGAATACAAACCCTTTGCTTGTAACATAAACACTGCCGACACTACTGAACTAAAAATGTTGAAAGGAGTTGGGTCTTTCTATGCTAGAATGATAGTTGAAAGAAGAGAAAAGTTAGGGGGATACCACAACATGGCCCAACTTTTAGAGATCTGGAAAATGACTCCCGATAAAATAGACAAGTTTGCTCATCAAGTTGAAATAGATGTTTCGGAAGTGAGACGAATAGATATCAACCACTCCACCGCCTCGGAATTATCGAAGCACCCATACCTAGATTTTGGACTATCCAGTAAGATAATTTTGAAGAGAGAAGAGCTCGGTAGATTCAACGACAGTGTAGAGCTTTGTGAGTCGGGTTTGTTAGATGCTGAATTATGCCGTAAACTTGCGCCCTATCTCAAGTTTGATTAATGAATTTTCGAGAAAAACTCGTTTCCATTATACGCGATATCCCTGATTTCCCAAAACCTGGAATATTATTTCGCGACATAACTCCACTTTTAGAAAACCCTGAAGCAAGCAAAGCTGTTATCCCTGCAATAATCTCGCAGTTAGGCGAATTGGAAATTGACGCTGTAGCTGGAATAGAAAGTAGAGGTTTTCTCTACGGCTTTCCTCTCGCTATGGCCTTGAATGTGCCTTTTATCGCGGTGAGAAAAAAGGGAAAGCTTCCCGCGGAAACTGTTGAGTTTAGCTATGACCTTGAATATGGTAGCGCAACAATAGAGATGCATAAAGGTTCTGTAGGAAAGGGTATGAGGGTATTGGTCCACGATGACCTACTAGCTACCGGAGGTACAGCGGTTGCAGCCCACGAACTCATCAAAAAGGAAGGAGGAGAGGTCGTAGCATTTTCGTTCCTTATTGAACTAAGAAGCCTAGCCGGAAGAGAATTGCTTCTCGCTCAAAACCGACCAATTCACAGCCTAGTACAATACGATTAACCACCAACTCAAAATATAATGAACGTAGAACTCACAGAAAATCAGAAAATGATTGCCCAAATGGTGAGAGATTTTGGGGAGCGAGAGATTCGCCCAAATTTCATGGATTGGGACGAGAGGCAGTATTTTCCACTAGAAACCATGAAAAAAATGGGCGAACTAGGTCTTCTTGGAATTTTTGTTTCCGAAAAATATGGAGGATCTGGTTTTGGGTATTACGAATACTATACGGCCATTTCAGAAATAGCGAAAATCTGTGGTTCAATAGGACTTTCAGTTGCAGCTCATAACTCTCTCTGCACTGGGCACATTAATTATTTTGGAAACGAGGAACAAAAGAACAAATGGTTGCCAAAACTTGCTTCTGGCGAATGGATTGGCGCTTGGGGCCTTACTGAGAGTAACACAGGTTCCGATGCATTGCGGATGAAGACTACCGCAGTGAAAGACGGAAACGAATGGGTGATCAATGGAACCAAAAACTGGATTACTCACGGTATAAGCGGGGATATAGCTGTGGTTCTAGTAAGGACAGGAGATTTGTTAGACTCTAGAGGAATTACCGCCTTTGCGATTGAAAGAGGTACCCCTGGCTTCAAAGCAGGAAAGAAAGAGAATAAATTGGGAATGAGAGCTTCAGAAACAGCTGAGCTGATTTTTGACAATTGCAGAGTTTCTCAAGAAAATGTGCTCGGTGAAGTAGGAGAGGGATTTATACAAGCCATGAAGGTTCTAGATGGCGGACGTATATCAATAGCTGCACTTTCTATTGGTATCGCCAAAGGAGCTTACGAAGCGGCTTTGAAGTATAGCAAGGAAAGAGAGCAGTTCGGTAAATCAATTGCAAACTTCCAAGCCATTGCTTTTAAACTCGCAGACATGGCCACAGAAATTGAGGCGGCCGAGCTCTTAACTCTTCAAGCGGCGGATATGAAGAATCGCGGCATAGAAATGACCAAAGAATCAGCTATGGCCAAGTATTTTGCATCCGAAGTAGCGGTGAAGGTTTCAACAGATGCCGTTCAGATTTTTGGAGGATATGGCTATACCAAAGATTTTCCAGTAGAAAAATTCTACAGAGACAGTAAACTATGCACGATCGGGGAGGGAACTAGTGAAATTCAGAAACTGGTCATATCAAGAAAAATACTTTCTTGAATTGTGCTAAGAATTATTTCTATATTTGCAGCCCAATTTTGAATAGAGACTAATGTTAATTATACCAGTAAAGGAAGGAGAGAATATCGAAAGAGCTCTCAAGAAATTTAAGAAAAAGTACGATCGAACAGGTGTCGTAAAAGAATTGCGTAGTAGACAACAGTTCACCAAACCTTCCGTAATCAAAAGACAAGAAAAACTCAAAGCTGTCTACGTAAACAAAATGCGTCAAGAAAACGAATAATTAACATCTTATCACCATATTTAAAGCTCCGAACCATTTCGGAGCTTTTTTTATGATTCAAAGTTTCATTGGTTACTTACAACACGAGAAGAATTATAGCCTTCATACCATTGAAGCTTACAAAAGAGACCTCATCGATATATCAAGCTTTCTCGATGATAAGTATTCTGTTGCCCTAGAAGGGGCTACCCACCAATTCATTCGATCTTGGATGGTTGAGTCTCTTGAAAAAGGACTGTCGGCCTCATCAGTAAAAAGAAAAGTTAGTGCGCTAAAGTCCTATTTTAAGTGGTACAAAAGGAGTTACAGTGATTTTGCAGATCCAACAGCGAAAATTATTCTGCCTAAGGTGCCGAAGCGACTTCCAGTATTTGTAGAAGCCAGTGCATTAAACGAAGAAAAACTTCATTCTTTTTTTGGTGACTCGTTCGATAAAGTGCGAGATCGAGTAGTTGTTGAATTATTCTATCACACCGGAATCAGGTCGGCAGAACTCATTGACCTGAAGCTAAACAATGTGTCTTTTGAAAAGTGCGAAATAAAAGTTCGCGGAAAACGGAACAAAGAGAGGATTATACCCGTAGGAAAATTGATGATGATAGAACTCGAAAACTACCTCAGTCTTCGTTTTGATTTAGCTACAATTTTAGACGATGAGTTTTTCTTTCTTACCAGCAAAGGGAAGAAGCTTTATGCAAAACTTGTTTATCGTGTTGTCAATGACTATCTTTCAAAGGTTAGTTCGTTGAATAAAAAGAGTCCTCACGTTCTTAGACATACCTTCGCAACTCATCTGCTCAACAAAGGAGCAGACATTAATGCCATTAAAGAACTCCTCGGACATTCTTCCTTGGCTGCAACTCAGGTCTATACTCATAATAGTGTGGAGCAACTTATCAAAGTCTATCAAAGTAGTCATCCAAAGAGCTAGCAAAATTTAATTACTAACCCTAAATAATTTAACCATATGCAAATAAGCGTCCACTCGATTCAGTTCAAAGCTGATATTAAATTGATCAACTTCATTGAATCAAGATTAGAGAAACTTGAGTTGTTCCACGATAAACTTCTGGATGCCATTGTCTATCTCAAGGTAGAAAGGAATAATGAGCGAGGAAACAAGATGGTTGAAATCAAATTGAACATGCCTGGCAAAGATCTTTTCGCAAAACGGCAAGCCATAAGTTTTGAAGAAGCGACAGACCAAGTAGTGGAGGCACTTCGACGCCAAATTAAAAAGACAAAAGAGAAACGAGCTCTCGTTTGAAACAAGGAAATAGAGGCACGGAAACCACTCACTGTTGAGTGGTTTTTTTTGTGCATTTTCGCTTGATAGATTTTCTTTGCATTCCCTTTTCTGGAGCATCACAAAGACTTTTTTCCTTTTAGTTTTTTTCAACTAAAAACTTTTATACATTTGCACACCTTTTTGGACAAAGGGTAGGGCAATATGCCCAAAACGTTCAGAAAATACTGGTTTTGCCGATGTAGCTCAGCTGGCTAGAGCAGCTGATTTGTAATCAGCAGGTCGGGGGTTCGAGTCCCTCCATCGGCTCTTTTAATTTTTGACTGGGGAGATACTCAAGCGGTCAACGAGGGCAGACTGTAAATCTGCTGGCTACGCCTTCGTAGGTTCGAATCCTGCTCTCCCCACAAAGTGAAAAAGAGTTTAAGCGGGAGTAGCTCAGTTGGTAGAGCATTAGCCTTCCAAGCTAAATGTCGCGAGTTCGAGTCTCGTCTCCCGCTCTGCTTTTTTCAATCGATTCGAAACGTTGAATCGAAGAGTTGAAAATGCCGATGTAGCTTGAGCTTTTTGGCGAAATCGGAACGAAAGCCGATGTAGCTCAGGGGTAGAGCGCATCCTTGGTAAGGATGAGGTCACGGGTTCAATTCCCGTCATTGGCTCAATTTTGTTTAGGCAATTTGCACTTGAAATAAGAATCAAATAATCAATTAAATCACTTAGCTATGGCTAAAGAAACATTTGATCGCTCCAAACCTCACCTAAATATAGGTACCATCGGTCACGTTGACCATGGTAAAACGACGTTGACTGCCGCGATCACAACAGTACTCGCAAACAAAGGTCTTTCAGAACTAAAGTCTTTCGATGCTATCGACAACGCTCCTGAAGAAAAAGAGCGCGGTATAACAATCAACACGTCTCACGTTGAGTATCAAACGGAAAACCGTCATTATGCACACGTAGATTGTCCAGGTCACGCTGACTACGTTAAGAACATGGTAACAGGAGCCGCTCAAATGGATGGTGCTATCCTTGTAGTTGCTGCTACAGATGGACCTATGCCACAGACTCGTGAGCACATTCTCCTTGGACGACAAGTGGGTGTGCCTCGTATCGTTGTTTTTATGAACAAAGTGGATATGGTAGACGACGAAGAGCTCCTTGAACTCGTCGAAATGGAAGTGAGAGAACTACTCTCATTCTATGAATATGATGGTGACAATACCCCAGTGATTGCCGGTTCAGCTTTAGGTGCGCTGAATGGCGAAGATAAGTGGGTGAAAACAGTCGAGGAACTAATGGATTCTGTTGATAGCTGGATTGAAATTCCACCACGAGAAGTGGACAAGGACTTTTTGATGCCTGTTGAGGATGTGTTCTCAATTACAGGACGTGGGACAGTAGCTACAGGACGTATTGAAACTGGAGTTATCAATTCAGGTGATGAAGTGGATATCGTAGGTATGCAAGTAGAAAAGCTTAAATCTACCGTTACTGGGGTTGAGATGTTCCGCAAAATCCTTAACAGAGGAGAAGCTGGTGATAACGTTGGTCTTCTTCTTCGTGGAATTGATAAGAAGGATATCAGAAGAGGTATGGTTATTTCTAAACCTGGTTCTATCACTCCTCACACTAAATTCAAGGGTGAAATTTATGTGTTGAAGAAAGAAGAAGGAGGACGTCATACCCCATTCCACGACAAGTATCGTCCACAGTTCTACTTCAGAACAACCGACGTTACAGGAGAGATAATCTTGGGTGAAGGCCGCGAGATGGTGATGCCTGGTGATAACGTGTCAATCACAGTTGAGCTTATCGTACCGGTAGCGATGGACAAAGGTCTTCGCTTCGCCATCCGTGAAGGTGGTCGCACAGTAGGTGCAGGTCAGGTTACTGAGATTATTGAGTAAATAGACTATAAATGTTGATAGTAAAGGTGAATGCCAATCTGGCGTTCACCTTTGCCTGTCAATAAGCGGGTATTCCTGTTTAGGGAAGGTAGATAGCAAATTTAAAGTGCGTATTACCCGTATTAGGAGAATAATTAAGTTGCTAAAATGTTAGCAACGATTAGAGTAATTGCGGATATAATTGCTTGCCGGTAGGTGGGGCTCAGTAGCTGAGTGAATTTGCCGGCGTTTTGAAAGAAATAATTCGGTGTTAAAGAGTTAGCATCGACTATAATAATTACGGGTGTAGCTCAGCTGGTAGAGCACTGGTCTCCAAAACCAGGTGTCGGGAGTTCGAGTCTCTCCACCCGTGCAAGAAAAAGTAAAAAACGTGGCAAGTCTTAAAACAACGTTTAAAGAATCTTACGATGAGCTAATTTACAAGGTAACTTGGCCGTCCTGGAAACAGCTTCAAAGCAGCAGCATTTTGGTGTTGATAGCCTCTTTGATTATTGCAGGAATTATTTTTGTGATGGACTACGTTTTCGGCGTTCAAGTGGTTGATTCAGCTGCTGATGGATTCCAGTGGAGAGGTATTCTTGGTTTTATATACGATTTACTGGGAGATCTTTAGAAACATGGGTGATTCATCTAGCAAAAAATGGTATGTCGTAAGAGCGATCAGCGGCAAAGAGAAGAAGGTAAAGGATATGATTGAGCTAGAAATTGGTCGCAGCAAGTTGACCGATCATGTCTCTCAAGTGCTCATCCCAACTGAAAAAGTCTTCCAGATTAGAAACGGTAAGAAGATCAGTAAAGAGAGAAACTTCTTTCCTGGTTATGTGCTCATCGAGGCTGATCTAGTTGGTGAAGTACCACACCTTATTAAAGGGGTGAACAATGTAATCGGATTTCTAGGAGCGGAGAAAGGCGGAGATCCAGTTCCATTGAGAACCACGGAAGTTAATAGAATACTGGGTAAAGTCGATGAGCTGGCAGAAAGCGAAGAAGAAATCAACATTCCTTATGTCGTCGGTGAAAGCGTTAAAGTGGTGGATGGACCGTTCAACAACTTTAACGGAATCATTGAAGAGGTGAACGAAGAGAAGAAGAAATTGAAAGTAATGGTTAAGATCTTTGGACGTAAGACTCCGCTAGAGCTTGGCTACATGCAAGTGGAAAAAGAAGGATAACTAAAACATAAAAAAGGATACACCAGAGTCTATTGCTGCTTTGTGAGGGCAGTAAGCTTCCAGAGACACTGATTATCATATAATTAAAAACCCAAACTTGATATGGCTAGAGAAGTAAGCGGGCTAATCAAGCTGCAAATAAAAGGTGGGGCTGCCAATCCTTCACCGCCGGTCGGACCAGCACTTGGTGCGAAAGGGGTGAACATCATGGAGTTCTGCAAGCAGTTTAATGCTCGCACACAAGATCAAGCTGGAAAAGTTTTACCGGTAGTCATTACCGTTTACACCGATAAGTCTTTTGACTTCATCGTTAAAACTCCTCCTGCGGCCGTGCAACTCCTCGAAGCTGCCAAACTCAAATCGGGTTCTGCTGAGTCAAACAGACAAAAAGTAGGTAATGTATCATGGGATCAAGTACGCGAGATCGCTGAGAGCAAAATGCCTGACTTAAACTGTTTTACCGTAGAATCTGCAATGAAAATGGTTGCCGGGACTGCGCGTAGCATGGGGATCAATGTCAAGGGAAAAAACCCTTTTAACGGTTAAAACTTTTGTTATGCGAGTATCTAAGAAAAGAAAAGAAGCGCTAGGCAAGTACGACCCAACTAAGGTTTACACTCTGGAAGAAGCATCTGGTATTGTTAAAGAAATAACGACTACCAAGTTTGATTCCTCTGTAGATCTTGCGGTGAGGCTTGGCGTGGATCCTAGAAAAGCAAACCAGATGGTGAGAGGTAGTGTATCTCTTCCTCACGGTACAGGAAAAGACGTCAAGGTTTTGGTACTCTGTAATCCTGATAAAGAAGCGGCTGCTAATGAGGCAGGAGCTGACTTTGTTGGACTAGACGAGTACATTGAAAAAATCAAAGGCGGCTGGACCGATGTTGATGTAATTATTACAACGCCAAATGTCATGGGAAAGGTTGGAGCGTTAGGTAGAATTTTGGGACCTCGTGGTCTCATGCCTAATCCAAAAACTGGAACCGTAACAATGGATGTTGCGAAAGCGGTTAGCGACGTAAAAGCAGGTAAGATTGACTTCAAAGTTGATAAGTACGGTATCATTCACGCTACAGTTGGTAAAGCATCTTTTGATGCACAGAAGATTCGTGAGAATGCAAGAGAAGTTTTGCAAACTCTCGTAAAGCTCAAGCCAGCAGCAGCTAAGGGTACCTACATTAAGAGTGTTTCCATGAGTGGAACCATGTCCCCCAGTGTCAAAATTGAAGCAAAATCATTTACTGATTAACGGTTAATACTCAAGAAAATGACGAAGACAGAGAAAAATCAAGTTATCGATGAGTTGGCCGAAACGCTATCAGCTGCAAACGTAATTTACCTTGCAGATACTTCGGAATTAGATGCCGAAGCTACCTCAGCCTTGCGCAGAACATGTCATAAAAAAGAAGTGAAACTTAGCGTTGTTAAGAATACTCTTCTTAAAAAGGCCTTTGAAAAAGTAGAAGACAAAGACTTCACAGACATGTATGACGTTTTGGCTGGGCCAACTTCCATCATGCTGAGCGAAACAGGAAACTTACCCGCAAAGCTCATCAAAGATTTCCGAAAAAAGCATCCAAAGCCAATTCTTAAAGCGGCTTACGTTGAAGAGATGTGTTTTGTAGGTGATGACCAACTTGAAGCACTTTCAGAGATCAAATCTCGTGAAGAGCTTATTGGCGAAATTGTCGGACTATTGCAGTCACCGATCAGAAATGTCATTGGTGCGCTTGAGTCAGGTAAAAATACCCTTGGAGGTCTCATTAAAACTCTCGAAGAACGTTAATCCTTATTTTTTAATCAACAGAATCACAAACTTAAAATCAAATAAAAATGGCAGACGTTAAAGCTTTAGGCGACCAATTAGTAGGCCTTACAGTAAAAGAAGTTAACGAACTAGCAGAATACCTTAAAGAAGAGCACGGTATCGAGCCAGCAGCTGCAGCAGCAGTAGTAGCAGCTCCAGGTGCTGGAGGTGGCGGCGATGCAGCCGAGGAGCAAACAGAATTCGACGTAATTCTTAAAGCTGCCGGCGGATCTAAATTGGCCGTGGTAAAACTAGTTAAAGAACTAACCGGTCTTGGTCTTAAAGAGGCTAAAGGTGTTGTTGATGGAGCCCCAGGTCCTGTAAAGGAAGGAGTTTCTAAAGAAGAAGCGGAATCGCTTAAGTCACAACTCGAAGAAGCCGGTGCTGAAGTTGAGCTTAAGTAAGTCATCAACATATCAGTTTACCAATTGTTAGGGTTTAGGTCATCGCGCTTCGGCGTGATGACCTGAGCCTTTTTATGCCTGTTGTATAGGCGATTTCCTTAATCATACACAAACCCTGCAGTCTTGGCTACACTTACAAAGAAAAAAGACGAGCGAATAAATTTTTCAGCGAGTAAACACCTTATCGACTTTCCAGACTTCTTGGAAGTTCAGATAAAGTCGTTTCAGGAATTCTTTCAGCTCGAAACAAATCCCGAAGACAGGGAAACCGAAGGCCTATTCAAGGTTTTCAATGAAAACTTTCCAATTACTGATACAAGAAACCAGTTTGTACTGGAGTTCTTGGATTACTTCGTAGACCCTCCGAGATACAGCATTCAAGAATGCGTAGAAAGAGGATTAACCTACGCAGTTCCGCTTAAAGCAAAACTGAAACTGTACTGCACAGATCCAGAGCATGAGGATTTTGAAACCATCGTGCAAGATGTGTACTTGGGAACGATCCCTTACATGACTCCTCAAGGATCATTTGTAGTGAATGGAGCTGAACGTGTTATCGTATCACAATTGCACAGATCTCCAGGTGTATTCTTTGGCCAGAGCAGGCACGCAAACGGAACTAAGCTATACTCAGCCAGAGTAATCCCTTTTAAGGGTTCGTGGATTGAGTTTGCTACGGACATCAATGCTGTGATGTACGCTTATATCGATAGAAAGAAGAAGCTGCCTGTGACGACTCTTCTTAGAGCTATTGGTTACGAAAGCGATAAAGATATTCTGGAAATCTTCGATCTTGCTGATGAAGCAAAAGTTACCAAGACAGGCGCCAAGAAGCTTTTGGGTAGGAAACTTGCAGCAAGGGTCCTTAAAAGTTGGGTGGAAGACTTCGTGGATGAAGATACCGGAGAGGTGGTTTCGATTGAGCGTAATGAAGTCATTATTGATCGGGAGACCATCATCGAGGAAGAACATCTACAACAGATTCTTGAGTCAGGAGCGAAAACAGTCATTCTTCACAAAGAAAACGTGAATGCAGCTGATTTCTCCATCATTTACAACACTCTCCAAAAAGATACTTCCAACTCCGAGAAAGAAGCTGTGGAGCATATTTATCGACAGCTGCGTAACGCTGAACCGCCAGATATGGAAACAGCACGCGGTGTTATTGACAAGCTTTTCTTCTCGGAGACAAGATATGACTTGGGTGAAGTTGGGCGATTCCGTATCAACAAAAAGCTAGGCCTAGACACAGGTTACGAAGAGCGCACCCTCACCAAAGAAGACATCATCAAAATCATCAAGTACCTTATTGATCTGGTAAACAGCAATACTGATGTTGATGATATTGATCACTTAAGTAACCGTCGTGTAAGAACCGTTGGCGAGCAACTTCACAACCAATTTGGTGTTGGATTGGCTCGTATGGCGCGTACTATTCGGGAGAGAATGAACGTGCGTGATAACGAAGTGTTTACACCTACCGACTTGATCAATGCTAAGACGCTTTCTTCTGTAATAAATTCATTCTTTGGCACAAACCAGTTGTCTCAGTTTATGGACCAAACAAATCCACTTTCTGAGGTAACACACAAAAGAAGAATGTCAGCACTAGGGCCTGGAGGCCTCTCCAGAGAAAGAGCGGGATTCGAGGTTCGTGACGTTCACTACACACACTACGGTAGACTTTGTACGATTGAAACACCTGAGGGACCAAATATCGGTTTGATCTCGTCTCTTTGCGTGTTCGCTAAGATCAACCGCCTTGGATTTATCGAGACTCCCTACCGTCAAGTAAAAGACGGTGAGGTAGACCTAAAAACTGATCCGATATATCTAAGTGCCGAAGAAGAGGATGAGAAAATGATCGCTCAGGCCAATGCCCAAGTCAGTGATGCAGGTGTTCTCGAATCAGAAAGAGTTAAAGCCAGAAAAGAAGGAGACTTCCCAGTTGTTGAGCCAAATAAGATAGACTTAATTGACGTGGCACCTAACCAGATCGCTTCTATTGCGGCTTCCTTGATTCCATTTTTGGAGCACGATGATGCTAACCGTGCTTTGATGGGATCAAACATGATGCGTCAGGCAGTTCCACTTCTGAGACCAGAATCACCAATTGTTGGGACAGGTCTTGAGAAGCGTGTTGCACAAGACTCTCGTGTGCTTGTGAGCGCCGAAGGAAACGGAGTAGTCGAGTACGTTGATGCCCGCAAGATTGTGATACGTTACGAAAGAGATGAGGAGGAAAAGCTCATCAGCTTTGATGGAGATACCAAGGAGTATCCACTGGTTAAATTTCTGAAAACGAACCAAGGTACCAGTATGAACCTTAGACCAATGGTGGCTAAGGGAGATAAAGTCTCTAGAGGTCAAGTATTGACAGAGGGATACGCTACACAAGGGGGAGAGCTAGGAATAGGTCGGAACTTAAAGGTAGCATTCATGCCTTGGAAAGGATACAATTTTGAGGATGCTATTGTGATCTCTGAAGAAGTGGTAAGAGAAGATATCTTTACTTCAATTCACATTGACGAGTACATTCTTGAGGTACGAGATACCAAGAGAGGTCAGGAAGAATTGACTCCTGATATTCCAAACGTAAGCGAAGAAGCCACTAAGAACCTCGACGAGAACGGAATGATTCGTGTCGGTGCTGAGATTCGCGAAGGAGATATCCTTATCGGAAAAATCACACCAAAAGGTGAAACTGACCCTTCTCCAGAAGAGAAACTACTTAGAGCTATTTTCGGTGACAAAGCGGGTGATGTTAAGGATGCTTCATTGAAAGCCTCTCCATCTTTGCGAGGAGTTGTTATTGATAAAAAGCTCTTCGCGAAAGCGGTTAAAACACCTAAGACAAAGGCAGCTGAGAAAACGATTGTCGAGGAAATTGACAAGCAGTTTGACAAGGACGCCGCAGATCTCAAGGCATCTCTCATTGAAAAATTGAACAAGCTCGTTAGTGGCAAGACTTCTCAAGGGGTATTCAATAACTTCAAAGAAGAGCAAATCAAGAAAGGAGTGAAATTCACTCAGAAAGCTCTATTTGCCATTGAGTATGCTATAGTAAATCCTAGTCGCTGGACGACTGACGACCACATCAACACTTTGATCAAGAAGTTGATTCACAACTACAATATCAAATACAATGATTTGGTTGGAGCTCATAAACGTAAGAAGTTCCAAATCACTATTGGTGATGAACTACCAAGCGGCATCTTGAAGCTGGCCAAAGTCTACATTGCTAAGAAGCGTAAGCTAAAGGTGGGTGATAAAATGGCGGGACGTCATGGAAACAAAGGTATCGTTGCGAAAATTGTCCGTAAAGAAGATATGCCTTACCTCGATGACGGTTCTCCGGTAGATATCGTTTTAAATCCGCTGGGTGTACCTTCAAGGATGAACCTTGGTCAGATCTACGAAACTGTTCTTGGATGGGCAGGACAGAAGTTGGGTATGAAGTTTGCCACCCCAATTTTCGATGGAGCATCAATTGACCAAATCAATGAGTACACTGATAAAGCGGGTGTGCCAAGATACGGTGTGACGACGCTGAGAGATGGAGGAACCGGAGAGCATTTCGACCAACCGGCAACCGTAGGTGTTATCTACATGCTGAAACTTGCTCACATGGTAGACGATAAGATGCACGCAAGGTCTATCGGACCTTACTCGCTCATTACGCAGCAGCCACTCGGAGGTAAAGCTCAGTTTGGAGGTCAGCGTTTTGGAGAGATGGAAGTATGGGCGCTAGAAGCATTCGGTGCGTCGAACATCTTACGTGAAGTTTTGACAGTGAAATCTGACGATGTAGTTGGTAGAGCTAAAGCCTACGAAGCAATCGTGAAAGGAGAAAATATGGTTGAGCCGGGGATTCCCGAATCATTCAATGTACTTCTTCATGAATTAAGTGGTCTGGGACTTAAAGTCTCGCTAGACTAGTTCTTATGTTAACGGAATTCTTAACGAAAGAAAATCATTCCAATGGCCTTAAAAAGGGATAAAAAAGTAGAATCAAATTTCAGCAGCATTACCATTAGCCTTTCTTCTCCTGAAGAAATTCTAGAGAAGAGCCACGGTGAAGTGCTGAAGCCTGAAACAATAAATTACAGAACCTACAAGCCTGAGCGCGACGGACTTTTTTGCGAGAGGATTTTTGGTCCTGTCAAGGATTACGAATGCCACTGCGGTAAGTACAAGCGTATCCGTTACAAAGGAATCGTTTGTGACCGCTGTGGAGTTGAGGTTACTGAGAAGAAGGTAAGACGCGAAAGACAAGGGCATATCTCATTGGTAGTTCCAGTTGCTCATGTTTGGTACTTCAAATCACTACCTAACAAAATTGGTTACTTGCTGGGCCTTCCTACCAAAAAGCTAGATCAAATCATTTACTACGAGAGATACGTAGTCATCAATGCAGGTCCGGCTGTTAACGTGGAAGGTGATCCACTTCAGAGAATGGATTATCTTACCGAAGAGGAATACATTGATATTCTTGAGACTCTTCCTAAGGAAAACCAGTACTTGGATGATAATGATCCCAACAAGTTCATCGCAAAGATGGGTGCTGATGCACTTTACGATCTTCTCAAGACTACCAAACTCGATGAGCTTTCCTACCAATTGCGTCATAAAGCGAATACTGAAACCTCTCAGCAGAGAAAAAATGAGGCTCTCAAGAGACTTCAAGTTGTGGAGGCTTTCCGTGAAGCAAATACAAGAATTGAGAACAATCCAGAATGGATGATCATCAAGGTAGTTCCAGTTATTCCGCCAGAATTGCGCCCGCTTGTGCCTCTGGATGGAGGGCGATTTGCAACTTCCGATCTGAATGATCTATACCGTCGTGTGATCATCAGAAACAACCGTCTTAAGAGACTTATCGAGATTAAGGCTCCTGAGGTTATCTTGAGAAATGAAAAGAGAATGCTTCAAGAGGCTGTTGATTCTCTATTCGATAACTCAAGAAAATCATCTGCAGTTAAAACAGAGTCGAACCGACCTCTTAAGTCACTCTCTGACAGTTTGAAAGGAAAACAAGGACGTTTCCGTCAAAACCTTCTTGGAAAACGTGTTGATTATTCTGCACGTTCTGTTATNGTTGTTGGTCCAGACTTGAAATTGCACGAGTGTGGTCTTCCAAAAGATATGGCTGCTGAGCTTTACAAACCGTTCATTATTCGCAAGATGATTGAAAGAGGGATTGTGAAGACCGTGAAGTCAGCCAAAAAAATCGTAGACAGAAAAGAACCAGTTGTCTGGGATATTCTTGAAAACGTACTGAAGGGGCATCCTGTATTACTTAACCGTGCACCAACGCTGCATAGATTAGGTATACAGGCTTTCCAGCCAAAACTTATCGAGGGCAAGGCAATTCAATTGCACCCACTGGCATGTACAGCGTTCAACGCCGACTTTGACGGTGACCAGATGGCTGTGCACCTTCCGCTTGGAAATGCTGCGATACTTGAGGCTCAGCTTTTGATGATTGCCTCTCACAATATTCTTAACCCCGCAAATGGTGCTCCTATTGCCGTTCCTTCTCAAGATATGGTACTGGGACTTTACTACATCACCAAAGGGAGAAAGAGTGATAAAGAGCATACCGTAATTGGCGAAGGAAAGACCTTCTACAGCCCAGAAGAAGTCGAGATTGCATACAATGAAGGTAAGCTTGCACTGCATGCTCATGTGAAATTCCGCTACGAGGATATTGACGGAAAAACTCATATGATTGAGACCACAGCTGGACGCGTTCTTTTCAATAACCTGGTTCCGAAAGAGGTTGGTTATCTGAACCAAGTACTTACCAAAAAAGCTTTGCGAGACATCATCGGTACAGTTATCAAAACCGTGGGAATGGCAAGAGCTGCAAAGTTCCTCGATGATATCAAGCAAGTAGGATATTACATGGCCTTCAAAGGTGGTCTCTCATTCAACTTGAATGATGTAATTATCCCGGCGGAGAAAGAAGTATTGGTGAGTAAAGCTATGGATGAAGTTAACGGGGTCACCGATAACTATGCAATGGGTCTTATCACTAATAACGAGAGATATAACCAAATTATTGACATTTGGACGCATACCAACTCTAAGTTGACCAACATTCTCATGGATAAGTTGAAGAACGACAAACAGGGATTCAACTCCATCTACATGATGTTCGACTCAGGTGCTCGTGGATCTAAAGAACAGATTCGTCAGCTCTCTGGGATGCGTGGTTTGATGGCCAAGCCGCAGAAATCTGGAGCTACGGGAGGTCAGGATATCATCGAAAATCCAATTCTTTCAAACTTTAAAGAAGGTCTTTCGATTCTTGAGTACTTTATTTCTACTCACGGTGCACGTAAAGGACTTGCGGATACGGCGCTTAAAACTGCGGATGCAGGGTACTTAACTCGTCGTCTTGTAGATGTAGCTCAAGATGTTGTAATTCTTGCCGAAGACTGCGGAACTCTTAGAGGTCTAAACGCCACAGCCCTCAAGAAAAATGAGGAAATAGTAGAAACACTCTATGAGAGAATTCTAGGTAGAACGGCGGTGCATGACGTGCTTCATCCAGAAACTGATGAGGTAATAGTAGAGGCAGGTGAGGAAATAACTGAGGTTGTTGGCCAGGCTATCGAAGCAGCTGGAATAGAGGAAGTAGAGATTCGTTCGGTTCTTACCTGCGAATTAAAGAGAGGGGTCTGCGCTAAATGCTACGGAAGAAACCTCGCATCTGGTAGAATGGTGACCAAAGGTGAGTCAGTAGGTGTGATTGCTGCTCAGTCTATCGGTGAACCAGGAACACAGCTAACCTTGAGAACATTCCACGTTGGAGGGACCGCTTCTAATATTGCTGATGAATCAGAGATTCGAGCTAAAGCGAATGGTACGATCGAGATCGAAGAATTGAGAACAGTAGAAAGTGAAGATGCGGATGGAACGAAAAAGACCATTGTAGTAGGTCGATCGGGTGAGATGCGTCTCGTTGATGCAAAAACAGGTGTGATCGTGGCCACGAACAATATTCCTTATGGTTCTACACTTTTCATCAAAAATGGAGCTAAAGTGAAAAAAGGAGACCTCATTTGTCAATGGGATCCTTACAATGCCGTTATTATTTCTGAATTTGCTGGTAAGATAGAATTCGAGAACTTTGAGGACGGGATAACTTACCGCGAAGAAGTGGATGAGCAAACAGGATACCGTGAAAAGGTAATTACTGAGCGTCGCGATAAGAAGAAGAACCCTGCGATCCTTATCGTTGATAAGAAAACCAAGGAGGTTATTAGAACATACAATTTGCCCGTAGGGGCTCACGTGAATGTCGAGGATGGAAAAGACAGTATACCCGGATTTATACTTGCAAAGATTCCACGTATCTCTGGTAAAACTGGAGATATCACAGGAGGTCTTCCACGTGTGACTGAGTTATTCGAAGCACGTAATCCATCTAACCCTGCTGTAGTTAGTGAAATTGATGGTATCGTCTCTTACGGTAAAATCAAGAGAGGTAACCGTGAGATCATTGTCGAAAGCAAAACTGGAGAGACTAAGAAATATCTCGTTTCTCTAAGTAAGCATATCCTAGTGCAAGAAAATGACTTCGTTCGTGCAGGACAACCGCTTTCTGATGGTGCTATTACTCCGAGCGATATTCTGGCTATTCAAGGACCGACTAGAGTCCAGGAATACCTAGTGAATGAGATTCAGGAGGTTTACCGTCTGCAGGGTGTGAAGATCAATGATAAGCACTTCGAAATTGTGGTTCGTCAGATGATGAGAAAAGTGATCATCGAAGATCCAGGAGACACTAAATTCTTGGAGAAGCAAAGTGTTGAGAAAATTGACTTCATGGATGAGAACGATAATCTCTTTGGAATGATGGTGGTTGAGGATGCTGGAGAGTCTACTAACATCAAGGCTGGACAGATCATCTCTGCGAGAAAACTTCGTGATGAAAATTCTCAATTGAAGAGAAAAGACATGAAGCAAATCGAGGCAAGAGAGGCCATCCCAGCTACGTCAAGACCATTGCTTCAAGGTATCACTAGAGCGTCTCTTCAGACCAAGAGCTTTATCTCGGCGGCTTCCTTCCAGGAAACCACTAAGGTCCTCAATGAAGCAGCTGTGAATGGTAAGCGTGACGACCTGCTCGGACTGAAAGAGAATGTAATCGTAGGCCATCTCATTCCAGCTGGAACAGGTTTGAGAAAATTCCAAAAGATCAATGTAGGATCGAAGGAAGAGTACGAAAAGCTTCTTGAGACCAAGAGCGTTGAGGCTTCTGTTGTAGAGGCTGGAGAATAATTATTGTTAGTATACATAGGCCATCCGCTCTGAGTGGGTGGCCTTTTTCATCAAAAAAATGGCAGATCAAACTCCAACAAATGACCAGAATAAAAATCAGCTCAACATCGAACTTAAGGAAGATGTAGCTGATGGAATCTATTCAAATCTTGCAATCATAACACATTCAAACGCAGAATTCGTTGCGGACTTTGTAAGAGTTATGCCCGGTATACCAAAGGCAAGAGTCAAAGCACGTATAGTTTTAACTCCACAACATGCTAAGAGACTGATGAGAGCCTTACAAGACAATATTCAGAAATATGAATCTGTTCATGGCGCTATTCCAGAAGGAAAACCGAACGACGGTGGTGGAATCCCAATGAACTTCGGAGGTCCAACAGCACAAGCTTAAAGTTCGTATATACTCTTATTAAAGATGGTGTAGCCAAAATTGAAGAAGAAGCTCCAAGGCCCTTCTTCTCGACTGTCGTAGTAATTGAGATTGAGGCTAACCGGACCGATGGGTGTGTGCCAAACAAAGGCTGATGCGCCGATGTAATACCGTTTGTCGAGAGTGCGCTCCGAGAATTCAGCATTATTCATTCCTGTTCGGATAATTTCCCTTGCAGGTTGAAAGGCATAACCTTCGAGCCTTAATTCTAGATTCTTCGTGAAATTTACAACGGATTTTAAGCCCAGAGCTGCATACTCTGTGCTCCTGAATTCGTCCAAGAAAATTGTTTTGCTTTCGGGAATAGGGGTGTAAGATGGCGCCGAAATGAGTGAAGCATTATAATTCTCATAAAATGGTTTAGTGCTGTAAAGCACTTCAAAATTGAACCCAAATGTAATGGGGCCTATTCTTTCAAAGTAGTTTTCGTATTCAAGTTTAGCTTCAAACCAAGTATGATCGTCTTGAAATCTGGAGGTTTTTTCAGGATTGAGGTTGCCATATTCCGTGACTTCTCTACCCATTATGCCTCTCATAGAAGCTCGAAGTCTGGTGCCGTCATTGGCATACAGTTTCCGATTTAGGGTATTTCTGTCAATACCAATTCCAATAGTTCCCATGGTGAATTTGGTCACATCTGATGTATCAGACACCGTAAAATTTTCTGTCTGGTAATAGTCGTCTTCGGTTTCTCCAAAATCAAAATTTGCGATGAGGACAGAATTGTTTCCTAAGGCTGCTGTAAAATCAAGGCCTCCATAAGTTTCATTTTTTACGATAAAAGAAGGGGTTGACACCTCAAAAAATGTGGCAAAACTTCTGAAATAGTCCCATCTATTTCGAATGACATGGGGAGTGAAACTAAATCTCTTTTTACCGCCAAAGTCGATTTTAGCTTGGAGCAAGAATGAGCCATAGAACTTACCAAAGTAGCTATTGGCCATGATACTGGCAGATGGCCTACCGAACAGGTTATACTTTAAGCCGATATAACCAATATTTATAGGTCTGGAAGAAAAGTTGCCTCCAAAGTAAAGCTTGAAATCTTTCTCTGGTTTCACCTTGACATCTATATCGTACTGTCCCGTCTCCTCATTAAAGGTAGCATAAGGTTGTGTATTTCGAATTTTTCCGTCTTGAGCTAGCCTTAAAAACTGTGGTTTGAAGTCTTCAAATTCATATATGGATTGGTACTTCTGAGGTCCAATAGTACTTTTTACATAGATTTTTTGCCTTTCGGAAAGGTCTCCCGTAATCGAAATATTACCGACTAATTTTTGGGGCTGTTTCGATTTAAATGCTTCGCGCATTGCTTTCAGTTCGTTTGAACTTCTTTTTCTTTCAATGTTTTGGAGAATCTCATCCATGAAAAGTAAAGCGCTTTGGTATCCATTTTGAACTTGCTCATCAATAGATTCAAATTCAAAGACTCCAAGTTCAGATGGAGGTTCAATGAGAACGCCATTGTCAGAATGCAGGGTAAAATCTGACTGGGTTGTAATCATATTTCTGACTTGAGAAAGTAAATCATCCTCCTCAGGTGGTTTTACTGCTGACGCTACATTACTGCCAATAACAAAATCTGGATTAAACGCTTCATCCATGATGTCGGAAGGAAAATTGTTGTAAAGTCCTCCATCAAAAAGTAGTGTGCTGTCTACCAAAATTGGCTGGAAGTAGAATGGGTAGGTGGTGGTAGCTCTAAGTGCTTTTGCTAAACTGCCTTCCGAAAATACTACCTCTTTCTTCCGAGAAATATCAGCAGCCACACAACGAAATGGCACCATCAAGCTGTCGAAATCATAATTAGCGATCGAAGCTGGTCCAGAAAATACATCCATAAACATGTATTCCATCAGATCTGGAGTGACTAAATTAGTTGGTAGGCTAGCACTTAAGATATTCTTTGGATGAACTTTTAGCCTAATGATGGAGGCGTCTTCGAGGTCTTGGGAAAAGTAGTAGATGTCATCTTTATTCAGTTGTCCTTGAATAGCCATCAAAAATTCTGAGCTCTTCGCAAAATCAATCATCTCGTCTACAGAATAACCAGAAGCGTATAATCCTCCAAGTAAAGCTCCCATAGATGTACCAGTTATATAATCAATTGGAACTTCATTTTCTTCCAGCGCCTTTATAACTCCGAGATGAGCCAAACCTGCGGCTCCCCCTCCACTTAATACTAAACCTACTTTTTGCGCTTGCAGCGAAAAGGAAAAAAAGATTAAAAAACTACAGACTATTTTACTGACAGCCTTTGGATTCATCTGGATAAATCTACATTTTTAAGGATGTATCGATCCGAGAACAATGCTCAACTTTCAATTTCATCTCTTAAAAGACGTGAAAAATTGACCAAGTAGTCTAAAGATTTTGATAAACGGGAACCATACCAAGAGAAACATTCTCCATTTACCAATACAACCGGTATTCCTGTCTGTTTAGTGAGTTCTTTGGCATGAATTTCTTTGAAAGGATAAGGTTCTGAACTCAGCAATATCACATCTGGCTTGAGGTGGCTTATTTGCTCGGTTGTGATTTTTGGATATCTCAGTGAATCTGTTCGTGACGATTTTATGCAATTCTCTAGGTTGAGTTTGGTTAAGACATCTGATATAAAAGTATCTGTTCCTGCCACCATGTAGGGTTTTTTCCATATGAAGTAGAGGATCCTCAGCGATTTATGTTCTCGACATTTTTGAAAAATATTTTTGATGTTTTCATTGATCAATTTAGCTGCATTTTCTGCAGCGCCAACCTTTCCAAGTTCTGTCGTAAGATAGAGGCTTTCAGTTACATTCGATATGTCACTCACATATACAGGTAGTCCTGCTCTTGATAATTCATCAACTGCTTCTTGACGATTTTCCTCTTTGTTGGCAACCACCAAATCAGGGTTCAAAGAGACCACTTTGTTGATGTTGACATTCTTCGTGCCTCCGATTATTGCACATTCTTCGATTGATTTTGGGTGCACGCAGAACTTTGTTCTGCCCACCACTTCAAAACCTAGATCAAAAAGGAGCTCTGTTATAGAAGGTACGAGAGAAACAACCCTTTTCGGAGCATCCTTCAGGTGCAATTCTCTACCTACTTGGTCGAGAATTTTCATTAATGCTTATTGAAATGAAGAAATAAGGTCATGCCGCGAAATGATGTGGTAATTCTCTGAATCGATTTTGACTACAACCGCAGCGTTCTCTTTATTAATCAGTTTAGTCACATTCACAATTTCTTCGTTGCTCTCTACGATCGGAAAAGGATCATTCATGGCTTCCCTGACCAATGTATCGTCCATATTACCGCCATCACTTATTAATTCAAAGAGTTTTCGCTCCTCAATTGACCCAACGAAAGTGCCGTGGTCCTTTACAGGGATTTGGGAAATATCGTACTTCTTCATTTTGCTGATGGCGTTGCTCAAGGGCTCACCCGAAGAGACAGTGACTAAAGGTTGATGAATATGTTTGTTGACTAGGTCAAGCGCACTTTTATTCAATCCGTTCAAGAATCCTCTATCGCGCATCCAGTCATCGTTGAAAATCTTTCCAACATATCTTGACCCATGATCGTGAAACAAAACGACAACTACATCATCCTCCTTCAACTCATGCTTCATTTGCTCAATAACCGCATAGGCCGAACCACAACTATAACCCAATAGAAGGCCTTCTTTCTTCGCCAAGTCTCGAGCATAGAGGGCCCCATCTTTATCGGTAACCTTTTCGAAGTGATCGATGAGATCAAAGTCCACATTTTTCGGAAGAATATCTTCTCCAATTCCCTCGGTGATGTAGGAATAAATTTCACTCTCGTCAAAAACACCGGTTTCATGGTATTTTTTGAAAACGGAACCGTAGCTATCCGCTCCCCAAATTTTGATATTCGGGTTCTTCTCTTTCAGGTATTTGCCAACACCTGATATGGTTCCTCCAGTTCCAACACCTACAACAAAATGGGTTACTTTTCCTTCGGTTTGCTCCCAGATTTCCGGGCCCGTAGTCAGGTAGTGAGCTTTTCTATTACTCAGATTGTCGTATTGGTAAGGATAAAAAGAATTTGGGATTTCCTCATTCAATCGACTCGCTACGCTGTAATAAGATTCTGGATGATCTGGAGCTACATTAGTCGGACAAACAATAACTTCAGCACCCATAGCACGAAGAATGTCCATCTTTTCTTTGCTCTGTTTGTCGCTCAGAGTGCAAATAAGTTTATATCCTTTAATAATGCAGGCTAAGGCTAGTCCCATTCCTGTATTGCCCGAAGTGCATTCGATGACAGTGCCGCCCGGCTTCAGTTTTCCTTCTTTTTCGGCATCTTCAATCATCTGAAGCGCCATGCGATCTTTCGTGCTATGACCAGGATTAAAGTATTCGACTTTTCCCAGAATTGTCGCAGGAATATCAGACGAAATCCGGTCGAGTCTTATCATCGGCGTTTCTCCAATGGTCTCGAGGATATTGTCGTAAATACGGGAATGGTTCATGCCAAATTTTTGGCAAAGGTAAGTACTTAATTAAAGCGAATCGCCTGAGAAGGTCTAATACTATTTATAGCACCAGTAGGGAGAATCATCATGAGCAGACAAATAAAAAACACACCCAAGTTGAGGTACAGTAAATAATCATATTTGATCAGGATGGGTACTTCGGATACGTAATAATTTTCCGGGTCTAATTTTATAAATCCAAACTTCTTTTGAGCTGAGCAGAAAAGTATTCCGATCGAATTTCCTATGGCCATCCCCAAGAAGATGATGTAAGCTGCTTGATACAGGAAGACCTTTTGAACCTGCCCTGCTGAAGCGCCAATCGCCTTGAGAATTCCGATCATACTTGTTCTCTCCATGATTAAGATTAGCAATGCTGAGGTCATGTTGATGACAGATATGATGATCATTAAGGAGATAATGACTAGTGTATTGAGATCAAGCATTTCCAGCCAGTTAAAAATTTCAGGAGACTTTTGGCGAATGGTGGTTGTTCTCAGATTATAATTAAGATGATGGTAGATGATTTCTTCCATTCTTCCAAGCTGATCATATTCCGAAAGCAAAATTTCAAATCCTCCAGTGTAATACCGCTGACTCCCACCTGAGGTTGTAATTGTGTAATGTTGTTCTTCTGGACAACGACAGTTACTTGAGTTGTCATCAACTTCACTTACATTGAAGAAGGCTGTGTCTGAAATTGTATTTTTTTCAGAAACTACCACGTAGATGGTAGTGTCCTTTTCTATGCAGAAATCGTGGGGTCCTTTTCCTCTCAGCGAATCAACGCTCCATTTTAGCCGAAATCTTCCGTTGCCTCCATTTCCATAAGCCCTCAATGAAACCTTTCCATCTTCGCATCCCTCATATCTCAGATTTGCGAATAGCCCCCATTGATTGATCCTTTTGATTTGGTCGATATGAACCAAAATAAATTGCTCATCCAATTCTTGAAGTCCCGTGCTATATATCCCTGCTACGATAAAGTTTCTTTGGCTCATGCTCCCCTTCGCATTTTGAAAGTAGATAGCGACTTTATCTGAAATATTGACTTTAAGTCTTCCGGAGAGATAGGAGGAGATAAGAAGTTGGTTCTTTGACTCTTCAATCGAATAGTCTGGAATTTCTCCTCTCACGAGATTGTCTTTGAAGAAACTCCAATTGTAGTCAGTAGCTACCCCTTTCAAAATAACACCTTGAATGTTATCCTTAGTTTCGATGACGCCCTCTTTCAGCGCGAACTGATGAATGCTCTCAATTTCATCCAAAGTATCAATGGAAGGGTAGAAAGGCTGGTCGATTAATAATTTGGGTTGGCTAAGCCCTTGTCCAGTCCCGAAATTTGTTACTTGGATATGCGATCCAAAGCCGATTACTTTTTTTCTTATTTCGTCTTGAAAGCCAACGACGATGGCTAGCGAGCTAATCATGACCGCCATTCCTAGTGCGATTCCGATAGTAGCGATACGTACGATCGGTCCCGAAAGACCTTTTTGCTTACTTTCCCGTTTTATTAAACGTTTCGCAATAAACAAAGCTGTATTCAATGGATATGTCCTTCTTTTCAAGCAAAAGTATAAATTTCATACTCTGTGCCCTTGCAGTATTATTCTCCTTCTCTTGTGCTGATGTCATATCTAGTGAGAAAGTCACTGAAACAGTGAGCAGTGTAGAAATTCAGGAGCCAAAACCTGGTATTTATGATTTCCAAAAATTATTGTCGCTCGTTGAAGGAAAAAGAGTTGCCATCGTGAGTAATCATACTGGACTTATTGGTTCAACACATATAGTAGATTCACTTCTCAGTTCAGGTGTTGAGTTAACAAAAGTTTTTGCACCAGAACATGGCTTTAGAGGTGATCGTCCTGATGGTGAAGAATTTGGTGGAGGCAGGGACTCGAAAACGGGCTTAGAAATTATATCATTATACGGCGAAAATAGAAAGCCCACAAAGGATCAGTTGGGAGGACTTGATCTAGTTTTATTCGATATACAGGATGTAGGGGCAAGATTTTACACCTACTTGAGCACGCTGCACTATGTTATACAGGCTTGTTCAGAAAATCAGATTCCAGTCATTGTAGCTGACAGACCAAATCCACATGTTCATTATGTAGATGGCCCTGTTATGGAGGAGAAACATATGTCATTCGTCGGTTTGCATCCTGTTCCTATAGTTTATGGAATGACAATAGGAGAGTATGCCAAAATGATCGTTGGAGAACGATGGCACGGAGAGCATCATTGCGATTTGACTGTTTTGCCATGCATTGATTACAGTCGATCTTCGGATTATAATTTTCCAATGAAGCCTTCGCCAAACCTACCGACTATGAATTCTATTTATTGTTATCCTTCATTGTGTCTTTTTGAAGGGACGGTTGTCAGCGCTGGTAGAGGTACGGATTATCCGTTCACTATAATTGGAGAACCAAATAACCAGAATGGGAATTTTCAATTTACCCCTGAGCCAAAAATGGGAGCCTCAATCAGCCCAAAACATAAAGGAGTTACTTGTATTGGCTATGATCTTCGAGAGCTTTTTCAGGGAGGATCCGAAATATCGGAACTAGATTTTACCTGGCTCGTAAGAATGTATAATGAATCGTCAAATAAGGAAGACTTCTTTCTGGAAAGCGGATATTTTGAAAAGTTGGCGGGGACGGATGATATAAGAAATGGTATTGTAAGAGGAGAAAGTCTTACCGAGCTGAGATCTGCATGGGAGCCTAGTTTAAATGGGTTTAAAAAGATTAGGGCAAAATATCTTATTTACGATTAATAATAAATAAACTATAATGGATACACTGGTTGAAGCATTGATAGGAGCAATACCAGCGCTGATTATTGCAGGCTTGGTTATTTATATTTTTCATGAATCAATGCGATTTATTACGGCTAGAGATAGAAAAATGGGGCGAGGTGAAAAGAGAATTTCCTTGTCTTCTGGTGAGAATGTGACTGCTGAGAATAGCTTCGTTTCTAAATTGAGACTTCAAGCGGCTGAGCGATTCGTACTTTTTCTGGAAAGGATTGAGCCTGGCCGATTGGTGATGAGAACTCATCAGAATGGCATGTCGGCGAAAATGTTACAAAATGAAATTTTAAAGTCTATTAGAGAGGAGTTTGATCACAACCTATCGCAGCAGATTTACATTTCTGAAAATTCTTGGAATCTGATTAAAGGTGCGAAGGACGAAATGGTGAAGTTTATTACTGCCACAGGCGATGGTATGAAGCCTGAGGCCACTGCTCTCGATTTTAGCAGAAAGATGTTTGAAGCAGCTTCAAAGGTTGAGAAGCTTCCGGGGGATGTGGCATTGGAATACTTGCGCAAAGAAACCAACGAGCTGTTTTAGAAATGAAGATCTCGAGCAATGCGGTATGTATTCGCATGAGCTTCGATGATTATGGAGATTTTTTTTGAGTATCCGCCACCCATATTAAATACCACTGGGATACCCCTTTTTTTGGCCTCGGAAAAGACAATCAGGTCTCTCTGTTTGCTGCCATTTATGGTGAGCGCAAGCCTGCCTAGCTTATCTGAATCCAAAATGTCAACTCCAGATTGGAAAAAGATCAAATCTGGAGAAACTTCGTCCATTAGATCTGGCAACGTTTCTCTGAGTATTTTGAGGTATTCGAGATCGGTGGTCCCATCTGGAAGTGGGATATCGAGATCAGACTTTTCCTTATGTAGTGGGTAATTTTTGGCTCCGTGCATACTAAAGGTGAAGACATATGGATTATTTTCGAAAATCTTGGCTGTGCCATTGCCTTGATGGACATCAAGGTCTACTACCAAGATCTTTTTGAGTCTCAATTCGTTCAAGGCATAGCTTGACCCAATGGCTATATCATTCAGTAGACAAAAACCCTCGCCCCTGTCGCGGTATGCGTGATGGGTTCCTCCAGCAATATTGCCACTTACACCACTTTGAATGGCGAAATCGACTGCTTGTATAGTCCCTTGAGAAATCATTAATTCTCTTTTGACGAGTTGGTTGCTCAATGGAAATCCAGTAGCGCGCTCCTCTTTTTTGGAAAGTTGGCAGTTCATCAGTTTAGCGAGGTATTCATTTGAGTGAACTCTCAAGACCCTTTCTTCTGAGATACATTCTGGATCAAAGAAGCTTTCTTCTGTTAAAGTACCTTCATGGAGCAGTTGCTCAGGCAAAAGGTCATACTTCTCCATAGGGAATCGATGGCCCACCGGTAGCTTATGTGCATAGTGCTTGTTCCAGGCTACTTTTAGCATGGTCTGAGAACGACCACCGGCGCTAAATGTTCGATATTGAGCTGTAGAATGGCTAAGGAGCTACGGCCTGCATGAGATAGCCACAAATCAAAGCACCGTAAGTGCCAAGTGCATAACCTAATACCGCCAAAAGAACACCTACGGGTGCCAGAGAAGGATGGAATGCTGCAGCTACCACCGGAGCAGATGCCGCTCCACCAATGTTCGCCTTACTTCCCACGGCGAGAAAGAAGTAAGGTGCTTTTATGACTTTGGCTACTGCGAAAAGTATCAGAACATGGACCACCATCCAAGTAAGTCCAACTAAAAAGATAGCTGGGTTTTCAAATATGGCCAAAACGTTCATCTTCATTCCAATGGTGGCGACAAGGATGTAAATGAATACACCTCCAATTTTACTCGCTCCTGCCCCCTCGTAGTTCCTTGCTTTGGTAAAGCTAAGTCCGATCCCAAATGTGGTCGCAAAAACAATTAACCAAAAGAATCCTGAGCCCAAACTAAAAGTGTCAGCCAGATATGGCGCGTTTTTTTTAATGGAAGGTGCTATATAAGAGGATAGGAGATGAGCTAGCCCTGTTAGACCAAAGGCAATTCCTAAAATCACAGTGAAATCGGTAAAAGTTGGGATTCGTTGGATCTTCTCACTGAAATTATGCATGTAGTTTTTCAAGGATTCGACACTCGATGCGTCGGCCTTGAAGAATCGATCGATACTTTTTGACTTACCTACTCCCAATAGAAGGAAGAACATCCAAACTTCAGCGACGATAATGTCCACGGTAATCATCATTGAGTACATGGATCCAGTGATGAGGTTATCATCTCCTCGGAATATTTCGAACATGGCTGCCTGGTTAGCACCTCCACCAATCCAGCTGCCTGCGATTGTAGTCATTCCCCGCCAAACTTCGTTTGGTGGAACTCCTCCCACAACGTCAGGAGCAATAAATGAGAATAAAAGAATGGCAATAGGGCCTCCTGCAACAACACCTATCGTTCCAGCGATAAACATGATCAAGGCTTTTGGTCCGAGTCGGAATACTTCTTTTAGACTAATGCTAAGTGTTAAAAGAATCAAACTCGCTGGAAGTAAGTATCGAGACGATACGTAGTAAAGCTGCGATTTTCCAATGAACGGTTTCAAGAGATCAGCAGGTATTTCCTCGTTAAGTGTGTAATTTTTGAAGTCTTTAAAAGAATTGATCCCCGATAGATCATAACCTAGTGAAGTGAGGCTGTCCATGGCGGCTGCCATGTCTACCCACTTCGGAGAAATAATGCCGAATGTGCTAAACAGAGAGGGTAAAAAGTAGCACAAAAGAAGAGCAGGTATTATCCTATAAAACTTTTGTCCCGAAGGACTTTCCCCAAACTTGAATATGAGTAAAAGTAGGCCGGTTAAAATTCCGAAAACAATAGCATCATTTGTGATTAGGGGGATGTCAGATACAACCTCTTCCATATATTTATTTTAGAGAGTGGTCAAAAATAGAAAAACTAAAAGATGCTGATCAATATAAGAGATTGGATCAGAATAGGCGGTAAATGTGAGATGTGCTTCCGAGTAAGATCACTAGTCGTCTTGTTCATATGAGCCCTTCGCGCACAGTAAATTCTCAAATGTTCATCTTTACTTTTAGAAAAGATTGATCCAGTCTTTTGATTTTTTCGTGTCATCAGAAGGTGACTATCGTTTGCATCTTTGTCATTGACGGATGCCGTTCGGTTTTCTTTGCCGATGCGATTTTCAGAAGAGACTGTTTAAGTAAATTCTTCTAGGCCAACAATCTTTCCGTCTCTCTCGGTTTTGGTAATCTCTTCTGTAATCCTTTGAATAAGCTTGCCCCTTCTAGGGCCTAGGTCAAAAAAAACCAGCCCCGTTTCGCGGGGCTGGTCTCAATCGAAGGCATGTTTACATTTACCTTACTACTAGCTTCTTAGCCTGAATTCTTTCTTCGTTCACTATCACATTAACTGTGTAGATTCCCATCGCAATTTCAGGTAATTGGATCACCGCAATCATTTGGTTTCCATTGTTTCCAAGTAACTCACTGTAAACTTTCTTACCGTACAGGTCATGAATTTCTACAATCACTTCCTGTTGTGCACTTTCCAAATTATTGAGGGTAAGCATGACCTCATCACCAGTGTTTGGGTTTGGATAGAGCTCCATTTCAACGTTACTTGCTGGTAAGTTTGTCTCAGCTATAATTCCCGCTGCTGAGTCGCTATTTCCTGAGATAGTCAACTCACAAGTTCCACCATACTCTCCTATAAGTCCGCCGGAGCCTCCGATTACCTGCACAGCATAGGTGTCACCTTCTACTAATCCGGTAACCCAAGTCAGATTGATACTTCTCAACCCATCATCTCTTGTGTAAAAGAGATCTGCTTGGCCTGGGTCTGAAAGATTGGTGAATTTGAATGTGTAGAATTCGGCTGCACATATATTTTCAGCATTTATTACTGAATTCAAATCTACAGTAGAACCGCATGAAGTGAATGCTTCATCAATGCCCGTTTCGGGAACGAATGGATTCATCGCGATTAAGCGAATTTCTCCATTTGGTGATTGGGCTCCTTGTGTAAGTGTTCTCACAACAACTCCATAAGGTGTTCCTAACTGTAATCCTTCTACAAGATCTAATTGACAGAATCTTGTGGGCGAATCATAGATGAGAGGAATTGCGTCAAACCCTGTGAAAAATCTAAATCTGTATATGGTCGCTCCAGGAACGTTGTCTGCTTCTAGAATATCACACATGTTAAAGAATCCAAGGTTTTGCTCTTCTATCAATTGTGTCGTAAGTGGTTGAGAAGAGTATCCAATCACACAAGCATCTCCGTAATCACCCCACTGAGGACCTTGATACATTCTAGCTCTGGTTCTTACTTCATACGTTCTTCCATATTCCGCTTCGGTAAACCATTCCAACAAGAAGTTAGGGTTCGATCCATTTGGCGAGAGGATCTCATATGTGTTGAAAGGTTCTTCTAATTCAGTGAACTCAAAGTACCAATTTGTGAGCAAGAACTGATTTACTGGGAGGTCAGTCGTAATGATATCAGCAGGCGTATAGTCAAGAACTCCGCAATCATCTGCACTCAATTGAGTGAAAGGTATGTGAGCCACAGCTACAGTAAAGTCTTGCTCAACTGGCGCGTCATCACCTGCGTGATATACACGGAAGTAGTAGGTCTCTCCAACTGTCGTGCCTGTCACCTGGACAATTTCTCTTTCTCCTGCAGGCTCATCATTTTGACAGTTTAGCAATGTTCCTCCGCAAGCATCATATACTTCAACAACAGCATCGAAGTCATCAAGCCCCCAAGCTCTGATGTACATATTAGTAGTAACTGATACAAACTGGAACCATCTGTCCGCTTGAGGATTTCCAGGATTAACACACTGTCCAGTTCCTGAAGCCACGGCATCGGCAATTGATACAGCTGTCTCTGAACCTGAGAACTCGGGACTTGCAGAAATCATCATCGCATTTTCACACTCTGGATTCGTTATATCACAGTTCACACTTACACTCCTTGTGTGACTTGTTGCCCCTCCAGAAGTAGTAGAACAAGCTCCATCGATGTGAGAGTAGAAGCGAACTGTTCCATCATAGTTTGAATTCCAAACAACTTCACCTTGGCCTATTGCCAGTATTCCTTCCTCAGTTCCATCAGTCACAGTAATAAAGTATGTTGGTTCGCTGAGTGTGAAAGTATACTCTAGTCCAGACTCAACACCTTCAATGCTTGAGTATTCGTTTGTCCAAGAACCAATGATCTCTTGGAGTGTAGCATCACAGCTAATTGTTCTTGTTCCGAATAGTCCGCCTGAAGTACATCCATCAAATGGTTCTCCTCCTCCACATGAGCAGTCGTCTTGGATAGTGGATCCAAATAGGTCAGGGTCACCGTCATCACAAGGATCACCGAAGTCCGCCTCTAGATCGGGACAATCAAAAGATGAAATTTCGATATCTAGCTGATAAGCGGTTGTTTGAGGTGCAGGGAACGTAGAAATTACGAAATAATATGTCGTTCCAGCCATTACTGGGAGGGCTTCAAAAGCTCGGCCCTGGTTATCTGATCCGGTTTGTGAAGCTACGGTTGACTCAAATGGACATCCAGTGATTGCAAATAGCCCTACCCATGTGTCATGATCACTCAAAGTAACATCGATGAACTGATCTTCTGATGGGGTATACGCATAAACTACATCATCTCCTCCTAAATAGAGCGTACTATATCCGTTATTGATTGCATCTGGAGCTAAGGGTGGTAAATCTGTCGTTTCATAATCGTCACCAAATCCAGAAGTATTGTTGATGTCCTGATAAGGCAGACTCAATATGTCAATTGGACCCCCACAAACAGATCCAGCAGGAGGGAGTTCACCAACACAGTTACAATCAGCGGTAATTACATCATTGACTGTAGCTAAGTCACCGTCGTCACATGGATCTCCTACATTACCCAGACCTGGACAGTCAACGGTTACTTCTTCACAGGTCACTTCCATGTCGAAATTACCCTCTCCATTCCATCCATGTACCTGCACATAGTAGGTGGTTCCTGAAAAAACATCTACAGTTATATCAGAAGCAAATCCGCAACTAAATTCACCATCTACATAAGCAAGACAAGCCAAATTATCACAATCGCCGGTAAATACTGAAATATCAGAATCGTAATCAGTATTTGGAGAATTATCCTGACATGTGTTAAGTCTCAAAGTTCCATCAATTGTTGAATTGAAAACGTACCATACACCAGCTCCTCCGGTTGCGCCTCCACAATCTTCATCGATGGTTGCACCAATTGTTGATCCTGAAATATTTCCAGATTCACAAGTGATTTCGACCGCATCACAAGGAAGGTCGTTGTCGGGTGCGAAAAGACAGGTTCCATTGTCTACAGTTGCTTCAGGATTATAGTTTACGGCATCAGGATCAGTACAACCGGGTATTTCCAGCTCACCACATCCAACGACCCAATTCCATTCACTAGTATTGAATGAACCTGTCGAACATGCTACTGAACCATCAGTATCAAGCTCCATGTAAATGCTTCCCGACGAGGCTACTGCGGTTACATCGGCTAAGTTACCTCCATTATTTCCAGAGAAAAGTAATGGTGCTTCATTATTTAATCCATCGTAGATGAATATATCGTCGCAACAACCTTCAATAAGTCCATCTAAGAAAACTAAGGTTAGTTCTTCACCATCAGGAGAGGAATATGCGAAAAAGGAATTGTCGTTGTTACCATAACAATAAGAGTCTTCAAACGTGGTCCCGCATACTACGTCTACAGGAAATATGCACGTACCATTATCCTGAGTTGCTTCGGGATTGTAGTTTAAGGCTGAGGGATCAGTACAGCCTGGAATATCCAATTCGCCACAACCTACTATCCAATTCCATTCACTTGTATTAAATGAACCTGTGGAACATGCTACTGATCCATCAGTATCGAGTTCCATGTAGATGCTTCCCGAACTGGCAACGACAGTAATATCTGCTAAATCCCCACCATTATTACCAGAAAATAAAAGTGGCGACTGGTTGTCAAGGCCGTCGTAAATAAAAATGTCATCACAGCAGCTCTCAATAAGACCTTCTAAGAACGATAAGGTTAATTCTTCACCGTCAGGAGATGAATATGCGAAAAAGGAAAGATCATTGTTTTCGTAACAATAATTTTCTTCAAGTGTTACACCACATTCAAGGGCTGTGGGGAAGATGCAAGAACCGTCATCTTGAGTTGCTTCAGGGTTGAAGTTTAGAGCGGTAGGATCTGTACAACCTGGGAGGGCTAGTTCTCCGCAACCTACAACCCAATTCCACTCCGATGTTCCCGCCGAACCAGCAGCACAACTGGTAAAGGCACTGGACGTCACTTGGAGAGTTAATTTACCACTTTCTGCGGTTTGAGTTAGGCCGGCAAAATTTCCACCATTATTACCTGAAAAAAGAAGCGTCCCAAGTTCTGGGTTTGCTCCGTCATATATGGAAATTTCATCTCCAAAAGTAGAAATTAACCCGTCTAGAAAAGAAATTGTAATTGACTCACCAGAAGGTGAAGCCCAACCAAATAGAGTATTCTCATTGTCTCCGTAGCAGTAATTTTCTATTTCCGTTACATCACATACTAAGGAAACAGGAAGCTGACAAGATCCGTCATCTGCGGTTGCCGTAGGTAAATAATTTAGTGCCTCGGGATCAGTACATCCGGGTATATCTATGTCTCCAGTACATCCAACCAACCAGTTCCATTCACTGCCACTGGCCGAACCAGAAGCACAACTCACAGAAAAATCAGTGTCGAGCACCATGTAAATAGCGCCAGACGGAGCATCGACGGATACATCGGCCAAATTCCCGCCATTGTTTCCTGAGAACAAGAGAGAACCTGTCTCATCTATTCCGTCATAAATAAAAATATCATCACAACAGCTCTCTATCAAACCCTCTTGAAAAAACAGAGTCAGAGATTCACCTCCAACAGATTCGTAAACGAAAACTGATTCATCTAGATTACCGTAGCAATAATTGGTGTTTACAGTTTCTCCGCATGTAACGGGCACAGGGCAACCGATAGCATCAATGGTGATATTTTCTGTTGCCGGACAAGTTGCACCCAGTGGATTAACCGTGATAATCACATCTGCATCGAGGGGTAAATCAGATAGTATTGTTACCTCTCCTGTTAGGTTAGGGATCGTCTGAGCACCAGCAGTAACTCCATCGACCTCAGCAGCCACTAGGAGGAGCGGCAGAGGAGTCGGAGAGGCTTCATCAATTGTTATTGTGGCTTGAAAATTAAATTCTTCGCAACTTCTCTCAGTCACAACTGAAAAGGATGCTGGGGCACAAGACGGAGCAGTGGTTGCGACAAACGAAACTCGAAGCTCTTCGTCCAAACCATTGCAGTCTTCGGTGTTATCTCCTGTAATTCCATTACTAACTTCGTCACCAGAAATAACTTCTAGGCCATTGGCGTAAGAAATAGACCATGAGTTATCATCAAATGTCCATCCATCTCCATAGTCATCAAAGGCCACAAACTCATAGGTTTGTCCTGGCACGAGACAAAACTCAAAATTTCCTCCCTCATAATTGGGGCAAGTTTCTCCAATTATGATTTCTTCCGTATCGGCATTAATAATGCTCCAGGCAATATCCGTTGGGAATTCAGCTATAGCCCCTGTAGGAACTGGTAGATCAATTTGATAGGCTGTTTCCCCTGGAGCGCATTGTGCGAACGAGGAAGAAACTGCACCTAGTAGTAGCGCGCAAACCACGACGGTCGTGCGCAAAAGCGTAAACATCTTCTTCATCTTTTTAAAATTGGTTACTGAATGGTTAATTCAATCGGGACACAATTTACGACCATAATTGTCACAAAAGCAAAAAAGAATTAATCGATTAGATCAATTCTTGCAGATTTATGAATCAACTTTTAGCTATTAAAAAACTGAAAATCAGGTCGTAAATTAAATTGGGATGGGCCTAATATTTAAAGGCAAAGCCGCTGCCGACCACGAAGGACCGAACAGCGACTTCTCCCCTTAAACTATACCTTTTATAGCGTTTAGTCTACAATCAATTTTTTAGTGAGTTCTTGTTTACCATGTCGGATAGTCAGCAAATACAGTCCTGAGACATTAGTCGGAACTCTAAATTGAATTTCTTGATCTTGAGTTAGGTTGATTGTTTTTTCTTGTATCACTCGTCCAGTAATATCCCTTAGAGTGCACTGAGTATTATTCCAATCTCCTTTCGCTCGTAGTGTTAAGGTTTCTCCGCCTTTAACAGGGTTTGGATAAAAGAGGAGATTCAAATTATTGTCTTTATTATTAAACCCAATTTGGCATTCATTTCCCCACATTGTCCACTGGTCGTCTGCTAAAGCTCTTGACCTGGTCTGATACACTTCGTTTTTTTCCAATTCGATCAGTAATTCTGAGGGGATAGAACTGTCTAAATGTTCAATGGTATCCCTGTAGTTGAGTTCATTATTCGTAAAGACGGTTTGGTATACGGTTGCTCTTTCTATAGGTTGCAATTCTAATCGGACATTTGTCATATTTAATTCAATGTTTCCGCAGAACTCATCCAAAAGGCCTGTTGTCATGGGCTGTGGAGAGATAAATATTTTACAAGATTCGCCAAATCCGCCCCAAATTCCGTTGTAGTTCACGCGCACTGAAACGTCGTAAAGGGTATTCGTTCTCAGTTCTGAATCTTCAATTAATTTCAAACTAGGTTGTTCTGAATATCTGAATATCCTTTCAGCCGTTTCCCCATTATCGAATCTATATTCATAGTTGCTGGCATAGATGAGTTCCGAAACTGTTAGGTATTGACCAAAATTTATTTCGGTGTATTGGCAACTCTCAATAACTAGACTTGGCTCTCCAATTCTCCACGTATGATTGCATGACTGGGCGAAAAATGATGGAATTGTCGGATTAATTCCTCTGACCCGAATTCCATATTCTATTCCGGGTTGTATATCGGTTTCATTTAGAGCTAATAGTCCATTTGTGGCCGTCTCAAAAAACTTTACTTCTCCATCTGGACTAGTAAGCTCCCACTCATATTTTGTTGCTTCACCCACAGGTGTGGAGAATATCGTTGAACTTACTTCATTGTGCGAATTACAATATTCTAATAGAAGTGAAGAAGTACTGAGCGTATCACAACCAATAGTTTCAATAATTAATTCTCCTGAACTTGAACACCCGTTCACATCTGAGACAACAATTGGGTAGATACCCCCTTCAAGATTAGAAAAGGTAGTTTGATTGAAAGTCGTACCATTGTGCTCAAACGTATACGGAGCTGTTCCTCCTTCGGCAACAATTACACACCCTCCAGAATTTTGATCACTGCAATCGTCTGGTTCAATATTCTGAAAACTTATAGACAGTGGTAATGGGTCAGAGAGTTCTATTTCGATGAAAGCTGTACAATCCCCTTGCGTAAGACTTGCTTGGTAAGTTCCTGCATTCAAACCAGTTCTAGTAGTAGCTGATGATCCATCATCCCATAAGAAGGTGAAATCTCCTTCTTGAGTGTTGAGATTTATTTCAATTGAACCATTAGCATCTCCAAAGCAAAGAGGGTCAATACGTGAGACTAAGGATATGTTGACATCATCGCAAAACAAGCAGTCATTTTCGACAATGTCATCGCAGGTTCCACAGTCGTCGAAATAAGCTAAGCCCCCCCATATTCCTGCACAGTCCTGGGTGCAGTCATTATTTGCGTCGGTATCACATGTGCCACAGCTATCGGTAACGGCAATCCCATTATAAACCCCAAGACAATCGTAGCACTCATCCCATGAGGAGCCATTAGTGTCGTCACAATCGTCACCTTCTTCTACATAACCCAGAGGTTGACTGCAAGACTCAATGGTCTGATTGGGGTTTCCATGTCCGTCTCCGTCGGCGTCTTCAAACCAAACACTGTTTTCGAGGACAGTAATATAATTTTGTTTTACCTCGGTATCTTGTCCGAATAAGTTTGAAACAGTGAGTTCAACATTGAAAGTTCCGGCTGTATTGTAAAAGATACCATTGGGGTTGGCCTGAGATGAATTGACAGGAGTGCCGCCAAAGAAACTCCATGAGTAGTCATCGATATCTCCAGAGGCAATATTTGCAAAATTAATTGAGCTTCCGACGCATATTGATGTTTGTGAGGCAGCAAAATCAGACGAAGGAGGGTCACCAGCTTCGCCTTCAAAACAGAAATTGGTTGCTTCTTCATACCCGAACTCCGATCCACTGGCGAGTACATTTCCATCGTGATCTACAACTTCATATGCTCCATTTCCATTGCCACAACAGATTCCGTTTCCGACGGCATCAAAAATTACGAAGTCATAACAACCATTTAGCAGGCAAACCGAAGATGATTCGATATCTCCACTTTGGAAGTTACCATAAGGACCGCCTGAGGCTATTGCATTTCCCGAGCTATTTCTCAGTTCCCATGTGGTTTGGCCACCAAGAAGGTCGAGAGTTATGTTTACAGTAGCCGTATTTGCATCTTGTATGGCATCGTAGTTAGCACTGATACTGTTATTTGATGCGTTTTCATCTGTTCCGCCATTAGGATTTTGTGTTCTCGCTACTAGTGTTTTATTTCCCCATCCACCATCATATTCAGGTAAAACAATATCGGTCCCTTGACCAGGAGCCAAAATACCTGTCCATGAGAAGTTTTGCCATGTTCCTCCAGTCCTGTATTGAATGATAACGTTAGAGAGAGGATTACTGCCCAAATTTGAAAGGGTTACTATCGGTTGGATGGCAGAGCTACAAGTATTACCTGCAGGTGACAAAATTTCGGTGATGCCTGCATCTGCCGTTACTGGAGCAACAGGTTCACAGCCATTAGATTCGATAAGATTACTTCGGGAATTTTGAATAGACAATCTCATCCTCTCTTTTTGTCCTTCTGTGAACATATTTTTACACGTTTGACTCGTGTAATCCATGTAGTTCTCTACTTGTTGAGTTCCGCTACAAGCGGCGTTTGAGCAGCTTGAGTTCAGGGTAGTGGGAGGTGTGTCGCATACTCGATCTCCTTGTAAATTACAATTCGACTCATTGCAGCTTTCACCCTGGAAAGTGTGGAAAAGAGCAAAACCATGGCCTAGCTCATGGGTTAAGGTTCTGTTACGATTCGTGTAGGACTTGAGATTGCCAACCGTTCCGAATGCATTATAAAGGACAACGGTTCCATCCACCGGAGACGTTGTAGGGAAATAAGCATAGCCCTGGATACCAGAACCGCCATTGTTATTTTCGATCTCATTAACCACCCATATATTGTAGTAGTCTTGGTTTGGCCAACGGGAAAGGTCCTTGACATTAAGTTCATTTGCTCCTTGGCCATTCCCTGCTGTAATTCCTTCGGAACAATAATCTGAGACGGAGCATCCCGATACTCGATTGATTCCTGTGGTAGCATTTCCGTCAGGATCTCGTTGGGCAAGACAAAACTCTACTTCGATATCAGCTCCATCACCATCACCATTTGTCCCGGCCATTTTTCTGAAGTCCTCATTCAAGGCATTTATGGCACTCCATATCTGTTCATTTGAAATGTTGGTACCTGATCCAACGGCTTCACCTTCGTGAATGACGTGCACAACCACGGGAATGGTAAATATTTCGTCAGACTTAGGTATTAGACCGAGTTGTGCATTGTGCATCAATTGATCGAGTGAAGACTCTCGATTGAGCTGTTCTTCTCTATAACTTTCATTGGTTTCCATTAAGCGCTCGTGTATTTTAGTGTGAGCGCACTGTTCGTGTGGCCTTTGGTTAGCAAAAAAATGCACAGCATCAACAGATTTCTGTTGAGCTGATAAGATGCCAAAAACCAGTATGCACAGGGGAGTCCAAATTAGTTTTCTTATCATGAATCGATTTTGCAGGATTCATGACTTCTACTTGGATTACCCCATTCAGGTTACGCCAAAAAATGCGTCTTTAAGGAAATAATTGGGAGGCTAAAAATTTTTTCTAGCTACCTTTTTGAGAACGGATGTACTGCTCGATCGCATCCCACATAGGATCAGGTACGGCCTCGAGACCGTTAAACTGACCAGCGCCCTGGAGCCATTCACCTCCATCTATTGTTATTACTTCGCCATTCATGTAAGATGCGAAGTCGCTCATGACGTAGGCGGCCAAGTTTGCTAGTTCTTGATGTTCTCCCATTCTTTTCAATGGAATTCTCTTTTCTAGGGCAATTTTATCTTTAAGTGGTTGTGGAACAAGTCTTTCCCATGCTCCCTTGGTTGGGAAGGGCCCTGGAGCAATAGCATTAAATCGAATATTGTACTTCGCCCATTCTACCGCTAAGCTTCTTGTCATCGCCAAAACACCTCCCTTCGCGCAAGCAGACGGAACCACAAATCCAGATCCCGTAGTGGCATAAGTGGTTACAATATTAAGTACGGTTGCCGGAGATTTTTTCTCTATCCAGTGCTTACCGAAGGTTAATGTGCAATTAATTGTCCCTTTAAGAACGATGTCTAATATAATTCCAAAAGCCTTCGGGCTTAGCCTTTCCGTTGGGCTGATGAAGTTTCCTGCTGCGTTATTGAGAAGGCCATTTACGGTACCGAACTCCTCGAGCGTTTGAGAGAGTAAGGCTTGAACATCATCTTCTTTTCTCACATCGCATGCAACAGCTAAAATATTGCCTCCGGTTTCTTCGGTAATTTCTGATGCAGTTTTTTGCAACACTTCCAGTTTTCTGCTGGTTATGACTACGTTAGCTCCGAGTTTAGAAAAATAGGTCGACATACTCCTTCCTAGACCCGTTCCCCCGCCAGTTACAACAATCGTCTTATTCTTTAAAACTTTATCTTTAAACATCGGTTCTGAATACTGCATTTGGTATAATTTTGGTAAGACCGAAAATAGACAAAATCACCACTATTTTGAAAACAAGTTATCCAGCTAAAATTCTTCTTGCATGGGCTGAGGCCATTGGTGGTAATAAGGAGATCAGGGAATGGCTATCCTCGAACGGATACCAGGAATTAAGCGTTTTTGTATTCGCGCTGAATAACAAGGAAGACGCCAAGAAGTGGTTAATGCACAATGGGTATCAACATCTTGCGGCTACCATAGCCGGTTCTGAGGGAAAAAGTGATGCCATTGAGTGGTTGAAGAAATATCATTTTGATGTTTTAGCTCACGTTGGAATGTCTGGCGACGGACATGATTCTTCTTTTCGATGGCTAGTTAAAAACAGTCATCGAGAAATGGCTATTGTGTCCAAACGAATTCAAGATGTAAAGGATAGAATAGAGCAAGATAACAATGACGTACACAAAATAAGCACTGAATAATCACCAATAATTATAACCATGAAAAAAATACATACTCTCGGTCTCATCATGTTTGCCTTCATATTTGTATCCAATTCTGCCTGTGCACAGGACAAGAAGGATAGACCCAGTCCACCAAAAACTGCTGAAGCTACATTGGCCTCAGGAACCGTAACCATCGATTATGGCTCGCCTGCCGTAAAAGGAAGATCAATTTGGGGAGATTTAGTTCCTTACAATAAGATATGGAGAACTGGCGCGAACGAAGCCACTACCATCATGCTTGAGAAAGACATGAAAGTTGGAGGTGAACTCGTGAGGGCGGGGAAGTACGCATTATTTACCGTGCCTGGAAAGGACGAGTGGACCGTAATTCTAAATAGTGAATGGGATCAATGGGGTGCTTATAATCACGACGAATCCAAAGACGTGCATAGTTTTAAAGTGAGACCAAGAATGGTTAAAGATATGCAAGAGCGATTGCTGTTTGAAATTTCAGAAAGTGGCACGGTAACATTAATGTGGGAAAATTTGGCTGTTTCCTTCGATATTGGCTAGGCCAAGATTCTAGTCAAAGTTCATTTTGAGCCCTAAGGAATTCCTTAGGGCTTTTTCGTTTTCACCATTTTGATCCCAATAAGGAGCTTTCGANGATTTGGTTAGAATTGCTTCGGTGATCTGTGCTNTTGATGAGCTCGCGCTCCACGTTTCTTTCCAGCTTAGAATTCTGAAAGGGAATCTGCTCTCACATTGTATGCTGAGCTGCCGATCGAGTTCGGGATAATACAACTGATATGAGTAGAATTCTTCTCCTCCAGACTCTTGATCATTAACTTGAAGAAATAAATTGGCTTCGCATGGATAGGCTTTTAACTCTTTATGTTTGAGTCGCAAAAATTCCATTGATGGCACCATTTCTATCTTTCCTAGTGGCAGCGTTTGAGGCTCTAAGCGCATTCTATTCCATACATCATCCTCGGTGTAGGTGGCATCGACAGTCACATCTTCATCACCTTCTGCCTGAAAGTATGACCTGATTTGGTAATGGAGTTTTCTATCCCNGTAGTTCATCTGGCTGAATACTTGGCCGCACCAATCTTGAGAGCAGAAAGAAGTTTTTAAAGTAGCTGGATTTTTTCTGTAATCGATAGGAGTGAATGTGCTGGTCATGATTGAGTAATCGTAGACTCCAGTGATGAATTTCTTCATGAAGTTTAGCTTTAAAACACTCGTTGCAGTAGAATTACCATACTCTTTCTTCACCTGTTCCTCCACAAGAAAGTCTTCAGTAACAAAAATCAATACTACTTCTCCACTGCGAATTTCTCCATATCGCATTTGCTTTAGCTCAAAGCGGCTTATTTCGGCTTGACCAGTATACCAGTAGTTAGCAAACTGGTCGGGGTGAGACTTTTGGTAAGGGTCGTCCGGAGAGGTATTCACCTGAGCTTTACAAGAATGAATGGTGAAAGATAGTGTTAAGATTAGGATTGATTTAAACTTCATAAGCAGTATTCAATGATTTTTTAGGAGCTGCCTTTACACTGTTAAGGTAGTAAAAGAGCACTACATCAATCATCATATGAGCGGATGCAGCAGCCCAAATTCCCATATGTTCAGTGAGGTATCCTAATCCAGCGATAGCAATGGTCATGAAGATACCATAGAGAGAAATTTTCAAATCACGAGGGTTGAGATAACCATGGATGGCGACGAAGATCACCGCAGTAATCCATACGCCTAGAAGAGGTTGAATGGCACCTCTGAAGAGGAGTTCTTCTCCGAAACCAGCGCAAAAGGAGACAAACCAAATACCGAATGACGATATCTTGAAATTTTGGATGAGCTTTCCATACTTTAAGCTCACAGCACTTAAAAATGGACGACTGATGATCCATTTACCTCCAAGTCCAATAAGGGTTCCGATTCCCGCGCCGGTCGCCAATTGTAAAAGAATGGGACTTTGGCTCCGGACCATTGTTTGACCAGGACTTTCATCGAAAAAATACAGGATGATAAACCCAAGAATAGGAAACCCTACCAGTGTGACTAGGGCAAGAATAGCCAGTCGTTTACTCATGAAAATGGATTATTGATCGTCGTAATCATCCATACTGAAGACGCTATTGAACAAATCTGAAAATGATAGTCCGTCCTCTAGTATGTTTTTGCTCAACATGGAGTACTCGGACAATCCGTGGAGGATGAATTCCATCAAAAGGAATATGTCATCTTCGCCGGCATTTGGGTTATACTTCTTCGCGAGTTTTTCCAAGTCAGGGACTTGGCTTATTTGTTTGCGGAAGTCTTTTTCGGTCAGTTCAGCTTCCAGCTCCAGATCATTCTTACCGAACCAATTGATGATGTTTTGGTAGGGATTCGGTTCTTCTTTTCTTCTTTTAGCCAGTTCAGGATCGGGAAAGAATTGAGGAAAGGTGCTTCGCAATGCTTTTCCCATGAGGTTGATGGCTACATTTTTTGCTCCTTCTTGCTCTCCTTCATAGACTAATTCAACCTTTCCGGTTATTGAAGGCATTATTCCAAGTAAATCTCCAATTCTGGCTCGGCCACTAGATTCTCCGTTAATGAGAATTCTACGCTCTACTGCACTTACTAAGTTTTCGTACGCCGAGATGGTAAGCCTTGCCGAAACTCCACTTTTTTGGTCTACATATTCGCTATTTCTAGCTTCAATCGCCAATTGCTCAATAATGTTTGAAACCAAATCTGGCACCTCTACGGACATTTTCTGTGATTCAGTAAGTTTCGCTTCTTGCTTAGTAATGGCTGCCGAAATCTCAATATTTTTAGGGTAATGGGTGAGTATTTGGCTTTGAATTCTGTCCTTCAGAGGAGTAATGATTGCTCCGCGATTGGTGTAATCTTCAGGATTTGCAGTAAAGACAAACAGTACATCGAGTGGGAGGCGCAACTTAAATCCTCTTATTTGAATATCTCCTTCTTGCAAAATATTGAAGAGTGCTACTTGAATTCGCGGTTGCAAATCGGGCAGCTCATTCACTACAAAAATTCCCCTATGCGAGCGAGGAATAAGCCCGAAATGAATCACTCTTTCGTCGGCATAGTCTAGTTTAAGATTTGCTGCCTTGATGGGGTCAACGTCTCCTATAAGGTCAGCTACTGTGACATCCGGAGTAGCTAATTTTTCGGTGTAACGCTCCTCACGATGGATCCATTTTACAGGTGTCTTATCGCCTTTTTCTCCAATCAAGTCTTTGGAGAATTTTGAAATCGGTTGTAATGGATCATCGAAGATGACAGAACCTTCTACTATTGGAATGTATTTGTTGAGTAATCCTACAAGCTGCCTCGCCATTCTCGTTTTGGCTTGACCTCGCAGCCCTAAAAAATTAATGCTATGTCTTGAAAGAATAGCTCTCTCAACTTCGGGAAAAACAGTGTTTTCGTATCCTAAAACACCCTCAAATACTGGTTTTCCGGTTTTTAGCTTTTTTATGAGATTGTCTCTTAACTCATCTTTGATGTTTTGCGGTTGGTAGCCCGAAGCTTTCAATTCGCCTAGTGTTTTGGCGTGGCTATTTGACATAAAAATTACCTTTGGAACTTAACAAACCTCTAAGGTATTGGTTGAGGATAAGAGCACCAACAGTCTTATGAAATACTACACTTTTTTATTTTTTGTCCCTTTAATCATTTGCAGTTGTGACAATACCAAAGGTGAGCAAAAAGCTATTGTGACGGCAGAAATTGTACAAGGAGTAGCCCAGGGAACTACCTATTCCATAAAGTATAATGGAGAGCATAAAGTGACTAAGTTAGAAATTGATTCAGTTCTTCGTGGAATTGATCTATCTCTTTCGGCCTGGGTGGATGAATCTACACTTACGGCATTTAATAATTCAGATTCAATCACGGTGAAGGATCCACATTTTTTAACCGTTTTTTATCGCTCAGAGGAAGTATATGATGTCACAGGTGGCGCATTCCAGCCAATGATCATGCCGCTCACCAGAGCTTGGGGCTTTGGTCCTGAAGGTGGTCAAGTTAAGAACGATATTAACATTGATTCGATTAGAACTTTGGTGAATTTTGATGTTGTTGCGCTGCCCAACGAGAACTCACAATCAGTGACTTTTTTGAAAAAGGCTGGTCGCCAGCTCGATGTAAATGGAATTGCTCAAGGCTATTCTGTAGATGTCGTTGCCGAGTTTCTTGAGCGTAGAGGTATAGTCAACTACATGGTTGAGATTGGTGGTGAGTTGAGAGCCAAAGGAAAAAATGAGAAGGGTGAACTCTGGAGAATTGGCGTGGACAAGCCTTCGTCGACTTTAAATGAGAGGACCTTGGAAGTTATCATTACGCTAGAAAACTCGTCTTTGGCTACTTCAGGGAGCTACAGGAAGTTCTATGAAAAAAATGGCAGGAAATTCTCACACACTATCGATCCACAAACTGGAGAACCAGTAATTCACAACTTATTAAGCGTAACCGTTTTAGCCTCGAATTGCACTAGCGCTGATGCTTTTGCGACAGCCTTTATGGTGCAGGGAGTAAAAGGTACCCAGGATTTCTTAGCTCACCACCCCGAATTGGACTTGAGCGTATACATGATTTATGATGAAAATGGAGAAATGAAAACTTATGCTAGTGAAAAGCTCCTAGCACTAATAGAAGACGTTTAGGCTTCTTTGTTTCGACACTGCTCTTCCGGTCTGGCTCCGCAAACTCCACAAGCGGCACCTTCCTCTTGAAGAAGAGGGTTGTTGCTTGCGCATGTGCCTGCGAATTGACCGTTTTTCTTTAGTAGAATTTTAACCGCGATTCCAGCAAATGCCAATCCTAAGAGGCCAATAGTCAAAAGAGCTAGCTTGATCATGTCAAAATTGTTTCTACAAAGATAAGCACCTAATTCGAGGAAATCATCATACTACAGTGGGATTAGATTTCCCTCACCATTGAGGACCTTTTCGATGTTAATGGGATCTCCCCCGTACTTTATATTTCCTCGATCGTTCACTTCTCCGTAGAGATAATTTTCCGCGTAGACTGCGATGTCTTGAATCGACGTGTTATTCACAAATGCTTGCGGGCTGATAAGATTCTCTGCTTGGAGTTTGCCAACGGCCGCCGAATATAATTCACTCTGATCCGTATGACCTTTGACAATGACTTCACAAAATCCAACATGCATGGTGATTTTTGTCAGTTCGTTCTTTAATAAAAAAGTCGCGACTCCATTTGACTCCCATTGCTCATATGTGAAACTCGATGATCTCAATGTGTCTCTAAAGGTTATATCACCTGAACATCTGTTCTCCAGATAGTTGAACGTTGGCGCGTAAATTTTAACGACTGGATGTTTGCTGAGATCTCTTACAAAGTTGCAGGTAGAAGAATTTGATATGGTCAATTCTTCATTCTCCACTTTGGTTTTTATAAGATCAATAATGTTTTCTCCAAAGATTACTTCCACTCGATAATTCTCAGAATGATAATACTCTATATCCACTCTATCTTCTACAAAGACTTTGCTAAATGAATCAAGTTTTCTGTTTTCGATTCGTTCATCTCCAAGAGACTTAAAGCAGTCCCATCGATTTTCCTTTGCACAACCGGTGCAAATAAGCAAGAACACTATGTAGAATACCTTCTTCATTTTAGTCGATAAGCGATACCTAATTCACCGTTATCTGCTTTAGCATAATGTGACTTTAAACCTATGAATAATTGAAACCTCTCCACCTCATAAACCAAATGATACCTTAGGAAGATAAATCCATCATCGGTAAATCTTGGAGCAATGTAACTTCCAAGTGAGAACCTTATGGCTATTGGATCGAAGTTTAGCTGATATAATGCTGATATATATGCCCTATAATTATCACTTTGATTTGGCCCGTCACTAGGACTGTCGTCGTTTTTGTACTGAAGGCTTTCATTGTAGTTCAAACCAATTTCCCCTCCGAAGGTGGATTTCCCAGAAATCCTCTTTTGATAAATTCCGAATAAGTTCAAGACACCATATTTATCTCCGCCGATAGGTAGGATTTCTTTTAAACCGCCTGAAATTCCTGCCAGTATTTCAGATGTTTGTGGACCCATCTCTTTTATAAGTATTTCTGGAATTTCGCTCTCCTCGAATCTGTACATTATGCCTACGCGAAGTAACCCAAGGTTGATGCCTGAATTTGGCATCTTCCACGCACCGTTGGAATAGTGATGAATACCGATACCGGGTCTTATTGAGATCTTGTCAGATAAGTTCAAATTGTAGTGAACTTCTAATCCTACAGTGGCGTTCAAGCTTGAGCCAATGGCAGAATTCCTTACGTTATCTTCTTCGTCAAATGGATTGGTTATCCATCCAGCACCAAAGGAAATTTTCAACCCAAGTTCTCGGGTTTTATTTAATGGTAGATCGAAGAAAAGTCTTGAGGCATAGCCTGTGCCTAAGTGGGATGAGCCTAGGTCGTAAGCATTGAGTGCAACTCCCCATCTTGGGAAAAGGAATCTGTGGTGCCAATCTTTACTGCCATCCGCTCTCTTGCTAAACGTAACTTCCCCGCCGAGGACATGTCCATCAACCAGATATTCCATATCCGCGTGATGGGGCATCAATACTCCTCCAAGTGGAGATACTTCAATGTCCCACTTATTCGACTGGCCAAAAACGAGTACAGGTACAGATAATAATAGAAGCAAAAACTTCATGATTCAAATGTAAGGCCTTTGATTACATGTTCACGACGCTATTTTTCGCATAGTGAAATCCCTATTTTTGTCCAAAAATCGATCAATTGAGAGAAAAACTAAAGGCTTTTGAGCGCCTACTGACAATAATGGATGAACTCAGAGAGCAGTGCCCTTGGGATAAAAGGCAGACCATGGAATCTCTGAGGCACCTGAGCATTGAGGAGATGTACGAGTTGTCTGATGCAATAATTGATGGGGATTTGAATGAAATCAAAAAGGAGCTGGGCGATCTGATGCTTCATATGGTTTTCTATTCTAAAATCGGAAGTGAAAAAGGTGCTTTTAATGTAGCTGATGTGCTCAATGGAGTTTGTGAGAAGTTGATTAATCGCCACCCCCATATTTATGGTGATGTAGAAGTAAAGGATGAAGATGAAGTGAAGGCTAATTGGGAAAAACTCAAGCTGAAGGAGGGAAATAAATCTGTGCTGGAAGGGGTTCCAAGGTCATTACCCTCTTTGGTTAAAGCTGGTAGAATTCAGGATAAAGCTCGTGGAGTAGGATTTGATTGGGATAATGCCGAACAGGTTTGGGATAAGGTCACTGAAGAGATAAACGAACTTAAAGATGAGGTTGATCAAAATTCTGATCGTATCGAAAGCGAGTTCGGAGATGTACTTTTTTCCCTCATCAATTATGCTCGATTTCTGGATGTTAATCCAGATGATGCACTCGAAAAGGCGAATAAAAAGTTTATACGGAGATTTCAATACGTGGAAAGAGAATCCGCTAAAGATGGCAAACAGATGGGAGAGATGACATTGGAAGAGATGGACGAGTATTGGAATAGGGCTAAGATTTTAGAGAACCGTTGATAGTAATTATCTATTGAATTTTTTGAACTCATAGGTATTTCCTCTTGTAATTTTGTGTGTGTAAATCCGAAATAAATGAGCGTACAGAATATCACCCAAGAAGACTTTAATGCAGTTATCTCCAGCCACAACAAAGTAGTCGTAAAGTATTACGCCGACTGGTGTGGTGCTTGCAAAATGGTCGCCCCTAAGTTTAAGAGGCTTTCAGGAGATGAACGATTTGACGGGGTTACCTTCACTGAAGTGAATGCCGAGCAAAACGAAGCAGCTCGAAAGGCGGGAGGAGTAAATAATCTTCCCTTTTTTGCGGTCTTTAAGAATGGAGAACTGATTGAGGGTTCAGCGACCTCTAAAGAAGATTATATCGTTTCGATGATTAATAAGCTCAGTTAAATTTCGAGCTGACTTCACGAATTTCTCTTCCTAGAATTTTAGAGAATTCCTGAGCAGAGGACCGGTATAAATGGTTACCATCAGTAAAGTAGAGGGAGTCGTTTAGGTTGAAGAAACTGAAGTAATCAACGCGGAGATCACTGCTTAGTCTCCTTATTTCTTCTTCGAAATTTGGATAATATTTTCTTTCTATTTCTTCCATTTCAGGAGAAACAGGAATGCGCACCAAGTGGACTTCTCCATACTCCGAGAAAAACTTAATGGTTTTTTCTAAAGCCTTCCATCTGGCGGTGGAAGGCTTCATTTTTTTGACGAGAACATTGTAATTTTTAACCTTTTCTTCCGTGTTTTCTTTGAAGAAGACCGTATCATGAGGAATGTCAACTTCCAACCAACCGCTTTCGTGAAGATAAATGGCGAAAGGACGGGGTTTTATACCAATAAGCGATTTGAAATCCTCGACGTAGTTTCTGATGATGTACTCAAAGTTGGGATTAGTATTCATCAGCCACATATTTGATGGAGCTGTTTCACATTCCCCAAAAGTCTCTTCTTCTGAGGTCATATTCTCTTTGTAATTACTTAGAATAAACGGGTTCACTTCAAGAATGAAAGTCCCTCCCTCTTTTTCATTAAACTTCTTTCTGGAGGCTTCTAAATAACACTCGCCATAAGGGGAATTATAGTAAGTGAATGAAAAATTGTAGAGGTCAATAGGCCATTCTGTTTTCAAACTATTTGGGTCAATACCTTGGGCAGCTCTGGAAGATCCCAGAATCAAGCTTTGGGAAGATTGTGTAGTAAATCTATTGTAGAAGTAATCGGTTTTTGGTCCAGCATAGTAGCTTACTAATCCGCCGACTAGCAGCAGGAGCAGTGCGCTCCAAATCATATTTTTTACCAAAAACATTCTCAAAACTGAAAGTAAATAAACTCCTCTTCGCCATTTGCGGAATAGAAGATCCAAAGGACAAAGAGGCCAAGGTAAAATACGTATCTCAACCAAGTCGGAATTTCTCCCATCCATTTCTCAGGTGCATTGTTCTTACCGCACCATTCGCAGATTAGCATAAAGCCGATGAGGGCTAACAGCCATGGTGGAAAAAAGTAGAAATTCTCCGGTAGCTGAACCTTTGAAACCAATCCGTTTAGATAATCAATGGCCACGGCAACACTAGGAGCCCTGAAAAAAATCCATCCTACACATACCAAAAGAAATGTCAGTAGTATTTGGCCCATTTCCATTGGTTTAGGAATCAATGCCCGTTTATCATCCAAGTGTTTTCGATTAAGGTCAAAAACCATCACAGGCATAATAAAGAGGGCGTGAAGTCCTCCCCAAACAATAAATGTCCAATTTGGCCCATGCCAAAAACCGCTGACCAAAAAGACGATCGCCACATTAAAGAGAGTACGGTTTTTTGTCAACCGACTTCCTCCCAGCGGGATGTACAAATAATCCCTAAACCATGTACTAAGCGAAATGTGCCACCTTCTCCAAAATTCTGCTACGTCTCTTGAGAAATAGGGATAATTGAAATTCGTCATGAGTCGAAAGCCAAATAGCCGTGCTGTTCCTATAGCCATGTCAGAATACCCAGAAAAATCACCGTATATCTGAAAGCCGAACAAAATCCCACCCATTAATAGCACGGGTGCAGGTTGGTCCTGATAGTTTTCAAAAATTTGATTGACGTATGGTGCGCAATTATCAGCGATCACAGTTTTTTTAAAAAGTCCCCATACTAGGAGTCGCATTCCCTCGCTTCCGTCCTTATAGCGAAAGGCTTTTTTGGACTGGAACTGCGGAAGTAGATTTGATGCTCGTTCAATAGGTCCTGCCACTAGTTGAGGAAAAAATGAAACAAATGCGGCAAATTCAATAAAATCACTTGTAGGCTTGATCCGATTCAGATAAATGTCAATGGTGTAGCTCAGCGTTTGAAAAGTGTAAAAACTTATTCCAACTGGAAGAATTATCGCGAGACTACCAAGATTACTTTCTAAACCGAGAATTTCATTGCAGAAGCTCGCAAAACTGGCAATGAAGAAGTTGGCATATTTGAAATAACCTAGAAGGCCTAAATTTACGATAAGGCTCACCGTCAAAAGCCATTTCCTTCTGCCTCCACTATTCGTTTTGGAAATTGATCTTCCAACAGTGTAATCTACGATGGTACTAAACGCAATAAGCCCTAAAAACCTGAAGTCCCACCACCCATAAAAAATGTAACTAGCCACAAGCAGAAAGAGGTTGCGCAATCTCCTGTTCCTGTAGAAAATGGTCCAATAACTGGTGAAGGCGAACAGAATGAAATAAAGAAAATTTAAGCTGTTGAAAAGCACATCGGCGAATATAATTTGTTTTGCTTCAAAGGCCTTATTGCTCCTTTGACCTAAATTTTACCTTTGTAGCNTAATCGGAAAAGNTGCATGGCCGATAAAAAAACAAACATTATTGATGCCGACGATCTGCTCGTCGTTTTGAAATTTGTTTCGAAAAATCTCATTCTTCTGCTGGCAATCCCGATTATCATCGGGCTTGGATCGTATATTTTTGCTCATAGATTGCCGGATGAATACGGCGCAAAAACTCAAATTCTTTTGGGTTCTGCCACGGGTTATGAGTACCAAAGTCAGATCTATCAGAACCTTACGGGTTACGGGTCCGGTGTAAACCAAATCACCAACCAAATTCGGGTACTCCAGTCCCACGATCTCATCTCACGAACTCTCGAAAAACTTGATTTTCAAGTTTCGTATTACATAGTCGGTAGAGTTAAAACTACCGAGCTGCCGAATATTGACGCATTTGAAGTTGATATTAAATTGGTTGAATCTAATGGCCAGCTTTTTGGGGTTCCGTTCGACGTGCAAATTCTCGACAAGGATGAATTTGTTTTGCTCTTTGATAAGGAGGGGGAGAAGTGCCAACGCCGTCACAAGTTTAATGAAGATATTATTGAATCCGAGTACTTGCTTCGATTAGAGCGTAATGATCTACTTAGTGACGAAACCTTCGATCAGCTTAGAAAGAATAGCTACCGTTTTGTTGTTAATAGCAAGCAGTATTTAATCAATAAGTACAAAGAGAATCTACGCATCGGAAATGAGGAAAATACAAGTATCCTCGTGGTTTCGATGAGAGATGAGCTAGAGGATAAGGCCCAAGCATTTCTAGATACTTTATCGGCAACATATATTGATTACACCATCCAATCACAAATTGATCTCAATAAAAACACCTTAGATTATATAGATCGACAGCTCAGTGGAATAACGGGAATTCTTGATTCAATTGAGACCAATTTGGAGAGCTACAAGGAAAAACAAGATATTCTCGATTTATCCAGAGAGCAGGCTCAGTTTTTTGACAAATTACTGGCCTTTGAATCAGAGAAGAGACAGATAAACATGAAAAGGGAGTCTCTAGAATCTCTCGAGAATTACCTCATCGGGAGTAAAGAGAATACCAAAATCTTGCCTCCCTCGCTCTATGTAATTGAAGATGATTTTCTTCAGGGCTCCCTTCGAGAATTGTACAATTTGGAAGTTCAGAAATCTCAAGCAGCTTATGATGTCAAAGAGGGCAGTCCAGGAGCTGATCGAGCTGCCCAAACAATGCAGAGTCTGAGGTCCAGTATACTAGTCTACATCAAGAATCTTAGGTCGGCAATGGACGATCGGATGAAGGATGTGCTCCAGGAAATATCCTATTATGAAAGCCTATTAAGAAGACTTCCTGAGTCGCAAAGAGAATTACTCAACATAGAACGAAATCTCGATGTCAACGAAAAGATGTTTGTTTATCTGCTTGAAAAGAAGGCAAACACGGTCATAGCACGTGCGGCTATTGTCCCTGAAGTCAGTATAATTGAAGTCGCTAGGGGTATTGGGGTCATTGGGCCAGAAAAAGATAGAATTGTTTATTACGGTTTAGCCGTTGGTCTACTTATCGCCTTGGTTATTGCTTTTATCCGTATGATTTTCTTTGATCGAATACAGAATACTCGTGAGTTGAAGCAATTATCCTCTCTGCCTATTTTGGGTGGAGTTCCTGCCACGCAAAGTGGTGAATACGGACATTTGGTGGTTACCGAAAATTCAAGATCGAATGTTGCTGAAGCTTTTAGGAGTATCAGAACCAATCTACAGTATTTTGTTGATACTCCAGGTAGTAAGTTGTTATTGGTGACTAGTCTTCACCCAGGTGAGGGCAAAACATTCTGCTCTGTAAATGTTGCTGCAATCATTGCTAGTGCTCAAAAAAAGGTGCTCTTGCTAGACTTTGATATGCATAAGCCGAAAGTTCACAAGGCGATGAATTTATCCAACGAAAAAGGCCTTTCAAGTTTCATCGTGAATAAGCATTCGCTTGATGACATCGTTCAAAAAACAGAGCACTCTAATTTCGATGTTGTGACTGCCGGTCCTATTCCTCCCAACGCCTCCGAATTGGTTCTCAATCCGAACGTTGAATTTTTGCTGAATCAGGTTCAGAAAGAGTATGATTATGTAGTTGTTGACACACCTCCCTTAATGCTTATTTCTGACTCCATGGTACTCATGCGTCATGTTGATGTAGGTATGTTGGTTATGAATACCGAAAAAGCCACAAGAGGAGGTGTAAGGCATCTAGAAGAAATCGTGCAAGCCAATAAGCTCAACAACACCGCTTTAGTATTGAATAATGTCAAAGCGAAGCGCTGGAGATATTATTATAGTCGATATGCCTACCGTTATGGGTATGGCTACGGCTACGGCTATGGTTATGGGGCTGGTTACGGCGACGACAATTAACTTTCCATGGCGTTCTTATCCGAAAAGAGAATTAATCAACTGGGGTTTCAAAAATTGGGGCGAAATGTCCAAATTTCAGACAAAGCGTCCATATACCAACCGCATTTAATTAGTCTAGGAGACAATGTTAGAATTGACGACTTTGTGGTTATTAGTCCATCGGATGAGCCTTTTGTGTTTGGCAGCTACATACATATCGCATCTCATTGTACCATTATTGGCAGGTCAGGATTAACGATGAAAACTTACTCTGGACTTTCTGGAAGGGTTTCAGTGTACACGAGTAGCGATGACTATTCTGGAGATTTTATGACAAATCCAACTGTCCCAAAAGTATTCACCAATGTAATCTCGGCGCCAGTTCTGATAGGGAAACATGTAATTGTCGGTGCTGGGTCGGTCATTTTGCCAGGTGTCTCCATAGGTTTTGGCTCTGCCATATCGGCCTTGGCGTTGGTGACTAGAGATGTTCCTGAACATGTTATTGCTGGAGGAATTCCATGCCGAGTAATTAAAACGCGTGGGAAAAAGCTTATAGAATTAGAAAAGAGGTTCGATTCATGAATTTTTTGCATTTGAATAAAACCATTTCACTCTAAGTAGAAGCTGACGGGAAAGAGGTAGTTCTGAAAAGAAGCTGTCGAAGTGCGGAGACCCCTTTTCTTTAGCTTGAATAACCTGTCGCTCCAAAAAGTTGAGTGCTTGCGCCCTAAGGTCTTTTCTGCCCAAACTTTTGAAAAACTTTAAGTGAGTCAAGTACCTATGAAGTCTTTGTTCTAATTTCGCCAGTGAGGTCCAGATTCCGTTGCGGTGTTCTCTGTGAGAGGATAGCACTTTGTCTATGTAGATAGAATCGCCAAAGCCAAGTCCGTAACCTATAATAAATACGTCTGGATTCAACACATCAAAAAACTCATTCGGAAGAGTTTTAGGAAATGCAGATTTGCGAATCATAACGGAGTTGGTAGCCGGTCCGTGCTCTTCGAGCATGTTTTCCAGTTTGAATACAAGAGGTTGGGAATCCAAAACATTGCCTTGAATTAGTTCTCCGTTTTCATCTGATTTTGAATAGTCCGCGTAAACCAACCCTACTGATGGGTCTCTTGAAATAGCCTCAACTTGAAGCTCGATTTTTCTTGGACTTACCCAAAAATCATCTCCCTCACAAATGGCGATTAATCCGCCTCTACAGGTATTTAATGCTCTCTCAAAGTTTCGAGCAGGACCTACATTCTTTTTATTTCTACACGCGAAAATTCTGGAGTCCTTATGTTGAAACGAATCAATAATCTTCCAAGATTCATCTGACGAATGGTCATCAAAAACAACTACTTCAAGATCCAAATACGATTGTGCTAAAATGTTTTGAAGACATTTCTCAACGTAGTGCTCATGATTGTAAACCAATACGATAACCGATACCAGCGGATTCTTCATATATCATTTATGATGCTGAGAACCTCTTTTTGCTCCGATTCAGTGAGCTTATGATAAAGGGGTAAACAACAGATCCGACTAGAAACGCTCTCGGAGATTGGACAGTGATTTGGCTCGATGTAATTTAATGTGTTGAGCGATGGGTAGAAATATCTTCTCAGTTCAATTCCATTTTTTTCTGCCTTTCTGACGGCTTCAAGCATATATTCGCTCTTGTCAAAAATCACAGGAAAGTAAGAGGCGTTGAATCCCTCCCTCTCTCTAAGTTCAAGCGTTGATAGCTTTTTGGTCGATATCTCCCCTTCGTAAAGCTCCCATTGGCTCTTCCTTTTTGCCAGAATGTTTTTAGCCGCACTTAGGTTCAATAGTCCCATTGCAGAATGAAATTCGCACATTTTTGCATTGATTCCCTCTCCATTAAATTCGTTAATTCCGATGTGACCAAAGTTCCGATATCGATCAATTTTTTCCTTGGTCTCTTTATTTTTGCAAACAATAGCACCGCCATTTATTGTGTGGAATAGCTTGGTGGCATGAAAACTCAAAGTGGCAATGTCGCCATAAGTTAGAAGTGACTTTCCATTATAGCTTGTCCCGAAAGAATGAGCGCCATCGAAAATTAAGGCGAGCCCATGTTGACGAGAAATTTCTTCCAAATCTTCGATCAAACATGGATTACCATAAACATGAGTCGCAAGAATAGCTCTAGTCTTTGATGAAATCTTGGCAGTGACTTTTTGAGGGTCCAAGCCTAAAAATTCTTCTTCGATATCAGCAAAAATGGGCTTGAATCCCTCCCACACAATCGAAGAAGTTGTCGCTACATAGGAGAAAGGAGTAGTAATTATTTCTCCCTTATTTGCACCAAGTGTTTTCAGGGCTAGCTGGAGTGCTGAGGTTCCACTAGAGACAACTGAGGTGTGAGGTGAACCTATGAATTTGCCCAGTTGATGTTCAAAATTTATAAGAAAATCACCGTTGTTTGTCAGCCATTCTCTTTGCCAAATTTGATCGACCATTTTTCGGTATTCATCCCGCTTCGGAAGAAATGGTTTGCTTACAGGAATTCTCAAGTCTTTTCAGTTTTATTCAGCCAGGGCATCTTGGTGATAACCATTTTCAAATTAAGAAACTCAGAGATCTTATGAGGAGCTTCAGGATCTTCAATACATACAACTAGTAGGTTTTCCTTACCAGCAAAATCTCGCATGACTTGAGCTTTGTGAGTTTCGTAGTCTGAAATTAGGTTTTCTTTTTTATACGGATCCGAAGGTGGACTAGAATATAAAATTCGATTAGCTTCCCAAGCAAATCCTGGATATCGATACTTAGCGGCTTTCAGTTGATGGCTATCCAAAGGCACTCCAAAAACCTTTCTGTGATAAGTCACCAGTGACTTATACCAGACCTCGGCAGAATTTCGAAGAGTCAATATAAACTTCGCCTCGGGAAAAGCTTTCATCAAAATTTTATGGCACCCCGGAATACTGAAGGGAATATCTTGAAAGAACTCAGCAGATTTGCAGTGATCAAGAAATTCTCGGTGGTCTCCAGAGGCGTATTTAGTGAGCAATAGTTCACCAATAATTTGGTCGCTGCAGGTGAATCCGTGTCGCTCCATGTATTTTGACAGGGAAGTCGTGCCTGTTTTATTCAGGCCAATACAAAAAACCTTTCTGGAGGGTAAGACTGCCATTTTATATTTGTGAAAGCAATTGTCCCAAATATCTTGAAAGTTTCGGTAATTATACCACTGTATAACCAGGCCCAATTTGTGCTGCGATCAGTGCTTAGCGCCTTGGAGCAAAATGAGGTTGGGGAGGTTCTTTTAATAGATGATGGTTCGGATGACAATGGAATCGATAAAGTTAAATCGAGGTTTTCCGAGGAATCAAGAATCAGATATTTTTCAAGTGGAGGAAAGCAGAAAGGTGCTGGAGCTGCCCGCAATACTGGGATTGAGAACGTGAAATTCGAGTTTATCTCCTTTCTGGATGCAGATGATTATATGTTGCCTGAGAGATTTGAGAAGACGAGAACAGTCTTTGCTCAGTTTCCTGAAGTAGATGGAGTTTATGAACCATTGGGGCGTTCGGGTTCAGATGAGGTTACAATGATGACGGAGAGAGTAGACCCCAGCTCGCTGTTTTTTTCCATGGAACCTTTTGGTAAGAAAGGACATTTTTCAGTTTGCGGACTGACAGTTAAAACTGATGCCTTAGGCCCAAGCCTGAAGTTTTCTGAAGGGCTTGAAATAGGTGAAGATACCGAATGGCTTGCTCGGCTTTCCTTGAAGAGGAATCTTTATGCTGGCCACCTAAAGGATAGCGTAGTGATGAGAACAGTTCACTTAGCCAATACTACCAAACAAAGCAAGAGGAGCAAAACTGACAAAGTCTTGATGTCGAAGATGCTAATAGAGTGGTCAATTGCTCAGGAGCAACCAAAAGAGGTTCGGGATCTTCTGGCAGAGCTTTTCCTGAAGTATCACTACGAGGAGAATCATATCTTAAGCTCGAAAAGATTTATTCAACGGAAGTATTCTGATTTACGAGCTGCTGGGTTTCTCCTTTACTCAAGTTCGGGCTTCTGGAGCCTGCCAAAGGTGAGATACTTTTTGAAAACAATTTTTGGTTTTCCAGTAAAGAACCATATCGACTACTACCAATTAAATGAAGGAGATTAATACTTTTGACGCACCCACATGAGTGCTCCGACTATCTCCATCATTACTCCAAATTTCAACAAAGGATACTTCGTAAAAGACTGCATACAGTCGGTAATTCAGCAGACTTTTAGCGATTGGGAGATGCTTTTTGTTGATGATTTTTCCACCGATGGTAGCGACCATATAGCTAGGGAAATGGCTTTGACAGATTCCAGGATTCGATTTTTTAAAAACGAGGGAATTAAAGGAGCTTCTTCCTGCCGAAATCAAGCGCTGAAGAGAGCTACAGGTGAATTCGTTATGTTTTTAGATAGCGATGATTTACTGATTTCAACTTGTCTGGCGAATAGACTTGCAGACCTGCGCTTCTACACGGATGTCGATTACTGCGTTTACCCAATGGGCTTATTCCATCGCCAGATCGGAGACAGCAATGTTATCTGTAATATTCCAACGTCTGAGAAACCTCTACATCGATTCCTAGACCGAGATATTGCATGGCTCATCTCTGGGCCAATTTGGAAGAGAACTACTCTTCAGGACCTCGGCGGATTTGATGATGATCTTCACAGTCAGCAAGATTATGACCTACATATTCGAGCATTGATTAAAGGAGTGCCTTTTAAGTATTTTCATCGAGAACCAGATACCTATTATCGCCAGGACGTGAAAAGCTTGCCACGACTAAATTCTCAGAATGTGGAGCACTTTCAATTTCGATTTGAAATGATTCTCCGACATGTCGATTTACTTAAAGAGGCAGGTAAACTGAATAAGAAAGAAAAGCTGCTAGTTGCTCGATATCTTCTCGATTTAGCTCAAATGATGCGCTGGCATATCGTTGAGCTTGGAAAAGGAGCTAAAGACGTCGGCAAATATTATTGGAGTTACGCGCTAAAGCTTGGATTAGTTGATTCTAAGAGTTACTCATTGGGAAAGAAATATCTTTCTTTCAAGCACAATATGAAATGGAACTATTTTCCTTTGCTTCAGGCTAAGCTCGAGAAAATCTTTCGTAGCAAACTGGATGACTTAATCTTTACACCGAGCAGCACCTACTGCAAAGTCACTTTACAGGATTATGCCGAGTAAACCACATATTCTTTTCAATAGTGCCTGGTATCCCACACCAAATACCTCACAAGGGACTTTCGTTGAGCTCCATTTGCTTGCTCTTCAGTCAAGAAATTGTAAGTGCGCTATGCTCCTTAACGGAGAAACTACAATGGGGAATTTTCTGAGGTCGGGATTCCATAAATCAAAGTTTTTGAATTACCGGAGAAGAAATGATATTCGTTTTGTCGATAATCTTACGATTCACAAGAAACCCCTTCGTTTTGCTAAGAGCCCATTAAAACAACGAAAAATAGGAATTCTCAAAACCTCCGAAAAAAATTTGAGATCATATATTCGAAGAGAGGGTAAGCCCGACGTGATTTTCCATCATGGGATATTCGATTATGTCTACATGTCAAAATATTTGAGCGAAACTTTTGGAATTCCAGTTTGGTATATGGAAAATTCACCCAACCTTAAGCCCGGCCATTTTCCTTGCGCAAATCCTTTTGACTCGATTGAGTCGAGAAAAATCTTTGTGAAAAATGCTCAGAGAAGAATTGCCGTGACCAAGGCTTATGTGGAGAAGATGGAAAAATTATTTTCTGCGCCCTTTGAGCTGATCCCTAATGTGCTCACTGATGATTTTTTTGTTTCCGACCCTAAACCAAGACCATCAAATCCGTTTACTTTTTCCAATGTTGCTATTCTCGATTCACGGAAACGTCAGGATTTAATCATCGATGCATTTGCGGAAGCGTTTGGAGGAAACGAACATTTTCAACTTGTTATTGCGGGCGATGGAAAATTGGAAGCGGAGCTGCGCGAACATGTTAAGAGGTTGAAATTGGATAGTCAGGTTCAAATTGCTGGTTTTTTGAATCGAGATGAAGTAAAAAAGCTTCTCGATAGTTCTCATGCATTTGTTTTGGCTTCTAAAGCGGAAACCTTCGGTGTAGTTGTCATTGAAGCCATGGCCCGTGGCATTCCGGCAATTTCTTCTGATATCGATGGCACACGAGAAATATTTAATACCATTAATGGAATCCTATTTCAGGAAGGCAACAAAGTTGCTTTAGTTAATGCTTTGAAGGAATTAGTAGCGAATTACGATATTTACGACCCCAAAAAAATCGTCGAGCATGTCAAATCTCGGTTTGGTCCCGACGCAGTGAAGAAAGGTTTGTATAGAGAATGATCCCAATCTTAGAAAAATACGGCCTGCGCCGATCCGACTTGAAATACATCAGTAGAGACGATGCTACCGCCATTGAGTTAATCCAAGGCAGAATGAATTGGAAAGGTAAAGTAGGGCTTGGCGTGGAATACAAAAAGTATGAGCTACAGCTCAACAGAATTTACAAGAAGGCGCTAAAAGAGAAAGTTTGCTATTTCGGGCCCTTTAAGGGAGAGTTTGGACATTTCTTGTTGCATAATTTGCTCTTCTTGATGCATCTTCATCACAAAGGAGTCAAGATTCACTATTGCGGAATGAGTTTGCACCAACCGTTTATGGTTGATTCCAAAGGAAATTCGATAGTTGAATCCTTTACTGAGCTCAGAGATTTTTTTGGAGATATTAAGCCATCAGCAAACCAAAACAAGGTTCCCAGAGATATTAACGAAATCATCAAAACCTGGAGCAGAGAGGCCAAGGGAAGCGGAAGAGCTTTTTTCAATATCGATAAGTCAGATTTCTACTGGCATGGTCTTCGGAATTGGCAACTAGAAGGTCGACAACATAAGTACGATCTGTCCAAAGCTTATGCCGAGAATCAAACAGATTCGGTTGTTATTTTCCCTCGAAAGAAGGGAGGCGAAGCAACACCAAATAACGGTGGCCCTTGGGATTATATGGAGATTGCCAGACGTATAAGCCCCTATTTTGAAAAGGTATATCTGGTAGGGCATACCTCGCTAAGTGCTCATGTGGTGAACGAAGGAAATATTGAGGTGAAGGTGTCTACAAATAATGCTGATACGTTAAAGTACTGCGCTGAATCAAAATTGATCGTCACTCAGCATTCCGGGGCAGTTCATTTAGGAGCTTATGTCAATAAACCTGTACTGCTAATTTACAAGGGTCAACCGCCCATAAAAGGACTTTTCGATACACTTCGGTTTAGAAAAAACCTAACCCGAAGGGGCCTTAAATATGCCTTTAGCCTCGAGGAGATAGAGAAACGTGTGGTCAAATATTCAGATAAAGAACCAAGCGCTGAGAGTCTTGTGATGAGATGAAGGTATCCGTTATCATACCTTGTTTTAATGTTGAGAAGTACATCCTAGAGTGCGTTGAAAGCGTAGAGAACCAAACGTTTAAAGACTGTGAAATTATTTGTGTCGATGATGGAAGTGATGATGAGACGTTAACAATTCTCAAGCAATTGCAAGTCATTTCAAGCGTCCCTTTTAAAATTTATACTCAAAAGAATTTAGGAGCCCCTAGCGCCAGAAATCAAGGGCTTAGATTGGCTCAGGGAGAGTATATACAATTTTTGGACGCTGACGATATGATCAAACCCAAGAAAATTGAAGTTCAGATTAATCTTGCTGAAAATAATGATTGTCCAGAATTAATCGTAGGTAGCTACCAGCGAAAAAACTTAGACTCCGAACTGATAAAAGTAGCCAGTTACGCATCAGCTGAAGATTACAACGTTTGGCTTCAACTTATGAAAACAGATCTTGGAATTACATCGTCGAATTTGTTTTTGTCAAGACCATTTCTTGAAGGACTAAAGTGGAGCGAAAACTTGAAGAGCTCACAGGAGTACGATCTCATGTTCCGATTACTGAAAGGTGGGGCAAGAGTTGCTTATGACGAATCGCAAAATACCATTATTCGCGAGAGATCCTCAGGTTCAATATCACAGATCAACGTGGCTGAGAAGTGGGGCAGATACGTAGAGTTGAGAGGAGATATTCTGAACTATTGTAAAGAGAGTAAAGAGTCAGTGAGCGAGGATTTACTGCAGTCAATGTTCGTTGCTATTAGGATGCTTTATCCTTACGATCCTGATGGTGCTGTAAGGTATTTTAACGAGCATATTCCAAAGAATTTCGTGCCCAAAATCTCTGCATCCATTACCAGAGGATATGTCCAGTCGTACCGATTGTTGGGTTTTGAACAAACAGAGAAGCTCAAAGAATTCATTCGTCCAAATAAAGCAGGTTAGCACGCCTCATAGCCAAGAAATAATGCGACCTTTGTTCCTAGATGCTCGACTATCTTTTTCTCGTTCCACTGAGTCCGTGCTTAGAGGAGGAATCCCTGCGGGGAGAGCTTCAAAAACTCTGCTTTAACCAGATAGGTGAATTGACCTGTAGCTATGAAGTCTGGCTGCTGGGTGGACAAAAAACGAATCAGGAGAATTTTAAAACCATTTCCTGTAAAGGAATCTCTAAAGAGGATAAACTTAAAGAAGTTGGTGATCTCTTGATAAAAGAAAACCGATCAGCCAAGTACTTGGTTCGCCTTGATGATGATGATCTAATAAATCCAAAAGTATTTGATTCTCTGGCAAGTCAGCAGTTTGACGTGGCTTATGATAAAATGCATTTCTTCTATGATTTGGCTACTGGTATGTCTACTCAGCAAGAGAGAAGTTGGATACCCAATACGGCCATTTTAAATTACCATGAAGCTTTGACGAAGGTAAAAGCGATTGGTGGTTCCAAAGCAGAAGACGGAATGAATTATTTATTTGCTTGTGATCATTCTCAGGCATGGCACCCCTATTTTGAGGCTTCTATTTGCCTACATCCATTGACGCCTTTGTATGTACGCATTTTGAACCCTTCAAGTATTACTGCCGCTGAAAAAGGAGATTTTTCTGAAAAAAATTACTTTCGCTACCTGCAAGGATTCGGCACTTGGAAAGCGCAATTGCCAGATTCCATGTTACACCTTGCGAATGAATTGCAGAAGATCAGACAGAAATATTTAGGGCCGACGTTAAAGTTCAAACCAAAAAATAGTTTCCTCAGACGATTTCTATGAAACTGAAAGAAAAAATTAGTGTATTCACAGACAATGTCAAAGAGTTCAAGGTTTGTGTGATTGGAGAAACTATCGTCGATAAGTTTATTGAGGTAAAGTATGAAGGGCAAAGCATGAAATCTTTCTGTCCAGTATTTCGATACGCTCATCCAGATGGGAGCAGTACGACACAACAGGGAGGTGCCAAAGCTATCGCTAATCACCTTTTAGATTTTGTTCAGAGAGTTGATCTCATAACGAACGAGGGAGAGGAAATTGTAAAGACGAGACTTATTGATGTCGATGATTCAAAAAAGCATGTTGAGATCAATAAATTTGACACAGAAGGTTTTGGGCCACTTCAAGTAGATGCAGAAAAATACGACGTGGTTATTGTGGCTGACTTTGGTCATGGGTTCTGTAAGCAGCTTGATGTTAATGGTCGTTTTCATTACATGACTCAAACGAATAGCAATAATTATGGCTACAACCGAATGAGTAAATGGAAGGCATATCCTAAAAAGAGTGCTTGCATGGATCTCAGAGAGGCCAGTCTGCAAGTCAATCGGAAGACTGATTTTAGCGAGCCCGATACCATTAGAGAGTTGTATAATTATGAGATAGGAGCCGATAAGCTCTTTCTCACTCTGGGCAGGAAAGGATCAGTATATTTCGATGGTCAGGACTACGTTCACCAAGAAGTCTTTCGGGGGGATATTGTCGATACTATAGGAGCTGGTGATACTTTCTATGCATTTGCCTGTCTTGCGGCAGAGCTTAAGTTTGATGATGTTAGTGATGTGATGTTAGTGCCCTCTTTGGCCGCTAGTTTATCATGCACCTGGCTTTGTAATGCAGAAGAAGTTACAAGAGAGAAACTATTGAAACATGCAGCTCAATTTATATAAATCTGCTTTTGAAGGTTTTTTTAGAGATCCATTGATCATCGATGGGGTAAAAAAATCTGTCACTTTGGTAAAGCAGGCCAAGCGCGTAATCTTCATTGGAAATGGAGGGAGCAATGCCATTTGCAGTCATATGATGGAAGATTACATGAAAATCGCTGGGAAACCAACTCTCAGCTTCACTGATGCGGCGCTCATTACTTGTTTTGCCAACGATTATGGTTATGCAAATGCCATAAAAGAATGGATTAATTTTTCTTACCAAGATGGAGACTTGTTATTCGCTATAAGCTCTTCAGGTGAATCCGAAAACATCCTTAACGCCGTAAAAGTGCATCGTGAAAAAGGAGGGGAATCAATTACTCTCTCAGGGTTTAAAAATGGAAACAGTCTTTCAAAAATGGGATCTGTGAACTTTCAGACCTCAATCGAGAACTACGGCATCGTAGAATGTTTTCATCAAGTTATCCTTCATGCCATACTAGACGACTTATCAAAATGAAAAAGGTTCTAATAACAGGAGTTGCTGGTTTCATTGGGTCAAATCTTCTTGATTACCTTTTAGAACAAACAGATTGGGAGATCCATGGGATTGACAATTTTAGCACGGGTAGAAAGTCTAATGTCAAGCATAACCTAGACCATGCTCGATTCCGTTTGATCGAAGGTTCAGTTTTTGAATTAACTTCACTTAAAGATTATGAGTCTATTTTCCATCTTTCAGCACTTCCCCGAATTCAACCCAGCTTTGAATTGGTCTCAGACCACATCAAAGAGAATCTCCTAGCCTCGATCCATTTGGTGGAGTTGATGATGGCGGAAAACCACTATCCTAGAATAATAAATAGCTCATCCAGCGCTATTTACGGCACCCCTGAGCTCATTCCTACTCCAGAATCAGAAAAAGTTGATTGCCTCAGTCCATACGCCTTTCAGAAGTTTGAATGTGAAAAATACTTTGACTTAGTCAGTACAAGGGTTCCATTAGACTATGTCCATTTGAGGTATTTTAACCCTTTCGGTCCAAGAAGTTTCAATCCTGAAAACAAATTCAACGCATACAGCTCTGTCGTTGGTATCTTCTTGAATAGAAAAGCGAGAAATGAACCTCTTTTGATAACCGGTGATGGTTTGCAAAAGAGAGATTTTATTCATGTTTACGATTTAGCTAAAGCCAATCTTTTAGCTGCTCAGCATCCAGAGAAGCTCAATACCGCCTTTAATATTGGCGCTTCAGGGACGGTATCCGTGATTGACTTGGCAAGAATGATTTCAGAGAATTATCAATTCATACCGAAGCGAGAAGGAGAGGCCGAAATCACATATGCAGATGTTTCCAAAGCAAAAGAAATTCTAGGTTGGCAACCTGAGCATAATCTTGATACTTACATCAATTCAGTTCTGGGATGATTAAAGGTTTTGCCTGCGGGGTGTTTGATTTGTACCATCCAGGTCACGTTCTAATGCTGCGAGATTGCAAGAAGCATTGCGATCATCTCACCTTGGCCTTAAACCGGTCTGAGAATTTTAGTGATCATATAAATCCTGGTAAGCGGAAGCCATTTTTTTCACTCGATGAAAGAAGGCTCGTCATGCAATCGATTAAATATGTGGACGAAATTATCGATTATGAGACCGAAGAAGAATTGACAAAGATCATGTTAGCAGGCGGATTTGATTTAAGATTCCTTGGCGATGATTACCAGGGAAAACCAATCACCGCGGCGAAAGCTATCCCTCGAATTATATATCTCGATAGAAGTCACGGATACAGCACAAGTGAACTTGTGAGAATGATCAGAACTTCAAAATTGTAAACGCAGTAATTCAATGAGCAGAAATCGCAAAATTTCTATCGTCGTTGGTACAAGGCCAAATTTTATCAAAGTAACTCGTTTCAAAAAAGTAGCTCAGAAGTATGCGGATCTAGAAATTGAAATAATCCATACTGGTCAGCACTATGATGATAAAATGGCCAATATTTTCTTCGATCAATTCGGACTGCGGCCCGATATCTTCTTAAATGTAAGTCCAGGTGAACCCTATGCTCAGATTGCCGAAACGATCCAAAAATTAGGGAATTACTTTATGCAATCTCCGCCACATGTACTCCTTGTTGTTGGGGATGTCAATTCTACTCTGGCAGCTGCGGTTGCCGCAAATAAGTGTGGTATCCCAGTAGCACATTTAGAAAGTGGACTCCGAAGTCGGGATCGCTCAATGCCAGAAGAGCACAATCGTGTAGTGGCGGATGTAATTGCTGATCTGCATTTTATCACAGAAGATTCGGGCCTAGAAAATTTGCGCGCAGAAAAGATTTCTGAACAGGGGCTTACTCTCGTTGGCAACACTATGATTGATACATTGGTCGCTTTTTCTGAGCAAATTCATCAATCTACCATTGTAAAGGATATTGGAGTAAATAAAGAGGAATACATATTGGTGACAATTCATCGCCCATCAAATGTGGACAATCATGAAGGGCTCCGATGGGTCTCTGAAATTCTTTGTAAGCTCTCCGAGAAACTTGACCTTGTCTTTACTGCTCACCCTCGAACAAAAAAGCGTATTGAAGAATTCGGCTTGAGTGAATCTTTTGAGAACATTAAAAATCTCCGCGTGCTGCCTCCGCTAGGATACTTTGATTTCCAAAAATTGGTAGCCGATTGCAAACTTGTTTTAACTGATTCTGGAGGTATTCAAGAGGAGACAACTTTCTTGCAAAAACCTTGTCTTACCCTTCGGCCAAATACCGAAAGGCCATGTACAATCACGATTGGTTCCAATACACTTCTTCCCTTCAATACAGCCGAAATCCTCTCATCAGTCAACTCGATTATCGAAGGAAACTATAAAAAGGGTGAGATTCCCCATCTTTGGGATGGGAAGACTACTGAGCGCGTTTTGGATAGGCTTCTACAGTTTTTGGATTCTGGCATATAAATGAAAATACTCTATTACTCTCCGCATCCCCAGCTTAGCCTGAATGCTCCAACTGGTTATGGCACGCACATGCGTGAAATGATCTCCGCTTTTCGGAAAAGGGGTATTGAGGTAAAAACCTTGATTGCAGGAGACGTTTTCGCTCAGCAAAACTACGGTGAGTCCAGACCTTCTAAATTTGGGTTTTTGAAGCAAATCATCCCTGCAAAAATTTGGGAGACCATCAAGGACTACCAGCTTATCCGATTTGATAAAAATCTCGAGCAGAGACTCGAGCATCAAATCAAATATTTTCAACCAGATTTTATCTACGAAAGAGTGGCCTATTTGCAGAATTCAGGAGTTAAGTTGGCGAGTAAATTTGGGATTAAGCACATATCAGAAATCAATGCACCTTATCCAGAAGAAAGAGTCTATTTTTCTGGTAAGAGTTTTTTTGAAAATCAAGCAAAAGATATCGAGCGTGAGATTTTAGTTAAATCTGATTTAATTACGACGGTGAGCAGTGATTTGAAAACTCATCTTGAGAAAAAACTCACAAATATCGACGCTAAAATCATTGTTATACCCAATTCAGTCAATCCATCCGAAACCACACATACCAAAGAGCGAGTAAATGAGATCAAAACTTCCCACAAGCTTCAGGATAAATTGGTAATTGGATTTGTGGGGTCAATATTTCCTTACCACGGTGTCCATTTAATGATCGAAGCATTCGCAAAGCTGGAGGGTGGAGATGAGGTAAAACTCTTAATAGTGGGAGATGGGGAAGCCCTATCAGAACTTAAAGCTCAAGCTAGAAAACTCAATGTTCTCAAATCGTGTATATTCACGGGAAGCGTTCCTCACCGTGAGGTGTATGCGCATATGGAATGTATGCATATTTGCTGCATGCCCGATAGCAATTGGTATGGCTCACCTGTCAAGATTTTTGAATACGGCCTCATGAAAAAACCCGTTATCGCACCTAATGTAGGTCCGGTAAGAGATGTGATGAAAAATATGGATACTGCGCTCCTGGTCGATCGAGATTCGGAATCATTGACACGAGCATTTCAGAGGCTTATTGCTTCTGAAGAATTGAGGGGTGAATTAGCTGCCGCTTGGCACCAAAAAGTACTCCTAGAATATACGTGGGAATCAGCAGCGAGTAAAGTTTTGAAATCATGCATATAGCGATTGTAACAGACGGTATTACTCCATTTGTTACTGGAGGGATGCAGCGCCACTCTCATCACTTGGTGAAGCAGCTTTTGAAACGAGGTGTAGACGTTTCCTGCGTGCATTGTGTCTATGGTGATTCGAATCTGCCATCCGAACAAGAAGTTATTGACTCTTTTCAGGTAAATTCCGGGAACCTTACTGTCTATACCATGAGATTTCCTTCTTTGAGGAATATCCCAGGTCATTACATTCGGGAATCCTACAAGTATTCTTGCGATATCTATGAACTTTTGGAAGATCAGTGGGGTGAGTTTGATTTTATTTACTCGAAAGGATATACCTCATGGAGACTTCTCGAAGAGAAGAAGAAGGGAAAGCATATGGCACCTGTAGGTGTCAAATTTCATGGTTATGAAATGTTTCAAAAAAATAAAAACCTCAAGATTCGAATAGAGCAATTTATGCTTAGACCTCCCGTGGTTTTTATGAACCGAAATGCTGATGTTATATTTTCATACGGGGGAGAGATTAACGAGATTATTGAAAGGATCGGAGTAGATTCTGAAAAAATCATTTCCATTGGATCTGGCATTGATGATTCTTGGATATTAGAAGATCCCATTTCTGAGACTTCGATAAGAAAGTTTCTATTTATCGGCAGAAATGAGAAAAGAAAAGGTTTGGACGATTTAAAGGCGATTTCATCTGAGATTGAGAAGCTTCCAGTGGAATTTCACTTTGTGGGTCCCATTCCACAAACAAAGCAAATCAACTCTTCAAACTGCATCTATCACGGAGAAGTAAAGGAAGTCAATGCGCTAAGAAGTATCATTGACAGCTGTCACATCTTGGTTTCTCCAAGCCATTCTGAAGGAATGCCAAATGTTATTCTGGAGGCTATGGCTCGAGGATTAGCAATCCTCGCTACTGAAGTAGGTGCTGTGCCTATGATGGTTTCAAATACGAACGGTAGGTTAATAAAATCTCGAAGTAGAAAATTACTTGTAGATGCGTTAAACTACCTTGCTTACCTGCCGAAAAAACAGCTGCTCGACTTGAGGAAAAACAGTTTAAGGAAAATAGATCAGAACTACAGATGGAGCTTCGTAGCCGAGCAGACCTATAAAGCTATCGAGAAAGCTACCTTTACCAATTCATAAACCGAATGCTCAGGTTTTTAGCTGAAAATAGGGGAACTATATTTTTATTTCTCATATGGTATGTTGTGGGAAGGTTAAACACACCTATTTTCTTTGTTGTAGCAAGCATTAGTATTATTCTTATGTGGAGAAAGCTGATGTTTATGGAGCTATTCCTAGGATTCCTTTTTGTACTGACCCTCAGCGATACCATAAATAGTAGTACCGATTTTGCGAAAATCTTTAAGAATGTGTACATCCTCGCTTTAACTGCGATTGCACTTGCTGAAAGAGAGCGCTTTCCGAAGATCAATAGAATGTATCTCTACTTTCTTCCGTTTATTCTCTTGGCACTGGTGGGTGTGTTCTCTTCTCCAACCCCCATACTCGCCGTTCAAAAAACTTTAAGTTATATACTCCTCATTTTTGTAGTCCCTCAATTTCTGATCAAATCCTTTAATGATAACGGTTCTCAGGCTATTAAAGATTTCATCTTCTTCGCTGTTCTTTTGATTTTGACTGGTTTTTTGCTGGAATTGCTCAATCCAGGCTATACTTATGCGAGAGGGGGGAGATTTAGAGGAGTTTTTGGCAACCCTAATGGATTGGGAATATTTGCTTCCCTAGTGATCGCTTTGGTCTATTTGGCAAAGGATATATTCCCACAATTATTTACCAAAAAGGATCTTCGTGTGTTAATTATTCCTACAGTCATATCCCTGATAATGGCCGGCTCCCGCACTTCCATTATAGCTGTGCTGATTTTCTTTCTTTTTGCTAGACTTTTTAAGCTTTCTCCAATATTCGGATTTGTAGCTTTCTTGGGAGTCTTGATTCTCACAGAAGTAGTGGCGACTAATTTGGTTGGAATAATCCAACTTTTAGGCCTTTCTGAGTTTTTTAGGATAGAGACTCTAGAAGGAGGATCAGGAAGGCAAGTTGCATGGCTTTTTGCATGGGAAAACATTCAAAGTAATTTTTGGTTTGGTCGAGGGTTCGCCTTTGACGAATGGTTGATGGTAAAACATCAAGATGCACTCAATGATCTTGGTCATCAAGGAGGGGTTCATAATACTTATCTGCAGATTTGGTTGAATACAGGTATCATAGGCCTTCTGCTGTTTTTGAGAGGGATTTTTCTCAATATCATAAATGGAGCACGAAAGTCAAGGTTGGCTTTTCCATTTTTGTGGTTGGTGATGTTTAGTATCCTTCCAGAGTCATGGCTGGCGGCCTCCCTAAATCCTTTTTCCATCATGTTCTTCACAGGCCTCACATTGCTCACCGAAGAGGCTTTTAAAGTGAGTAGAGTAAAAAATGAGCTGAAGGTAGAATCAAGTCCGATGATGGCATGAAAGTGATTTTTCTATACACAGAGCTTGCTGGTTACATCCGAGCTTGCTTTGAGAGACTTGCCCAGTCTGGAGCAGAGGTGCATGTTGTGGCTTATCCCATTAACCGTGAAGCGCCCTTTCGATTTGGAGAAAAATCCGAGGCGATTTATTACGATCGCAGTGAGATGACCGCTGTATCTCTGAATGAACTGATCAATGAAGTATATCCCAATGCTTTGTTTTGCAGTGGCTGGATTGATAAGGGCTATATAGAAAGCGTAACCAAAGCTCCGCTAACAATCAATAAAGTTTTAATCTCTGATAATGCATTCTCAGGTAGGCTAAGGGAGTATGTTTCTTTGTTAAGGGCAAAAACCAAGTACAAGAAGGTATTTGATTACGCTTTCGTGAGTGGCGAGCCTCAAAAAAAATATGCCCTGAAAATGGGATTTGAGAAGCATCAAGTATTTACCGGATTTTATACCGCCGATGAAGAAATCTTCCGCCAATTGAAGACTAAAAATGAGAATGCTGACTTCCCAAAGAGATTTGTTTACGTGGGGAGGTATATTGATTTTAAAGGAGTGAGAAATCTCTGGGATATGGTTTCTTTTATGGCAGCTCGAGGATGGGAGCTACACTGTGCAGGTGTAGGGGACCTATGGGATGAAAGACCGATCCAGGAAGGCGTTTTCCATTACGGGTTTTTACAGTCAAGTGGGCTGCTAAAGCTGATGGCCGAAGGTGGTGTATTCATTCTTCCTAGTCATAAAGAACCTTGGGGAGTGGTTGTGCATGAATTTGCCGCGGCAGGATTTCCGCTTTTACTTTCCAATCGAGTCAACTCTTCGTCTGCTTTTCTCGTCGAAGAAAAGAATGGATTTTCTTTTAGAGCTAATAAAAATTCTGCTCTTGAAAAATCTTTGGATAAAATAATGAACTTGTCTTCAGCAGAACTAAATGAAATGGCTATGTTTAGCCGAGAATTGTCCAGAGTTTTTTCGGTCTCGAAGTGGCTGAAAACTGTTGAAGTTATTGCAAATAGAAAGAAATGAGAAAAATCTTGGTTACTGGAGGCGCAGGTTTTATCGCGAGCGATTTAGCCCTGAGATTATCTGAAGATGAAGAGAATTCCGTTGTAATTGTCGATAATTTTCAAACTGGAAGCCTTGCAAAGGTCCCCTTTGGAATACATAATAACATTCACTTCATAAAATGTGATGTGAATGAATATGAAGATATTTCCTCTGTATTCTTTTCTTATCGGTTTGACTATGTATTTCACTATGCTGCGCTAGTTGGAGTGAAACGAACCTTGAAGAATCCAGTAAAAGTTCTGGAGGACATTAGCGGAATTAAGAATATTTTGAAGCTCAGCAAGAACACAGGAGTAAAGAGAGTGATGTATTCCAGTAGTTCGGAGGTGTATGGAGAGCCAGTTGAGATTCCGCAAAATGAGAAAACTACACCCCTCAATTCCAGGCTTCCCTATGCGATAGTAAAAAATATTGGAGAGGCTTTTCTTAGATCATATAGTTTGGAATTCGGCCTAGATTACACGATTTTCAGGTTTTTTAATACATATGGCCCCAAGCAAAGCAAAGACTTTGTTGTTTCAAAGTTTTTGAACGCCGCTTTAAGAAATGAAGATATTACCATTTATGGTGATGGACTTCAAACTAGAACATTCTGCTTTATTTCCGACAATACAGAGGCTTGTTTGAGTGTTTTCTATAAAGATGAAGTGGTCAATGATGTTATCAATATTGGTTCAAATCGTGAGGTGACAATACTCGAGTTAGCCCAAACGATCATTAAGGTTACCAATTCAAATTCAAGAATTGTTCACACCAATCCGCTAGAAGAGGGTGATATGACCCGGAGAATGCCTGATAATTCTCGCATGTTGAATCTCCTGAACAGAGAATTAGTCCCTTTGGAACAAGGCCTTGAGCATATTCTTCATTCCAAACAGTTTGCCTCACATTAATGTGCGGAATAGCTGGTATATACGGCTCAAAAAATCAAAATCTCACTAAAGCTCGTCTCGGGAAAATGTCGGCGAAGCTGGAACATCGTGGGCCAGACGCCGAAGGATATTTTTTGGATGAAAATCTAGGACTTGCCCACAGGAGATTATCTATCCTTGATCTGAGTGATACGGCGAATCAGCCAATGACCGATCATACAGGGAGATATACGCTCGTATTTAATGGTGAAATTTACAATTTTCAAGAACTCAGGAAAAGATTGAAAGGGTATCCTTTTCAGTCAAGTGGAGATTCTGAGGTTCTCCTTGCAGGGCTGTCTAAGTGGGGTATTTCCTTTATCAATGAATGTAACGGAATGTTTGCATTTGCCTTGTGGGATGGAAAGAAAGAAGAACTTATATTGTGTCGGGATCGTCTAGGAATCAAGCCGTTATACTACCTCCGTAAGGGCCAAGAAATTCTTTTTTCGAGTGAAATAAGGTCCTTGGTCGCTGGACTTGGATCATCCCCAGATCTAAACAGGAATGCTCTCCCCGAATATTTGAGGTATCAAACAGTTCACGGTCCATCTACTATTTTGGAAGGCGTATACTCAATTCCGCCAGGGAGTTATATGTATATTTCTGACAACGAACAGGAGATAAAGTACTATTGGAAGTTGGCCGAAACAGCAAACACAAGTATTGGTGGGATGGCTTATGACGATGTGCTAAACTCCGTCAGGATGTCTCTAGAGAAGAGCGTTAGGCGTCGTTTGGTGTCTGATGTTTCCTTGGGTGTTTTCCTCTCCGGTGGAATTGACTCTTCTGCAATAGTTGCCATGGGCTCAAAGTATGCTTCCAGCTCACTCAAAACATTCACGATCGATTTTCAGGAAGAGGAATTTAGTGAAGCCCAGTACGCAAACTTGGTTGCTGAGAAGTTTGAAACTGATCATGAGACCATCAATCTTGCTCCCTATGAACTCATCCATCAACTTCCGAAAGCTCTCGAAGCAATGGATCACCCATCAGGCGATGGAATAAATTCTTACGTAGTTTCAGGGGTCGCCCGACAAGCTGGGATAAAAGTTGCTCTTTCTGGACTAGGAGGCGATGAGCTATTCGCTGGATATCCCATTTTTAAGCAATTTCATAGTTTGCAAAACAAGAAATGGTTGCTGAGTTTCCCAAAGTTTCTGAGAAATTTTGGCGGTAAGATTTTGGAGTTCAAAGATCCTGGAATTGCTTCCTCGAAAGCCAGAAGCGTACTCAATCAAGAAAGCCTCGATTTGGAATTTGTCTACCCATTTAGCCGCGAAGTGATAAGTGAAAGGGCAAGCCGCGAACTACTCGTTCCCGATCATTTAGAGAATTCAGTCTATAAGATTGTTAGAGCTTTGGTAGGATATGGATCCAAAGGTTTCGGGCTACCAATTTTGAGCCATGTGAGTGCCGCAGAAATCGATACCTACATGAAGAATATTTTGCTGAGAGATACAGATTTTATGTCAATGGCTCATTCTCTTGAGATACGGGTACCTTTTCTCGATCATGAGCTAGTCTCTTTGGCTCTCGGGATTAGCGATAAACATAAGTACCCCCATTCACCAAAAAGAATTTTGGTTCATGCTCTAGGGAAGGATCTGCCTTCTGAAATAGTCAATAGACCCAAAATGGGTTTTACCTTCCCTTGGGCTATCTGGATGCGGAAAGAATTAAAAGAGTTTTGTGGAGATATGATTTCAGAGCTTGGTAAAAGAGAAGATTTTGTCGCTCATGCCTTGGACAATCAATGGGATTTATTTCTAAAAGGAAACCCCAAAGTGACTTGGTCTAGAATATGGCATCTTTGTGTCCTAGAAGCTTGGCTTAAGGAGAATGAATTCTAAGCGGAAAACAGTTCTAATTTTTAGTGAATGGTATCACCCCGGTTATAAGGCAGGAGGCCCGATTACTTCATTGACCAATTTAGTAAACCTAATTGGTGACAGTATCACTGTGAAGATAGTTTGTGGAGACCGCGATTATCTCGAGACAAAGCCTTATGATGGCATTCTCTTGAGTCAGTGGTGTAATGTTGGTAAAGCCGAAGTATACTACCTGCCCCGGGCTTTGAGGAAGTTTTCGAAAATTAAGGAGCTGCTTACCAAAATAAATCCAGATGTGATCTATGTAAATGCTATGTTTAGTAGGGTGTTTACAATTTATCCTATTCTTGCAGCCAAAGGTGGAGATGCCAAGATAGTATTAGCACCGAGAGGCATGTTAGCACCGTCTGCTTTGCAAATCAAAAAAAGAAAAAAACTTCTTTTCTTGAAACTAGCAAAGCGTTTCGATGTCTTTGCCAGCGTTTCCTTTCACGCTACAAATCGCGTTGAAGCAGATCAGGTAAACAAGACGTTTTTTAGAAATAAAGTTGTGGTTTTGGAAAACGTACCGACTTTTCGTGAACATGAGTTCCAGGTAAATACACCATTGAAAAGAAGCAACATGCTCAACCTCTATATGGTAGCTAGAGTTGCTCCAGAAAAGAATATTCATTTCGCGTTACACTGTTTAAGAGAGATCGAGGGCAATAATAGGGTTACTTTAAAGGTGATTGGGCCTATCTATGACCAGTCTTATTTCGAGGGATGCAAAAAAATTATTGCTCGATTAAAGCCAAATGTGACAGTAGAATTTTTGGGGCCTAAAACTCAAAATGAAATTTTGTCCATAGCAAACCAATCAGACTTTTTCTACCTGCCCACAGCTGGGGAAAATTATGGCCATGCAATTGTAGAGGCCCTTTTGAGCAACGTTCCTGTAATTATTAGTAACCTGACCCCTTGGCGAAATTTACAACACCACAACCTAGGATTTGATTTGCCATTGGATCCTGAAAAGTTTACGGAAGCTATAAATAATTGTGCCAGTCTTTCAAATAATCAATACTCTAAATTGTATGAAAACATTGGGGTGACTGCCCAATCATTGATTAATATTAATAACTTGCATAAAGGATATTTGAAACTATTCAATGGTCGAGACTGATCTAAGTTCTTTCTCAAACGAGGCGTATTTTCCTGGCCCCTTTGTAAAAAGAGTTATATGGTACGTAGTGTCATTGTTAATTTTTCGACCTGCTTTTCCATGGCCTTCAAAAATTAAGGTGTTAATTTTACGCTCTTTTGGGGCAGAAGTGGGAACAAGAGTTGTAATAAAGCCTTCGCTGGCCTTAAAATATCCTTGGTTCTTATCCGTAGGAGATAATGTATGGATAGGAGAACAAGTGTGGATTGATAATTTGGTTAAAGTGACTCTGGGAAATAACTCATGCATATCACAAGGTGCAATGCTCTTGACAGGCAACCATAATTATGCTAAATCGACTTTCGACCTCATGGCTAAGCCGATTTATGTAGGAAATGGAGTTTGGCTGGGTGCTAAATCAGTTGTGTGTCCTGGTGTGCGCTGCGAATCTCATGCAGTTTTAACTGTAGGAAGTGTTGCAACCTCTGATCTTGAGCCATTTTCTATTTACTCTGGTATTCCTGCAATAAAAACGAAAAATAGAGAAATCTTTGAAGGTTAGTATTATCACCATATCGTTTAATGCTGCTGAAACGCTGGAGGAGACCATTCTATCCGTTGTAAATCAGTCTTACGAAAATATTGAATATATCGTGGTTGATGGGGCTTCAACTGATGGCTCTTTGGACATTATCAAAAAGTATAGAGGTGATATTGCTAAATGCATTTCTGAGCCCGATGAAGGGATTTATTTCGCAATGAATAAAGGGTTAGAAATGGCAACCGGTGATCTTGTGGCAATTTTGAATGCCGATGACACATATTCTACCAACGACGTGATCTCAAGGGTGGTCAATAAAATTGAGCAATCCCAGACTGATTCATTGTATGGAGATCTCCACTATGTTGATCGAAATAAGGTGGGAAATGTTGTGAGAAGATGGAAAGCTGGAGGTTTTGTTCGATCTTTTTTCTTGAAAGGTTGGATGGTTCCTCACCCTACCTTTTTCGTTCGAAAAGAAGTTTATGACAAGTACGGTATGTTTAATACCGATCTGAGAACCAGCGCGGATTACGAATTCATGTTGAGGGTATTATACAAAGAAAGAATCTCTACTACCTACTTGCCCGAAGTTATGGTGCATATGAAGCGTGGAGGTCAGAGCAACTTAAGTCTCCAAAATAGATTAAAAGCGAATAAAGAAGATAGGTTGGCTTGGGACATTAACGGAGTCAAGCCTGAAGCATTCACATTTATTAAAAAACCATTTAGAAAATTATCTCAGTTTCTAGTCATTAGAACTTAGCCCTTGATTTTCTTCTTTTCTTGGCGTTTTTCTTAATCCAGTTGTATTTCTTCTTGTAAAATGTACTTTTTCCTTTGAGTACATAAGAATAAGTGAATTGAGTGAAGAGATATCCATCATTGTTTGTAGGGTCTCCTCGTTTCTCCCCTGGCGCAAAACTCTCTGCATTCGGTATATCTACTCCTTGCAGACTGGCATAAGAGGCTGCTGTCGCTAGCGCTTCTTCGGTTGTCCTGCTCGATAATTCAGCTGACAAAGGTGAGCTGAGGTCTGTAGGATCTGCGTACTCGGTACTCACATCATCGATGTAATCGGTGAACGTGGTCCTGTAACCAATTTCCCAACCAAATCGGTGGACCTTGCTGTAGGTGAAATATAACCCAAGCCCAGCGGGAATAGTAAACTGCCATTTACTATATTCCTCACCTTCCGTTTGGAGGGGTTGTAGTTCTACTAATTCCCCATTAAACTCCTCAAGCTCCCCGTAGTATACCACTTTGGGATTGTGGTGCATCACACCAGCCCCAATAAAACCGTAAATTTTAAAGTCTGGATTGTAGTACCCTTTGCCGCTAACGTCATTATCGTAGAAAAGAGAAATTTCTGCCCTGCCACTAAACTCCAAAATATTGTTTTTAAAACTTAGGTTTCTCGATACTCTAGCCGGGTTTTGTGAGTTGTAGTCATTCGCTCGTACTCGTCCGTAATTAACTCCAAAATTGAAAGAAATGCTCGGTGAATATTTGTATCGCGCAAAACCACCAAAAACGTATTGTGTTCGATTGAGCTTCATATCGAATAAAAAGTCTCTCCGCTCTCCTTCCTGCCCGCCGATTTCTCCGAGATAGTTCGAGAATCCAATGCCTGCTCCAAAGTCCCATCTGTACTGAGCGCTCGCGTAAGCGCTCAGAAAGAAAAATACAGCAAATACCAGGATTTTGGGGGGACGCATGCGGACAAAGATAGAAGAATGGACAAAATTTTTGGACCATTTAGTAATCTCCTTGAAAACCTCTTGGAGAATGGTAGTTCTTACTTATTTTTCCGCGGAATAATTTAATGATGACCTTGAGAAACTTATTGAATATAAAATACCCCATTATCCAAGCCGGTATGGTTTGGTGCAGTGGCTGGGAACTTGCAGCTGCATCAGCCAATACAGGCATTCTGGGTGTTATTGGTTCAGGCTCTATGTATCCCGACATACTTGACCACCACATCAAAAAATGCCAGAGTCTCACCAAAAGACCCTTCGGAGTGAATGTGCCACTCTTGTATCCAGATTTGGATCAGCATGTAGAAGTGATACTTAAAAATAATGTGAAGATCGTTATTACCTCCGCGGGAAATCCTGCGCAGTACACCCAAATATTGAAATCGGAAGGAGTAACCGTTCTCCATGTTGTTAGCAGTACCAAGTTTGCTTTAAAAGCAGAACAAGTAGGGGTTGACGCTGTGATTGCTGAAGGTTTTGAGGCTGGAGGTCACAATGGTAGAGAAGAAACAACCACATTGTGTTTAATCCCCCAAGTTGTTGCTGCTGTGAATATTCCCGTTGTAGCTGCGGGAGGTATCGGCTCTGGAAAAGCAATGCACGCAGCTCTTTCTCTAGGTGCTTCTGGGGTGCAAATCGGAAGCAGATTTGTGGCTTCCAAGGAAAGTAGTGCTCATCAATTGTTTAAAGATCTCGTTGTAGATTCAAGTGAAGGTGATACTGTTCTCACTTTGAAAGAACTAGCACCGGTTAGACTTGTGAAAAATGATTTTTACAAAAAAATTGAAATGCTCTACCACAGTAAACCTACTAAACGAGAGCTCTATCAACTTTTGGGAAGAGGTCGGGCTAAAAAGGGAATGTTCGAAGGTGATCTCATAAATGGAGAACTAGAAATAGGTCAAGTGTCTTCAGGGATTAATGAAATTAAATCTACGGCTGATATCGTTAAAGAATTGGTATCAGAATTTAATGAAACTCAGGTAAAAATGGCTAAAATTGAACTCCCTGTATGATCGATTTTGAAAAGTTTACCCTAGATAACGGGCTCAGGGTTTTGATACACAGAGACAAAAATACGCCTATCGTTTCAGTGAATACCCTCTACAAAGTGGGTGCAAGAGACGAAAGCCCGGAGAAAACGGGTTTCGCCCATCTCTTTGAACATTTAATGTTCAGCGGCAGCAAGAATGTTCCAGATTTTGACATGCCAATTCAAAAAGCAGGTGGCCAAAACAACGCTTTTACGAACAATGATTTTACCAACTATTATATCACTCTCCCTAAAGAAAATATCGAAACGGCCTTCTGGTTGGAGTCTGACAGAATGCTTGATTTAGGTTTTTCTGAAAATGGATTGGAGGTTCAGCGAAAAGTGGTGATCGAAGAATTTGGTCAGCGCTATCTGAATCAGCCGTACGGCGAATTATGGCTTGAGTTGCGACCTATGGCGTACAAAGTCCATCCATATCAATGGGCTACCATAGGAAAGAGCGTTAAGCACATCGAAGATGCCACCATGGAGGATGTAAAAACGTTTTATCAAGACTATTACTCACCGTCAAATGCTATTCTCACCATTAGCGGTGACGTAGAGGTTGATCATGTTTTAGATCGGATTGCTCATTGGTATGGTGATATTCCACCCTCTAAGCGGCCCGTCTTGAATTTAGATCAAGAGCCAATCACCATTGAAGCGGAAACAAAAACTTTGGAGAGAGATGTCGCCCAAAATGCGCTTCATCTCGCTTGGATTATGTGTGAAAGGTCTCATCCTGATTACTTCAAATTTGATTTGTTAAGTGACATTTTGGGAAATGGAAAGTCCTCAAGGTTACACCGCAATTTAGTCACAGAAAGCAGGTTGTTTACTCAACTATCTGCCTACATAACAGGGAGTATCGATAGAGGGTTGATCGTGATTTCTGGAATGCTCAGTGAAGGCGTAGACCATGATTTAGGTCGTGCCAAAATCATGAGCATCATTAAAGACCTTGCCAGTCAGCCACCCTCTGAAAGAGAAGTGGAAAAAGTAAAGAATAAGGTGCTTTCTCAAAAGGCCATTGCGGAGACAGGATCACTTTATAAGGCAATGAACTTATCCTATTTTGAGATGCTTGGAGACGCTAATGACGCGAACCATTTTCAAGATGAGTATTTGAAAGTTCGTGGTTTTGAGATTCAGAATGTTGCAGGTCAACTATTAACCAGAGGTGTTAAAGAATTGAGATACAAGAAAAATGATCAGTAGAACTGTAGCACCTCCTGTCAAAAAGGTCATTACGCTAAACATCCCACCGGTTGAAGCAGTAGACCACCTCTATTCAACACCAATTTTTGCAATTGGAGACGAATCAGAAGAGTTAGTGAAAATTGAGATCACTTTTCCTGCGGGAACTGGAGAAGAAAAAAAATCGCTTTTAGCTTCTGCAGTAGCTGCAATGCTCACCGAAGGTGCTGGGAAATACACGGCCAACCAGATTAGCGAACTCAAAGATTTTTACGGAGCAAAGATCCAAACGGGAGTAGGAAAAGATAACGCCACGGTGAGTGTTCTCTGCCTTAGTTCAAAATTACGTGATATTTTTCCTGTTTTTGCCGCCATTGTCCAGTCTCCTAAATTTCCAGAAACAGAGTTTGAGGCTTATAAGGAGCGAGCGAGGGCAAGCTTGAAGGTCAACCTAGACCGCGTCGAACTTCAAGCCAGACTCCTTTTCAGTGAGAGGTTTTTCGGTTATTCAAAATACGCCGAGAACTACGCTCCCGATCATTTTGATCAGTTATCGTTGCAAGACCTTAATGATTTTTATCAGTCAAATTATGCCCTGGCCGATGCGAAAATTTTTGTCAGTGGAAAAGGGGTTAATGATGCGATCCTTCTTTTGAAGGAGTATTTTGCTGATCGCGAAAAGAGCTTTTTTGAAATCACCTCGGAGAATCCGAACCCTGTGGGAGGTATAGGTTTTAGACCAAAAGAAAATGCACTGCAAAGCGCTATTCGTTTGGGAATAGAATCTCTGTCACGAAATGCTAAAGAATATCCGGCTTTTTCATTGACCAACACTATTCTCGGAGGCTATTTCGGATCACGTCTAATGCAAAATATTAGAGAGGATAAAGGCTACACCTACGGAATAGGCACTAGTATTAATCACCTCAAAGACTATTCATATTTGATTGCTTCAACTCAGGTAGGTGCAGAGCATACCAGGGCAACTCTTCGGGAAATTAAAAGGGAAATCAGTAAGCTCCAAAACGAACCTGTGGGAAATGAAGAATTGGAATTGGTGCAGAATTATGTAGCCGGATTACTTCTCAGAAATATGGACGGTACCTTCAATCAGGCTGCCCTTATAAAAACGATGGTAATGAATGGCCTAAGCGGGGATTATTATAATCGCTTCTTAAATGGAATCTATTCAGTTACTCCTGATCAAATCATGGATATTGCTCAGAAGCATCTCGGTTTTGAGAAATTCACCGGTGCTATAGCTGGCCCAGGGTACGATGACAACGTTGATCAATTTTTATCGTCAAAATAAGGAGTAGCTTAATGCGTTTTAGTTTAGATCGGTAGAATTAAGATGAGGTATTCGTTATTGTATCTGATATTGATGGTTTGTTGCATATCTGTCTCGGGACAAGATCAACCTATTATCACATGTGTAAGTATATTAGAAGACGGAACGGTGCGAATTGAATGGACTGAGCCCACCCCAATTGCTAATGAAGGTTACAATGTATGGAGGGTAGATCCAAGTGGTGACATTAATGTAGGCTATGCCTTACCAGCAACTACATCTCTAGAATACATTGAGCCTTTAATAGAGTCAATGCCCATTGACTACTATGTTGTTAGAGACGGTTACGACGGATCTGATGCTTTGGATACAGCTTCGACTATGTTTTTGGAATTTTCGGCAACAATTGATCCTAGCTTTGCTGGACTTGAATGGTCTCTACCCTTTGATCCAATGCCAAATAGCGGGGAATTTATCATTGAGCGAGAGAGAGAAAATTTTGGGATGCAGGTGATTGTAGATGGTTTACCAACTTACACCACCTCGTATGAGGACACCTTATATGGGGCTTGTTTTGATCTAATTCCTTTCACATATCGAGTTCGTTACGAAAGTTCGCAATGTCAAAGTTCTTCAGATACAATTAGTGATAAATTTAGAGACTTAAGAGCTCCACCTCAGGCCCAAGTCGAGACAATATCTGTTGATCCTCTATCCGAATCCGTTACAATTAATTGGGCCCCTTCTCCTTCTAGAGATATCGAATATTATGTTATCCAAGAAGTAAGTTCAGACGACTCTCTATTCTCTAATCTTGATAGTGTGCTGCATCCTACTGTGGAATACATCTATGATCCTCAGGGGTTAGAGGGGCCGTACAAAAGAACTGTCATAGCAAAAGATACGTGTAAAAATGAAATTTCATACGATACCATTCATTCTACAATCCAACTAGAGGCAATTTATCCACCATGCGGTGAGGTAGTAAATTTAGATTGGACACCGTATAGGGGCTGGATTGATGGTATTTCCCATTATGATATTAAGGCATTCATCGAGTTCAGTCCAAATCCTACCATAATTGAAGCGGGCTTAGATCCAAGCACAACATCATTTGATTTCCTTGCTCAAAGGAATACGAATTATCGTTTTTTTATCGAGGCTTTTCCAGAAAACGAGAGTTTTAGCTCTTCTACTTCAAACGGTGTTTCCATATTAACAGAGTATCCAGACCGTATTTCTGATTTTTATTTGAGTTCGGTTAGCACCAAAGAGAATGAAGACATTGAAGTAATACTACATACACCCAACGCTCCAGACAGCACCCGTTTTGAACTGTTTCGTGCGGAAGGTTCTGATGGCTTCAAACTGGTATATTCCATCGATCCTCCTCCTGATACCGACACTATTCGATTTGTCGACACTGATGCGCGATCTAATCAGTTTGTCTATACCTATTATTGGGACGCATACGACGGTTGCAATGCGCTTGTAGGTTCTTCTAATGAAAGCTCAAGTATTCTTCTCAACATCAGAACCCCTGAAAATAATCTGGAGAATCAGCTCTTCTGGAACGATTACATTGGATGGGAACAAGGTGTTTCCTCATATCAGATACTACGTGCGGAGGGAGATGATAAACTTTTTCCCTTTGACGGAACACCCGATGGAGTTACTGACTGGCTTGAAGATGTAGAAGATCTCCTTTTTACTTCAGGAAAGTTTTGCTACCAAGTGGAAGCCGTAGAGACTGAAAGCAGTTTTGGTGGTCAAAATGTCTCTACTTCAAATGTTTCTTGTGTCACTAGAGAACCTTTAATCTGGATTCCTGATGCCATGGTGTATGGCGGTTTCAACGATGTGTTCGCTCCTGTAATGAGTTTCGTGGACTTTGAAACGTACCGCATGGAGATCTATAATAAATGGGGTGAACTGCTCTTTGAATCCAGAGAGATAGAAAATGGTTGGGATGGAACCTATAAAGGTTCAGCCGTTCGTGAAGATTTTTATCGTTACATCATCAGTGTAGAGGATGGTGAGGGAAAGGCAATCATTGAAGAGGGGCGGCTATACATGGTCCGAAGCTCTAATTGAATGTTTACAATTTGGCTATAAATCATCTTCTAAATGGCACCTAAATAATTCTTACTTTTGCCCGAATTTATTGCAAATTCAACCTCTAACAGATGTCTCTCAGCGAATCTAAAATCTTAGGAGAAGGACTTACCTACGACGATGTTCTTCTGGTACCGGCGTATTCCGAAGTTTTGCCGAGACAAGTTGATATCAAATCCCGCTTTTCTCGAAATATCGAGTTAAATACACCAATAGTTTCAGCTGCAATGGATACCGTAACCGGTTCCGAATTGGCAATTGCCATTGCTCAGCAGGGTGGAATCGGAGTGATTCACAAGAATATGGGTATTGAGGCTCAAGCGAGAGAAGTCAGAAAGGTGAAGAGGTCAGAAAGCGGAATGATTCAAGACCCGATAACCATGATCGCAACTGCAAAAGTTGGTGATGCTCTCCAGATTATGAGTGAGCATAAGATCGGAGGAATCCCAGTGGTTGACGAAGATAATATGCTGGTTGGAATCGTTACGAACCGAGACCTTCGCTTTCAAAAAGACATGGCACAGCCCGTCAGTGAGGTGATGACCAAAAAGAAATTAGTCACCGCCAATAAAGGTATCACCCTCACAGAAGCAGAAACAATTCTGCAAGAATATAAGATTGAAAAACTTCCAGTAGTTAGTGAGGATAATAAGTTATATGGCTTAATTACTTATCGAGATATAATTAAACTCAAGAAGCATCCTAATAGTTGTAAGGATGAGTACGGTAGGTTGAGAGTTGCCGCTGCAGTTGGGGTGACCCCAGATGCCCTCGAGCGTACCGAAGCTTTAGTAAAAGCCGGTGTGGATGCGATTGTGATCGATACCGCACATGGACATACAAAAGGTGTATTGGGCATCCTTAAGTCTGTAAAAGAGAAATTTGATAAAATTGATGTAGTTGTTGGAAATGTAGCCACAGCTGAGGGAGCTTTGCATTTAGCTGAAGCTGGTGCAGATGCCGTTAAGGTGGGTATTGGTCCCGGCTCTATTTGCACGACCAGAGTCGTAGCAGGTGTCGGCGTGCCGCAGCTCACCGCAGTGCTTGATGTGGCCTCTGCGCTCAAATCAAAACAGATACCCATCATCGCTGATGGCGGCATCAGATACACAGGAGATGTGGTGAAGGCAATGGCGGCAGGAGCGGGATCTGTAATGATTGGCTCGATGCTTGCTGGAGTTGAAGAATCTCCTGGAGAAACCATCATCTATGAAGGAAGGAAATTTAAATCATACCGGGGAATGGGATCAATAGAAGCTATGCAACAGGGCTCTAGCGACCGTTATTTCCAAGACTCCCTGGATGATCTCAATAAACTGGTTCCAGAAGGTATTTCAGGACGCGTCCCCTATAAAGGAAAACTGTCTGAAGTAATGCATCAGGTGATTGGTGGTTTGAGGGCCGGAATGGGGTATTGTGGTGCGCCCAATATAGACAAGCTCTCCAAATCGAAGTTTATTAGAATAACCAATTCAGGAATAAAGGAAAGTCATCCACACGATGTGACCATCACTAGGGAGGCTCCCAACTATAGTTAGTACCATCTCAATAATAAAATTCTAAGTGAAATTGATTATCATGAAAAAAGTTTTCGTTCTACTATTTATTGCCTTAGGTGCTCCAGTGTTTGCCCAAGACGGCAGCGAGCAAGTGTTAATGAGCATTGACGATAAAGAAATTACCAAAGAAGAATTTGAGGCTATCTACAAAAAGAACAATCGCGACAGCGTCATCACAAAAGAAGACTTGGATGAGTACGTAGAGTTATTTGTCAACTTTAAGCTCAAAGTATTAGAAGCTGAGGAGATGGGAATGGATACAATTGCCAAGTTTAAACGCGAGCTCAAAGGATATCGTGATCAATTGGCAAGGCCCTACCTAGTAGATAAAGCAGTTACCGATTCGCTTGTCAGAGAGGCTTATGAAAGAATGCAGAGTGATGTGAGTGCAGCTCATATTCTGATTAAACTACCTCCTTCTCCGTCACCAGCAGATACCCTCGAAGCCTACAATAGAATTTTATCCCTTAAATCAAAGGTAGAATCAGATCCATCAAAATTCGGAGAAATTGCGAAAGTAGAAAGCGAGGATCCCAGTGCGAAATCTAATAGCGGAGATCTCGGATATTTTACTTCTCTTCAAATGGTTTATCCTTTTGAAACTGCAGTCTACAATACCCAGATAGGAAAAGTTACTGGTCCAGTTCGGACAAGATTTGGTTACCACCTTGTAAAGGTAAATGATAAAAGACCAGCAAGAGGCCAAATTAGAGTTGCACATATCATGATCAGATCTGAAGATTCTGACCCAGATGACGTCAAAGAAAGTCTAAAGCAAAGAGCAGATGAAGTATACGAGAAGTTAAAATCTGGTGAGGACTTTACCGCTCTTGCAAAAAAATTCAGTGATGATAGAACCTCTGCTGCAAAAGGTGGAGAACTTCCTCCTTTTGGTGCTGGTAAAATGGTCGAAGAGTTTGAAGAAGCTTCATTTTCTTTAACGGAGGTTGGACAAATTTCAGAACCAGTCAAGTCACCTTATGGATGGCACATTATCAAATTAGTTGAGAAGATTGAGATGAAATCTTTCGAGGATTATGAGAAAGAACTCAAAAATAAGATTTCTAGAGATTCAAGATCGGATATCACCAAGGACAGCTTCATCAACAAGCGGAAAAATGAGTACAATTATCAAGACTACAAAAAGCGATTAAAGCCATTTTATCAAGGAATTGATACTAGTTATTTCTCCTCAAATTGGGAAGTTCCGGCTGGTTTGAAAGAGTCTGACAAAGTTCTTTTTGAACTGAATGGTATAAAATACTCGCAGGCCCAATTCGGAGAATTTTTAATCTCGAGAATGCGTGGTTCAAGGTCTGAAATCGACACAGAGCTGCTCATCGATGAGAGCTTTGATAATTGGGTTAACTCAGAGATAATGTCTTACGAAGACTCTATTCTCGAGGAGAAGCACACTGAGTTTAGGGCTTTGATGCAAGAGTACAGAGATGGTATACTCCTCTTCGACCTCACAGACCAAAAGGTTTGGTCGAAGGCCGTAAAAGATACTGTAGGTCTGGAAGCTTACTACAACTCTAATCAAAGTCAGTTCATGTGGGACGAAAGAGCGGGTTATGACATCTACACTGTTGAAGACGATAAAACTGCCGTGAAAGTGAAGAAAATGCTCAAAAAGGGTAAGAACCAGGACGAAATTAGAAGTGCCCTCAACGAGGATAGTGCATTAAAAGTGAGGATTAGCAGTGGTCTCGAGCAAAAAGACCAAGAGCCTATTTTCGATATGGTTCCTTGGCAAGTAGGTGTGTCCGACCCAGTAAACGATGAAGGTCAAATCAAGGTTGTGCATATTAAAGAAATCCGCCAACCAGAGCCAAAAGCCTTTGATGATGCAAGGGGATTGATCACTGCGGCCTATCAAAATTATCTAGAGGAGGAATGGATTTCCGCGCTGCGGGAGAAGCATGAGATAAGTGTTAATAAAGATGTACTCTACACCATAGAGTAAAGCATATTTAGCTTGAATAACTCATACTCTCAAAAAATTTTTTCGAGCAAGCTGATATTTATTGGCTTGCTCTTTTTTGTTGTCAGCAGCTGCATGCCAGATCATGATTCCCAAGATCCTCCGGTGGCTAAAGTTTACGACTATGTGCTAAGGGTAAGTCAGTTCGAACGTATGATGCCAACCAATCTATCACAAGAAGATTCGCTCCATATGGCAGATCAAATTATTAATGATTGGATTAAAGAGAAGGCAGTTCTTGCGAGGGCGGAAAATAACCTATTGGATGAAAAAAAGGATTTTCAGGAAAAATTGGACGATTACCGAAACTCTCTCGTGATCTACACTTACGAGAAGGAACTAGTCAATCAAAAATTGGACACGGTTATTTCTGAAAATGAAATACAAACATTTTTTAACGAGAATAGTGAGAGCTTCAAGCTGAAAAGCTCCATATTGCAGCTATGGTTCATGTCAGTGAGTGCTGATGCGCCCAATAAAAGAAAACTTAAAAAGTGGTTTAGCGATGGAACAGACGAGGACCTTCTGGAGCTAGATGACTATTGCAATAGGTATGCGGAAAAGTGTTTTCTATCAAAAGAAGATTGGATTTACGTTGAGGATCTTCAGAAACAAATTGCATTAGATATTAATGACTGGCCCACTTTCTTGAGGGATAGCAATTACCACGAGTTTGAAATTGATGGCCGTTTAAATATAATGCGTGTTTTTAGCCACCGTGTAACTGGAGCAGCTGCTCCGCTAGAGCTGGAAAGACAAAAAGTAGAAAATTTGATTTTGAACAAACGTAAGGCAGAACTGGTCAAGAAAATGAGAGAAGATGCCCTACGAGATGCTTATGCTAAGGACAAAGTAGAATGGGAAAAATAAAAAAATCGATTCTTTTACTAGTGGTCTTCTTCTCAGTACTTGATGAGATAGAGGCGCAAGTAATAGACGAAATTGTAGCTGTGATTGGTAATGAAATCGTCTTGTATAGCGATGTACAGATTCAAAAGAGTCAACTTCAGGCCCAAGGCTATAAAGGTACTCTAACAGACTGCCAAGTTCTAGAGGAAATACTGTTTGAGAAACTGATGCTCAATCAAGCTAAGGTCGACTCGCTGGAAGTAACAGATGACATGGTGACAAATCAACTAGATCGTAGAATGGATGTATTTGTTCGTCAGATCGGTTCTGTTGAAGCTCTAGAAGAATATTATGGCAAATCCATGGAAGAAATCCGCGAAGATTTCTTTGAGGTTCTTAAAGATCAGCTACTCGTACAAAGAATGGAAGGAGAGATCAGTTCAGAGATTAACGTAACTCCCTCTGACGTCCAAGATTTTTATAACGAAATACCCAAGGACAGCCTCCCCTATATTAATGCTTCGGTTCAGATGGCGCAGATAGTCAAATACCCGGAGGTGACCCGTAAGGAAAAAGAAAGAGTGCGTGCCCGAATGATGGATTTCAAGGAGCAGGTGGAGTCTGGTAAAGAAGACTTTGAGACTCTGGCGGCACTCTACAGCGACGATCCTGGTTCAGCAGCCAAAGGAGGAAATTTAGGTATGCAACCAAGAGGTACTTGGGTCCCTGAATTTGACGCAGTCGCCTTTAATCTTGAAGAAGGTCAGGTTTCTACTCCATTTGAGTCAGATTATGGTTTTCATATCATGCAACTGATCGAACGAAGAGGGGAAATGTACAACGCAAATCACATTCTGCTCATACCGGAAGTTTCTTCAGCTGGTCTAAATAAGGCTCGAACAGATTTAGATTCGATACGAGCTGTCGTTGTGAGAGATTCTGTTTCGTTTGCCTTGGCGGCAAATAAATACTCTGACGATGAAAGAACAAAAAACCAAAATGGTGCATTAGTTAATCAAGCGACGGGGAGTACAATTTTTGAAATGGACCAACTTGACCCAACTCTGTTTCCAGTGATCGACACCATGGAGGTAGGCGATGTGAGTAAATCTCATTACTTCCAAACGAGATCGAATGAGAAGGGGTATCGAATCATAAAACTGGTTGAACGCACTGAGCCCCACCGAGCCAACCTTACGGATGATTATCAGAGTATGCAAAATATGGCAACAGAGAGACTTAGAACTCAAGCCATGGATAAATGGGTGCGGGAACGAATAAGAGAATCATACATAAAAATAGAAGAAAATTATCGAGATTGTGCCTTTGGATATCCATGGGTCGAAGAGGACGATCTAATTAGAAATTAAGAAGTTTACCATACATGAAAGATGTAGAAGCTGTACAGCAGCTTACTGAGAAATACGCCGCGATGAAACGAGAAATCGGTAAAGTCATCGTAGGACAAGATCAAGTCATCAAAGAAGTATTAACGACCGTTTTTAGCGGAGGGCACTGCTTGCTGGTTGGTGTGCCAGGATTAGCAAAGACACTTTTGGTGAATACCATTGCAAATACGCTCGGTTTATCATTCAATAGGGTTCAGTTTACCCCAGATCTCATGCCAGGAGATATTATCGGTTCTGAGATATTAGATGAAAACAAAAAGTTCAAGTTTGTGAAAGGCCCTCTGTTTTCAAACGTAATTCTCGCTGATGAGATAAACAGAACTCCGCCCAAAACTCAGGCTGCTCTCCTCGAAGCAATGCAGGAACGCACAGTTACTGCGGCTGGACATTCATATCCTCTGCCAAAGCCCTTTTTTGTTTTAGCTACGCAAAACCCAATTGAGCAAGAAGGAACATATCCATTGCCAGAAGCTCAATTGGATAGATTCATGTTCAATATTTTTGTCGATTATCCTTCGATGCAAGAAGAAATCGACGTGGTGAAATCCACAACTTCTGGAGTTTCTGTTGAACCTAAGAAAGTAATATCGGGTGAGGAAATACAATTCTTTCAGCAGTTGATTCGCAGAATTCCCGTCGCTGATAATGTAGTAGAATATGCGGTTAACCTCGTTTCCAAAACTCGTCCTGGAACTGCAAATGCTTCAAATTCAACCAATAGTTATCTGAGCTGGGGCGCAGGACCGAGGGCTTCTCAGTACTTAATTGTAGGCGCGAAATGCCATGCAGCCCTCAACGGAAAGTTCTCACCGGATATCGAAGACGTGAAAGCTGTCGTTATCCCAATACTCAGACATCGATTGGTGAGAAATTACAAAGCAGAGGCTGAAGGAATTACCATAGAAAGCCTTATTGCTGGACTCCTCTAGGGGCGACGTTAAATACCTGCGATTTTTAGGCATTTGTCTTGGGAGGTTAACTGGAATTATTTTATCTTTGTGTTTAAATGACACTTAGAAAGCGCTAACCCATGATAAAAGTTGCCATCAATGGATTTGGTAGAATTGGAAGACTCACTTTTCGTCAATTGTTGAAGAATACGGACGTAGAAGTAGTTGCCATCAATGATTTATCAGATGCTAAAACATTAGCACACCTATTTAAATACGACAGCAGTCAAGGTGGATATCCGGGAGAGGTTTCTCATTCAGGAGATAACATAAAAGTAGACGGGAAGTCTTACAAACTATTCGCTGAGAGAGATCCAGAAAATCTTCCTTGGGCGGATCTAGGAGTTCAGGTGGTTGCCGAGTGTACAGGCATCTTTAGAGATAGAGAAGGTGCGGAGAAGCACATAAAAGCGGGGGCTCAGAAAGTTATTATCTCAGCGCCTGCAAAAGGGGATGTCAAGACCGTAGTGATTGGGGTAAATGATCATACGCTCGCAAGTGATGATCTGATTGTTTCAAATGCAAGCTGCACTACGAATTGCTTGGCCCCTATAGCAATGGTTCTTGATGAAGAGTTTGGTATTCAAAAAGGATACATCAATACGATTCATGCTTACACAGCAGATCAAAGAATTCAAGATGCCCCACATTCAGACTTGAGAAGAGCAAGAGCAGGAGCGCACTCTATCATTCCAACCACGACTGGCGCCGCGAAAGCGGTTGGGCTCGTTTTACCTCACTTGCAGGGTAAACTCGATGGAAATGCAACTAGAGTCCCAACCATTACTGGTTCAATTACTGATTTGGTAGCGGTACTGGATAGAGAAGTTTCGGCAGAAGAAATAAACGCTGCCGTTAAAAAGGCTGCGGAAGGAAAATTAAAGGGAATTATGCAGTATACCGAAGATCCCATTGTATCGGCTGACATTATTGGTAATTCACATAGCAGTATTTTCGATTCTTTGATGACGTCTGCCAACGGTAGCTTTGTAAAAGTGATGTCTTGGTACGACAACGAATTTGGCTACGCGAGCCGCACCGCAGAACTCGTTTCTAAAGTAGTTCAATAGGCGGCATATAATCGCGTGGTTAATTTTCAGTAGGTGGTAAAAGCAAGGCGAAAGCCTTGCTTTTTTTGCTCCTAAATGAATTGAGTTTAAGAGAATGCATGAGCGGATACACCAAGAAATATTCAATGAGAACTAGTGAAATGCCCATGAAATGCTATGGTAGAGAAAAAGGCTGGTCACTTGTGACCAGCCTTTCCTGAACCATTAGATATGTATTTTAAAGGTGAATTACCTCATCATAAGCCGCTGCGGCGGCTTCCATCACCGCCTCACTCATTGTAGGATGAGGGTGCACCGTTTTGATGATCTCGTGTCCCGTGGTTTCTAGCTTTCTGATGGAAACGATTTCGGCAATCATTTCGGTCACATTGGCGCCGATCATGTGGCCACCGAGCAATTCACCGTACTTCGCATCGAAGATCAGCTTAACGAATCCATCGCTGTGCCCAGCTGCTTTAGCTTTTCCTGAGGCCGAAAATGGGAATTTCCCAACCTTGATTTCAATACCCGCTTCTTTGGCGGCAGCCTCAGTCATACCCACACTTGAAACTTCGGGCGAGCAGTAGGTACAACTTGGAATATTGTCGTAATCGATTGGCTGTACGTTTTCTCCCTTAATTTTTTCTACGCAAAGAATTCCTTCAGCACTCGCTACATGTGCCAATGCCGGACCAGGAACACAATCACCAATAGCGTAATACCCTGGAATATTTGTTTTGTAGTACTCATCTACTTGTATCAAGCCTCTATCAGTTGCAATTCCTACATCTTCTAGACCTATTCCCTCTGTGTTTGGAGTGACTCCCACGGCACTTAGTACCACATCGCAATCTAGTATTTCTTCACCTTTTTTGGTTTTCACCTTCACCTTGCATCCCGCTCCAGAAGTATCGACAGATTCAACTGCCGCTCCAGTCATGATCTTGATCCCATTCTTCTTGAAAGTTCTGGCTAGTTGCTTAGATACTTCTTCGTCTTCCCTCGGAACAATATTGTCGAGATATTCTACAATCGTTACCTCCGTGCCAATGGCGTTGTAGAAGTAAGCAAATTCACATCCTATTGCCCCGCTCCCCATGACTACCATTTTCTTAGGTTGCTTATCCATGGTCATCGCTTTGCGGTATTCGATGATTTTCTTGCCATCAACTTTTACGTTCGGCAGCTCTTTAGCTCTAGCTCCTGTAGCGACAATGATATGATCTGCTTCGTAGGTGGTAGTTTTACCATCCTTGTCGGTAACATCAAGCTTCTTTCCCGCTTTTACCTTCCCCTCACCCATGATCACATCGATCTTGTTCTTTTTCATGAGGAAAGTTACACCCTTACTCATACCATCAGCTACCCCGCGACTTCTATTGATCATTCCAGAGAAATCTACTTGTGGCTCTTGTATGGTAATTCCATAATCAGATGCATGGTTCATGTACTCAAATACATTAGCACTTTTCAAAAGGGCTTTAGTTGGAATACATCCCCAATTCAGGCAAATACCCCCTAAAGATTCCTTTTCAACCACCGCCGTTTTGAAACCGAGCTGACTGGCTCTAATGGCAGTAACGTAACCGCCTGGACCACTTCCTAAAACAATAATATCGTATTTCATAATCTGTAGATTTCGCTGTGAAATTAGTGGGCAAAAATAGAAAACAATTGCTCAATTAATTCAAGGTGATCATCAATGAATTCAAACAAGACAAGCCTTTTATTGATTTGCTTCATATACCTTTATGCCCTATGATTCAGTATCGCTTCAATTGCAAGAATCAACTTCCTTATCATATTGAAGTTGAAGTAACTCTCACGGCACATCATCGTTTTATCAAAGCCATTATTCCCTACTGGCGCCCAGGAAGATACGAACCTGGAAACTTTACGAGAAACTTCATTGGCCTCGAAGCCACCACCCATGGAATACCGCTTTATTGTAGAAAGACCTCCGCAAATGTATTTGAGATAATCGCAACTGAGGGAGAAGAGGTGGTTATCTCATATCAGCTCTATGGTCGGGAACTTACCGCAGGCAACACTTATTTTGACGGGGAACTACTTTTGATAAATCCAGTGAATGCCTGCGTTTATTTTGAAGGCCAAGAAGAAGAAGCGTGCTCCATAGATGTCCACTTGGAGCAAGGTTGGGCAATTTCTACTGCACTCAAAAAGTCAGGTGATTCTGTCTACCAAGCTCGCGATATGCAACATATGATGGATACGCCAATTATGGCTGCTGCCAATATTGATGTACTCAAATATGCAGTAAGCGGTGTTGAGTACTTTATACATATCATTGGAGAATTTCTTGGTGAAGAGCAAAACTTACTAAGAGATTTTGAGATGTTTACGAGAAAGCAAGTGGAGGCTTTTGGAACAATCCCAGTTGATGAGTATCACTTCCTGCTTATCTTACTTCCACACCGAGCTTACCACGGAGTAGAGCATGAAAACAGTACCGTAATTATTCTCGGACCTTTAGAGCAATTAGATGAGAGGACGCGATACAAGGAATTACTCGGTGTGAGTTCGCATGAACTTTACCACACTTGGAACATCAAGTACATCAGGCCAACTGATTGGCTTCCTTATGATTTCACAAAAGCTGATTTCTCCCGTCTTGGCTACCTCGCAGAAGGTATTACCACCTACATGGGTGACCTCATGCTCTGGCAATCAGGAGTATTTTCGGATGAGGATTATTTTGAAGAATTGGCCACTTTGTTAAAGAGACATCGAGATAATGAAGGTCGGTTTGCTCTTTCATTGGCAGACTCAAGTATGGATACTTGGGTGGACGGATATGGCCGAGGTACTCCGCGTCGGAGAGTCAGTATTTATGTCGAAGGAGCTCTGCTAGCGTTTGTGTGTGATGTTTGGATAATTGATGCTACCAAAGGGAGCTTGAATCTCTCATCTGCGATGAAGATACTCTTTGGAAGGGTGAGTAGAAATCGAGGCTATACTGAAGATCAATATTGGGATATTTTAGCAGAGGTTGCTGAAAAACCCTGGCATAAACTGAGAAAAAAAGTTGTGGATGGAAGAGGGTATCTGGAAGAATACGTTCTTGAGGCATTTTCAATGCTTGATTTAAAATTAGAACAGAATGATTCTACTCACTTCTTGGAAAAGAAGTTTGGCTTTAGACTCCTGAAGAATGGCAATCAGCAGCTGGTGAGTAATGTATTTCGAGGCTCACCAGCAGAATTGGGTGGACTTTGGTTTGATGATGAGATCACCTCCATCAATGGAATGGAGGTTGACGAGTTCCTGAAGCGAGTGGACTCTTCTCTATCCTCCTTAACGATCGAATTTATCTCAGGTTTTCGAAAACGAAGTGCCATCCTGGAGTCCAATGGCCGTGCTTATGGTAATCGGCTGTGCATAAGGTCAGGAGAATCAATATTGTATGAATTTTGGAAGAATTGAGATGTGATCATACCAACGGATAGACTCACTTTTTGCATATTCACCAATCAAAACTCTTCATTATGACTGACGAAACTATTGACGACTGGCAACCAGAGGTGGACGAGCGACCTACATTACTCACAGTTCTTTGCATCTTAACTTGGCTCGTTTCAGCTTACACCCTGTTTACCGCCCCGATGAGCTATTTCTTTTCATCCTCTGCCGATGGAGAACAAACCATGTCTGACTTTAACGATGCAATGTTAGAAATGGGTGAGAATGATCCCGATGTAGCGGAACTTTTTGAGCCCTTCATGGATACCTTTGCCGCAGTCGTTTCAAACTCTATAGAAAATGCAGGAATGATCTTCACTACAGATATGCTGATAGCAGTTCTCTCAGCGTTCGGAGCATTCTTTATGTTTCGATTGAAGAAACAAGGCTTTTGGATCTACCTGTCTGCTAAAGTCGCGAGCCTTATTTCGGTGTTCATCTTTATTGGAGTGAATGTCGCCTCAGTGATTTGGGCCTCCTTTGGAGGATTTATTGGCCTCATTGTTATTGCGCTGTATGCCATCAACTTAAAGCGAATGAAATAGTTTAGCTTTCTAAAGACTTGGCTATTGCCGAAATTTCAACTCTGGCTCCGGCAGGAAGCCTGCGCACTTCTACAGTTTCCCGCGCTGGATAGTATTTATCAAGATAGCTGCCGTATATTTCATTAATCACACTGAATTGATTCATGTCTAAGATGAAAATGGAGCACTTTATTAAATGGGAATAATGAGAGCCAGAGGCTTCAAGTACTGCGCCTAAATTCTTCATGACCCGGTGCGTTTCTGCTTCGAGATTAGCATTGTCCATTTCGCCTGTTGCCGGGTCTATGGCAACTTGGCCAGAAATGTAAACTACTCCGTTATTCTTGATTGCCTGATTGTAAGGTCCAATGGGTGCAGGAGCTTTGTCTGTTTTGATGATTTTCATAGTACTTCTTTATTAAAGAGATGGCGATTCCTCGAAATCAATCATCTATCTTCGTTGATCTAATGTGGCGCGAAGTTAAGGCAGTTGTGGCAAAAGATCTTAAAATGGAGTTGAGGCAACGGCATTCAATTGGCGGCGTTTTGCTTTATATTATTGCCTCGGTATTTGTAGCTTATCTTGGCTTTAAACAAGTAACCAACGTAGCTACTTGGAATGCTCTATTCTGGATAATCGCCCTGTTTGCATCCTTTAATGCTGCCGCTAGAAGCTTTTCAGCAGAGACCGAAGGGAGGAAACTCTACCTTTTTTCACTCGCAAGTGCTGAGGCAGTTGTTGTCGGAAAAATGCTGTACAATGCTATTCTTCTTTTGATTATGGTCTTTCTGGGATTCGCCATCTACATTCTCATGCTTGGTTCAACGCCATTGCTGGATGCCAATTGGGGGGCGCTTATCCTCTCGCTTGTGCTGGGTGCTACCGGACTTTCTTTCACACTCACTTTAGTTTCAGCTCTCGCTGCTCAGACGGATAATAATTTGGGAATGATGGCGGTATTGGGGCTCCCGGTAATCCTTCCACTAATACTGCTCATTATCAGATTTTCTAAGAATGCCTTAGACGGAATAGCTTGGTCAGTAAATGGGGTATATGCCTGGCAAATCGTCGCTGTGACTATCCTTTCTCTAGGACTATCCTACATTCTTTTTCCGTACCTTTGGCGGGAATAAGACACGGTTAATTTTATGTCAATTTCTTGGTGGAAGTGGCTTTCAGCTCTTGTCGTTTTAACGACTCTGATTGTTGGGCTTAAAACTCCATTGTCTCCCGGTATCCCTAACGTGAACCCAACTAAGCTCGATTACGGAGCTACTTCAGTTACGGTCACAGGGTACAACACACATTTTCAAAAAGCATCTGAATCTCTTCAAATTTGGGTCAAGAACGGAGATGCGATTTTTTGCCCCTACGAAACGGCTATTGTCGATGAGAATACAATGAGAGCTAGTTTCAGCATAACTGAGGTACTGGAGGGTGCATTTTTTGATTTGTACGTGAATAATGACATTGATGGAACTCTTTTTTTGCCGCAGGCTTTCCTTCAAAATGGAATGGAAGTAGGTTTAAAACCCGATAAGACAGAAAAATGTCTGGATCGAATCAGTGTGATAGAAGCTGAGACCTACGACTTCCCAAATCAGCCCATTCTCAACGAGACCATTCGAAACATTCTCGTACACGTGCCCAGTTGGTTTGCCATGATCCTGGTGATGCTTGTTTCATTGATCTACAGCATCAAGTATCTGAATAATAGTAAGCTTGAGTTTGATACACGCGCTGAGACTGCTGCTCATGCCGGTCTGCTTTTTGCCTTTATTGGATTAGCAACTGGAAGTTTTTGGGCAAGATTTACGTGGGGAGCGTGGTGGGTGAGTGATCCTCGTTTGAACGGAGCAGCACTTGGCGTTCTAGTTTACCTCGCTTACTTCGTTTTGAAGTCATCCGTGAGCGATAGAGAGAAATCTGCGCGCCTCGCAGCTGTCTACAACATATTTGCTTTTACAATGATGATTCTTTTCATCATGGTTTTGCCCAGAATGACAGACTCATTGCATCCTGGAGTAGGAGGGAATCCCGCCTTTAGCCAATACGACCTTGACGATAATCTCAGGTTGGTGTTTTATCCGGCCGTAGCAGGCTGGATGGGATTAGCTCTTTGGATTGCTCAACTCAGGTACCGAATGATCATATTACGATTGCGAAGAAAAACAAGAAATGAGTAGTAAACATAAGTGGACTTTACTTGTCTTATTGACAATGCTTGATTGCCTTCCGACCTTTGCACAGTCGGGAACGGACTGGTTAGAAAACACCATGTTCGCAAGTGGGAAAATTAATGTTGTGGTGGCTGTTGTTGCGACAGTATTTGTTTTGATAATCGCCTACTTGATTTCGATTGATAGAAAGTTAAAGAAGTTAGAAGAGAGAGATAAAAACTAGTCGAGATGAAGAAGACTCACATTGTAGCTATAATACTTATCGCTGTTGCAGTCGCTTTCATGATTGGTTCTGTTAGTGATTCCAGCTCTTATGCTGATTTTAAAGAAGCGTTCCAATACCCTGAAAAAGAGTTCCACGTAGTTGGTGAACTAGATCGTTCAGCCAAAATCGCCTACAATCCGGAAATTAATCCAAATGTTACCAAGTTTACCATGATCGACAATAATGGTGAACGAAGAAAGGTAGTACTTAATAAGTCAAAGCCCCAAGATTTCGAAAGATCAGAGAGTGTGGTCCTAATAGGTAAGGCTAACGGAGAAGAGTTTCATGCTACTGAAATGCTCATGAAGTGTCCTTCGAAGTACAAGGACGAAACTCAATTTGAATTGAAAGAAACAGCTTTAAATAACTAAGGGAGATGATAGAGTATGTGGGAGAGCACCCTTTTTATGGGCAGCTTGGTGAGGCACTGATAGCGCTGTCATTTGTGGCCGCTTTGTTGAGTACATTTTCTTATTACTTCTCGTTCAGGACGAACAAAATTCACTTTCAGAGTTTGGCAAGAGCTTCCTTCAGCGTGCACTCTTTGGCACTTGCGTCTGCAGCCATCACCCTTTTTGTAATGCTATTCAATAAGTTTTTTGAGTACAACTACGTATGGACTCATGCCAATACTGAGATGCCACTCCGCTACATCTTTTCTTGCTTCTGGGAAGGACAAGAGGGAAGCTTCATTCTCTGGAGCTTCTGGAATGTACTTCTCGGAAATATTCTAATGCGCACGGCAAGAAACTTTGAGAGCCTCACCATGATGATGGTGTCGATTTTTCAAGTTTGCTTGGGTAGTATGATATTGGGAGTCTACATTTTCGATTTCAAAATTGGAAATAGCCCTTTTACCCTGATCCGAGAATTGCCTGAAAATGTAGGTCTTCCTTGGACCCTAACTCCAGACTACCTCGAGAAGATTCCCGAATTTAGTAAAGGCCGCGGGTTGAATCCGCTGCTACAAAACTACTGGATGACCATCCATCCACCGACTCTTTTCCTTGGTTACGCTTCAACGCTATTTCCGTTTGCTTTTGCTATTGCCGGACTCTGGTCAGGAAAGTTGAAAGAGTGGATTCGCCCTGCTATTCCTTGGGCGTTTTTTAGTGTTTCTGTCTTGGGAATAGGTATTTTGATGGGGGGAGCTTGGGCATATGAGGCATTGAGTTTCGGTGGGTTTTGGGCATGGGACCCAGTAGAAAATGCATCTCTTATCCCCTGGTTGACTTTGGTCGGTGCTGCACATGTTATGGTAGTTAATCAAAGAAAAAACATATCACAGTATACAGCGCTATTTCTCACTCTCCTCACCACAATTCTTGTCATGTACGCCTCATTTTTAGTTCACTCTGGAGTGCTCGGAGATACTTCTGTACATTCATTTACCGACGACGGCTTGATGAAGCAGCATCTCACGATATTGCTCTTTATGGTGGCATTACCGTCTACCTTGATGCTATTCACAAGAAGACTGAAGATGATTTACTGGGGAGGAATCATCTTTTTGAGTGTGGTCGGTTTTGCTTTTGAAATGAAAGTGGCCGCTATCGTTGCCTTTTTAGTGATGTCGGTGGCCTTACCCATTTTAGCGTACAAAAAGGTTTTCGTAAAACCAGAAAAGGAAGAACCGCTCTGGAGTCGTGAATTCTGGATTTTTATAGGTTCTATGGTGCTTCTGCTCTCCGCGGCGCAGATAGCTTTAGAAACCTCTAAACCCATTTGGAATATTCTCGCCGAGCCTTTCGCGGGGCCTTTAATGGACCTTTACGAATGGACTAAAATATCGGGTTTCCGCTCACTCGCTGAAGGAAAACTCGCGCCAAATAGCGATAGGATAAGTCACTTCAACAAATGGCAGATTCCGTTTGCTTTTGTGATTACCGCTCTTATTGCTTTTACCCAATTCTTGAGATATGGTAAGACTGAGTTCAAGACTTTTGCCAAGAAAATTCTTGGTAGTCTAATCGTCTCTTTGGTGCTTACTCTAGCGGCTGCCACTCAATTGAGTTACGAGGGGGATGAATTCATTCTTCTCGTTCTCTTCTTTACGACTGTATTCGCGGTCATGGCCAATTTTGACTATGCGGTGAGAATTCTCAAAGGGAAATTTGACGCTTCAGGCGCAAGTGTAGCCCACATCGGGTTTGCTTTGGTGCTGCTCGGAGCCCTAATCTCTACTTCAAGGAGCATCAAAATTTCTGAGAATGCTTCGAGATTTGATATCGAGCAACTTAGTGAAGATTTCAGCAATAACGAAGATGTCCTTCTCTTTAAAAACGACACCATTCTTATGGGTGACTATTTTGTGAGTTACAGAGATCGTTCGAAGGAAGGTGTTAACGTTTACTACAAAGTTGAATACTTCGAACCCGAACCGATTTCTTATCGGCAAGGCGATCATGTCATCGCCAGAGGAGTGGTGATGAGAGCGATCGATGACCACGTTCCTGGTCCAGACTTCTTACTTGATCAAAAAGACCATTGGGAAATCGTGCAAGATCCGAGAGGATTGGTCTTAGATAGTATTCCTCGTTGGACTCAGTTTAAGCCCGGTGAAAAGATCTTTGACCTTAATCCAAGAATACAACTCAACCCAGAGTTTGGGAACGTCGCGGAGCCATCTACCAAACGTTACTGGAATAGAGATATTTACACACACATCCGCTGGGCTGAGTTGGAGGTTGATACCGACGCTACCGGTTTTCGCTCTGCTACCGAAGTGCTCTTATCAGTCGGCGATACCGCGATTGTCGGGTCGAATTCTGTAAGGCTAAATCAGCTGGCTGTAGTGCAAGATGATGAGCGTGAGAAGTATCGAATAGCACCAAATGACCTCGCTGTAAAAGCGAGAATAGGCATTAAAACCCCTCAAGGAGAGGTTTATGAAGTAGAACCCCTCTACATTCTGAGAGACTCTCTATTGTCTGTCCCTGATCCGGTTATTCAGGATGAGACCGGGGTCCGCGTAAACTTCGATAAAATTGATCCCTCAACGGGTAAGCATACTTTTTACTTTGCGGAGCGTTATACCAACCGTAAGGAATTTATAGTGATGCAGGCCATACAATTTCCAATGATAAATATTCTTTGGATAGGTTGTGTTGTGATGTTTCTGGGAACTGTGATGGCCATTAGGCATCGTATTAAACTATCTCGAAAAAGAAAAGTCGCATGAGTCAGTTTAAATCCGTTGCCCTGATTGGCACTGGACGGGTAGCACATCAACTAGGAGCTGCTTTAAAAGAGAATAACGTCGGGATAGCTAGCGTATTCGGCAGGAATGCAAAAGAAGCTGAAGTGCTAGCCGCTAAGCTAAATACTCAAGTCATTGCTGATTTGTCGTCCGTAATTCATGCTGATCTGATTTTGCTCACCGTGTCTGATGATGCGGTGGCTGAGGTATCTGCTCAGCTCAACCCAAACAATTCTGGTTTAGTGGCTCATACTTCTGGTGCTGTGCCTTTGCAGGCTATAGATGAAAAGAATCGAAGAGCTGTTTTCTATCCACTTCAGAGTTTTTCGATGGATAAGCAAATCGTTTGGGAGAATGTCCCCTTCTGCCTTGAGGCAGAAAGCGATAAAGATCTCAATGGATTGGGCCAATTGGCAGAAAGGCTTTCCGAAAGGATATTTATCTTGAGTAGTGAGCAGAGAAAGAGCCTTCATCTTGCTGCTGTATTTGCCAATAATTTTGCTAATTTGATGTTTGAGCTCTCGGAAGAATTGCTTGAAAAAGCAGAAATTGATAGGTCAATTTTACATCCACTCATTTTGGAAACTGCCAATAAGATTCTCATGCAGCCAGCGGGAATTAGTCAAACTGGACCAGCGGCAAGAGGCGACCGGAAAACCATAGCGACACACCGGGAGCTCCTTGGAAATGATAATTCCTATCGGGTGATTTATGACTTGCTGACTAATGAAATTTACGATCGAGCACATGAACAAAAGCTATAAAGAACTCCTTCCTCAAATCACCACTTTTATATTCGATGTGGATGGCGTGTTTACCGATGGGGTAGTCCTTGTAATGCCCGGTGGGCAATTTGTGAGAAGGATGAATTCCAAGGATAGCTATGCGGTGCAATATGCCGTAAAGAAAGAGTATCGACTTGTCGTAATTACAGGGGGTAATTCTGTCGATGTAAAAGCGGGTTTGGAAGGGCTGGGAGTCAAAGATGTCTTTTTATCCAGTCACAACAAGGAGAAGGTATACGATCAGTACCTTTCAGATCATAATCTCAATCCTCAGGAAGTGCTTTATATGGGCGACGATATACCAGACTTTAAAGTTTTGGAAAAATCCGGTGTGGCCACTTGCCCAGCAGATGCCGCAGAAGAAGTCAAAAAAATATGCGATTACGTCTCAGTGAAGAAGGGCGGTCAAGGATGTGTGAGAGATGTTATCGAACAAACGCTGAAAGTTCAAGGCAAATGGTTCGATGAGGACGCTTTGGACTGGTGATCTCATGGAAATCGCAACAAATGAAAGCTAGGCTTCTATCAACAACATTAATTCTATATGTAATTACCGCCTTTTCCCAAATTAATAAGTCCGATGTACTCTTTCGGCAAATCCAGACTGCTGATAGTCTTCTCTTTGCCGTCGGATTCAATGGTTGCGATACGAGTGCTCTGCAGGATAAAATAAGTGACCATTTCATTTCTTACCACGACCAGGTGGGGATTACGGAGTCTAAAAGCGAGTTTGTCAATGGTATTCAAAATGGTGTGTGCAACCTTTCCTACAAGGCGTTTAGAGTATTGGATAAAGGATCGGTGGCCATTTATCCACTAAAAAGGAACGGGAAACTATACGGTGCTGTTCAGACTGGTCGGCATACTTTTTATGGACTAGAAGATGAAAATCAAAGTCACCTTACTAGTCAGGCTAGGTTTACTCATGTTTGGATGAAAGAATCTGAGGAGTGGAGGTTAACCTCAGTTTTGAGTTATGATCATCTAGACTTTTTCAAAAAAAATACTGAAGACGGTCTCTTTATTGACAATGAAATCACCGGTCAGTGGTTATCGGAAAGAGGGATCCCTTCGGTTGCAATAGGGTATATCGAAAATGGTCTTGTTCGTCAGACAAGTGTTTTCAGTCAACCTAACGTAGAGGATCAGTTTTCCTTAAATACAATTTGGAATGTTGCCTCATTGGCAAAACCGATTACGGCATTAGTCGCACTAAAATTAGTCGATCAAGGTTTTTTGAAATTAGATCAGCCTTTTTCAGAATACTATTCTGACCCAAAGCTTTCGCAAAATCGCAACTACGAGCAACTAACCTTGAGGCATATATTGAGCCACCAAACTGGTCTTCCAAACTGGCTTGACGATGAATCTCATGATCTGGACTTTTTTGAGTTTGATCCAGGAGAAAAATATCAGTACTCAGGAGAGGGTTACGACCTGCTCCGCAGGGCATTAGAATCAATATTTGAGAAAAGTTTTCAGGCCTTAGCCGAGGATCTCATTTTTACACCATTAGAGATGTCCAATACTTCCTTTGTGTGGAGAACATCTTTTGATGAATTGCCCCTTGCCGATTGGCATAAGGAAGATGGAACTTTGTATGATTATGGCAAGTTCTATGAGCCAAATGGCGCAGACGATCTCCTCACAACCATTGGCGATTACTCCAAATTTGTACATTACGTCTTGCACGGGGCTAATTTATCTCTCGAACTCCAAAGTGAAATGGTTGCTGATCAGGTTAGGGTGTCCAATTTCAAACACTTCGGATTAGGATGGTGGATTGATGAGCAGATCAACGAAGATGGTCACTTTGCAATTGTGCACGGAGGAGATGATATTGGAGTGCATTGCATCGCTTTTATTTTACCCGACGTAGATAAAGGACTGATAATTTTTACCAATAGCGATAATGGTACTGAAGGTTATGTCGATATAGTTAACCACTTTTTAGAGAGTGATGCTGCTGGTATATTCAATGCTGAAATGAATTGACTTAGAAAATAATTCAAAAACAATCTAGCTTTTGCACCTGCTAAAACTCGTAAGACCCATAAACCTTTTGCTCATTGCGGTCACCATGACTTTGATGAGGTATTTTGTTCTTCGCCCGTTGGTTGCCGTAAATGGTTTTGAACTGCAACTCTCCTTAGGGCAATTCGCCATGCTCGTCATTAGCACAATCCTCATAGGAGCTGCCGGAAACATTATTAATGACTATTTCGATCAAGAAATTGATCAAGTAAATAAGTCCTCAAAGAGAATCGTTGGGGTTCACATCAGTGAAAAAACGGCCATGACGATCTATCAAATACTGAATATTTTAGGTTTTGCATTAATCTTCTATCTAGCTTATTCTTTGGGGAAATGGAAGTTGAGTGTTGTGAGTTTTTTCGCTGCCGCAAGTCTCTGGTTTTATAGCGTACAGTTCAAAAAAGACCTGATAATTGGGAACGTGCTTATTGCTTTTTTGACTGGTTTGATTCCATTGCTCGTCGGGATTTATGAGGTGCCCCTCCTCATCGATGCCTATGGTAAAGAGGTGGTTGAGTTTTTCAAAGCCCAAAAACCTGGTGAAGACCCATCGCTTTATTTCAAATGGATGTTCTACTTCCTAGCTGGTTACTCTGGATTCGCCTTCCTTCTCAATCTTGCTCGCGAGATTCAAAAGGACATGGCCGATGTAAAAGGAGATTCCAAACAAGGAGCCCGAACACTCCCTACTGTGATAGGAATCAACAATTCGAAATGGGTGGTCAATGTACTGATCACAATTACGATTATTTTACTCTTTACAGTTCAGCAAGAAGTAATCAGTGACTACTATTCGCTGGGCTATTTGATAATAGCTGTTCTTGTTCCTCTAGTTGGATCTGTTTGGTTGAGTCATAAATCTTTGGAAAGACAGGGGTTTCTGAAAGCCAGTAATTTGACAAAACTGGCTATGTTTGGCGGCCTGATGTATAGCATCGCTCATTATTTTATCTATTATGCCAGTGACTTATCCTAATTTAAAAGGACATAAAATCATACTCGCTTCGAAGTCTCCCAGACGTCAGGAGCTAATGAAAGGATTGGGAATTCCTTTTGAGGTGCGCACCAAAGATGTGAACGAGGATTTTAGTGAAGATCTAACTGCAGAGGAAATCCCACTTTTTTTAGCTCAGCTAAAGGCAAGTGCCTTTAAAGAAGATTTATCCAATAAAGAAATTTTGGTCACTTCTGATACCGTAGTTTGGCTCGGAGACCGAGTGTTTAATAAACCGCAGAAAAGGAAAGAAGCCATAGAAATGATAACCGAATTGGAAGGCAGATCCCACCAAGTGATTACTGCCATCTGTTTAACCTCACAATCGCATCAAGTTCTGGTCTCCGAAACGACGAAAGTTAAGTTTGGAAATGTAGATCATCAAGCCATAGAGTGGTATGTTGACCAGTACAAACCTTTTGATAAGGCCGGTGCTTACGGTATTCAGGAATGGATTGGTTATGTCGGGATTGAAAAAATAGAAGGCTCTTTTTACAATGTCATGGGTTTTCCAACCAGACTCTTTTACACCGAGCTTTTCAAATTTATTGATTTATGAAATTAGACATCTTAGCCATCGTTGCCCACCCAGATGACCTTGAGCTTAGCGCTTCAGGAACTTTGATAAAATCAATTAAGCAGGGAAAGAAAGTGGGAATTATCGATCTCACTAGAGGCGAACTGGGAACTCGAGGTACACCCGAAATTCGCGCAAGAGAAGCTGCCAAAGCTTCTGCGATCATCGGGCTAAGCATCAGGGAAAATGCTGAGTTGCCAGACGGCTTTTTGAATAATGTAAAAGAGCAGCAGATGGTCATCATTCCTTTTATCAGAAAGTACCAACCAGATATAGTCATAACCAATGCGATTAGGGACAGGCATCCCGATCATGGAATGGGATCAGAACTCACATCGAAATCTTGCTTCTTGAGCGGTTTGAGAGCCATCAAAACGATTGGGAAGGACGGTGAAGAACAACTAGCATGGAGACCTAGGGCGGTATATCATATTATTCAGGATCGCTATATAGAGCCTGATTTCATTGTTGATATTACCCAAGAGTGGTCGAAAAAATTGAAATCCATTGAGGCTTTTAAAAGTCAGTTTTTCGTAGAAAAGGAAAAGGATGAGCCACAGACTCCAATATCGTCTCCAGAGTTTATGTCTTTTTTGGAATCACGAGCCCGTGATTTTGGTCGAACAATCGGTGTGAAATACGGTGAGGGATTCACCGTCGAGCGAACGATTGGTATCAGCGATTTGAACCAACTGTCTTAAGCTTCATACCTTGCTGTTCCTGCAAAATCAGGAATCTACTATGGGCCTTCACAGTTTCATTCACCAGTATTAAAAGTATTAAGCGTCACGCTTGTTGAATCTTAATCAGCTCAGCGCTTTTGCTCTGATCATAAAGATTTATTTGGACTCCATAAACGTTGATTTAACTGCACATCCAAGAATTCTTGTGTGATAGTAAATATTTATGCTCTTAAAAGTCATAAATTCAAAGGGATCTTCATTCAAACATTAGAATCTTAGGCAGAATTATTTAACATCTTCATGCCTTTGTTCTCCTTTTAATAAGATCCTGCTGATTTGGTTTGAACTGTAATTGAAACATCAAGAGATGAGATTAGCAGTATCGTCATCTTTTTGACATTTTTGCGAAAGCAGGAAAACACTTACATCCAAACTACTTTAGGCTCCGAATCTTCAATCGCAGGGAATTACCAATAACAATCACATCGGAGAATGCCATTGATAATGCAGCAATCATTGGATTAAGTAATCCAACTGCCGCTACCGGAATGGCCAGGATATTGTAGAAGAAAGCCCAGAATAGGTTTTGTTTGATCGTCTTATAGGTCTCTTTAGAAACCTTCACCGCATCAATCAGCGCATCCATTTCATCAGATCTCATCAGTACTACTCTAGCCGAGTCGATAGCTAAAGAGCTAGCCCCACCATGAGATATTCCCACCTGAGCCAGAGAAAGCGCCGGACCGTCATTGATGCCATCACCTACCATAATAACATTCTTGTTTTCAGATAATGACTGGATGAATTCAAGTTTTTCTTCGGGTCTCATACGGAAATGAAACTCTTCTATTGCAAGTGATTCTGCCGCTTGAACCACCTTTTCTTCTCTATCTCCGGATAAGATGATCGTCTTGATCCCAGTGTCATGAAAATACTTGATCATTTCCCTAGCCCCGTGCTTCAACTTATCTTTCACATTCACACGACAAACAGGAGTATTGTCAAGTTCCAAGACAAGATCGCTTTCTTCTTTCGTGTCAATTCCAAAAAAGACCTGTTCTCCATCAATAGTTTCCGCAGACATACCTCGCCCCTTCTTCTCAACTACCGCCTTCAATTCTACCGGTTCATAATCCCTCAAGAAACTGGTAAAAGACCGTGCCAGCGGATGGGAAGAATGAGCTTCGAGAGACTTTATGAGGCGTTGAGCTCTATCTCCTAATTGGTTTTCTTCGAATTGAAAGGCAAAGTTTCCTGTGGTTAGCGTTCCCGTTTTATCAAATATCGCAATCTCCGCTTTAGCCAATCTTTCTAAAGTACTTCCTCCTTTTATCAAGATACCCTTTTTGGCTGCTTTCCCTATTCCTGCAACCACTGCCGTGGGCGTTGCTAATCCCATGGCACAAGGACAAGATATAACTAGGACGGCGATGGAGTTCATGATGGTGGTGGTCAGACTCAAGTCAAAAATTAAATAGCTCACGATGAAGGTCAGTGAAGAAATCCCGAGTACCACAGGAACGAAAATCGAGCTCACCTTGTCTCCCAGAATCTGAATGGCTGGTTGATCCCGCCGAGCGCGCTTTACCAAGTCGATAATCTTTTCCAGTGTTGAATCCTTGGCCCGCGCTAATGCTTTTACACGGCAATTACCTGAGAATAATGTAGTTCCCGAGAATAGGGTGTCACCCTTAGATTTGGAAATTAATTCGCTCTCACCGGTAATGGCTGATTCATCGACTTGGGCCTCACCAGAAATGATGACCCCGTCTACAGGTACATGTTCGCCCTCATTGATTTGAAGTTCATCATTGAGCTTTACATTCTTTGGTTCTGTTTCGAAGAACTTCTCTTTCTTTCCAAGTCGCATCACAATTCTGGCGACCGAGGTTTGTAGCTTTGTTAATTCACCTAGCTGTTCGGAAGTCTTCTTTACGGCTCTCTGCTCGATTACGTTTCCCATGAGCACCACCGTGACGATCATAGCAGCAGTTTCAAAAAACATATATTGGTGAACTTGAGGAGAGCCCCAAGAGAGAAGCGTTCCCACTAGACTGTATACGAAAGCTGAGGAAGACCCCACAAAAATCAGCACATCCATATTGGCCATGCCGCCTTTGATACTTCCCCATGCGGATTTCCCAAAGTGTGCAAGTCCAAGGAGGAATACCGGTGTCGCTAATGTGATTTGGACCATTGGGAGGTTGAGCCACGAGTCTTTTCCTACAAACATATGGAGCAGGAGAGGTAGCGAGAACAACAGCGAGAATAGAAATTTCCTTTCGATTTGGCTAAGTCTAGAATCTTTGGCCAAATCTGCTTCCACGATCTTGTAGCCAAGGCTTTTGATCTGATCTATGGCCTCTTCCTTAGTCTGGTTTCCGTTTAATGCAAAAGATACTTCTCCCTCGCTGAAACTGGCATGGGTATTTTTAAATCCATTCTTCTTCAAGGATTTAGAAATTCCCGCGGCACAGTTGGAGCAAGTCATGCCCTCTACTTTGAGTGTAATCTCATTTTCAGACATCGCATAAAAGTACTGCTTAAACAATCAATAGTTAATGATCAGTGGGTATTTTATGAGAGCTTTCTAAACAATTCGATAGTTTTGGCATTATACTTGCGTGTAAAATACGCAAAATGAATTTATCACTATGCTAACTTTACTTTCGAACATACGNATCGACGTAAGTGAGAANATATATTTAAAGGATCCTCATTCGTCAGAGTTGGGTAAGGAGATTCTGAAGCAGGGTTGTCGAATGATCGATGAATTGGGTTTAGAGAAGTTCAATTTTAAAAAGCTGGCTGAGGCTGCAGGTACTACCGAAAGTGCCGTCTATCGATATTTCGAAAACAAACATAAACTCTTACTTTACTACGTTTCATGGTATTGGGGATGGCTGGAGTATAATCTAGCTTTTGGAACAGCGAATATTGAGTCCGATAAGAAACGCTTGGAAACAGCGATTCGAATCATCACCAGAGATTTAAACGAAATCAAGAAAGCTCCTTTTGATCTTAGCTGTTTACAAAAGGTTATTATTGCTGAAGGAGCGAAGGCTTATTTGACAAAATCTGTCGATGACGAGAATAAAGCGGGCCTTTTCATCCAATTTAAAACTTTGTGCCAAAGAATTTCAGACATGATTTTGGAGTTGTCCCCTAATTATCCCTTTGCCCATTCTTTGGCCTCCCTATTCATAGAGTCACATTTAGATCAACTTTATTTTTCCGAGCACTTGCCGTCGCTCTGTGATCTGAATGGCAATGACAACACTAGATTTCAATTTTACAATAATCTCATCTTTAGCTCAATAGAAAAATGGCGGGTGTAGAATACAGTTATAGTAAGCCGGTTAAAAGGCTCGGCCGTTTATTAAAAAGTGAAAGGAAAATCATCTATTTGATACTCTTTTATGCTATTGTAAACGGTATCATTGTCTTGACACTTCCTCTGGGTATTCAAGCAATTTTGAACTTCATCATGGGAGGACGTGTTACCTCATCCTGGGTCATTTTGATCGTAATTGTAATACTCGGATTGACCATATCTGGTCTTATTCAAATTGCCCAACTCACACTCACGGAGCGTCTCCAACAAAGAATTTTTTCGAAGTCTTCCTTCGAATTGGCGGTGAGGATACCAAAAATTAAAGTGGAAGCTTTTCAGAACAGATATGCTCCAGAGATGATGAACCAATTTTTTGATACCATTAATCTCCAAAAGGGGATTGCCAAACTTTTGGTTGATTACCCAACGGCGGCACTTCAGGTGGTGTTTGGACTCATTTTGATATCAATTTATCATCCGTTCTTTCTCTTCTTTTCGGTCATCGTAGTATTTTTACTTTGGATACTCTTTAGATATACTGGACCACAGGGTGTGGTAACTTCGTTGAAAGAATCATCCAATAAGTATCAGGTTGCTCATTGGTTAGAGGAAGTTGCCCGTACTATGGGAACCTTTAAGCTCGCCGGGATCACAGAGCTTCCAATTCTCAAGATCGACAAGCTCATCATGGGTTATCTCTACTTCCGAAGAAAACACTTTGGGATTTTGATTACTCAATTCAAAACGATGATCGCCTTTAAGGTGGTGACCACTGGTGCGCTCCTAGTTATGGGTAGTATCCTCTTGATTGATAATCAAATTAGCCTAGGTCAGTTTGTCGCGGCTGAGATTATTATCATTCTAATTATGAACTCTATTGAGAAGCTTATCGTTGGGCTTGAATCAGTCTATGATGTCTTGACATCTCTTGAGAAACTAGGAGCGATCACCGATATGCCTCTTGAAGAGGAAAAGGTAAAGAACCCCGCTACCCTTCACGAAACCAAGGCATTCGAGGTAACTGCTGAGAACTTAGTTTTCAAGTATCCAGGAACAGATAACGTCATTATTGATAAAATTTCCTTTGATGTCAAACAAGGAGAAAAACTTATTCTCGGAGGTACACCAGCTTCAGGAAAGACCACCCTATTGCAGTTGCTAACGGGAATTTATGAAGACTATTCTGGGCGTATAGCTTATAACCGCCTTCCATTATCTGCGCTCTGCCACGATGATCTCCGCTTAGCGATCGGGGACAATATATGGCAAGAAACCATTTTTAAAGGTACTGTTCGCGAGAATATTACCCTGGGGAAGTATGGAGTAGATGATGAGATGGTAATGGATGCATTAGAAGCAGTGAGCGCGATTGATGGATTAAATCAACTCGAGGACGGTCTGAATACTCTCCTTTTTCCAGAAGGAGTAAAAATCCCCAAATCGCTAGGAAAAAAGATCATTCTCGCACGGAGTATAGTTTCTCAACCAAAGCTATTGCTCATGGAATTGGAGACTGATTTTATGATTCGAAAGGAAGAAGAGAAGTTCTATGATTATTTACTTTCTAAGCCCTGGACAGTAATCGCCGTCTCTGACAATAGCCAGTTTATGGAGAAGGCGGATCGCGTGTTCTTTATGGACAAAGGGGAGATCAAATTTGAAGGACAATTGAATGAATTAAAAAGCTCAGACTATGTTGAATATATCAGATAACAATATTGATGAGTCAAAATACCGAGACGGCTATTCAAGTCTCATGGCGGTTGCAGATCGAGGAAAACCAGTAAAAAAACTGAAGGTTTTTCTCTACACGACTTTTGGCCTGATTCTATTCTTATTCTTGCCATGGACTCAGAATGTGCGAGTCCCGGGAAATCTTACAACACTTTATCCAGATCAGCGTCCTCAGGCTGTGCAAAACGTAATTCCAGGAAGGATAGAGCAGTGGTTTGTTCGCGAAGGAAATTTTGTCAATGCTGGGGATACCATTGTTCAAATTTCTGAGGTAAAGGACAGCTACTTCGATCCTCAACTCATTGAGAGAACTCAAACGCAAATAGAGAATAAGAAGAATGCGGCTGTAAACTACGAAGACAAAGCAAACAACCTTTCTGACCAGATTAATGCCCTGACTAAGGCTAGGATTAACAAACTTGAACAAGCTGGGAATAAGCTTATCCAGACAAGGCTTAAGGTCACCTCCGATAGCATTGACTTTGAAGCTGCCAAAATTGATTATTCGATTGCTCAAAATAGATTGGAGCGAATGGAGGAGTTATTTGATCAAGGTTTAAAGTCGCTAACCGATTTGGAAACCAGAAGGTTAAAACTCCAAGAGGCACGGGCTAAAAGTATTTCGGCTGAGAACAAACTTCTTACCTCAAGGGCTGCATTTGTCAATGCAGAGATTGAACTTGATGCGATTGATAATGATTACGCCGAGAAACTCAGTAAGGCCAAGTCTGAAAGGAACTCGGCTTTGTCCACGTTTTATGACACCCAAGCTCAAGTGGCTAAGATGGAAAATCAATTGTCGAATTATGAAGTTAGAAAAAGCAATTATTTCATTACTGCTCCACAGTCTGGTTATGTCACAAAGGCCATATCTGTAGGGCTGGGGGAGAATATTAGGGAAGGCCAAGATATAGTGAGCATTATGCCAGCCACCTATGACTTTGCCGTTGAGATGTATGTTGATCCGGTAGATTTTCCACTTTTAAGAAATGGAAACGACGTCCGTCTGATGTTCGACGGTTGGCCTGCCATTGTTTTTTCTGGATGGCCTCAAATAAGTAATGGAACCTTCGGTGGGGAAATTCTTGCAATAGACAATTTCATCTCACCAAATGGTAAATACAGAATTCTTGTCACACCAGATGAAGAGGATGTTCCGTGGCCTGAGGATTTGCGAGTTGGAACTGGTTCAGATGGTATTTTACTATTCAAGGATGTGCCACTTTGGTATGAGCTTTGGAGGCAGCTCAATGGGTTCCCGCCTGACTATTACATGAACATTAACGGAGATTCTAAGTCTAAAGAGAAGAAATGAGGACTCGCGGATTATTCCTTTTTTGTACTGCGGTATTGATCAATTCCCTCCAAGCTCAAAAGCCCGATAGCCTTAAAGTCGATATGGAAGACTATGCCTATGTGGCTCCACCAGATAGTATGCTTTCTATGCTGACAGATTCTATTCTGGACTATGACGAGTTCATTTTTTGGGTAAGGATGAATCATCCCGTAGCGGAAATTGCAGACCTAGAAGTTGACCTAGCCAGACGAGAGTTGCGAATGTCTAGAGGCGGCTTTGATCCTTTTCTTTATGGTAATTACCGAAAAAAGAACTTCAAAAATGCGGAGTATTACGACGCACTTCAGGCGGGTATCGAGATTCCCACATGGATGGGAATTTCCTTTCAAGCGGGTTATGAAGACAATCAAGGGGTGTTTTTGAATCCTGAGTCGACTGTGCCAGATAGAGGATTGATCAATGCCGGTATTTCTACTCAATTGGGAGCTGGGCTTTTGATGGACAATAGGAGAGCAGCTTTGCGCCAGGCACAAATAGGTATTGAGGCTGGTGAGAATCAGCGCCAAATCATTTCCAATCAGCTCTACTTCGAAGCGACTACCGCTTATTTCAATTGGTCGTTTGCCCAAGAAGCGTTGTCAGTGGCTGAGGAAGCACTTGACCTTGCTAATGTTAGATATGCAGGTGTTAAAGAAAGCTTCATTTTCGGAGACTTACCGGCCATCGATACCGTGGAGGCATATACTCAAGTACTGACAAGGCTCTTCAATTTGCGCGAGGCGCAGAACCTATACGTTGAATCTATCAATGTTGCTTCGGCTTACATATGGAGTGCTGATGGAAACCCAGTAATGCTCCCCCCTTTTGTGCGACCTAAATGGGCTGGAGATATTCCTTCTGGTGAAATTTTTGTCCCAATTAGTATTGATATTACTCATCCAGAATTACTGAAGATTCTCTTTAAAAAAGAGGTGCTGAATATTGATCGCAGACTTGCGGCAGAGAAGTTGAGACCGAAAATTGAGTTGAAGTACAACTTTCTGTCAGAAAACGTTTTCCCTGCTAATGCGGAGGGTGAGCTTTTTCAAAACAATGCTTTTTTTGAAGACAATTACAATTTTGGGGCAAAGCTTTCCATCCCTATATTTTTGAGAGAGGCTCGAGGTAAGGTTGGGATTACTAAGATTAAAATTGACATGACTGAGCGTGAGGTGGAGAACAAGCGCGCACAACTCGACGCTAAGCTCACCGCTAGTCTGGTAAAGTTGGAAAACCTAAGAGAACAGATCGATATCTTTGATCAGAATGTTGATCTCTTTGAACGTCTGCTTATTGGTGAGAGGGTTAAGTTTGAGATAGGGGAAAGCAGTCTTTTCTTGATAAATGCTCGAGAAACGAAGCTTATAGAATCTCGGGTGAAGTATTTTGAGCTTATAGCAAAAGAAAAAGTGCTTTTGTCAGAGGTGAGAACCATTGGAGGATTAGGATTTCCGTAGGATTATTTTGGGTGAAGATTTCTGGGAATGCCGAAATTATTTATTTTTGCTGCCCGTTTAATAAATGGTGGTTGTAGTTCAGCTGGTTAGAACGCCTGATTGTGGTTCAGGAGGTCGTGGGTTCGAATCCCATCTTCCACCCAAAGATTGAAAAAGGCCGCTCGTAAGAGCGGCTTTTTCGTATCCTAAAAGGTTCGAAAGCTCGCTTTCCAGAACCTTTTAGGATACGAAAAAGTAGCTTTGAAGAAATCAAAGTACTTTTTCCACCTTTGTTTTCCCTCCATCAGGGATGTCTCGAGGAAGGAGAGACAATCCCAAGATTAAGTCAAAATCCAGGCTCACCTTCGTTAGTTTATTCCCTTTTTGAGTCTCGCCAAATTCCATCCTTACATCTTTTTTCCCAAAACCAACCAAGGCTTTTCTCTGTCAGGACTACGACTTTGTCTCAATAATAGGATGTAAGTACACTTTATTCTTATCTAAGAATTCAGTATAATTGTAAATGGATTTTGTAATACTCTGTTGCGAAAAGCACTAGGCAAAGTCCATAAGCCTAAATGTTTAGTTTGTTTAATGTTTAACCTAAGGAAAGGAGTCCAGCCAGGCTCCTTTCTTTGTTTGGTAAAAAATCGTTTGTTATCCGTTTAAAACCAGAATAGGCAGGGATGCATGATTGATGATGTGCCTACTTACAGAGCTGTGCCAAATGCTTTCGAAAAATCCGTGTTCATGCCGCACAACCACAAGAATAGACGGTTTTTCCGTACTAATTATATTTTCGATTCCCTCCTCAATATCCTTGTTGTAAGTGAATGAAAAAGTCGGTTTTATGTCAAAGTACTCTTTTATCTGTGCTTTATATACGCTTTCATCCACGGTATCTTCAGATGTGCGCACATGGAAAAATCTCACCTCAGCACCTGTTTTTTTGGCCAGTTTTGCTACAAAAGTAAGGCACTCTGAGTGCTTCATAACCTTCAAGTCTGTGGAGAATAATATGTTTTCAATTGGCTGGTAGGGCCGGTCAACTGGTATTGCGAGCAGAGGGATCTTAACATTTCTCGCAGCAGACGCAGCATTGCTTCCTAACCATTTTTCAGTTATTCCGCTTGCACCTTGAGTCCCCATAAATACTGCGTTGACATCCCCGTCTTCCCCTCGTTTGTTGATTACATCGACCACCGAGCCGAAATGAGTGTTGTATTCTTTCTCAACTTCATTAGCAATAGGGAGTGCTTCAACCCTTCTTCTAAATTTCATCATGTCTTCATCTGCATTCCTTTTCAGGACATCAGTAATATCCTTCATCACATTAGAAGCAGCAGGAGGCATGCTATAGGCATTTATGATTTCAAGTGAATTTCCTAAAATATTTGCTGCATTAAGCGCATAGATAAGAGCATTGAAGGAGCCATCAGAAAAGTCTGTGAGTAGAAGGATTTTTTTCATAGTCGAGAATGTTTCTGGTCTTTTTCAAAGATAATTTTGCTGGCTCGATTCAACAACAATTCGAAAAAAGAAAAAGGCTGCCTATTCTAAGCAGCCTTAATTAAAGATAAGTCAAAGAATTTTTACCTCTGATCTATTGGGACGTAGTCTCTTTTTGTCGCACCTACATAAACCTGCCTTGGCCTTCCAATTGGCTCTTTATTGTCAACCATTTCGTTCCATTGAGCTATCCAACCAGGTAGTCTGCCTAGTGCAAAGAGTGCCGTGAACATATCTGTTGGGATACCAATTGCTCGGTAAATGATTCCTGAGTAAAAATCTACATTAGGGTAAAGGCCTCTTTCCACAAAATAGTCATCTTTAAGAGCAACTTCTTCAAGGTGAGTGGCTATTTCTAATGCTTTATCATTTATACCCAATTTATTCAGAACGTCATCGCAAGCTTTCTTGATAATCTTAGCTCTTGGGTCAAAGTTCTTGTAAACTCGGTGTCCGAATCCCATTAACCTAAATGGATCATTCTTGTCCTTCGCTTTATTAATCCACTTATCCATATCACCTCCATCTGCGATAATAGTTTCAAGCATTTCTATAACTGCCTGATTTGCGCCGCCGTGAAGAGGGCCCCAAAGTGCTGATACCCCGGCAGAAATGGAACTGTATAAACTCGCTTGAGAAGAACCAACGACTCGCACAGTACTTGTGCTACAGTTTTGTTCATGGTCGGCGTGCAATATTAACAGCTTATTCATGGCATCAACAATTACTGGATCCATCTGGTATTTTTCGGATGGCACAGCAAACATCATGTAGAGGAAATTCTCCACGTAGTTCAGACTATTGTCTGGATACATGTATGGGAGATTCATGTTTGACTTGTATGCCAAAGCTGCCAGAGTAGGAAGTTTGGCTATCAGTCTGGTAATTGTTAGTTGTACATCTTCTTTTGCTCTATTTGGAATTTGAGAATCAGGATAAAATGTACTTAGGGAAGAAACCATCGAAGATAGAATACCCATGGCATGGGCGTGACTTGGAAATGCCTCATAGAACTGTTTCATATCCTCAGGAATGAGCGTATGTCTCGTCACGTCGGTTTCAAACTGCTGCTTTTGTTCATGATTAGGAAGCTCACCGTTGAGTAAGAGGTATGCCACCTCCAAAAAGTCAGAGTTTTCTGCTAGCTGCTCAATCGGATAACCACGATACCTCAACTCCCCTTTTTCTCCGTTTAAGAAGGTGATGGCTGACTGAGTGGAGCCGGTGTTTTTGAATCCAGGGTCTATGGTTATGATGCCGGTCTGCGCTCTAAGTTTAGATATATCGATGGCAACTTCATTTTCCGTTCCTCTCACTAGAGGCAGCTCATACGTTTTGTCATCAACGATGATTTTCGCGGTATCACTCATGTTTTGAATTATTCTCTTTAGTAGGTTAAATTATGGGACTGCAAGATACGTCAAAAGACACTTTATTCACCAGTTATTAAAGCGTTATAAATATGACTTGAATCATTTTAACCGCGCAAAAAAATAGTATGAGCGCGTGTGTGAGGTCTTGGCGGCAATGGAAGAGTTCAATCAGCTCTACGAACCTTCCTTGTTTCCTTGAGCAATTATCTTATCAACTCCATTTGTAAACTCCCCAACGGTAGGCTGATAGCCTGTTTTGCCGAGTGCGTTAATTTGTACCTCACCAGTTTCTGGGTTCTTATTCAGTTCAAAAATCCAAACAGTGGGATATCCTTTTACTTGAAAAGCCTGTTGAAGCTTTGCGTTTTGTTGGCGATACTTATCTGGTATTTGCTTTCTCTTTGGGAAGTCTAATTCCAAAAGAATAACATTTTCCGCTGCCCAATTTTTGAACTCTTCTTGATTGAAAACACTTGCTGAAAGCCTCTTGCACCAACCACACCAGTCGCTCCCGGTGAAATTTGCCATGATGGGTTTCCCAGTTTCTTCATGAAGTTTGTACGCTTCGTCTATATCGACCAGCCATCCTTCGTGACCTGCTTTAAATTCAGAATCCTGAGCGAGTAATGAACCTGAGCAAACAGCTAGAAACAAAAAGATTAATATTTTTTTCATTGAATTGAGCATTAGTGTTGCGAGATGGTATCAAATATAGTGCCTTAACGTGATAAGTACGAAAATGGTTTGTCTCTCAGATGACTAGACGCAAGATTGAATCAAAATTTGCGACAAACTTTTGAAACTAATGGATTCCATTCATCCACTTTTTGAGTGTAGGCACCAGCAATAAAAGAATAAATGCGGCACCTAATACCACAAATACACCCCAGTTCAGGTAAGTGGAAGTGTAAACTGCCAAAGTTTCTGTAATACTTGCGTCTGCAGGAATATCCTCATTTGCTGTAAGCCTTCCAATCTCTCCAGCAATTTTATTTGCTAAGGCAATAGACAAGAACCAAGCTCCCATGACAAAACCAACAATCTTTCCAGGTGCCAACTTCGTAATCATCGATAATCCTACCGGAGATAAACTCAACTCTCCTGTGGTATGAAGCAGATACATCACGAAAATGAAAACTACTGGCACCATTCCGTTTGCCCCGAAAAGCGTAGCTCCTAGCACAACAATGCCAAACCCTAATCCCAACTGGGTTAGACCTAAAACAAACTTCATCGGGGTACTTGGTTCTTTATCTTTCTTGTTCAATTTTAACCACATCCATGAGAATACCGGGGCCAGAAGCATGATATATAGGGGGTTCAAACTTTGGAAAATTGACGCTGGTATTTCATTTCCAAAAATCACCCTGTCAACATTTCTATCGGTGAAAAGCGTCAGCGAACCGCCTGCTTGCTCAAATAACGCCCAGAAAACGGCATGGAATACAAAAAGTACTGCTACAACCCAAATTCGTTGACCTTCAATTTTGCCTTCTTCTCCTTTAGATTTTGCCTGAAAACCATACCAAATCAAGTAGCCTAATATTCCCAATGAAATGGCAATAAGAGCCGTAGCCATTATATCACCGTAGTTCAATAGCAATGCGCAAACCGGAACAAATAAAATTGAGGCGATGTAGACGAAGGGCACCGACGGTAGGCTGGCAATTTTTTCAATCGCTGCTTCTGCAGCTGGCTTGAGCCCTTTTTTACCAAACAACTTTGGCCCGAGGATCATAAAAGTTACTAGGCCAAGTCCCATCCCTATTCCAGCTAAACCAAAACCGTAGTGCCAATTAATCTTTTCCCCAACATAGCCGCAAGTGAGTGTAGAAAGAAAAGCTCCGATATTCACGCCCATATAAAAGATGGTGAAAGCTCCATCTTTTCGGGGGTCATTTTTCTCGTAAAACTCTCCTAGAAAGCTTGAAATATTGGGCTTGAAGTAGGCATTTCCAACAATGATAAGTGCTAAAGCCAAAAAGAAAACAGCCAGACTACCTGGCAAAAGACTGTCTTCAAGAGCTAGGGTAAAATGCCCGAGCATCATTAGAATACCTCCAAATAGAATGGTTTTCCTGAATCCAAAAATCCTATCGGCAACCAGCCCACCAATTACAGGAAAGAGATAAACCATGGAAGTGTAGGATCCATAAATGGCCAAGGCCTTGGTGTCGGCAATTTGCTGACCAAGGTCTACAAAAAGGACTTTTGCCATGTACAGAGTGAGCAAGGCTCTCATTCCATAGTAGGAGAAGCGTTCCCACATCTCTGCTCCAAATAAAACGAAGAGAGCAGCTGGATGCGTTTTCTTGTTCGTGTAAATGATAAATGGTACCCAAAGGAGCACAAATATCCATCCTACGATGAGTATTTTTAGTGTTAAGTCCATGATTGATAGTTGATTATTGTATTCTCTCGTCCGCTATTTCAAATGGTTCTTGTGCGAGTAGGTCAGCGCTTTCACCTTCTTCAGCACCGTGAGTCAGGCGCTTTAGTGGTTTAAGGATTGCGAGAACGAGTAAGCCGACGATCGTACAGAAAACAGCAATTCCAGTAAAGATCTGTAATTCTCCAGCCGATTGGGACCACTCTCCCAAGAGACCAGCCAATTTATTTCCCAAACCAGTAGCGGCGAAGTAAGCACCCATCATAAATGAGGCATACTTGAGAGGAGCCAGCTTTGTGATAAAAGAAAGTGCCACAGGAGATGCACATAGCTCTCCAACAGTGTGAAAGAGGTAAGCCAAAACAAGCCAATACATGGCCGAGGCTCCTTCAGCTTCGAATTGGAGTGAGGCAGCAGTCATAAATAAAAAACCCCATCCCATAATGATAACCCCAATGGCCATCTTGAATAAAGAAGAAGGTTCTTTTCCTTTATGTTGCCACCAAAGCCAAAATGAAGCAATGGGAACACCTAAGGTGATGATAAAAAAGGCATTAACTGACTGAAACCAAGAAGCCGGAACTTGGAAATCCAATAAAGTAACGTAAAGATCAGTTTTCTGCTTGGTGTAGATGTTCATTAATCCACCTGCTTGCTCGAAGGATCCCCAAAATACTATGATCAAGGCAAAAGAGATGAACATTACCATCATCCTGTCCCTTTCAATTCTGGTGAGCGGACGCTTTTTAGCTTCTTGTTCTGCTGGGGATAGATCAGTGGTGCTCTCACCGATTCCTTTCAGGAATTTTTGTCCCCACATAAAGACAGCTTGCCCTAAGAGCATTCCAATACCAGCAAGACCAAATCCATAATGCCATCCGAAGTTCTCGCCTAGATAACCTACTACAAGAGCAGATAGGAACGCCCCAATATTTATACCGATGTAGAATATTGTAAATCCTTTGTCTCTTCGTTCGTCACCAGGGGCATAAAGTCCGCCAACCATTGTTGAGATATTTGGCTTTAGACCTCCAACACCTAAAACGATTAAAGCTAGCCCGGCGTAAAAGGCGTATATGCTATCTACTGCAAGAATACCATGTCCCGCACAAAGTAAAAGACCTCCAATAAGCACAGTTTTCTTTTGGCCCCACACTTTGTCTGCAATCCACCCACCCGGAATGGACATAACATAAACAAGCATCGTATACCAGCCATAGAGTGATAACGCATCACTCTCATCCCACCCGTATCCTGGATTATCGCCACTTATAGATGAGATTAGATACAAAACCAAAATGGCTCTCATACCGTAGTATGAAAACCGTTCCCAAAGCTCTGTAAAAAAGAGGATGTAAAGTCCTTTCGGGTGCCCCCAAAGTTCCGATCGATCTACTGCATTGCTTTCTAATGATGTGCTCATGTGTTTATAGGTTGTCTAAAATGAAGTTAGTCATCTTAGTGTAAAGATGATAGCGTGTGTTTCCACCGTAAATACCGTGATTTTTGTTTGGATATATAAATAAATCGAATTGTTTGTCGGCTTCTACCAAGGCCTCAATCATTTCCATGGTGTTCTGCATGTGGACATTGTCGTCTGCAGACCCATGGACTAGAAGGTATTTTCCTTCGATTTGATCTACAAAATTTATCGGCGAGTTGTCATCGTAACCCGAAGAATTTTCTTGCGGGGTGCGCATAAATCGCTCGGTGTAAATCGTATCGTAAAATCTCCAATTCGTTACCGGTGCTACAGCGATGGCCAATTTGAAATACTCGTGACCTTTCGTGATGGCAAGCGAACTCATGTAACCACCGTAACTCCAACCCATCATTCCTATACGGTCGGCATCGATGTATGGCATCGCTCCGAAGTGCTTAGCCGCAGAAATCATGTCTTCCGTCTCATTTTTTCCAAGCTGTAGATAAGTACTGTGCTTAAAGTCACGCCCTCTGTACATCGTTCCTCGTGGATCGACTGAGATGATGATAAAGCCTTGCTGAGCAAGCATCTGGTGCCAGAAATAATTGCTTCCACCCCAGGATTTTTTAACCGTATTACTTCCAGGTCCACCGTAAATCATGAACATGACCGGATAAGCTTTGCTCTCGTCAAAAGCCGACGGTTTGATCATCCAATAGTTAAGGTCAAAACCACTTTCATTTGTGAAGGTTCCAAATTCTTTCGGACTAAGATTCAGATCACTCAGAGTGCCTTTCAGGTCTTGGTTGAGCTCTAAATCTCTTACCTGTTTCCCATTGTCATCGAAGAGTACAATCTGATACGGTAATTCTGGACCCGACTCAAAATTGATGAAATAATCAAAGCTTGAAGAGAAATCAGCATCGTTCATATGCCCATTATCGACCAGAGCATTTAACGTCTTGCTATTATCTCCTTCAGGAATCACGGCCTTTTTGTTTTTTGCGTAGGATTTTAGAGGTTTTCCATAATTAATGCTGTAGATTCCCCTTTCGGTAGCTCCATTGACCGCTGCAGAGAAAAAGATGCGATTACTTTTTTCATCAACACCGTAAAAATCTACTACTTCCCAATTTCCTTTGGTAAGCTGTGCCACCAACTCACCAGAGATCGTGTAGAGGTAAATATGGTTATAACCATCCTGCTCGCTATTCCAGAAAAAGTATTTCTTGTTGGCTGTGAAAATGAGGTTGTCGTTAATGTCGATGTAGGTCTCACTGGTTTCTTTGTAAATGCCTTCAGCGTCTATTGTGCCATCCTTTGCGGTCGAAACATCGGCGACTAAGAACTCCAGCTCGCTTTGGTGACGATTCATCCTCATAACGGCCAACTTATCTGAATCCTCCGTCCATTTTATACGAGGAATGTACTGTTCAGAGTTGGCTTCTAGTTTGACTTCAGTTGAGTTGCCTTCTTTGACATTATATACGAAGACTCGGACCTCAGAATTCTTTTCGCCAGCTTTGGGATACTTGAATTCAAATTCTTCTGGATACAAACCTGTGTAATAGGCCATTTCAAATTCAGGGACTTCTGATTCGTCAAATCTGTAATAAGCAATGTTTTCTCCATCAGGCGACCAATAGAGCCCGCGGTGGAAGCTAAATTCTTCTTCATACACCCAGTCCACCGCGCCGTTGATAATTTTTTCTTCCTCACCGTCCTCTGTTACCTGAATTTCATTCCCGCTTTCGAGGTCACTTATGAAAATGTTATTGTCTCGCACGAATGCTACCTTATTTTCAGACGGAGAAAGCGAAGCTAGCTGTTGCTTTCCCTTTGAGAAATCGGTGATCGGTTTGATCTCTCCTGACTCAATGTTGTAGATGAAGTAGTTCGATCTTGAAGAACGACGGTAAATGCTCTCTCTTTCACTTTCTAGTAGCATATTTGCCTCATCGCTGGTAAAGCTGTAATTCGAGAAGCTCACTGGACTTCCGTCGTAGCTGAGTTTACTCGAAGAAACTAGAGTATCTACTGCAGCTCCCGTTTTGTAGGAATACTTGACGACATGAACTTCATTATTTCTCACCATACTGGTGTAATGAAGACCGTCTTGCATGCTTCGAATTCCTGAAACATATTTGGGGCTAAGATCTCTTGATTTCCAAATTTGTTCTAAGGTTATATCTTTTTGCCCTAAAAGATTGGCGCTCAAAAAAAGAAGGGCAAGAAGACAACTAATTCTTATCATAAGTGGCGTCTGGTGTGGGGCTCGAATATAGAAAAAAGGCCAATAACTTACTCACATACCTCAACCAAAGCTGTAGATCTCTATTTGTACCCCTTTCGGGGGACAAAAATCTTTGTTGAATAAAATAAAATAAATAGTAAAGTTCAGTAAAGCAATAGGTTGTGGAGAATATGACTGTTTAAGTGAAAATTTTGTTTGACTTTTATTGCAGGGATTGAAAGATTCATATACCTTTGGAGTACTTGGAAATTGATACTCAAGGGTCAATCCTTATCATTCTTTCATCGTCTCACTCTTTGGCCTTTGAGTTTCCAAGATAGTTTTTCTGTTTCATAGCCTCGAAAGCTCTTCAAACGTGAAGAGCTTTCGAGTTTTTATCAGAAACGAAATGAGGTTACTTTTCCTTGATTCTTTCTAGCCATCTAAACTCTTTATTCATTTCACTGAAAACGATTCTGAGAAAGGAATAAACGGGTATAGCGACGATCATCCCAACCACGCCTCCTAGACTTCCGGCCACTAAAATTACTATGAAAATTTCTAGAGGATGTGCATTAATACTGCTCGAAAAGATAGTCGGTTGTATGAGATAGTTGTCGATCATTTGGGTTGCTGCAAATACAACCAATACGCCAATTAATTTGGGTTCAATTACTTCCGCAAAACTTGCATCAATGTTATTGGCTACCAGAATAAAGATTCCGAAGGATGCCCCAATCCAAGGCCCTATGTAGGGAATAAGGTTGACAATTCCCGTAAATACAGCTATGAGCAGCGCATTTTCAACCCCAACAATTTTCAATCCTATGAAAATGCAAATGGTAATTGCGAGCACTTGAAGCAATAGGGCCAGAAAATACCTCGACAATGTGTTTCTCGTATTGAGCAAAATATTTTGAATCCGACCCTCTTTTGAACTTGGAATAAGTTGTATGATCACATCAGTCAACAGGTCCTTATCCTTTAGAAAAAAGAAAGACATAAATGCTATTGAGAATATAGCAACAAGCAAATTTCCAAGAGCTCCCGCGACCGAGTTAAGTAAATTTGGCAAAGCGCTCAATTCCAAACTCTCAAAAAGATAGTTGATAATATCGCTTTCGCTGAACTTGGAGCCAGGATCAATATTCAAACGGTCTACGAGAGAGTTGAACCACTCGAGGGAAGGAGTAAGGGCAGTCTCGACTTGCTTCAGGTCGATTTTCGTTAAGAGCTGTGCCTCTGTAAAAATCATCGGTACAAATACTGCGATGATTCCGCCCAGAATACCGAATATGGATATGAGTGTCAGTCCCGCTTTGACTGCATCCGGTAGATGTTTCTTTTTGATTTGAATTTTGTCGAAGAGCTTATACAGAGGCCTTCCTATTAAAGCGACTACCAGAGACAGGATGACATACAGAAGAATGGTGGTCGTTTCATAAACGAGCCAACCAAACAAGAATATAAGTCCCAATAACAATAGGAACCTCAGAATTCTTCTTTCCATAGATTAGCGAATTTGGCTGTAGAGTATGCCAAAGAAAAGCATTTGACAGACAAATGCTGTAGCTCCTAGTCTAGGTTTTTGCACGATGGGATATTTTTCAAATATCAGACCCATTATTGCGGCAATAATGAACCAGCTGATATAGTTTTGAATTGGAGGCATAGGATCTGCCCAGTACCAAAATTCAAAATAGATGGCGACTGGCTCAATAAGCACGTCGATAGTTACGGCAAGTATCGCAGTGAACATCCACCTGAAGTTCTTTTTAATCATGAAAGTTCTTGCCAGTGAGTGACCGCCCCAAATGATGATTAACCAATTAATACCGATCAGCGGAGGCACCTGAAAAAAGTTCCACCCAAATACTTCTGAGTAAGAATATTCGCCGAAAGGTAGACCAGTTGTCACACCAATTATTTCTACCAAATAGCCTAAAAACCAAATCAATAAGATAATGAGAAATGCATTTTTTCCGCCCGGTTTGGTGTCAATCCATATCATTCCGGCTGTGATGATCAGGTTTACCGGAGTGAGATAGACAAACCATTCGGACAAAGGCGAAAGGAAGCCTATCGCGCCGAAAATGTGAACCGCTATGAGGATTCCGATTCCCGCCTTTTTGGATTTAAACTGTTCTAGAGTACTGGTTTTGTTCATACTGCGAGATCACCAACGATTTTTCCAGACAGCAAACATAATGGAATCCCTCCACCTGGGTGAACACTACCACCGCAGAAGTACAGGTTTTTGATTTTCGAAGTGAAGTTTGGGTGGCGCAGAAAGGCCGCCATTCGATCATTTGAGCTTGTTCCGTAGAGAGATCCGAGGTAGCTCGACGTTTGCGATTCGATTTTTGGCGGATCAAGAATTTCCTCAGTTTTGATAAGTGGTTCTATGTCTGTTTTCAGCATTCTCGATATTTTGCCGATCACATTATTCCGGGTTGCTTTTTGAATTTCTTCCCAATCTTGACCGGCTACGTGGGGAGCATTCACCATCACAAACCAATTCTCACATCCTTCAGGAGCGTCGGCCTTTTCGTGTTTGGAAGTGATATTGATGTAAACCGTAGGGTCATCAATGATCGTCTTATTTTCGAAGAGCTGTCTGAATTCTTCCCTGTAAGACTCGCTCCAAAGAATGTTGTGTAGACCAAGTTCGGCAAACTCTTTTTCTATTCCCCAATAAAAGATAAGTGCGGAAGATGAGCGCTCTTGGCTTTCGACTTTGCCAGGGATTTTGTGGTCGGGGAGGAGCTGGCGATATGTAGGAATCACATCCATATTGCTCACCACCTTATCAAATGGGTACATCTGCTTTTCTGTGGCAATTCCGTTTGCGCCATTACCAGAGGTTGTGATTCTCTCGACCTTTTCATTGAAGCGAAATTTCACACCGATATCTTTTGCTAACTCAAATAGTGACATGGTGATTCGATGCATTCCACCTTTCGGTAAAAAGGTGCCCCATCGAAACTCTAATGTTGGAACCACTGTTAGTGTGCCGGGGGCACTGTAGGGATTCGAACCGTTGTAGGTCGCGTAGCGATTGAAGAATTGAACCAATTTAGGGTGTCCCAGTTTCTGTTCATTCACTTTATTCATCGAAGAGAAAAGGTGAGCCTTGTGAAGCTGAGAAAAACTCTTGAGCGTTGATCCCTTCAGGTAAGTTGAGGCTTTGTGCAGAGAATTTTTGAGGAAGACATCTTGGGTGATGTCATAGAGTTCAAAGGAGTCTTCGATGTACTTTTTGACTCTTGTTTTTGGAACGCCAAAGACGGATTCAGCATCCGAAGAAAACTTTGCGATATCACTAGAAGCTTCGAAGTGAGTACCGTCTTCCCAAAAGTAGTGGCACCCAGGGTCTACCTTTGAATATTCGTAGTAATCTCTCGGGTTTTTTCCGGCTGCTTCGAAGACGGCGTCAAGAAACTGCGGCATCGTAAACAACGATGGTCCAGCATCAAACCGATATCCATCCTGTTCGAAGGTGGTGAGTTTACCACCAGGGTAGGAGTTGGCTTCAAAGACAGTTACCTCATTTCCCTGCGAAGCAAGGTGAATAGAGGCCGACAAGCCTGCCACACCAGATCCTATGATTCCAATTTTATGCGCCATCAATGAAGGTAGTTCTTACAATGATATAAGAACTACGATTAAGACATAAAGTTTGGATTGGAATTAAATTAGGTTTTCTATTACTCTACTTGATGTCAATATTTAGTCAATCAATAATTTCATTTATCACTGTGAGAAAGGCGCGAGTTCTGACTAATCAGTAATGACAAGTTTCTTGGAGAATACAGTGTTGTTGTAGGTGAATTAAATAAGGTAAACTCCCGTATCCAAATCCGACAAGTCTAAAACACTGTTCTTCAGGTAATTTTGTTCTTGTGCTACTTAAGTGCTCCTCGTGACTCCATTCTTCACTCCTGAACATATTACTACTTTATAAACGATTACTTAAAGTGGAACTTCAAAATACTTAAGTGCAGATTAATTTCTATCCTAGCTTCAGGGATTTTAGATTTCGCTAGCGTTTCGCTGGAAAATGGTAAAATAAATGAGCATTGGGTAAAGTTGACTCTATGAAAAGTATAGTTCCCTCTTTTTAATCAAAGAGTTTTTCGACCTTTACAGCATGTCCGACTACGCTGGAAATCATGAGAAAGCCAATGTGGTTACCCACCTTTTGGGGTTTGTTTTTGGTCTTATCGCCCTGCCTATTCTGGTCTTTAAAATCGCCGAATATGCGACGAGCACCGCTGTAGATATTTCTGGCAGCATCGTCTACGGCATTGGTTTTTTGATGGTCTTTGGTTTTTCCACCCTCTATCACGCGCAAAAGGAGCCACGCAAGCGGCGGATTATGAAAATCTGGGATCATATCAGCATTTACTATCTCATTGCGGGAACATATACACCATTTCTCTTGGCCTTTGCCGATAGTGGAGATGCGAAGATGATGCTCTATATCCTTTGGGGGTTAGCCTTATTTGGAACCATATTTAAGGTGTTTTTTACAGGGAAGTACCGTCTAGTTTCCACACTCGTTTATTTGGCAATGGGATGGATGGTCGTTTTTTCTCCTGAGTCATTCAAGGAAAATCTACCCAGCGAAGAGTTCTTTTGGATAGCTGTTGGAGGAGCTTCTTATACGGTTGGAGTCATCTTCTATCTCGTTAAGAAAATCCCTTTCCATCACGCCATTTGGCATTTGTTCGTTTTGGGAGGAGCTATCTGTCATTATATAGGTGTGATGAAGATATTCACCTAGGCTTAAAAGAGGCTAACGGGATTTTTAGGTTTATCTGATATCGCTGCCATATCTTTGGCGGAAGTCCCATACCAACCAATAGGATCTGATTAGCATCCAAACCAAGAAAGCAATCCAAATACCTAAAAGTCCAGGTGAAAAGTGATTAAAGCCCAATATTGCGGGTGTAAAGCCTAAGAGCGTAGCCCCGATAAGAAGGTTGCGCAATAATTTAGTTTCACCTAACCCCTTGTATAGCCCGTCATAAGCAAAACCCGATGCATTTATTGGTTGCATCAATATTACCAACCAAAAAACAGATTGAAACTGATCGAGTACAGCTGTATCTTGAGTAAATATTGACCCAATTTGGAAGTATCCAATGCCATAAATTACAGCTAAACCGACTCCAATCATGATGGCGATCCTGTTTATCTTCTTTCCGAGATGAAATAGTGTTTTTAGCTTTTGTTCGCCAAGTAATTTTCCGCCAATAGCATTTCCCGCATGAGCGTAGCCATCAATAAAAAATGAGGAAAACAACCAAATATTCAGAGCGATGGTGTGAGCAGCAATTACTTCATCCCCATAACTTGTTGCATATCTGGTAGCCAGATAAAATGTAAGATTTAGCATGATAGTCCTGATGAATAGATCAAGACTCATTCCTGCGAGCTGTCTATATTCAGGATTTAGAGGAAGTCGTAGTCTTAAATTAAAGGGAGTTCGTTTGATCAAAAAGATGATAGAGAGGACAAACATTGATATCTGCGCGATCAAGCTCGCCCACGCTGCACCTTTCAGTCCCAATGGTTCGATAAGTGGTCCCACCCCAAAAATGAGTGCATAGTCAAAGACTAGATTGATAACTGCCCCTGAAATGGCGACAGTCATTGCCCAGGAAGTATTTTGCAATCCACGAAATACACCAAACATGAGCATGGTAACCAATGTGAAAGGAAAGCCAATGGAACGAACACTATAGTATTCAATACAGTACTCCAAAATCTGGCCATGAGCATTGTAAAAACCGAAGATCTCTTCAATAAAGAGATTCGTCAACAGTAAGAATCCGAGGCCAAGAAGGGTGTTTGATACAATGGCTTGAGGAATCAATGAATTGATTTCTTCAAGTTTGTCAATTCCGTATCGTTTGCTCACTATTGCCGAAATAGCGGTTAGGGTTTGAGATAAAATCCAAACTACGAGTAGATAGAAGCTACTCGCTATGCCTACTGCAGCAAGCTGTTGTGTTCCCAATTTGCCGATAAGGGCAGTATCGATAAGGGCAATAACTGGCTCCGAAATCCCCATCAAAATGGCGGGGATGGCCAGTCTGTTTATTTCTTTAAGACTTATCTGAATAGCAGGTATCAGCTTATTAGGCAATCCTCATTATTGCCCTGGCATGTTCATAAAGGTATAGCCTTTTGTGCTGATAGAAATATTTTGATTGGTTTGAATCTCTTTAACGGTTAAAACGTACGATTCTCCTCCTTTTTCCTCTGTTACTATCTGAATAATTGATCCATCTTCTGGGTATCCGCTTCCTGAATAAACAGATGGCATATTTTGGTTCATTCCAGACATGCCTGCCATTCCAGTAACCCAGTCTGCATCAGCCTCATCTGTAATCCAGTAGGTGATTTTCTCGTCCATCTCTTCTTTTGTTTCCACGATGTATTCATCACAGCTGTAGCCGGAAATTTCTTTTGAATTTCCTGTTTTTTTAAATCCAGGCATTTCTGCTAGCAGGGTTTTTTGGGAAGACTCACCTTCGCTGGTTATTTGATCAATTTGATTTTTATCAATGGCCATCGTTGTCCCAATTTTTTGCCCTCCAGTTTGCATTAGCGTTAAGACTTCATAGCTGTTCAAGTCATATACCATTTGAGTCTGAATGCCTTCCTGTTCTACTTCAATTCCCATAATGGTGGCTCCCTCTTTGCCCAAGTAAGCCATTTCATTAGATTCTTTGAGATTATTTTTTTTATCAAACTCCTCCATTAATATTACAAACCTCATATCGAAGTCATAAGAATCTTTCACCTCGACATTTGAATTACCAAACATTTTCATCATTGCCGCGGTACCCTGGTCATTGCTATCTGATGCTTCTTCAACTTCTTCAGGTGCTGCTTCAACCTCTTTCGATTTCTTGTTCTTCTTCTTTTTTGAGAAAAGACCTTCTATGGCATCGAGTCCGCTGTCTATGCCTTGGTCAATTCTCTGATCAAGTCTTTGTTCTGTCTTTTCTTTTGCTTTTTCTTGAGTCTTATCGACAACTTCTTGCGCTTGAGACGTAGCAAAAAAGAAGGAAATGAATAGGGTAATAATGAAGCGGGTATTGGACATTGGTTATCTAATTTTTATTCGACGCGAAGATAGCCAAAAGGACTGCATAGATACAGTCACTAATTCTAGCGATTTTTAAAGATCGTGCTCGATGTCTAGATCAAATCGATCTTTGAAATCTTTTAAGAGTGGATTCTTTTCTGCCATGGCTTTGAATTTGTCTGCTGGGTCATAGAGGCTGTCACCGTCTTTTTTCTCTGCTTCATCGATCACCACCTTTAGTTGGATTTTCCAGTTATTCAGTGCCTCTCTGAGAAACTCCATGAGATTGCTTCTGTCTTGGTCTATATCACTCACCTGAACATGATTGTCAACCAAAAACTGGATTTGATTTTCCTCTAGCATAATAGGATCATGCTTTGTTAAGGTCACATAGTAACTCTGTTTGTCCTGTTCTTTGATTTTAGCGGCATATTCTTTCCATGCCGCCCAAAGGTCATTAAGATTGAAAGGATCAGTTGGTTTTCCTTCAAAGTTTTCTATCTCATCCTCCTTATTTCCAGTCTTATGTCCTTCTTCGGACTTCATTTTTGCCTTCATTGCCGAGAGGGATGGAATGCCTCCAAGTTTGCTTGAACCAAGCTTCGAGCTAAATGAAGGTTTTGGCAGCTTTTTAACTTTTGTTTCCGCTATGGCTGAATGTGGAGCTTCGACTGCGGGTTCAATCTTGACTGTAGAAGATGCGTCGGACTCTTGGGTTAAATCATTTTTCGAAGCTGGATCCATATCATTCTGGAGCATGACTTCTTTGACAGGTTGTTCTGGCACTTCTGCTGCTTTTGGCGCCGAAGTTTCCGAAGGCCCATTGGATGGGACCTCTCTAATTTCTGGTATTTTTATTTCCGCAGCGTTTTCAACCTTGCTGTTTGGTTTAGCCGTGGCTATTTCTGTTTTGTCAGTGGTGTTTTTTTTTTCGCCTAAACTGAATACCGAGCATAGTTTAAGCAGAAGTACTTCGACGAGTAGTCTTTGGTTTCGGCTGATTTTATAATCCAAGTCTGCTTTGCCTAAAATTTCAAGACTCACCACCAAATGATCAGTTTGAAACTTTGGAGCCTCTTCTAAGTATTTCTTCTTGATGGTTTCACTTACTTCTAAGATGTTAATAGTCTTCGGCGAAACGCACATTAACACATTCCGGATATGATTTGCAAGACCATTGATGAAGTTGTGACCGTCAAATCCTTTGTTGAGAATCTGATTGAAGGTGATCAGAGCAGTTTCTGTATCGCAATTCAAGAATGCATTGCAAAGCGCGAAATAATAGTCGTAGTCCAGAATGTTGAGGTTGTTTATAACATCTTCGTAGGTGACTCTATTTCCTGAAAAGCTGACCATTTGATCAAAAATCGACAAGGCATCTCTTAATGCGCCATCGGCTTTCTCAGCGACTACGTGAAGTGCACTTTCTTCAAAATCGATTCCCTCTTTTGTGGCAATTTGTCCCAGATGATTAACCATGGAACTAATTTGAATTCTATTGAAATCGAATACCTGGCACCGTGAAATAATTGTTGGAAGTACTTTGTGTTTCTCCGTGGTGGCCAATATGAAAATTGCGTACGGTGGCGGTTCTTCCAAAGTTTTGAGGAAAGCATTAAAAGCAGCCTTAGAGAGCATGTGTACCTCATCTATGATGTAGACCTTATACTTCCCTATTTGCGGTGGTATTCGAACCTGATCTATCAGACTTCGAATGTCTTCTACACTATTGTTTGAGGCTGCATCAAGTTCAAAAATATTGAATGAAAAGTCTTGTCCTTCGTCCATGCCCCCTGAATGAAAGTGATTCACCTCACGGGCTAAAATTCTGGCACAAGTTGTTTTTCCTACTCCGCGTGGACCATTAAACAAGAAAGCTTGTGCCAAATGATTGTTTTCAATTGCCTTGAGCAGCGTTTGCGTAATACTTTCTTGACCTACTACTGAGTCGAAGGTGCTCGGGCGGTACTTTCTGGCAGAAACAATGAAATCTTCCATTCAACTTTTGGCTGAATGGCAAAGATAAAAGAACTTCGAATGCTCTATTGAAATAGTGAGGATTTGGATGCATTGATTATTCCATATTTTCTAGGGTGGTCAAAGCCTTGTGCCAGTTGTGTTTTTTACTACCTTTGCACTCCTTTTTAAAACAGTTATTTATTAATCTAACAGGAAGTTATGACGAATCGTTATGAAACCGTTTTCATTTTGACTCCCGTTTTGTCTGAAGATCAGGCAAAGGAAGCGGTTGCGAAGTTCAAAGGTCTTCTGAAAGATGGTGGCGCAAAAACACACCATGAAGAAGATTGGGGTTTACGAAAGTTAGCCTATCCCATTCAGAAAAAATCAACGGGCTTTTACCATCTGATAGAGTTCGAATCCGAAGGCACCGTGATAGCCGATCTGGAATTGGCGTTCAGAAGAGATGAGAGAATCATTAGATTCCTCACGGTTAAGATGGATAAACATGCTATCGAGTACGCCGAGAAAAGAAGAAAAAAATCAAAAGAAAAGGCTAAAGCTTAAAAAGAAAAGACATGGCTGATAAATCTGAAATAAGATATCTTACTCCAATAAGTATCGACACGAAGAAAGAAAAGTACTGTCGATTCAGAAAAAAGAGAATCAAATTCATCGATTATAAAGACCCTAATTTTCTTTTGAAATTAGTGAATGAGCAGGGAAAAATTCTTCCTCGTAGGGTAACTGGTACTTCGATGAAATACCAGAGAAGGGTGGCTCAAGCGATCAAAAGAGCACGTCACCTCGCTCTCCTTCCTTATGTTGCTGACCTTCTAAAAAACTAGATCATGGAAGTGATATTGAAAAAAGACGTTGAGAACCTCGGCTACCGAGATGAAATGGTTGATGTAAAGCCAGGATACGCAAGGAACTATCTCATTCCACGAGGCCTAGCGGTTTTTGCAACGGTTTCTCAAAAGAAAATATTGGAGGAAACCGTCCGTCAGAGAGCGCATAAAGAGGAAAAGATCCAAAAAGAGGCCAATGACATGGCAGAAAAATTGGCTAAAGAGACCATTAAGATAGGCGCAAAAGTAGGAGAGAATGGAAAGATCTTCGGGTCCGTCAATACTATCCAGCTTGCTGATGCGCTCAAAGAAATGGGTCACTCAATTGATCGCAAAAATATCGCGATCAAAAACGAGCCAATTAAAGAGGTTGGAACCTACGAGGCCGAAGTAACTCTTCACAAAGACATTAAGCAGACGGTAAAGTTTGAAGTGATTGGTGAATAATTACTATTTTAAGATAACAAAAGGCCCAGAAGTAATTCTGGGTTTTTTTTGCTCTCATTCTTTAGGCCTTATGAGACACTAGTCTATTGATCATTCCGTTAAATACAAAGATGTGAAATGGCCAAACGGCATACCAGTAGAGCCTTCCCAATAAGCCTCTGGGTCTAAAAGTCGCGGTTTGCCGGATATACTTGTTGCCTTTTTGATGAAAAATTTGAAATTCTAACCAAGCTTCGCCAGGGAGCTTCATCTCTGCAAAAAGTAGTAGCCTACTTTTTTCTTTTGAGGCAATAATAACTCTCCAGAAGTCGAGTGCATCTCCGGGATATATCTCAGTGGGGCTTCTTCGCCCTCGCCTTAAGCCTATTCCTCCAAAGATCTTGTCGAGATAACCGCGTATTTTCCAGAGTATGGTTCCGTAATACCAGCCTTGGTCCCCACCAATTCTCCAGATGTTTTCCAAGACTTCTCTAGAAGGACGTTCAAATTGCCTCACTTTCTTATCCTTGAAGCATCCATGAGAGGGAACTTTGATAAAATCTTCCGTATTTGATACGCTGCTTCCGCTAGTAACGACTGCATCTTTCCAACTCGAAAGCACAAGGTTCTGCTCGATTTTTTGAAAGGCAAGAGCGACAGCTTCTTTATAGGTAATCCGCTCAACCAAAATTATCTCGCGAAGTCTTCGATCTTTTGCCACTACGTCCACTTTCATACTATCTACTAGATTTCTTGCGAGATTATAGCTCGTAGCTGTAACGAAATACAACCAAAGTGAAGAAAGTCTTGGAGACAATACCGGTACGGTGTGGATATATCTTATCAACCCGCGTACCTCGGCATATTGTAGAAGCATTTCCCTGTAAGTCAATACTTCAGGCCCGCCAATGTCGTAAACCTTATTTTCAGTCTCTGATTTTTCAATTACTCCACTGAGGTAATTAATGACATTCCTGATAGCGATAGGTTGGCACTTAGTATTCAACCATTTTGGAGCAATCATTACTGGCAGTTTTTCTACCAAATCTCTTATAATCTCAAAACTGGCAGATCCACTTCCAACGATAATTCCAGCCCGGAGAACCGTATGAGTGGCTTGAGCTTTTTTTAAGATTTCTTCCACGAGCAGTCTGCTCTTTAAATGTTCAGAAAGCTCAGGATCATTGACAATTCCGCTGAGGTAGACCAGCCTCTTACAGCTCGTTCTGTCGAGATAGCTGACAAAATTCTTAGCTGAATTCGATTCCATGTCAGAAAAATCTCCGTGTTTATCACTCATCGAATGGATGAGATAATAGGCGGCATCAATCTCTTTAGGCAAATTCCCTAAGCTTTTCCTATCGAGAAAATCAGCTTCAATGACTTCAATTTTCTGACTTTTAAATGTTTCTAGCGGTATTCTCGCCCGGTCTCTTACACTGCAATAAATGAAATGACCTTGCTCGAGGAGAAGAGGAAGCAGCCTCATACCAATATAACCATTCGCGCCAGTGAGAAGAATTTTCACTCTACTAAAACGGTATTAGGAAGAATAATGTTGGCTGCCATGTGGATAGACGTTCAAAGCAAAGTATATATTTGTTTTTGTGGTATGTCGAATTTCATTCGTTCTTGTCTTTATCTCTGTCATCGCGGGAGAGGTCAATTCGCAGGATTTCATCATTAGAATATATGGAGATACCATAGCCGCAAAGGTTGATGAAAAGGATCAAAGATTCGTCTACTACAGAACCATCCACACGAGAAAAGGACAAACTGAGATTATTTCATTAAAAGAAGTAGCGGAAATTATTTATGGCGGGGATATGTCCAATAGCCGAAAGCCGAAGGAGAAGCAGCCTAGCAAATTAAGAGAGGTGATTCAGATTTCTGCTCAAGGCGGATATTCATGGATGCTAAATGAAGACGATATATACAATACATCGGCTCTAAATACTCAATTGGCAGAGCTTATAGAGGAGGTTTACAGAGATCTAAGGTCTGGACCTTTTCTCGATATACACGCTAATTATTTGGTTAATGAAGATTTGGGTGTGGGCTTTCTCTATTCAACTTCTAGATATCAAAACAACACTGATTTGGCAATTGCTCTCGTCACAGTTCCCGATCCCCTGTCCCCTGATAGCACTGTCTATTCGGGCCCACTTGATCACGATCGACAAGTGAATTATTTTGGACTCAATTTGGCATTTAGGAATAAAAGTTCCGATACAAATTTCAATTTTCAAATTGACCTAGGTATGGGCTTTCTGTCTTTAGAGGACCGAGGAAGTTTTATTAACGAGTATCGCCTTTCCTCAACGGGTATTGGAGGTCACATTTCAGCTAGTTTTCAATTAAACTTGGGCGAGGGTTTTTACCTACCAATCTCCGCCTTATTAAAAGGATTTAATTTAAGTTCCTATCAAATTACCCCGTCAAATAAAATGCCAAGAGATGTCGAATTGGCCATCGAATCAATTTACAATCAGCTAGATGGTGGGATTACAATGACGAGATTTCAATTGGGTTTAGGACTCGGATTCACTTTCTGAGGCTCCTCCCAATGCTGGTTTTGGTGCGCCGACTGGATTATTGATCAGCTCATAACTCTCTTCAGTTTCCTCTTCTTTCTTTGTGCGCAACAAGCCAAACGTCATGATAACACTTGTGGCAAGAATAACAAAGAGGAGCAGCCCATCAGCAGTATCATTAAGCTTCATGCTCTTGGGAATATCAAAAAATAGAAGGATGCTGATTAGCCCTCGAGGAGCTATATATACTTCAGGTAGCACATCTGTCTTAGCCACATATCGTAAATAGAGAGCCCTAACCCCGTAAATTACTATAACCGCAATGGCTCCATTCATTAGTACGGTCCAATTTAAAAGTGAGTAAATGTCCATTATGTACCCAAATATGAGGAAGAAAAATGTTCTTATAATAAATGCACTTTCCGCCGTTAGCAGCAGGAATTGATCTAAGTCACTACGCAGCTTTTCGTAGAGAAAAAGTTCTTTAAATTTTTTAATAGGTATTATTTCAGCGTTGTTTAAAAATAGCCCAAGGAATAATACGACGATTAGTGAGGAGAGGTGAAACTTTTTGCCAATCGCGTATACCAGCAGAAGGAGGGCTAGGATCAGGAAAAATTTAATGTGGTGGGTGATTCTCTTAATCAAAAACAAAAAAATCACTGAGATCGCAACTGCGATGAGCAGCGTAATTACTATGTCCTTTCCCAAATTGAAATAGGCACCAAAATCGTAGGTCTCATTTTGCTTGGCAAAATAGAAGAACATGATTCCCAGGATATCTGAGAAACTCGAGTCGTAAATAACAAATTCTTTTTTCTTCTTTGATAAATCACTCACGGATGGAATGGCGATTGCGCTACTAATTATTGCGAGAGGAATGGAGTTTAATAGGCATATCTGAAAGGGCAGATGGGTCATATACCTAAATAGGAAAGTTAAAATTAGAGCGGTGAAAACCAATATAAAGAAAGACGAGCCTAAAGTAGTTCTGATGAGTGCCAACTTATCTTTTTCGAAGCGCAATTCTAGTGCTCCTTCAAGAACAATTAATACTAGACCCACTGTGCCGATAACCGGCAGAAACTGTGAGACATTGGGTATTTCGATACCCAAGTATTTCAGGGTATATTGAATACCTAATCCAGTCCCAAAAAGGAAGATAACCGAAGGAATCTTTGTTTTTTTGGCGATTAGGTCAAAGGTGTATGAAAACACCACGACCAAACTCAAGAAAATGAGGATGTAATTAGTGTCCAATAAATCCAAGTTTAGTAGCCGAAGTTAATACTTCGGCGCAACTTAGAAGAATGAATTTAATCACGACTGCATAAACACAAACGCATAAGTTGCTAATGCCAACATGGCAATCGATAAAAGAACGAAGCAAGCTTTATAGCCAGGAGAGGCGGTGAATTCTCCAGCAGCATCAGCTAAGAGAAAAGTGTAAATGCTGTCTACTGTTTTTTTGAAAATAGTAGTCATCTTAGTGGTTGTTTTTGGCTAATTGGTTATTAACGCATATCAAAGAAACCAAAAAGATGAGGAAAAGTCAAGTAGACTTCTTCAAAACTTGCAATGGATTTTACAATCAGACTAATTCCTTCTTAGTTGAAAGTCTTGGAATTCCAGGCATGTATACTGAATTTGCCATGTGACGCAAACCAGAAATAAGAAGAAACACCTAGTGAAAAGATGACATTCCAACCTAGTGCAAATAGCCTCATAAAGTTGAAAAAGCTACCGTCCGTAGAAAGCCAGTGGGTAGGTATAACGAGCGTTAGGAACAAACTCAATGCCAAGATGGTAGAAATCAAGGTGAGAGGCGAGGTTAAAGGCCAGTTGATAATTCTTCTGTACCACGACATGTCAGAACCCCATTGGTGTAGCAAGTAGAATCTTCCATCTTCAAGCGGGGCAAAGAGCAAAGGATCTTTATTTGCGTCTTCCAGCTTGAAGACTGATGCAGGCGCAGCGATCATAAACGCATCCAAGGTCTGACCTAATTTGTTTTCTGTTTTCTTGATTTTAGTGAAAGCTTCGCGTGGAATCTTACCTGAAAACTGATTGGTGCTTAGAAACCTTAAGCGGTATTTGATACAAAGACTTCGAATTGCATCTATATCGTATATTTTCTCTTCGTCAAGAGCACCGGGTAAAGGGAGCCTACGAGAGACAACACCTTCATGTATCGTTGAAAGAATTCTTTGGTCATTCTCCCATTCAGTTCTGAACAATTCTTTAAACTGATCTAAAATTTCGTTGCCGTTTCTCTCTTTCTTCACGTTGCGCTCCTTAATGAGCGCTTTTTCCAAATTCACTTTATCAAACATGCTTCACAAATTTTCAACTTCGAAAATAACAATAAGAATTTTAAGAAGTTCAGTTTAAGAAGATATTCTGCTCAATGCTCCTACTTTGTTTCAAAAGAAGGTTGCGTATCCCGATCTCGTCCGCTAAAAATCTTTCCTTTTGCTTGGTAGTAGCAATCTTTAAGAATTCGATCTTCCTATCGTCATCCAAATTTAGCAACCTTGCGAGGTCGATGAGATTTAAATTGGCTGAAAAGGATTCGGGACCTAATGACCTATTGGAGTCCAACATGTAAGCCTTAAATTTCGAGAACAATTCCTTGCTCACGAGCGAAGATTCGATATGGTCGAGAATAGTTACATCTCCTCCGGGGTAAAGCTTTTCACCCATCCTCAGAAAGAATCGATTTACTTCAAACACACCTATTGACTCTATTTCGATATCGGCAGAGCCATTTTTGTGACGTATCAAAACTTGTTTCAACTGAACAATGCTGCCGTAACCTGCTATCGTGCCATTTTCCGTAAAAGGAATGCCAAATGTGATATCAATCTCTTCACAATCCGTCAACAGTTGGCGGTAGCGTTCCTCGAAAATATGCAGTTTGGTTGTCTCTCCAGGAAGAAGAAACAATTGCAATGGAAATAAGGCGAGCTGAGTCTTCTGCATTTGTTTCTGGCTTTATGTATCTAACAAGTGAAGTAGCTTAATGTTAAAGTGCTGTACGAATTAGCTACTATTCATATATTAATACATACAAATCCTCA
>JAKVAV010000089.1 GCA_022448105.1 Flavobacteriales bacterium | reverse complement strand
CTCTTCCAAGCGAAAAGCGATCAGGCTTACCTCGTAACTCCCTGAATCTGCAAATGTTTGAAGAAAATTCTCGCTATTGCTAAAGGGTATTCCATCCACCTCCCATTGATAATCAGTAGCCTGAGTACTGGTATTGGTAAAAAACACCTCTAGCGGTGTATAACCGGTTTCTGGGCTAGCAGTGAAGCTGGCCTCATGAATTTGATCAAGACCTACTACTCGACTTGTAGTAAAAGTGCATCCAGTGGCCGTAGCCACACTCAAATCATACTCGCCAGGAGCGAGATCTTCAAAAACTCCATTGGTGTTCTCAACACCACCGAGACTATACGTTATTGGTTGGTCGCCGGGTGTGTCAATCGCCTCTATTACTCCTGTATTTGCAGGACATACCGAGGCTCTGGTAATTATTTGCCTTGGTTTTGGAATATCATACACCTCTACAAAGACAGGAATGGTTTGATCGCAAAAACCTCCATCACTGGCTGATGCGGTGAGTGTGTACCATCGGGATGTATCGGCAAAGCAAAGCGGATTAGCCGCGGTAGGGTCGCTCAACCCGTCGGCATCGCTCCATAAAAAAGTATCAAAGCCTGTTGGCGATTCAAGTTGCACGGTGTCGCCACGGCAAAAGGAGTAGGATCGAGGAATTTCTGAGGTACTGACTTCACATTCTGGGGTATATACTAGAAGAAATGCAGCATGTATGTTATTACCAAGATTGGGATTTGGCTCTACTTGGAATAATTCCAGAGTCTGTTCAACATTATCAATGAAAAAATCATTCACAATTGCTATACCGTCATTTTGGAACATTTGATTGTTCGCAGAGTCACCATTAAGTCCTTGAGCCACTCCATTTTCATAGTAAAAGGTTCCTTGTACCCCTGTTGAAGCACCAGTAAATAAATCCGTTGTCCAAATATCACCCACACTACTTGTATTAAGAATAACGCGGGAGCGGTCCGATGATGATTCTGATAAACGATCAGCGTATATTGACAACAACACAGGGCTGTCCATAAAATAATTGGGCGTATCAAGGGAATAAACCTGAGGAGCTTCTTGGGTCTGATTAGCGGAATAAATTCTCAAACAAACAGGTTCTTGTATCGTAGGAGATTCATAAGTTACAACCACATGAACTCCCCAGTATCCTTCGTTTGGAATATTCCCTAAAATAGGCTGTACTGGCAAATCAACAATCAAAAGTTCATTATCAATTGCGATTTCATCTGTCAAATCCAAAATATGAACAGCAAAAGCTTCAGCCGCTGGGTTTTGCTTCTCAATTTCGTCACCAAACTGGCTTTCAAAATCACGTATAATTGCTTGCCCATTTATCGTAATTTGATGGGGCAATGGATATCCTAATCTGTAGGTTATAGCATGAGCTGATCTGAGAGTATAGTCTTCCTCCCATTTAATCTCACAAACAGATCCTTCTACACCTCCCAATGTATTTGCACCACCAGTAGTAACACCACCCACAAAACAATCTTCTAGAAAGAGGTTTTGCGAAAAGACGGATAAGCCCATTGTCACGAACGCCAATGTCAATAAGCGCTTCATATTAACTGTAAGTTTTTCTTATCATTATTATAAAAATTTCTTGTGAAGAATCTCCCTATCACTACAAAAAATAGTGATTAATTTCACCCCAATCGAAAATGATAAGCAAGTTGTCTCACAACTTGACTAAAACTTTAATTGACATGAAAAACAAATTATTGACGATTGCGGCAATTGTTGTAGCTCTAATTTCTTATGGCCAAAATTTGAATTGGACGCTGCCTTTGGAAACCTATAATTCTTCTACCGATCCGGTAACAAGTCTCCCCATTCCAGATCCTGGAGAAACAGATCCCAGGGAGTCCTATTTCGGTGATCGCGCAACGAATTCACACGCCGCGTACTCAGATGCGAATGGAGAGATCATTTTATTTATGGTTGATGAGTTTCTTCACGACGCAAATGGCTATGGTGTGGTAGAGGCTACATTTGGAACACAGGATAGACCGTTAAATGGTTACAACGAGAGACTCATCCTCCCAATGGGTAATGATTGTAGAAGGTATGCAATCATCTATCCGAATCTGATCTCTCAAAATTTCTTAACCTCTCGTCAGATGGGGCTATTTATGAGCATCTATGACCTTGATATGGACGAAGAGGGGAGTTATAGCGAATTCGGAACAGGAGGAGTTGTGGGAGCACCCAATGTTCAATCAGGAGATAATGGAGAACCCTACACCCGCATTTCAGAAAGAGATGGAGAGCTTTATGGAACTTTCAGCCAATCATCACCAAAACAATGCTAGAAACGCATGGCTGTTCAGCTATTATCTAGCTGGAATGAGAGTATCAGATGTATTGAAGATTAAATGGGGAGAGATTCGAGATGGTCGTATTCACTATCAAATGAACAAGAACAAAAAAATGCTTC
>JAKVAV010000088.1 GCA_022448105.1 Flavobacteriales bacterium | reverse complement strand
ACTATGCTAGCAATTTCGGGTATTGGAAAAGCTTGTACATCAACAACTGCAATCAAGCTATCCTCATTAAAAAAGCCCAAATTGTCGGTGACCGATAGGAACACAGAATATTGGCCAGGCTCGTTGTATATGGTATTTCCTAGTGCACCTTCAGAGGTGCTTCCGTTGCCGTAATCCCAGTTGTATGTATTTGTCGCGAGATTATTTGCTGGTTGAAAGGAAACATCTTCTCCAACACAAATATCGGTTGAACTACTCGCAAAGAAAGCAGGATTTGGTACTTGTGGGGTGATGTTCAGAGTGTTGACTACATCGGTGCATCCAAGTGCATCCGTAACGGTGAGCACAATATCATAAACTTGAGGGTTTGCACCGACAAACTCTGCCTCCTCAAATGTAAAGGTTGGATTTTGTTCATCACTGAAGTTACCATTGATGTCAAAATCCCAATTCCAAGACACTATTGTGGTATCTGCTGTGCTCAGGTCAGTAAAATTCACCTCCAATGGCAAGCATCCAACAAGAGTATCAGCTTCGTAGGATGCTTGAATACCAAAAATGCTGATCTCTCTCACAGTAGTAATGACACATTCATTATCATCTTTTACACTTAAGCTTACCGTATAGTCCCCACCATTTTGGAATACATGTTCCTCGTTTGCTCCAAGGGTTTTGACTGGTCTGGTGTTATCTCCAAAATCCCAGAGATAGTTTCTATAACATCCGCCATTATTACTTGCCACGTCTTGAAGATCAACCGCAGAGAAGGAAACCGTAGTTCCAGCACACGCTAGGGTGTCAAATTGAAGAGATGCTTTTAGATCTCTAACTTTTATTAAAACTGTGCTGGTGTGAGGATCACATCCAGTTGCATCGTTGAAGGTAGTGAGTGCAGCCTCATAATCGCCAGTTTCAGCGTAAGTGTGCGTAACCTCGGTTTCTGTAGAATTCTCGATAGTGGTTCCGTCACCAAAATCCCAGGTCCAAGAATCTGCATCATACACTTGTAAATTTCCATTTTGATCGAATAATGTAAATGTATATTCGAAGGGAGTCGAACAATCGCAGGTGTAGTGGATTTTTCCAACTGGTCCAGCCACATCCACGCTCTGTGTGCTAGAAGAAATACAGCCGTTATACTCAACAAACTGAGTGATTTCAGCCGTACCGGCAAAATCATTGAAGGCAAAGGTGGGATTCTCTTCGTCGCTGCAAGATGATAGCGTATTTAAGTCAGCTGAGTAGGAATAGGCATCTATCAAATCTATATCCGCTGAGGTATTTGTCAAGGTCACCGAGTCATCCCTACAGATATCATCTGGGCTAATGGTGAAAGATGGAATAATCTCCTCTCCAACCATGATGTCGTGAAAGAATGAGGTGTCAATACACCCTTCAGTTGTTGTTACAACAACAAAGGCTTCAAACTCTCCAGTAGAGGTGTAGGTGTATTGAATGTCTTCATCTGGTCCCGTCTCGGCCGTATTCCCATCACCAAAATGCCATACTGCATTGACCAAATTTTCAGGAAATAGATAACTACTTTCATTAGTAAAAGAAACATCTAGTGGCGCACATCCCTGATCGATATCCACATAGGCTAGTGCATTTGGGAGCGCTACGGTATCAACATTAGTTGAGGCTGTTCCCACGCAGCCATTATCTGTGACGAATGTGGCTGATGTGAACAATAATTTGAGGCCATTTATTGAAAATTCATTGTCATCATCGTACGTGAAAACAGTGGATGGATTGGCGAGCGTGCTATTCAAAGGATTGGTTTCTGTTCCATTCTGCCCAGCAAAGCTCCACTCTTGTTCGGTGATGTCAAACTCACTTTCTAGAGTGTAAGAAAACTCCGCTGGGATTTCACACCCAAACCCCGGAGTGGACACGATGGTCGCCGTTGGTATCTCAACGTTGAAGGTTGTCGAACCAGAAGCAGAACATCCAGAGACATTGACTGAATAGGTAACCGTGTATTCGCCTGCGCTTGTGTAAGTATGAGACGGAGAGGAACCAACATTACCATCGCCATAATTAAAGATTCCACCTGTGGTGCCTTCCACGATAAATTCAACATCGGAGCAAACTACACCATCTTCAGCACCAATGGCGGTAATACCCGCCGTCGGTTCTTGAACTGATACATTGATGATTTGAGAGCCTGAACAGCCTGCATTGTCAGTACCCGTAATTGTGACGGTATAAAAACCGTTTTCATCATAAGTTACTGGAGCTGGGTTTTCGGCATCACTCGTAGTACCTTCTCCAAAAGTCCATGAGTACGTTAGCCCTCCACCCGAAGGTGAATTTGATGAACTATTATTAGTAAAGCTTACCGTTAAAGGGGCCTCACAAGCAGCGGGTGGATTGGGTGAAGTTAAAACACTTATATTCGGAGTTTCGCTAACTACTGCAGCTCCCTCTATCTGTATGTTAGCATTACATTCGTTATCGTCCTTTACCGTTAGACTCACATTATAAATCCCCGTGTTCGGGTAAGTGTATGAAGGGTTTGGACCAGAATTGCCAGCACCATTACCAAAATTCCAGATCCATTGTATGATGGTACCGTCGCCCTCAACGGAGAGATCCGTGAAGTTCATTTCTTCTCCCAAACAAACTGCTTCTGGGTTGACGCTGAAATTAGGGGTCGGCTTTGCAAAGGCAGTGATTGTGAGGTTATCTTCAA
>JAKVAV010000087.1 GCA_022448105.1 Flavobacteriales bacterium | reverse complement strand
CAGACTGGCCCGATGCCGTGTCAATCTTGTGGATAACATCGTTTTCACTGTCATTTAGCCAAAGGTGCCCATTTGCAAAGGTCAGCCCATTTACAAAACTGTACTCAATAGGGATTGAGTGTAGAATTGTACCATCTACTATCGAAAGCTTATTTATTACAAAAGTTTGTCCTCCAGTAACCCAAATATGCTCTCCATCGAATGCTATAACTGCAGTTCTTTCAAGCCCACTAGGAAAGCTATCTACCACAACGGGGTCAGCACAATCGTTTTTTGGCTGGTAAAATGGTTTTGTATGATACTTTCCAGATCTGTTTTCTACAAGTCCATTTTCCTGGGCAACCAAAAAACTGTTTGATACAGAAATGCCCAAAAAGATGAGCAAGCTAATTGTACGTTTCAATGTCTTCATATCAACTCTATTCTCACTCTCAAAGATAATGAAGATTAGGCAGTGTCCTGGGCAAACCCTATCTAAACCTGTTATGAGATATCAGAATAACGCCCATATCGCTCTTTTACGATTTTGAGTTGTTCTGGAGAATCCTCTCCTTGCCACACCACAACGACAGAGCCTGTCTCACTCTCTACATCATCGCAATCAATTAATACCCCAAAATAGTTCTTATTGTTAACGAGATACCATTCAGGAGCAGCCTGTCTTTTATTTGCGATCATGTACTCTATGAAATTATTTTCAGCTTCATCCTCGTCGCGAAAAACAAACATCCCCGCCATAGAGAGATGACTCAACGTTTCAATAACAGCCTTGACTTTGGTTCTATCATCAACCCTGATGAGACCACAGTAACATGCCACAATAGGGGAGAGCAATCTATTTATAAAATAAGGGGCAATTACACACGAGTATACCAAGGATAATCCTTCTGTCTTACCAAGATCATCGTAAGTAGAATAGACGTGCTTGCCATACCCTGGAGTTCCTACATTTATCGAGACACTAAGTTAAGGGTAACTTTACAAACACCTTAACAAAATGACAAAGACCAGAAGAGTATTTACAAAAGAGTTCAAGCAAAAGGCTGTTGAGCTGAGCAATGTTAGAGGAAACACCCAAGAAGTAGCCAGAGAACTGGGTATCGGTGCGGAACTGATCTACAGGTGGCGCAAAGAAGTTAGGCATAACGCCGATTTGGCTTTCGGTGGGAATGGGAAAGCTCAACTGACTCCTGAGCAGAAAGAGTTGGCAAGGCTGAAAAGAGAACTGGCTGACATAAAAATGGAGCGAGACATCTTAAAAAAGGCCGTGAGCATTTTCTCCGCGAGCGATCGGAAATCTACCAATTCATGAAGGATTGCAGAAGGGAATTTCCGATTGGGAAGATGTGTAAAGTCTTCAAAGTAAGCAGGAGTGCATTTTATAAAAGCCTGCATTACCTTCCCTCTGGGCGGGACCATGAAAACCGCATACTTCTTTTTGAGATACGCCGCATACATCAGCTTAGTAGAGCTTCATACGGCAGTCCAAGAATCGCAGATGAGCTAAAGGCGCGAGGGTTTAAAGCATCGAAACCAAGAGTGGCCAGATTGATGAAAAAGCACAATATCCGTGCAATACATAAGAAAAAGTATGTCGTAACGACCGATTCTGAACACAGCTTTGCAGTAGCTGAAAACTGGCTTAACAGAAACTTTTCAGCAAATGCGGCCGGGAAGGTTTGGGTATCAGATATAACGTACATCCGAACAGGTAAGGGTTGGCTCTATTTGACCGCCATCTTAGATCTGTATGACCGAAAAGTAATAGGCTGGTCACAAAGCAGTGACTTGAGTGCAGCAAGTACATCTATAGCCGCTTGGAAAATGGCGGTGAAGAACAGAAGTATGTCAGACGATCTGATCTTTCACTCAGATCGAGGTGTGCAGTATGCCTGTGCCGATTTCACAAAGCTGCTGAGCTCTTATCCTCAAGTATCACAGAGCATGAGCAGAAAGGGAAACTGTTGGGACAATGCGGTAGCTGAGAGCTTCTTTAAGACGCTCAAAGTAGAGCACGTTTACAGGCAGCGATTCGACGATAAAGAAGACGCTGCGGTATCTATATTTGAATGGATCGAAACTTGGTATAATCGCCACAGAAGACATTCTGCACTCAATAATCTGACCATCGAAGAGTTTAACAAATCATCAATAACACAAAATGCCGCTTAACTTTTTGTCCACTTTTTTGTAGGAAGTTCACCCAAAGATGTATACCTTGAAGGATGAATCAACTTCAAGGACACCATTGGACAACTCCTCAATGATGGTCTCTAACTCTACAGAGTTGGGTTCTATCCAGAAGTTTTGCACTAGCTCAGTTTCGGTGAAAAGACTTGAAGTTACATCAAAGGAGGAAACGATGAAGATGGCATTCTAAAAAATGACTAGTTTTTGAGAATAACAATTGGTCCTTGTCATTCTAACCAAATCTATTTCATTGATGGTAGCTTTTAAGAATTACAAGGGATTCTTTGAATATACCCAAAGGACATGCTCTTCTATACCTTTGTATAAGATAAATTGTGCATCCAATTCTTCAACAATATCCTCTGGGTATTTCATACTGAAATATCCTAGAGGAAGTTCATCAACGATAGGAGCTTTAATTTGAGTGAGCCGCACTCTTTGAAAGTTGTCCCAAAGAATACCGAAGTGGTTAGGGATAGCTGAGACATTAATATCTGTCATCTCTGCCATGGAAGAAATCTGGTCATACTTTATATTAAGCCCACCTAATCCTTCATTTACGGGATTCCAATTGCGAGTGTGAGTTTTTTTTACTGCATTGAAAAGAAACGGTTTGT
>JAKVAV010000086.1 GCA_022448105.1 Flavobacteriales bacterium | reverse complement strand
CTTCGATGTGAACTTTCGTCGTGTCATTTCAGTAAATTTATCTAATTAAACCTACTGTCCTGTTTTTTGGGGTATCTACAGATCTCACACTCGATGAATATTATTGAGAGAAGACCATTTTTGGATATTGTGGAAGTGTCCATAAGCTGTTGGAAACTGAGTTATTTGTCTTAGACGAGGTCAAACTCGAAGTACTAACAACTCGAATCAAATAGACAATGTCAGTCTCAGTTCTGATGGTTGTAGAAAGCGAAGGTGGATTGGCGTACAGCTTTCTTAACTTTCCGATCAGTTCAGATTATCACTGAACTGTATTAAGACATTCCGAGGGTTCCTAGCTCGAATAGCGTCAAAACTCGCTGCAATTATTGTGCTTCAGAAAGTTAACTTTGAAGATTGGAAGGCTGCTAAGCCATGTCAACCATGCTAGACGCGTTAGTTATTGTTTATCAGCAATTTTCTGAATCCAACTCCGTCATCTGTCGCAATGGACACAATGTACAGTCCATTAGATATATCACCAATGAAAACTCGTCTGCTCGAAGGGTTGAACGATTGATAGACCAAATCACCCGCCGTGTCATGTATTTCGATTGACTTCACTATTTCTATGTTACCAGCGATGTTCACAAATCCTCTAGCTGGATTTGGGTAGACATTATACAAATTACTGATTTCGCTAGAAACCTCAACATTCGTACTTGGGTCGGTTGCTGTAATTGTGTATTCAAAAAACTCGTACTCTGCTCTTCTTGGTTCCAGTATCATAGCATCTTCGTTTTGTGCTCTCACATAGTACTGAATTTTTTGGCCTTCAGTTTGAAAAGGAACCAAAGCCCCGAATATGCCATCACCTGCATCACCGTCATTGTTTAAACCATCATCATACATTTGAAAAGGTTCAAAGAAGGAAGCATATTCCTCGTGAGTAGTAATCATTAAGTCTACTTCAGTGGCATTGGTGACTTCAGCGGTAATCCATACATCTTGCCCTTCTTCCGGCTCATCAATGCTCTGAGTGGTATTCATTAAAGTTGGAGGAACCTTGATAACCTCAGGGTGACTATTTAAATATTCTAAACGAGTATTTATAGTTGGAACAATTCCAGCGTAAGACGCCAACCAGTCTAATTCCGGATAAGTCATATCGTTCTCAATATTATCCGGTAACCCTTCAACTGGAAATCTGCTATATGGCTCTTCCAATACTGATTGCTCAATTAAGTCTTGAATTTCTACAGCTTGACTAGCTATATTGTCTACGCTGTAGTTTTCTTCAATAACGGTTCTGATATGGGCAAAATATTGCTTAAAGTAACGTTCGTTTTCTAGTATTCTCCACACCAATGGGCGATTCGGTTCATTGGGTTCGAACCACTTCAGAACATCATAGACTGCCGCCCCATTGTCTATTCCCATAATGCCGCCAAAACATTCATTTACATCCCAAGGCATGACATGCCACAAACTGTCTTTGTGCCTGTACATGTAATAATTCTTGATGTTTTTACCGTAGTAGGTGTCTCTATTTGATATAACGGAAGAAACAGCCATGTGCCACAAGACTCGATCAATATTTAAGTAATGGTAAAGCTGATTTTCATCATTATTCAAGATATCAATGAATTCAACCAGGTCTTCCCACCCATAGTCTCTTTTCATTTCGTAGTTGGCATAGTACTGGCAGCTATCAGGTCCGTACCATACCAAATCAGGTAAGGCTACAACTTGTTCGCCACCGATGCCATTTCCTAATCCGCTGTTGTCACAAACTAATTCTTCATCTTGCGGATTGGGGTCGCATTTTACCAATGGCCCGTGTTTCCAGTCATAGTGATCCTTTAGAAACCCTTTATTGATGGATTCTGAGTTTGAATACACGCCATGATACACGGCTTCTTGTCCAACGACACCGATGTTTACTCTGATCAAGTTACTTTTAGGTGCAACAGTGTATTTTCTATATATGCTGTACGCAATGGCCTCTCTCACATAAGTTGGGTCTGTATATATATTTCCCAGCTTCAATTTGGTGTATCCCATCAAATCCTGATCCTCAATGTATTCATTCATATCAATATTTAGAGGGTATTTTTGAGTGTCAGATAACTCTGCTAAAATAAACGAGATATTACCTTTGTAACGAACGGCTACACTGTCATATAGAACTCCATCCATTTCAAGGGTAGCCAGCAACCTGCTATCATTCTCAGCGTTAAACCAATCGATGAGTGTTTCATGATAATCTGGATCATAAAACTGAATCGTCATTTCTCTTAACGTGTTTACATCATATAAGTCTTGCGCCATTCCATATCGTGCCATGGTAATTAAGACAATCAGCAAAATATTTTTCATTCTAATCAGGTACTAACAAGAGGTCCTTGAATTTTCATATGTTTCCTAGGCTAGGACTAAATATTGAGCTTCTAGGTTGCATATGACTGACTCCAATGACTTGTGACGCATCAGCGCATTGTGCTACTGAACATGAGAATTAAAAAGGACGAAGAAGTTTTGGTAGGTTAAAAGCAGGTGGGAGTGGGGTTCCAGAACCTTGGTAAAGGTCATCGTTTGATATAAGCCATAATCGTAAATTTGTTTTCGTTCCAACCATTGTTGGCACATATTCTTACCGTTATAGAGACTTGATTTGCAATTTTGAATATGTTCTCTATTGCAGCTCGATTGGCATTTTTGATCTTTTGACCATTGTCAAGGGTTATCAATTCATGTGATATGTATGTAAGCTTCCCTAAAATTTGGACAGTTTAAAAGTATAGTAACTTTAAGCTGGAAATTATGAAAAAGAGCAAGTTT
>JAKVAV010000085.1 GCA_022448105.1 Flavobacteriales bacterium | reverse complement strand
TCTTCGAGAAATACAAAAGTCGAATCATTGCCAGCGCAATAGATCTCTTTGAAAACTCCCCAGTCATTGGCAACCTTAATAGGACCCCCGGTGCAAGATAGTTCGGGGTAAGCTGCCAGAGCTGCTTGCGAATGACCGGGCATTTCAATCTCTGGGATAATGGTGATGTTTCTTTCGGAGGCATAAGCCACGACGTCTCTGATTTGGTCTTTGGTGTAAAAACCTCCGTATCGGGAACCGTCTTGCTCTGTTCGGTATGCAGAGACTTCGGTCAAAAGTGGATACTTATCAATTTCTATTCTCCAGCCTTGATCCTCGGTTAGGTGCCAATGGAGCGCATTCATTTTGTAAAATGCCAGAAGGTCGATATACTTCTTGACCACATCTACTTCAAAGAAGTGACGGGAGCAATCGAGTAGGAGGCCTCGATGTTCAAAAGCAGCTTGATCCTTTATGGTGACTTGTGGAAGGAAATATTCATCATTCAATTCGTTGAGAAGAATCAGTTGTTCGAGGCTTGCAATTCCTCTAGAGACTCCTTCCCTAGATCCCGATTTGATTTGAATTGAGTTTGGTTGAATAGTGAGAACATACCGATCATTATCAGCGACATTGGAAGAATCAATTAAAAACTTGATAGAGACCTCAGCATTTTCGTCTTGAACGATTGTTGTGTGTTCTTCCAAGAAATCGGCAAAGGGTTTTGTGATTTTTGAGAGATCAGGTTTGCTCTCGATTGCAATACTCGAGACCTTAATTGAAGCAGCGGCCTTTTTTAAAATCACGCTTTGTGGTGCAGGGATGAAACTCAAGTTTGGATTAAATGGCTCTTTGTTAGCACATTCCGCAAATAGGATTATTGTAGACAGAAAGAGAAAGATAAAGCGGGCAGTCAAAGTCGGATCCAATCGTTTCCACAAACCTAAGTAAAGTTTGTCTGAGCGAATGAGCTTGAGTGAGAACCAAACAAAAAACCCGCCCCGATATTCTTCAGGGCGGGTTTTATTAGTTAGCGGTTTTGGTTTACGCCGATTTCTTCGTGGTTTTGATAAACTCCAGGAGCTGCACCTCGGTGGTGTATCTCTTCTTTCCGTCTTTGTCTTCGTAGGAGCGATTTACGAGCTTTCCGGTAATGGCTACTTCGTTTCCTTTGACCAGTAGCTTTTCGCTAAGTTCTGCCAGTTTTCCCCAGGCTACAAGGGTGTGCCAGTGAGTGTCTTTTACGTAGTTGCCGTTAGCGTCTTTGTGGCCGGCGTCGGTGGCGAGACTCATTCGAGCCATCGTTGAACCGTTATCGAATTTTCGCATTTCAGGATTCATTCCTAGTCTTCCGATAAGTTGTACTCTGTTAACCATATTTTTCATGTCTTCAACTTTTATTTTCAGCTTTTCACTGTGTATTTTTAGAGTAAATAGTATTGGGCATTAGGGAGCGATTTTAGAGTATTGTGTTTTGAGGATCTGGATTTGAATGTTTGCCTTGATGCTACGAAGGACTTTTCTCAATACTCAGTGCTCTATAACTCACCAATTTTCGTTTAGTCGCGGTTTTTATTACCGAGCATCATAAATTCGTTCACGTTGATATCGACCGTATATCTTCGGTTACCTTCTTTGTCTTCGTAGGAGCCAGTTATTAGTCTTCCATCTACGGCGATCTGTTGACCTTTCTTCAAAAATTTCTCAGCGATTTCTGCATTTCGATCCCAGGCCACGATTCTGTGCCATTGAGTATTCTCTACTTTTTCACCTTTTGTATCGCGATAGCTTTCGTCAGTAGCGATAGAGAATTTCGCGAGTTTCTTTCCATTTTTGGTTTCCTTGATTTCTGGGGCATTTCCCAATCTTCCGATTAACTGAACTTTGTTTACTAATGTGTACATTTCTTCAACTTTTAGATTAAGGCTTCAGGCTGTATTTGACAGGCTTCATGCCTATGATTATTAAAAAGTGCTCTTGGGTTTGCGCTTTGCCGAGAGCGGTTATTGTCGATCGACAGGGCAAAGATGGAGGGAGTGATTTGTACTAGTCGTCAATTAAACGTTTATAGTCGTTTATATCCGTTTATAAACGTTTATTGACGGATAAGTAATTGATTTTATTGGTTGTTCTTAAATCGGGAAAAAGAGCTGATTTAGGTAAAAATTCAGTCTGACTTATGTTCAATCGAGAGAAAAGGTGATTTTAAGGGTTCGGACTGGGCTATAAAAGTAAGATACCCTTGCTGATAGAACTGATTTGATGGCTTTGTTATTTTTCAACTGCACTAACTCTGGAGGACTGTCGAATAGAAAGGAAAAGACGTTATTCCGATTTACTAATCGCAATTATCTCTTCAATACCGGCTACTGATGTCATATGAATTAACTAGGTAACACTTTTCATAGGTATACTGTCTTCGTTTGGACTTCCGAAATGGAATACAAGATGTAGACCTTCAGAGTTCAAAATAGGGCACATGGAGAACAAGAAGTTTTTAACCGCTACCTTTCAAATGCTCTGGGTCAATGTCTTGAATACGGTCATGAGAATACCTCGCTGTAACCTTTTGACTTGATGACTTCTCTTGAATCAAAAAAGAACGCTCGGATCCTTAAACACATTCGTAAAGAAATTAATAAATTCGAAGGAAAACCGGCAATCGTTGGATTATGTTATGCCGATATTCTGGAAATTGGTTATACATAGTAATCGAAAATTAAAGAAATATGATAACAATACGAGAATTATTTCAAACCATTCTTATATGTTTATTATGGGTATCATGTAAAAACGAAACTGATAAAAAGTACCCTGATTTTGAACAGAAAAAAGTAGTAGCAGAAAATATTTTGACTA
>JAKVAV010000084.1 GCA_022448105.1 Flavobacteriales bacterium | reverse complement strand
AAGTTTAGAAAGTGGAACGAAAATCATTGATAAATTCTGGGTGGAGACAACAAAAGGTGAAACTACTTGTGAGTTTATCACTACAGATGAAATGGATCCGAACGTCTTTGTGCATGTTTCTCTAATTCAGCCGTATCAAAATACGACTAATGATATGCCTATAAGGATGTATGGTGTGGTTCCAATATATGTTGAGGATCCTAAATCTCACTTATATCCTGTGATTTCAATGAAAGACGTGCTACGCCCAGAAACTTCTACGACAATTAAGATCAGTGAGAAGAACAAACAACCTATGACGTATACTATTGCTATTGTTGATGAAGGATTATTGGATCTCACCAATTTCAAAACTCCTGATCCTTGGAATCATTTTAATGCTAAGGAGGCGCTTGGAGTTAAGACTTGGGATATGTACGATTACGTTCTCGGTGCTTATGGAGATGAGCTTGATAAGCTATTGGCTATTGGTGGTGATGGAGATGGCTCTGGGAAAAAAGCGGCAAAGGCTAATCGTTTTGAACCAATGGTTAGATTTTTAGGACCTTTCGAATACGATGGTTCAACAAACTCTCACAAGATTGACATTCCGAATTATGTTGGTTCGGTGCGTGTAATGGTTGTGACGGGTGAAAACGGGGCTTATGGCAATACTGAGAAAACTGTTGCAATAAGAAATCCTTTAATGGTTCTTGGAACTTTGCCAAGGGTAGTGGGTCCAGGCGAAGAAGTAACCCTTCCTGTTGACGTATTCGCTATGGAGAAACATGTGAAAAATGTGTCCATTTCTATCACGACGAATAACATGTTCGATATCCAGGGTGGTTCAAAGAAATCGTTAACATTCTCTGAGATAGGGGATAAGCTAGTGAATTTCAAACTAAAAGTTGCAGAAGAAACTGGAATCGGTAAAGTTTCAATTGTTGCAACTTCTGGAAATGAAAAAGCTAAGTACGATTTTGAAATTGACGTTAGAACTCCAAATTCTGAACAAGTGATTACTGAAGAAAAAGTTCTGGATGGAGGTGAGTCGTTCAGCTATGATATGGAGTATTTCGGAATAAAAGGAACCAATCAAGCCTACCTTGAGGTTTCTAATTTTCCTCCTCTTGATCTTGGACGAAGATTAGACTATTTGATTCGATATCCACATGGTTGTATTGAGCAAACTACCTCTTCTGTATTTCCTCAACTTTATTTATCAAATTTGATGGATTTAGAGGAAAGTAGAAAGTTAGCGATACAGCAAAACGTAATGAATGGAATTAACCGATTAAAACTATTCCAAACTTCTTCTGGAGGTTTTGCCTACTGGCCAGGTGGATCTTATGATAATGAATGGGGAACAAATTATGCTGGTCACTTTATGATTGAGGCCGAAAACAAAGGTTTTGTAGTTCCTCAGAGTTTAAAGAAAAACTGGTTAAAATTCCAGAAAAAACACGCAAAGAACTGGAGCAAGGCGAATGCTACAACCGATGGTCCACGTTACGATGATTTAACACAAGCGTATCGACTATTTACCTTAGCATTGGCTGGGAAGGCCGAGTTAGGCTTGATGAATAGACTTCGCGAGAGAGCTGACTTATCTCTTCCAGCAAGGTGGAGACTAGCTGCAGCTTATAAAATTGCCGGCCAAAAAGAAGTGGCGGACAAGTTGATTAAAAACCAGGTGACCTCCGTTCCAGAATATGTAGAACTGTCATACAATTTTGGCTCTAATGTTCGAGATGAGGCTATGATTCTAGAAACATTGGTGCTAATGAATAAACGATTAGAAGGTGCCGAATTAGCACGAGCTCTTGCCAATAGATTAAATCAACAATCATGGTACAGCACACAGACTACAGCTTACGCATTATTAGCGGTTTCGAAGTTCGTTGGAAGTAATAAGGCAGAGGAAAATATGAAGTTCTCCTATACCATTGATGGGCAAACTGGTTCAAGAGACTCTGAAATGACGATGGTGAATTTTGATCTCGGAGGAAAGACGAAGAAGGTCAACATCAAAAACACAGGTAAAGGAATTCTCTATGTTCGTGTAATTACGCGAGGTGTGCCATTAGCTGGAAATGAGATTGAGCAAGCCAAGAATATCTCACTCACCGTGAACTATTTCGATATGGATGATCGTCCAATTGCGATTACGGAGATGTCACAAGGAACCGATTTTGTAGCTGAGATAAAAGTGACAAATCCAGGCACTCGAGGGTATTTAAGAGAGCTTGCTCTTGTGCATATCGTTCCTTCGGGATGGGAGATTCATAATTCTAGAATGGATATGTATAATTCAAATAAATCATCTTATTTTACCTACCAGGACATTAGAGATGATAGGATTTACACCTATTTCGATTTAGGAAAAGGTAAAACCAAAACATTCCGTGTTCAGCTCAATTCGAGTTATTTAGGTAAGTTTTATATGCCAGGTATTTCGGTTGAAGCAATGTACGATAACTCTATTTATGCAAGAGTTAAAGGAGGCTGGGTCGATGTTAAGAAAGAAAGAAGTATTAATTAGCGTTTCTTCATCTTAATGTTGGGAGCCGATCTTGAGGAATCAGGGTCGGCTTTTTTAATTCACAACAAAACAATTCTTTGTATTGTTTATTCGTTATATTGTTGGTTGCAAAAATTTAGAAAATGACAAATAAAGATTGGAACGAGATAAAAACAAATGATAGTTGGGCGATATTCAAGATTATGTCTGAATTCGTAGAAGGGTATGAGAAAATGTCGAAGATAGGACCTTGTATTTCGGTTTTCGGATCTGCAAGAACAAAACCGGAAAACCCTTATTATCAGCAAGCGGTTGAAGTTTCAAGATTACTAGTCGAATCAGGATACGGTGTTATCACGGGAGGTGGTCCTGGTATTATGGAAGCTGGAAATAAAGGTGCGGATGAGGCTGATGGAAAATCGGTAGGATTGAATATTGTGCTTCCATTTGAGCAAAATAACAACCGGTGGGTAAATCACCCAGTAGATTTTGATTACTTCTTCGTTAGAAAAGTAATGTTTGTTAAGTATAGTCAAGGATTTATCACTTTCCCTGGTGGTTATGG
>JAKVAV010000083.1 GCA_022448105.1 Flavobacteriales bacterium | reverse complement strand
ATTAATTTTGGTGTGCGTTCCAGTCAGGTAGGAGTTATTCCCATATTTAATTATACCAATACAGAATACATTCCATCAGCGGAAGACCCCGACGGAACCATTTACTCCACTACAATTCAAATAGAAGGTTTTGCCGATGGCTCTGAAGTAACCAATCCAGGTGACATCTTAGACATATGCCTCTCTGTAGAACATACCTCAGTAGAAGATCTCGAAGTCTGGGTGACTTGTCCAAATGGCAATTCAGCTCTACTTTTTGATGCATATGGAGATGGGGAAGGTGAATTCCCAGGTGTAGGTTTTGGTGAAGGCGAAGGCATTTTCTTAGGTGATGCAAATGATGAGCCTAATCCATCAGATGGCTCGCCATTACCCATCGGAATTGGTTTTGAATACTGCTTTTCTGATGATCCTGTTCTTGGAACTATGGAGGACGAAATACTGGCAGAAAACACAATAGATGTGAACACTTTCAATCCTGGAGAGGCTATGGTTGAAGGCATTTACGCCCCTCCGAGTTCACTATTTGAAGCTCTAGAAGGCTGTCCTATCAATGGAGACTGGACACTAAATGTAGCTGATAATAATGGTGAATTTGATGACGGATTTGTATTTGACTGGGAAATAGGGATTGATACCGTGTTTTCATTCGACACTATCCGTTATCGTCCCAGCCTAGCTAGCGCTAAGTGGCTAAATGACTTTATCGAAGAATTAAGCACAGACAGCTTCACTACTTTTGTCCCTACAAGTCAAGGAACCAATGTTTATACTTACGAAGTGACCGACGAGTGGGGATGCAAGCATACGGCTGACAGAACAGTTTTTGTAAGACCAATTCCAACAATGGAAGGGGATATATCGTGCACAAATATTACGTCTCTAAGCCCAGTTAACGATCCCGAGGGAGGTGAATTTAGTATTGAACCACCCGGCGTGATCACCCAACTTGAAACGGTCGATGGAGTAACCGAATTCGATTCTCAAGGTGCATTTGGTGTGTTCACCGTTACCTTTGTAGAACAAGTCTGTGGGGTTGAGCGAGGCATACCTGTTTATATTAACGAAGCTGCAGTAGCAACCATTGATTATAGACCTACTCCATCAATTGATGCTAGTGCTACAGATCTTGACACTTTGCTTTGTAAAGATGCTACTATTGAGTTCTTCGCCGGTGAGCCGGAGGTCAATTCTGTAGACTGGGTGTACAATTGGTCACTTAACGATGATGATCTTCCCGAATTTGATGGCCCGACCGCACAAATTTCAGCCCCTGGAACAGTAGCGCTTACTATAGAAGGTTTATGCGGAAGCGACAATGGATCCTACCTGCTCCGAGAACTTTTGGTTTCTGTACAACCTGACACATTGTGCGACTTCTTTTTTCCTCTTGAGGCGGAAGTAAATGTTTTTCCAAGTTTGGACAAAGGTACTTGGGTAAATGTACCCGGAGACTCTGGAGATCTGAGTATTCCATTGCTACAGCAAACTGATTCTACCGCATTAGCGAGTCCGGTGATTGAAGAATACGGCCCCTACACCATAGGTTACATTGACGATAGATGTCCAGCCGATACTGCTACGGGCAATTTTTTATGGTATCAACTTCCCGATCTTACCCTCCTGCCTCAATCTCCTGATTTTTGTTTTGAAGAAGACACACTTACACTCATTGCTGATATTGATGGATTTGGAGGAGATCTATATCTATGGAATCTTGTTTCACTCAACGACACAGTGACTCCACCACCTATAGATATCGACTTTGATGGAGAACAAGCATTTCCTCCATTCTCTTTTGTACCCAATGTTCAGTATGAGATATCTGTAGAAAATTTTGATGAATTTGGCCGGTGTCCAGAGCCTTCATCAGATGCAATCATTTTTAATGGTATTGCATGCACATACAATATCCCAAATGTCATCACCCCTAATGGAGATGGCCGTAATGACAGGCTTGACATAGAATTTGTGGAGTTTTTTCCAGGAGCCACATTGAGAATATTTAACCGTTGGGGACAGGAAGTTTTCTCCAATGCTGCGTATGACGATTATCAGCGTATAAACAGTGGTTGGGATCCTGAAGACTTACCCGGCGGCATATACATTTATGAGCTAAAACTTCCGAGTATCGACGTTGTTGAAACTGGAAATCTTACCATTATTACCGAGACGGGTAGCAGCGGAAACTGAAATTGAATCAACATCTTTTTAAATGAGCTCAACAAACTGGGCTCATTTTTTTTTAATTGGCGCATTAAATCTGATAGATGTAAGTATAGCCAGGGGATTAATGGCAGCTGTAGTCCATAAGAAACTCAAAGCAGCAAACAGTTTTTATACGTTAGCGCTTCCATTAATCAATGAGGTTGAGTGCATTAAACCCAACTATAATTCCGATAAAAACCCAGCACAAAACTGGAATTCAGTAGTTATTACTTTCTGAGCAGCCTGTTTATCGGGCTTCTCTTTTATATTAGCCGATTAAAAAAAATAGGGAGTGAAAGTAACGGAACATCTAAAGAGAGCGAAGAATACCCTTTTTTCATTTGAAATTTTGCCTCCCCTCAAAGGGAAAGGAATCGAGGATATTTACAAAGGTATTGATCCCCTCATGGAGTTCAATCCACCCTTTATTAATGTAACTTATCATAGGGAAGAATACATTTACAAGAAGTTCCCGAACGATTTGCTCAAAAAAGTGAGCATTAGAAAAAGACCGGGAACTGTTGGGATTTGTGCGGCCATTATCAATAAGTACGACATAGATGCTGTTCCTCATTTGATCTGTGGCGGATTTACTAAAGAAGAAACCGAAAATGCACTTATCGACCTGCACTTCTTAGGCGTAGACAATGTGCTAGCGCTACGAGGTGACCCCATCAAGACAGAAAATAACTTTGTTCCCGAAGAAAATGGACATCAATACGCCGAAGAGCTTATTGGACAAATTCATCAGTTAAATCAAGGAAACTATTTGCACGAGGAAAGTCAGAATAGCCGCAAAACTAATTTTTGCATCGGTGCGGCAGGTTACCCTGAGAAACACTACGAGTCCATGAGCATTAAGACTGACTTGACTTACCTCAAAAGGAAAGTAGATG
>JAKVAV010000082.1 GCA_022448105.1 Flavobacteriales bacterium | reverse complement strand
TTAAGGTTATCTAAAGCTTGATTGAGATAATCAAGAGAAACTGTATAATTTCTTCTTTCTGTATAAACACTCGCTAAATTAATGAGTAAGGCTATGATAAATTGATTACTATTTAATTCTTTATAGCAAGTCACAGCTTTTTCCCAATTCTCTAATGCTTGCTCAAGTTCTCCTCTTGAATGTTGTGCATTCTCTGTTTCAAACCAATTTAGAGCTTGTTGTTCATTACACTTTTCTACAGTTTGCGCCGATAAAAGAACACTACATGAAGACAACACAAAGCTTGCTAGAAAAAGGTTGATTCCTAACCAATGAATAAAAAAAATACTAGAGTTTCTTTGAGTAAACATGGAAAAAAATGCTATCCTACAAGATTATTATAATTGCTAAATTTTGGATTATCAAATTATAAAGAGTTTAACTTATCTTACTATTTTACCTAATGTTAGCTAAAGATATCTTTATTCTGTAGCAGCATATAACATCAAACTATTAATTTATAATTCTTGAAAACAAGAGATAATTCTCTGGAAAGGGTAAATTATTCTCAATTAATACAAATATATTTGGACTCACCATTACCAAAAAGATATTAAAAATAAAACAGAAATTCAGCTAATTTTTGATAACGAACACTATATCAATGTAAATTAACTGAATTGGCCGTTAATTAGATTATTGACAACTCATTTCTATGTCTTCTTGATCTTGGGAAATAATACATTGAAAATCACCTCTTCTATTTAATTCAGATTCTTCTGTTGTTTCTTCATCTAATTGTGAGGTTGATTGATCTTGATTAAAAACATCAGCAGCATTTGGCACACTATCTGCAACTTCCGAGATTTCTGCCACTTCTGAGAGTTCTGTCATTGTTAAAGTTTCTGTCGTGCTAATATTTCCATTATTGTCTATATTATTGTCTGTTATTTGTAATATGCGAGGAGAAACTATACGAGAGTTAGAAACTTGCATCCCAGTATTACTATCAGATAAAAAATTAATTGCTCCACTGACACCACTAATATTACTAGGAAACTGAGAACTTCCAAAAGGTAAGGGTGTAGTTTCTGAACCAACAACAAAATCAAAAGTATTAGCACCACCTCTAATGCGTAGAATATCGTTACCAACTTGTAAATTGATAGGTAAACCTCCATGTTTTATTGTGGTATTCTTAATTAGATCACTTAATGAGTTATTAAGAATTTTGTGTACTGCGTCTCGATTACTATTATCTGGTAATACTGTTATGCCTGTAAATTTCGTTATGATAAAAATGCTTTGATTTTCAAAAGTTATGTCATTACTTAAGGTAGTTATTGGATCAGCTAATCTTTCTGTAAAATCTTTGCTCTCTTTGACTTGAAACAAATTACCTGCGTCTATGTTGAGAGGAGTTGTGCGATTCGATGAGTCAGAAAGCTGATATCTAGTCCTAGACAAGGATACAGCGTGTGACTCGCTCAGATAGCCCACAAGGGCATCCGAGTAACTGTCCGATTGATGAGGGTGAAAGTCCCTCCCGTTAAGGTTAGACGTGACTCAAGACCTACCCACAGTGACCAGACTCGGAATTCTGGAGGCTGAAGCTGGGAATAGGACGCAATCAGACACCGACTGCTGGTGACACTGGCGTTATAGGAGTCCCCACGATGAAGCAGAACCTAGAAAAGTGACTCACTCAGAGGCAGGAAAGCAGAAAGAATAGTATCCCCTGACCTCATCGGAGCAATGTAACCCGTCAGCAATAGTTCCATGACTGACATAAACCTTGGGTTTCCGATAGTCAAATTGGTTCCATCTAAAGGGACAATCAATCAAACGGACGGAACGAATAAAAACGATTCTAGAGTCCCAGGAATTAGTCGAAACCTGGGTAGGCACGGACGAGATGCGGAACTCTCTAGATTCGGGTAGGACGAAGCGTAATTGCTTCGAGGCAAATAGAAAACGATTAACCGAGGTGAACATGGTTAGACACAAAATCAAAGATTTTAGTGAACTCTGGAAGAGCATTCCCTGGAAGAAATTTCGCAAGAATCTTTTCCGTCTCCAAAGAAGATTGTTCAAAGCCATTCAAGCAGAAGACACTAGACGAGCTAGGAACCTACAGAAACTTATCTTAAAATCCCTTGCAGCTAGATTACTCGCAGTCCGACAAGTATCACAGCTAAACACTGGAAAGAAAACCGCAGGAGTAGATGGGGTAAAATCCCTCAACTTCAAACAACGGTTCACCTTAGCAGAAAGGTTACTCAAAGCCCACGAGTGGAAACACTCAAAGCTAAGAGAAATACCCATCCCCAAAAAGGACGGTACGACTAGAATGCTAAAGGTTCCAACTATGGCAGACAGAGCATGGCAATGCCTGGTCAAATACGCCCTAGAACCAGCACACGAAGCACTTTTTCACGCCCGTAGCTACGGGTTTAGACCTGGACGCTCGGCACACGACGCTCAAAAAGTTCTATTCTTAAATCTCAGATCCAATTCAAATGGAACAAACAAAAGAATACTTGAGCTAGATATTGAAAAGTGTTTTGACAGGATAAACCACACCTCAATTATGGAAAGGGTCATTGCCCCCCAGTCAATCAAGACAGGGATATGGAGATGCCTGAAAGCAGGTGTCAACCCAGAATTTCCAGAACAAGGAACCCCCCAAGGGGGGGTGGTGAGTCCGCTATTAGCTAACGTCGCATTGGACGGAATAGAAGACATCCACAGTAGCATCCGCTATGCGGATGCTACTGTGGATGTCATTCTAAAGCCTAAAGACGATGTCGACAAGATACTCAAAGACAGACAAGAGTTCCTGGCAGCCAGAGGATTAAAAGTGAGTGAGAAGAAAACAAAGCTTCTTCTAGCGACAGATGGATTTGATTTCCGTTGGATGGCACTTCAAAGTGCAATCCAACGGAAAGTTTAGATGCGTCCCATCAGAGGACAACTACAAAACATTTCGTCAGAAAGTCAAAGAAATCGTCAACTGCTCGAATTATGGGGCTAGGGTCAAAGCTACTAAGTTAGCCCCCCTAGTCAGAGGATGGCGAAATTATCATAGACACTGCAAAATGGACGGCTCTCGCTTCTCCTTATGGAAAACAGCACACAGTGCCTTCAAGGTCTTCAATAAAGAAAAGAAACTGAACCGTTACACGGCAACAGAACTTATCAAGAAGGCTTTTCCAGCAGTACCACACAGTGAGAACCGCCATGCCAACGTCAAAGGTAACAAATCTCCCTATGATGGGGATATGGTTTACTGGAGCAAGCGTAACAGCAAACTCTATGACGGAGCAACCTCCAAATGTCTGAAAAGGCAAGACCATTCATGTGGACATTGTGGATTGAAGTTTACTGATGATGAAAAGGTTCACCTACATCACATAGACGGAAACCATGATAACTGGAAACCTAAAAACTTAGTAGCAGTACATCAAAGCTGTCACCAGTATATTCACATGGGCAAGACGGGAAAAGTCTAATTTGTCGGGAGCCGGATGCGGTGAAAGTCGCACGTCCGGATCTAACTGAGAGGGGCGGTGCGATTCGATGAGTCAGAAAGCTGATATCTAGTCCTAGACAAGGATACAGCGTGTGACTCGCTCAGATAGCCCAC
>JAKVAV010000081.1 GCA_022448105.1 Flavobacteriales bacterium | reverse complement strand
AAATATCATTTAGTCCATATTTATATAATTCATCCATTACTCTCCCAATTTTATCATCATTAAGGTAATCAGGTTTAATTCTTTCTCCTAACAATTTCTCAATGGCTTTATCTTGAAAAAACTGACTGAATAAATATAGAGGTCTTGAAACAAATCCTAGTCCATTGATTAAAATAGACTTAACTACTGTACCTGCTGAGATTTTTTCTCTAACATCTATTCCTAATTTATTATTAATTATTTTGACTATTCCTATTTCATCAATTAAACCAGCTACTATCCCTAAATGGTCTAAATTTTTAACTTGTATTTCTTCTAAATAAGACATTTTTCGCTCTTTTTTTACAGAGGAAACAACTTAAACAATTATCCCACTTTTTTGTCTTCAAGAGCTTAAGCAATTATACTTAATTATTAACCCCAGGCTTGTAGTATTTAATGCTACTTTTTGAAGTGCGGAATCTGGGATAGAAGAAGCTGGAACGCCCAAATCCACTACAGAAGTAGCACCCGGCACCGAACTTGGTGTAAAACTAGGAAATAAATCTCGAGAAAACTGATTAAGTTCTCCTGCTTCCCGTAATAATTCATTGAGTCTTAATGGACCAGTTTCATCAAAACTACTAACTGTTGTTGATGCGACTGAAGATGGAAGTCCATTTAAGCCGATAACTCTCGTTCTACCGACCTCAGCATAGGAAACATCCCCAAAATTGCCAACAATGTCTTGAATTCTTTGTAAGGTAGGTCTCATGAACAATTCTTCTACGTCTCGGTTGATGGCCTCAACAATGGGATTCAAGAAGATATTCACATTTTCAGCAGATTTTTGCAAGGCTTGTGGATCAAACTCATCGGGTTTTTGAGAAAAATGAGCATAGTTTAGGGCAAAATCAAGTAGAGCTTTTCTTCTTCTTAATCGTCTGCCCAATTGAGTCAGATCACGAGTATATTTATCATCCTCGCATTGGGCAGTACCATTATCGTCTAGTCCAGGTATCACTCTTTCAAGATAATTGCCGAAAGGTCTTCCATCTGACCTTTGCAACTCTCGGACATAATAAGAATATCTATTTTGTCGGCGATCTTTGTTGAATTCAAAAATTTGGCAAATTTTTTTGGCAAGCTCTTGGTAATTCTCTGCTGCATTAACCCGAAGCAAAATATCTGTCATCGAAAGATAAGGGCGATCAGAATCTAAAGCATTTGGATAACCGAGTTGAGCGAAGATGGTTTTAAAATTTTGATCTATCTTAGCGTCTCTAGCTATTTCTTCAAGTTCTAAATAAGTTTCTAGCAGCAACTCCCGTGTACGAGAAATCTCTATGTTAATTTCTCGCATAGCTTGAGCAAGTTCTCCTGGATTTTCACTGGATATGAGTATTCCCCACATGGCCATATCTACCCCCTCACGGCGTAAATCTAACATGGCAATCACTCGTTTGAGGAAGTCTCGTTGTTCTTTTTGCCCATATAAGACAATAGTGTTCTTTCCCTCAATACGGACAAGAATACCGTTCAAACAAGGATTAGCCTTAACAATTGCGTCTAGTATCTCTTTCAGAACTGAGGCTGAACGTAGATAAAACAATTCAACGACTTCTGGGCCTGGGGATTGACTTTTAAGTTGTTTGTTAAATGTTTTGTCTGTACAAGTTGGACTTTCTGAACTACCGGAAGCGGGTTCAGTCACTTTAATATGAACCTCTGCTTCCTTTTGAGCAGCAACATTTGGACAAAGAGATACTATCATGCTCATACATAAAGACAGAGCAAAATAGCCAGATATTCTTTTCATAAATCTCCTCACAAAGCTAGAATTGACTAGATTATCTTTGAATTTAGACTATTTTGAAGTTCTTGCTTGAATATAACTACCTTTTCCAAAATGTGCCAATTCCGTAACATATCTTAATATTTCCTTAATAATTAATAGTTTCTCCTGGTAAGGGAGGAGTAGAAGAAGGCGATCGCCGAAACTGGGTAGCTTGTTCGTAAGCATAAGCAAAGCCTAATAAAGTAGGTTCACTGTAAGCTAAACCGAAGAAAGTTAAACCTACAGGTAATCCTTCCTTAGTAGAACCCATAGGAACGGAAATTCCTGGAAAACCAGAAACGTTGGCTAAGTATCCTGGTGTGTAGGGATCATCGATGTTGCATTCATAGGTGCGATCTTTTTCCAGAGTATAAACAGGACCAGCCGGACACCTCATAGTAGGAAAAATCATGGCATCAAGCTCCTGAGACTCCATAATAGAAGTCAGAACTTGACGCACCCTGGGAAACTCGTATTGAGTAATATAGAGATAACGAGCATCTGCAAGTCCTGTATGCTCCACAGATGCTTGCGCCCCTCGAATACGCCCTGGATTTAAGGCATTTGATGATTGAGCAATAGTATTGGATAAAGCTAAAGTAATCAACCGTTCCAGACTTTTAGGCACAGAAGCGGTTAAAGTCTGTAGGTAATTGTCCAGTTGGGGTTCAAACTCGGCTTCTGTGACTTCTTCCATCAAGGGCCAGAGATTTTCTAGTTGTGTCGGTAAGTCCACTATCACCACCTCTGCACCCAATTCTTTGAGCTTGCTAACGGCTTGTTGGGTTAAAGCGTCAACCTCCTCATTTCCTCCATTGAAATCTATGACAACGCCAATTTTAGCCCCTTTCAGAGCGTCTTGATCGAGGAATTGAGTGTAATCTTGATAGGATTTTCCTTGGCTGTCTAGAGTGCGAGGATCGTTGCGATCCATTCCAGCCATGATCCCTAAAGCGATCGCCCCATCTCTGACTGTATTGGTCATAGGCCCTGCGGAGTCAAAGGAGAGAGTCAGAGGAACAATACCATCCCTACTGACTAAGCCTTGGGTGGGTTTAATGCCGACGATCCCAGCTACGGAGGCCGGGCCGCGAATAGAACCAGAAGTATCTGTACCTGTGGCTAAAAGAGCAAAACTAGAGGCGATCGCTGCTCCACTCCCACCGCTTGAACCGGAGGGGTTACGAGTTAATTTATAAGGGTTGAGGGTTAAACCTCCCAGAGAACTATATCCTAACCAACCATAGGACTCAGCAAACTCACTCATATTGGCTTTAGCGATGATAATAGCCCCTGCGTCTCGCAATTTTTTGATGGTAAAGGCATCATCGGGGGGTAAAGAGTTATTGAGGAGGATAGAACCTGCTGTGGTGGGAATATCTTTGGTGTTGTAGTTATCTTTGACTATGATGGGGATGCCGTGTAGGGGACCTCGTGGACCTTTTTCTTGACGTTCTTTGTCTAAAGCGATCGCTTCTGCAATAGCATTGGGATTAACGGAGATAATGGCATTAATTTTCGGCCCTTGGTCTTCGTAGGTTTCAATGCGTTTGAGATAAAGTTTAACCAATTGTTCGGAAGTCACCGCACCTTTTTCTAAAGCTTGGTTAACTTCTGTAAGCGTTGTTTCTGTGAGGCGTAAAGTTTCGGCCACACTTGCAGCAGGAAAGAAGCTAAGACTAATAGCTGACAGAGAGGCCAAGGTTTGTTTTATGAGTTTAGATAGCCCTAAATTTTTCTGATTCAATTTAGTAACACAGCCTTCTAGGCTGTAACAATCATTCTGCTTATGTTACACTGTTCACGACTCAAATGTAAACGCTATGGCATTTCTCCCGTCTTGTGAGGTATGGAGTTTTCTAGTGTTAGGAGTTCGGAGTTCGGAGTTCGGAGTTCGGTGTACCTCACTCGTTGCGAGAAACGATATATAAAATGATGTACCGATTAAAGAAACGATTTGCGCCTCAATTATCTTCTACTTTTTCTTTGAAACTGTGCATCATTATTAGTTTACTAACTTGTTTTTTATTAGTTACTTTATCATCTGTAACCCAAGCACAAAACCCTGTGATTGCTCCTA
>JAKVAV010000080.1 GCA_022448105.1 Flavobacteriales bacterium | reverse complement strand
TTAATCTATCGACTTCTCTGTCAGCCTCATCATTGTTGAAGAAATGTCCCACACCCTCGAATATTTGGTATTCATAATCATTTCCTAGCGAGTCCATTTTATTTTTGAACTGAGTAAATTCTTCCAGCGGTGCAAGATGGTCTTCGGCACCGTGAAAGAATATACTCGGAACTAGACCGCTCTCCACATTGTGATAAGTTGAAATAGATTTTGGTTTTTGATCACTCTGCCGAGAAAACCAGTCACTCTTGGTTGTATTATATGATGCGGATTGAACGATGATGGCATTTGGCTCAGAACTAAAAGGCCCGTTGGCTCCATTAAATTCTCTCAGAATTGCTGTACTCGCTGCTAAATGGCCTCCAGCGGAAAATCCTGCTGCGACGATTTTTGTTGAGTCTATTCCCAATCTTACGGACTCCTTTCGCGACCATTGAATTGCAGATTTTGCGTCTTTGATGCAGTCTACAATATTAGTGCGATGGATGTCTACTAATCTGTATTCGAAAGATATCGCCACCATTCCTAGATCTCTGTATCTCTTGCAATTGCTGTATCCCCATTTTGCCGAACCAATGGCCCAACCACCTCCATGAAAAAACAAGTATGCAGACCTTTTATCTCCTGCTTGATGATCTTCCGGGTAGAAAATATGAGCCTCCAATTCTACACCATCTACGACTTTGTAAACTTGGATTTCCGATGGTTCTTCTCTCCTTGTCATCGCCTTATCAAAGCGTTCTTCAATCTGCTTTACCAAAATTGGGTTTGTACAGTCTTCTCTATATCTGGGCATTAGATCTGAAATGTACTTGACGTCGTGATTATCAAGTATATCGTGCAAGTGTTGAGAGAGCAAATAGTCTTTGATATCGGCATGTGCAATTAGTCCTGCGATGGTCTCGTACCTTGGATGAATCTTCTCTATTGGGGCATGCCAGTAGATGTCGAATTTATATTCACCCGACGATATTGCGTCCACATAGCTATCCAGAAAAAGGATGAAATCAAGTGATTTTAAGTATTCGGGATTCTGGAGGGAGCCTTTGGCGAGATCATCGAAATAGGTATCTGAAACGTCGAGTCTTTCTCCTGTTATTTCTTTGTAAACTCCTGGCTGAGATACCTTAAACAACTTTAACCTAAAGTCGATATCTGCTATAACTTTTTGATCATAAGTTTTGTGAACCTCATGGCTCGACTTGAACTGGTCGTGAATTTCAAGATAATTCGACCGCAAAGAGTCCAAAACTGAAGCGAATTCAGATACTGAAAGATCATATAATCGATTGTCGAAAACATATCTCCGGTAAGAGTTTATCTGGTTCCTGAGCGTTTCTAAATGGCGATTCAGTTCTTTACCTGATCCTTTTACAACATCGCTAGATTCAAAATCAAGGAATATGGAGTCGCTAGGTTCTAGAAAAACCTCCACTTCACTTGATTCATGAGAAATTCTGTAAAAGTCTGCTTTGTCCATTGATAGTTCAATCTGAAATGATCCATTGGGCTCTATAGAAATTAAAGTGTCCCCTAGATTGAGCCTACTAATCCACTGATCGGTAAGAACGATGGGGCCTCCAGAGACCTTAATCTCATTTGACCAATTGACTTTTACCTTGCCTGATATAATCGCTCCACCAGTTTGTCCTCTCTTTCCACATGATAGGACAATTGCTACAAGAAATATGGTAGTAATGCGCATTCTTCTCTTCATCATCTTCTCAGTGTTTAACTAGAAAACTCTTGAGATTGTGTTCAAATATATTCTTTCGCCCGTTTTCCATGTTTGTAAAGAACACATAGCCGCTTTTTTGCTCTAGGTTAAACACAAACTGAGACGTGTGGCTGCCGTTATCACCGCTATGGGCGTAATTAGTACCGTAAGGACCTTCTTCAATGATGATTCCCAATCCATATTTGACTCCTGGCTTTTGTTCTGTTTCTTCTCGCTCTGATTGAACACTTAAAATTTCACTTTGAGATTTTGCACTGAGAAGGTTGCCATTCATTAACGCAATCAGGAAATTCGCGTAATAGGTGGACTGAGTCTGTAAGCTTGAAGCTGCATTGAAATTGGGATACTTGGCGCTGCAGCCATATCCGACATTTAGCTCATTGTTTACATGACCATGGGTTCTGTGTTGATCTAAATGCTCATTCCAAGTGTAGCTGCTCACACCCATTTCTAAAGGAATGAAAATTTCTTCCTCCATGTACGATTCTAATCCGTTCCTATCCGTTCCGAGCTGGTGAGCCAACACTGCAGCCAAATATTGAAAGGCTTCTCCTGAATATTGATAGTTTGTTCCTGGTTCAAAATCGATTCTCAGTTTCCCTTGAGGATCATAATTTCCATCGGCATCGAGGTATCGCCAATTTTGAAAACCCGTAGAATGCGAAAGAGCCATTCTAGCAGTAATTTTTTGGTAGCGATCATCGTGCGCAATTGCTGGATACTCGAGATAAGTATACAGAGGCGTGTCCAACTCGATTATTCCTTTATCTACCATTTTCATTGTAAAAAAGGCAAACACTGCTTTTGAAATGGAAGCGGCGTCAAAAAGAGTGCTATCGGTAACTTGTTCTTTCGTCTCGATATTTTTCACCCCCATACTTTTCTGATAGACGATTTTCTTCTCATTGAAGAACGCAATTGATAATCCTGGTATTTTAAGAGAGTCTATTTGGTGCTTCAAAAAATTATCTATGTCGTCAATTTCGATTGTGTTGCCATTTTGATAGTTAAAATGTTGATTACCTGTTGTTTGATTGTAATTTTTCTGCGTGCAGGACAAGGTGAATAGCCCTATCAAGAGCCACAGAGCGCTAGATTTAGAGATTTTCATTTGATTTGTTTTAGTAGGGTTTGTTATTGTTTTAAAAGAGTCAGAACAGACCCCAGTCAGCTCAATCGAATTGAGGACTTAACATCTTAGAGACTTTGTCTAATGAAATGATTCACATCACTTTGTAGACGATCTGATTACTTCACTTGTGATATCTCCTTCCTCGATTTAATATTCAGTTTGGAGTAGATGCTACTTACGTGAGACTTGACCGTGCTCAAACCGATGTTGAGCTCGTCGGCGATTTCTTGATTTGACATGCCTTGATAGACGAGGTCAAACACTTTTCTTTCTTGGATGCTCAAAGCGTGAAGTGCAGATTTTGGCTTCCTAAATCTAAATACCACCAATGCTCCGCCTATGATTAGCACAAGCCCCGTGAGAATAAAAACCATCAAGCTGCTACGGTCTGTCTTTTCTGGAAGCTTTCTTTTGAACTCATTGAAATAGGCACTTCCTTTTACGTTCCACTTGTCAGTGAAATTATCATAGAGCTCTGGATTGGATTCTAGCGTTTTCGCCAGTGGCAACTGATTTATGGCGTGAAGAGAAATGAGAAGATTACTCGAAGAATCCACAATAGACTTCATGTCCGCCTCAAATTGTTCCTTGATGAGATTGCGCTTAGCTGCCGAACTTTGAGCCGCCACGCTGTCTGCTATAAAAATGAGTTCGTTCAGTTTTTGGAACGATTGATTCACCGACGAGTTTGGGTATGTGACCCTTCTAAATGGGGGCTGTTCCGATGATGAATTCATTACCTGAAACTGAGCCGGATGATCAATGATTAAAAAACAATGGTTCTCTTCTCTGCCTCCGATGATCAGCGTTGCCCGAGAATCACCTTTCTTGGCGAGGTGCAAACGGTAGAGGTTTTCGCCTTTCGGCAAAAAATCCATGTTGAGCTCGAAGTTTCCGAGGCTGTCAATGTCCGCTTGGGCAATAATCATCTCGTCCGACATGAGGAACATGTCTTCAAAGCTTTGTATGAGCGAAAGGTAAATTTTGGAATCCCAAGAATCATCCATTGAAAGTTTTCCGTTGATTTGGGTAACTCTAGATTCTTGTCCTTGAGTCCCAGCAAAGACAAAGAAACAGCTGATAACCACAAGACTAAAATTCAGAAGGCTTTGACGCATTATGGTGAGCTTATTTCCTGATTTCAGTGTCTATTTCTATTTGTCCTGTAGCATTTTTGCATTGAATTCTGAGACGCCAAGTTCCCCCTTCTGGATCGATAAATGACTTCTCCAGATTTCCTTTTGCCTTGTTTTTACTTTGGCTAGACTTGATGGCAAATGTTCCTTTGATATTACCGTCAGGATCTTCCAATTCGACCATCATTTTTCCATCTCGAATCGCACCTTTTACCATGATTTTCAATTTGTTACTTCCCTCATCCACCTGAAGGTCGATAACTTGGTTGTTGGAATCGTCATGAAGAGTGAATGACTGGTGACGTTTGTATTCAGACTTTTCACTGTCTTCCTTGACGTTGACTTTCACGTTTTGAGCGTTGGAGGTAAGTCCGCAGATAATCAAACCAATTGTGATCAGTAGTATTTTGCTTTTTTTCATGATGCTTTAAATTAAGTGAATTGATTTGAAGCCAAAACTATTTCGGTTGTGAATAGCTGTAAAGAAAACAGAGTTTGAAAAAGGATGGAATCGAGTATGAAAAAAGGCTAAAGCTAGGCTAAACCTATGCTATTCCTGCAAAGCAGTTGTGACCTCTGCGTGATAATTATCCGGTTCGATATGAATAAATACCTCCA
>JAKVAV010000008.1 GCA_022448105.1 Flavobacteriales bacterium | reverse complement strand
CTAGTGATTTGCTAATTAATGATACTCGACCTTGTTTTATTCTTGTCTCTCTCGGAAGAAGTAAAGAACGTGATAAAGAAGCCCAAGTGATTGATCAACTCTTGGTTAACTATAGTGAATATTTTCAGGTTTTAGAGTTCACTATTGGTGGAAATCAAAGAACCCCAGCCACATGGCCGATTAAGGATATACTCTCGGCAGAAAATTTCCTCAAAGATCTTTTAATCTTTCAGCTCCCTTGGTATGGCTGGATAAAAAAAGATGGCTCTATCGAATTGGATATCCAAAAACCAAGTTTAAAGCTGGAAGAAAGACTTTTTTCAATAAGAGCTAGGGAAAGAGAAAAAAATAAGATTAAAGTCGGTCAATAGTACTCTTGAGCAACAGCTTGATGTTTGGATAAGTGTCCAACTCTTCGATAGCTGCAGTATTCAAATGCATCCACTCCACCCTCTCAATATCCTCCTCTTGCTGAGGAGTTAACTCTGATTGATTGCTGGTCATCTCAAACCAGTAGGTCCTTTTTAGAATTCTTGAACCTTTATGATCATAGGTGTGATAAGTTGTTACTAGTTCATCTCCAGCCACTAAATCCTTCACTCCACACTCCTCCTCCACTTCTCTCAATGATCCTTCTAGCTTCGATTCGCCCTGCTCAATTTTCCCTTTTGGCAAGTCCCACTTTCCCTTCCGGAAAATCAGTAAAAATTGATTGTCATCGTTTCTCACGAGTCCACCACCAGCGTCAATTTCCTTAAAGTGAGCCCGAAAATCAGCCCATAAGAGCGGCAAGTTATCATGATAAAACACAGCCCCTTGCAAGTCTTCCGAAGTATCAAGAAGGTTAATGACATAATGAATCTCTTCAAAATCTTGGTAAACCAAGTAGACTTGGTGATCGGAAATATCATCTGGAATCCTTCGGTCTGTAAGGACAACCGACTTATTGTTGATGAAAACTTTATACATTTGCCGCCATGCAAAAAACGCGTCCAGCGGAGCAAATCATCGCTGAATCTCTATTAAAAATAAAAGCTGTCAAACTCAGTCCAGAAGCGCCCTTTACTTGGGCCAGTGGCTGGAAATCTCCAATATATTGTGATAACCGTCAGACACTGTCATTCCCACAAGTTCGCCTTTTGATCAGAGATGAATTCGTACACAATATTCGTGAAAATTTTGCTAACACCGAGGTAATAGCGGGTGTAGCTACAGGAGGAATTGCTCACGGCGCGCTGGTGGCTGAAGCAATGGGGCTTCCGTTTATCTACGTTCGATCTTCTTCGAAAGGCCATGGACTTCAAAATAAAGTAGAAGGAAAATTAGGAGCTGGACAAAAAGTGATAGTCATCGAAGATCTTGTTTCTACGGGTAAAAGTAGCTTAGATGCAGTAGAATCTCTGAGATTAGCTGGTGCAAATGTCGTGGGGATGGGCGCTATCTTTACTTACGGCTTTCAGCTAGCAGTAGAAAATTTCGAAACAGCCAACTGCGATTTATTCACTCTGAGCAATTACAGTGCATTGATTGAGGAGGCCAAAAAATTAAAATACGTAAGTGAAGACAGCCTTCAATCACTTCAAGAATGGAGAACAAATCCACAAAACTGGGGAACAGATGAAAATTGAAAGTAAAAAAGTAGAGGTCAACGCGGGAAATGCAGAGGTATTCGCATACGTCTCCAACCTAAACAATTTTAAGGAGTTGCTACCAATAGACAAGATTTCTGATTGGGAGAGCACAGAGGACTTTTGCAGCTTTAAAATTCAAGGAACTGCCACGATTGACCTACACAAAGAAAGCATAGAAAAGCCTAGTAAAATTCAATTAAGAGGAGGAGAGAAATCACCTTTTCCTATCAAACTTGAGATATTTTTGAATGAAAATGATGGTAAGACGGAAGCTTATCAAATTGTCAATGCCGATATCAATCCATTCTTAAAGATGATGGTCGAAAAACCATTATCAAATTTGTTTGACTTTATCGCGGATCGACTACAAGAGAAGTTTTAGTAATCGAGTTTGATTTCTTTAGGTTGAAAGCTATGATGCCGGCCTTCAATCTCCACTATGAGCTGACCTTCTTGGCTCGTACCTTTGATTAAACCCTCATAGGATCGCCCTTGAATCTTGAAGCTTATACTCTGGTTTATTCCGAATAATCGTTCATCATATCTGATTTTTTGGGTCCTAAAATCGCCTTGATTTAGAATCTTCCATTCTTCATTCAAAAACCGTAAGAGTTTTTGCAGCACTACCTCTATGGAAAAAGTTTGAGTAGTTTCTATCTTGAGCGAGGTAGCTTTCGTCATTGATCCAAAATTGGTCTGATTGACGTTAAAACCAATACCGCAAATAGCATAAGGAGTCTTCGCAATTCTGCTCTCAATAAGAATTCCAGCAATCTTCTTTCGATTATACAATAGGTCATTGGGCCACTTGATCTTGACTCCCTCCCCTAGCTCGTCAAATAGGCACTGATAGAGAGCAAGGCTGACTCCTCGCGATAAAGTGAAAAATGAACGAGGATCGAAACCTTCCAGCCTTAATGCGAATGAGAATGTAAGGTTCCGACCAGGGGCACTCTGCCAAATTGCCTCACGTTGCCCCCTGCCATTGGTTTGAAAATGCGCCAAAATAGCAGTTCCCCAATTATATCTACCTGCGGAAATTGCTTTGGCAATATAATTGCTCGTACTGTCAACTGAATTTAAAATGATGATTGAATCTCCGATCATTTATCTATAAGCATCAGAGCGCTAAAATGCTTAATTTTGACATCTGAGTAAAATCCTTGAATGACAAAGAAATCGGTTATCACTTCAACCCAGCTATCAGAGTACGTCCTTGAGGCAATCGATGAGGTGAAAGGAAAGGAAGTTTTATCTATTGATCTTCGCGAGATTCAGAACTCAGTGAGTGATTTTTTTATCATTTGCCATGGCAGCTCGGATACGCATGTGGAGGCGATTGCCAGGTCGGTTGAAAAGCACCTCGACCTTGAAATTGGAGAAAACCCAATGAACAAAGAAGGCACAGATAAAGCAGATTGGATTCTCTTGGACTATTTCAACGTCGTGGTCCACATTTTTAAAGAAGAAGCACGAAGATTCTACAACTTAGAAAAACTTTGGGCCGATGCCGACGTTAAGGAAATCGAACACACATTCTAGCATTTAGAAAAATAATGTCTGACTCAAACAGCAGTAAACCCTACAAAAACACAAAAAAGAAGAAGCCCTCATCGGGCGGTGGCAATACCAAAAAGCCATTTAACTTCTATTGGATCTACGCCATCATAGGCATAGTTCTCATTTCCTTGAATCTTTTCAATTTCAATGGAAGCATGACTGGAATCAGTCTGCCCGAATTTGAAGAAATGATCAAAGATGGTGAGGTGAAAAGAGTAGTCATCTACAACAAACAACTGGCCGAAGTTTTTCTCACAGAAGCTGCCCTGGACAAGGATGAACATTCTAAAAAAATAAAGCAACCGCTCATTTCTGGAGCAGAGAACACTGGACCTCATTACAAATTTGATATCGGCCCTGCTGACAGCTTTCAAGAAAAACTAGATACATGGAGTGAAGACTACTCCTTCGAGTATGACTACAAAACAAGATCGGAGTGGGGAAAAGAACTGTTTACTTGGATTTTGTTTATCGGCATTATGATCGCTGTGTGGATGTTTGTAATGCGCCGTATTAGCGGTGGAGGTGGTGCCGGAGGGCAAATATTCAACATAGGTAAGTCAAAGGCACAACTATTTGACAAAACGAAGGGAACTAACGTGACTTTCAATGATGTGGCTGGACTAGAAGGTGCCAAAGAAGAAGTGCAAGAGATAGTAGACTTCTTGAAAAACCCTAAGAGATATACTCAACTGGGCGCTAAAATCCCCAAAGGTGCTCTACTCGTTGGCCCCCCAGGCACCGGTAAGACCCTTTTGGCAAAAGCCGTAGCAGGAGAAGCTCAAGTTCCGTTTTTCTCGCTTTCAGGTTCAGACTTTGTAGAAATGTTTGTGGGAGTTGGTGCTTCGCGTGTGAGAGACCTCTTTAAGCAAGCGAAAGAAAAAGCTCCAGCAATTATTTTTATCGACGAAATTGATGCCATTGGACGGGCTAGAGGTAGAAGCGCTAGCATGGGCGCTAACGATGAAAGAGAAAACACTCTAAATCAGCTTCTCACCGAAATGGATGGCTTTGGCACAAACAGCGGGGTCATTATTCTGGCGGCCACAAACCGTGCGGACATTTTGGATAGAGCCTTGATGCGCGCAGGACGCTTTGATCGCCAGATCTACGTTGATATGCCAGACTTGAATGAACGAAAAGAAATTTTCGCCGTTCACCTCAAGCCGATTAAAGTGGACAAAGAAATTGATATTGACTTCTTAGCGAAACAAACTCCTGGATTTAGCGGGGCGGATATTGCCAATATTTGCAATGAGGCCGCACTAATAGCAGCGAGAAAGAAACAGAATGAGGTTGCTAAGCAAGACTTCTTAGACGCAGTTGACCGAATCATCGGTGGACTTGAGAAAAAAAACAAAATCATTACCAAGAAAGAGAAGGAGGTAATAGCCTATCACGAGGCAGGCCACGCCACAGTATCTTGGCTTCTTGAACACGCACATCCGCTGGTGAAAGTGACCATTGTACCGCGAGGCCAATCCCTCGGAGCAGCTTGGTATCTTCCTGAAGAAAGATCGCTAAACTCCACCGATCAGATTCTAGACGAAATGTGCGCTGCACTTGGCGGTCGAGCCGCGGAAGATGTCATTTTTGAAGAGATTACCACAGGTGCTCTAAGTGATCTGGAGAAGGTAACTAAACAAGCATATGCCATGGTATCCGTTTACGGACTCAATGAGGCCGTTGGAAACATTAGCTTTTATGATTCGAGAGGAAACTCTGATTACAATTTCCAGAAACCATATAGCGAGAAAACCGCTGAACTGATGGATTCTGAAGTGAAAAAAATCGTAGAGAAGCAATACGCCAGAGCTAAAGAGCTGCTTCGTGAGAATCGAGATAAGCTTTCAAAACTTGCCGATCAACTTCTCGAAAAAGAGGTCATATTTAAAGAAGACTTGGTGAAAATATTTGGTGAACGACCTTTTGCCAAAGAAGAGCTTTTTGAACCTGAAATTAAACCAGGTAAAGCGGAGCCTAAAAAGAAAGATTTAGCTGCTGAAGAAGCTAATTCAAACACTACAAACAAAGCTGTGAGCGAAAATGGACATTCGCAATCCGAAATTGACAAAGTGGAGGACAGCGATATCGCAAAAAAGGAGTAGCTTTCCGACCGTGAATTGGGTCAAGGTATACAGTTCTACCATTTTACAAAATGTTGAAATACTGAGACATTTGCTCAGGGAAAATGGTATAGAAGGAATCGTAATGAACCGACAGGATTCCGCCTACGTGACGATCGGCGAAATTGATCTTATGGTGAAAGGCCCAGATGTTCTTAGAGCTAAAAGAATCATAACCGAAGCTAAGTTGTGAAGGAGCTAGTACTTCGAATATCTACAGGTCTTGTCTTCCTCGTGATTGTGATCGGAGCCATTTGGTTAAATCCTTATACCTTAGCCTCACTCTTTTACGTAGTTGGTGTTTTGGGGATGCTCGAGTATTATAGTCTCACCAAGTTTGGAGGTCATCATCCTCAAGGAACTTTAGGCGTAATCACTGGGACGGTGCTCTATGTGACCATTGAGCTTGTAAAGCTAAAAGTTGCAGGGACGGCCATCGTATCGTTGAGCATTCCATTCTTCATGGCCATTTTCGTCTATGAGCTCTACCGAAAGAGACCAGAACCTTTTACTAATATCGCTCACACCATAATCGGAATCGTATACATTATGGCGCCCTTTGCCTTGCTAAACGTATTCACATTTGAGGAGATTATTATCGAGTACAAACCCGAAGTGGTCCTTGGGTTTTTCGTGATGCTTTGGCTCAATGATACGGGTGCTTTTGTATTTGGAAAACTTCTTGGCAGAACAAAACTTTTTCCGCGCATTTCACCGAACAAAACTTGGGAAGGTAGCATAGGAGGAGGACTCACTGCCTTTTCTGGTGCTGTGGTTATTTCCACATACACCGATGAGATATCAATTATTAACTGGCTCATCCTCGCGCTAATTATTGTAGTTGCTGCTTCTTTTGGAGACCTTGTGGAGTCCCTGTTGAAAAGAAGCCTAAAGGTCAAAGATTCAAGCAATTTACTCCCAGGGCACGGAGGTATTCTAGACCGATTTGACGGAGTACTTTTGGCCAGTCCAGTGGCATTTACCTACTTAATGCTTTTTGTACACACTAAGCCCTAAATTACAATGAAATTACATAGAGAAGGTACCACCATAATGATTACCATATTCATTGGGTTGGCTGTACTAAACCTCGTTATGAATTACTTCTTTGGAGGCTCAATTCTGGCTGTATCCATTCCAGTCACTTTGATCATGTTCTTTCTGGTCGTTCAATTCTTCCGAGTTCCTAAGAGAGAATTACTCATAGACGAGAGTACTGTTTACTGCCCGGCAGATGGAAAAGTAGTGGTCATTGAAGAAACTTTAGAAACCGAGTACCTCAATGATAAGCGAATTCAGGTGAGCATCTTTATGTCTCCATTAAACGTTCATATCAATTGGTTTCCAATTTCAGGAATAGTTAGCTATGCGAAATATCACGCAGGAAAGTACCTCGTAGCCTGGCACCCAAAATCAAGTACTGAAAACGAACGTACAACAGTAGCGGTGCAGCATAAATCGGGTGCAGAAATTCTCTTCAGACAGATCGCTGGGGCGGTGGCAAGAAGAATCGTCTGTTATGCTCAAGAAGGTGAACGCGCCGATCAGAATAGCGAATTCGGATTCATCAAATTCGGCTCTCGTGTGGATGTATTTCTGCCCCTAGATGCTGAGGTCAAAGTGAAAATCGACCAAAAGGTGATTGGAACGCAAACGATTCTCGCGGTGTTGCCTAAAGGATCTGCTTGAGCTCAATAAGATCCTCCATTTCAAAATTTAATTCTTCTGTGTGTTCTATTTTTTTCGGATTGAAATACACTTGATCAATCCCAACCTCTCGCGCACCGATAATATCCGCGCCAAGGTCGTCCCCAATCATTAAAGAATTGAAGGCTCTAGCCTTCGAAATTTTCAAGGCATAATGAAAAACGGCTGGATCAGGCTTTCGAGCGCCTACCTGCTCACTGGTAATCACTTTATCGAAGTATGGACTCAAACCCGACTTCTCAAGCTTCACATGCTGTACTTCCTCAAACCCATTTGTTATGATGTGAAGATGATACTTTTCTGACAAATAATCGAGGACGTCAATTGCATTAGGTAATAGAGCGGTCTTGTGAGGACTAATTTCAATATACGCTGTCCCCAGCTGATCCCCTAAATACTCGTCATCGACATTAAAGGCTTCCAAAGTTTTCGTGAAACGCACCGTTCGAAGCTTTCTTTTATTCAATAAGCCTCGGCGGTAAAGTGCCCATAACTCTTCGTTGATCTTTTGATAAGTTTCTACGAATTCCTCGACTCCCATTATTCCTTTGCTCCGCAGATTAAAGCTAAGATAGATTTCATTAAGTGCTAACCTAGAATTGGTATCAAAATCCCATAGCGTTCGATCAAGATCAAAGAAGAGGTGCTCGTACTTTTTCATTAGACGAAAAAAAGTTCTTTCACATAAAACGCAAATATGGTAAGGATAAACGACCATATTACAGAAAATGAAAGAAGTAATGGTACTGTAAGTTTACTGTGATGGTAAAACTTTGCTGCTATAATACAGCCTATCGGTATACTTATGATACATGGAGTCAAAAAGGTGAGACCGATAATTCCGAACTTTGTTTTAACATTTACGACCAGTCTATTTCGTTTCGTGAAGATTTTTTTGACTTGCCCACCTTTTCTTCGAGATGCTCTCCACCGATCAATGGTTGTGAAGACGACTCTCCCGAAATAGTAGAAAAATAGAATCCCAGCCATACTTCCTAAGCTGCAAGTAATGGCCGTTTCCCAAAAAGTGAGACCAGCCGCGGCCGCGGTCCCCGGAGCCCAGAGCAACTTAGTGGCACCCAAGAAAAAAACACTCAGTAATTCCAGAACTCCAGATTCCACTCAAAATTTTATTTCGTCCCATAACAAAGGTCACCAGCATCTCCAAGACCTGGAACAATGTAAGACTGTGCGGTCAATTCATCATCTATTGCACCTACCCATAGTGTGAGATTCCCAGCAAGATTTTTCTTCACGTGGGAAATACCTTCCTTTGATGCTAATAAAGCTGCTACATGCACGTGCTTTGGATTACCCTTCTCGAGAAGCGCATTGTGCGCGAGAACCATACTGCTGCCAGTAGCAAGCATCGGATCTGCCATAACCAAAATTTGGTCTTCAAGCGATGGGCTGCTTAAATACTCCACTTTAACTTCAAACTCATCTTCGTTTTTTACATGCTGGCGATACGCAGATACAAAGGCCGAATCTGCTGAATCATAGTAATTCAAAAAACCTTGATGAAAAGGAAGGCCCGCCCTCATTATAGTAGCAAGGACAGGCATCTGCGTCATCAAATTCATATCAGCAGTGCCCAGAGGAGTTTTGACCTCCTCGGGCTCATAGTCCATGGTTTTGCTAATCTCGTAAGCGAAAATTTCACCGAGACGCTCCATGTTTCGACGCATGCGCATTCTGTCTTTTTGGATATGAACATCGCGCACTTGGCGCAAAAATTCATTAAAAATGGAGTTTTCTTTTCCTAGCTCGTGGACCATGACTATTCATTTTGGTCGAAAATAAAGAATTATGAAGAAGTACTCACCAGATCAGGAAGCGCAAGATAGACCTTCCTCCAACCATTCCATTCATACAGATCACTCAGTGAGTGATTATGCCACACCGAAACAAAATTCCCACCTGTCAAGGACATATTGAAGATGACCTCTTTCATCGTCGAAATTGCCTGCTCAGGGGAGTACTCTAGATAAACCCTCATGGCGCTGTCCATGGCGATTAATGGAATCAATTTGATATGGAGCTTATAGTCATTTATAAGATCAAAAAAAGAGTGAATGTGTGCTGTACCCGAACGAAAACCGATATCATCATGAAAACCCATCGAATAGTCTTCCTCTATGCCGTTCTCTATGAGAGATCTATAAGTTTCTGGCAATTGAAAGCGCAAAAAGTGCTGCCTAGATTTTCTTATTGGTGCATTCAGAGCAGTTTCTAATTTGGCTTTTTCCTTGCTGATGACAGAGGACGAACCTAAGGATTGATATGAAGGATGCAGACCGACCTCAACTTTTGTGGATAATCTCCCTATATGCGCTCTGAGCGATCTAGTTTCTATGGAGAGATTATTGTCATATTCACCTCTTTTGCCCGTGGGAACAAACAGGATATTCTGATTCGAACCTTTCGCATTCAAAAACAAATCATACGTATCAAATGGATCGGGAGTTTTACCTGAAACCACTCTATTTCGCTCTTGCAGCCGCTGCAACCTCATGTGGATTAAATCCTTTACGCTCGCGCCTAATTTTCTGAATGTGCTTCTTCCTTTGAAAGCGAAAGCAATGTCCATGTCCATGGTATTGATCCAAGTAAACTTAATTTCACGTGGATTCTTAGCCCCATTTTTCACCAGGATATGGTCTAACAAGCCCACCCATCGATCCAAATATGGAGTTCGGTGATACCCAGAAAAAATCGATTCTCCTGCTTGAAACCTGCCGTGTTTGTCTTTTCCTTTGGTAATGTATTCTTCGTATCGACTTAAGCTGAAAAAAACTGCTGAGAAAATATCAAACGGCAGATCATAGGCTGTTTCTTGAGTAAGAAAAATTAGAGGAAGTCCATCTTGATCGGCTATCTCAGGCTGAGAAAATCTGATATTGTTTTCCCCGAGCAACCCTTCGTTGTATATCTTGAGGTCGGACTGCACATCTTTCGATGAGTAATTGATAAGAAAGGATTCGGTTCGATCTACCGATGTTTTGACCTCGTATTCTACCAAAAGCCATTCGTCAAATATTACTGATAAAGTATACTCAAGGCGGTTGCTTCTTTCGTCTACTAGGATTGTTATCATTAATCAAGATAGTGGTTAAAGTATCCCTTCGTCAGCAAAGCTAAAATATCCCTCGTCGGTAAAGATGAGATGATCTAAAATCGGGATATCCAGCATTGCTCCGCTCTTAACGAGTTTTTGCGTGAGAATCTTATCCTGCTCACTTGGTCTCATTGTCCCGCTTGGATGATTATGGCATAAGACTATTGCCGATGCGAGTTTCTCCAATGCAGGTTTGAATATCAATCTTTGATCGACCACCGTTCCAGAAATACCACCTCGGCTAATGCAGATTTGCTCCTTAACCTTGTGCGATCTACTGAGTAAGAGAATGTGAAACTCTTCGTGATCTAAATCAATAAACTTGGCTGACATCAAGTGATAAATATCCTGACTAGAGGAAATCTTTGCTTTTGTATTCCTCTCCTCGACCGGCCGCCTTCGACCAAGCTCGAGAGCAGCCATGATAGCAATAGCCTTTGCTTCGCCAATTCCAGGGAATTTTTTTAGGTCCTCAATTCCTAGCCTTCCCAGTTCATTCAGTTTATTCTCGCGCGACATCAGAACTTGCTTTGCCAAATCAACTGCCGTTAGGCTTCGGGTGCCCGAACCAAGAAGAATGGCGAGCAACTCGGCATCTGATAGGGCCTGTCGACCCTTGCGGATCATTTTCTCACGTGGCCGATCGTCTTCAGCCCATGACTTGATCCCCGATATCTCATTAAATTTCTTAGTCATAGCTATGAAATTAGGGGATTTGCATAAAACGCAGTCATAGAAAACAAAAAACCCTTTTCCATAAGTGGAAAAGGGCTATCTTTTTGAACTGCTATATCTTACAAAGCATTAACCTTTCTCGTAAGTTTGGACTTAAGGTTTCCTGCTTTATTTTTGTGGATGATATTTTTCTTGGCAAGCTTATCAATCATGCCTTTCACCTCCTGAAGAAGCTTTTCCGCCTCTTTCTTGTCACTCAATTCTTGCAATTTTTTGATAGCGTTGCGTGTAGTCTTGTGCTGGTAGCGATTCAATACTCTTCTCTTTTCGCTAGATCTTATGCGCTTTAACGCTGATTTATGATTTGCCATGTGCTGACTATTTCTCTTCTAAAAAATGGAGTGCAAATATAGAATATCTTTTTTCGACTGCAAAAGAAAATAATTTATCGCGGAAAACAATAAAAATCAAGCACTTCTCCCGATTGGATATGAAGATTTTTAGCTTTGCCAAAAAATGAGAGTATGGCAACTTTAGTATTGGTTAGACATGGCCAAAGCGTTTGGAATAAGGAGAACAAATTCACCGGATGGGTGGATGTTGACCTCGCAGAAAGAGGAATCGCCGAAGCGGAAAAAGCTGGTGAGTTATTGATGAATTATAAATTCGACGCAGCTTACACTTCAGTATTAATGCGTGCGAATAAGACCTTAAATATAATTTTGAATAAAACCGGTCAAACAAATATCCCCATCACCAGAGACAAAGCACTAAACGAAAGGATGTACGGCGACTTACAAGGTTTGAATAAAGATGACACACGAGCCAAATACGGCGATGAACAAGTGCATATTTGGAGAAGGTCATATGATATCCAACCTCCTGGTGGTGAGAGCTTGAAAGACACTGCAGACCGAGTATTGCCATATTTCGAAAACGAAATTGCTCCAAAAATTAAGGAGGGGCAACAACTGATCATTGCAGCCCATGGCAACAGCCTGCGCGCTTTAATCATGAAATTGGAAAATCTTAGCCCAGAAGAAATTCTGCAAGTGGAGATTCCTACTGGAGTACCCAAGGTTTATGAATTAGATGATGAGTTACATGTGGTAGATTCAAAGTTTTTGAGGTAGCAAACAAATGTGCTTTAGGCTCCATATCCACCTCTCTGCTTGTAGAAAGATAATTCATTTATAAGGTTTTATGTAGGACCCTCAGAACATAAGGACAATTCGTATTGTTTGCTGTTCTCTCTATCATTATCTACACTATTATGACAGATAAATTCATAAATGGCTTTTCCAAAAAGGATCGGAATGATAAAATCCAGGCTATCGCCAATTTTTTTGATAATCCAGACCAAGCCAAAGCCACCTTTAAGAGTTTCAATCACTCGGACGAGCGCATTCAGCACTTAATTAACGAGTTCAGTGAAAATGTGATTTCTAATTTTCACCTGCCTTTCTCAATTGCACCCAACTTCATGATCAATGGGCAGACTTATGCAGTACCTATGGTGATCGAAGAAAGTTCAGTGGTGGCGGCAGCTTCAAAAAGCGCCAAATTTTGGTACAAGTTAGGCGGATTTCGAACGGAGGTCATTGATACTGAGAAAGTAGGGCAGGTTCATTTTATCTGGAGAGATGAAAAGGAAAAACTGGTATCAAAGTTCGATGAGTTAAAAAATATTTTGATTTCTGAGACCAATGACATCACTGAGAATATGCGGCTCCGAGGCGGAGGAATAAAAGATATTATCCTTAGAGACCTTTCCCATAAGGAGGATGGAGTGATGCAGCTCTTTGCAACTTTTGAGACCATTGACTCGATGGGAGCAAATTTTGTAAACTCATGTTTGGAGAAATTCTCGGAAACTTTCCGCGAGTGGCACAAAGAACAAGAAGAATTTAAAGAAGATGGGCTTGAAATCATTATGTCAATCCTATCCAATTTGACACCAAACTGTCTGGTAAAATGTTGGGTGGAAACTAGTGTTGAAAACCTAGACGATATAGTTCCCGGTGTGTCGGGACGAGAATTTGCTGAAAAATTTAAAATGGCCGTAAGGATTGCACAGATAGATCCATACCGCGCAACCACTCATAATAAGGGCGTTTACAACGGGATCGACGCTGTAGTACTAGCCACCGGAAATGACTTTAGAGCGGTAGAAGCCTGTGGACATGCCTTTGCAAGCATGAACGACCAGTATTCCTCACTTACACATTGTGCAATCGAAAATGGTAAGTTCAGATTTGAAATAACGGTACCGATGGCACTTGGCGTGGTAGGAGGACTCACCAATTTACATCCCATGGTGAAGCTTTCGCACGAAATTCTCTCGTATCCATCGGCAGCAGAACTAATGGGAATAGCAGCGGCAGCTGGATTAGCCAATAATTTTGGTGCAATAAAATCTCTCACAACTACAGGCATTCAAAAAGGTCATATGAAAATGCACCTTTTCAACATTATGAATCAGCTCGGTGTGAGTAAAAAACAAAAACCCAAAATCATTGAGTACTTCCAAGACAAAAAAGTTTCTGTTTCGGCTGTGAGGAAGTTTGTTGAAATGATGGGAGTACCAGAGTCTCAGCATTGACGGGAACTAATGCTATAGAAAAAAAGACCTATTGCGCGGCTGGTAAGCTTATGCTCCTTGGGGAGTATTCGGTCTTGCGTGGAGCTAAAGCGCTTGCGTTTCCACTTAAATATGGTCAGAAGCTCCGAGTTGGTCCCGCTCAAACTCTTTTGGAATGGTCTTCTCACTCTGTTGAAGGCGAATGGTTTTTTTGCAAAATGGACCGAGATCTGCACATTCTGGAATCAACCGACCGAAAGATTTCAAAAAAATTACAAGAGGTATTTCAGCTACTCCAAAAAAGGATACCCGATTTGGTTGTCAGCAGAAGATTTCAGATTGAGGCAAATTTTGACTTGAACTGGGGTTTTGGGTCCTCCTCTACCCTTATAAGTTTGCTTGCTCAATGGAGCAATGTAGATGCTTATGACATTCTCGAAAACACATTCGGAGGAAGTGGCTACGATATAGCTTGTGCTCAATCTAAGTCACCAATCACTTATCAAAACACTGAGCAAGGCCGTGAAGTCATATCGGTAATGTTGAGCTCAGAGATCACAGAAAATCTTCTTTTTGTCTATCATGGCCACAAACAAAACACCTCGGACAATGTTAAAAAGTTTAAAGCTATACCTATTCATACCTCCTTCATATCTAAGTTGTCGTCTTTGACAGAAAGAGCTCTCAAGGTGAATTCCATCGAAAAATTCGAAGAAATCTTAAACGAGTCAGAGGATATTTTAGAGTACGTTCTCGGTCAAACCGCGTTGAAAAAATCAACTTTTGTGGACTATCCCTATTCTATCAAGTCACTCGGTGCCTGGGGAGGCGACTTCTTTTTAGCTACCTACAGAGATCTAGAAGAAGCAGAATCATACTTCAAAAATAAGGGATATAATACCATGTTCTATTACAATCAAATAGCTTTGTAAATGGAAAAGGTCAATGGTATAGAAATTATGACTTCGGTTAAATGGAAGTGCCCCTCTAACATTGCCATCGTTAAGTATTGGGGAAAGAAAGCGAATCAAATACCCTGTAATTCATCGTTGAGTCTCACTTTAGCCCATGCATGTACCGAAACGGAAGTATCGCTCAGCGCTAAAAGTTCCGATGGGGTAATAGAACTCGACTATTTTTTCGAAGGTTCAAAAAACGAGATGTTCGGGGCTAGAGTAGAGAAATATCTGGCAGCAAATATTGAGAGCTTCCCATTTCTGAGGGAAAACGCTCTCACCATTCAATCTTCCAATAATTTCCCTCATTCCGCAGGAATAGCATCATCTGCATCGGCATTTGGAGCTATAGCTCTTGCCCTTCTAGATTTGCGATATCAAGACGCAGAAAGGCCATCCCAAGAAATTTTTCTTCGCGAAGCCAGTCATATAGCTAGACTTGCTTCGGGTAGTGCATGTAGAAGCATTTTTCCCGATTATGCACTTTGGGGAGAAAACGCTAGAGTACCAAATTCCTCTAACCTTCACGCGATTCCTGTCACAGAAATTCATGAAGAATTCGAGGGTATGAACGATACGATCCTGGTGATCGAAGATGAGCCAAAAAAAGTATCAAGTTCGGCTGGTCATTCACTGATGCAGGAACATCCTTATGCTTTTGAACGTTTCAGACAAGCAAACGATCGAGTGAGGTATTTGGTAGATATACTAAAAAATGGTGATATTTCGGCATTCATAGAAATCTGCGAGTCTGAAGCACTCACCCTACATGCCATGATGATGACTTCTAAGAATTACTACCTCTTAATGAAGGCACATACCATAGATGTCATCGAAAAGATATTTGATTTTAGATCAGAAACTAAAATCCCAGTCGCTTTCACCCTTGACGCAGGCCCCAATGTTCACCTTCTTTACCCCAAAAAATATAGGGAATCTGTTCAAGAATTTGTACAAATGGAACTAGCAGAAATGTGCAAAGGAGTAATCCATGATCATGCTGGTCGGGGTCCAATGAAAATGAATAATTAGAGAGATGGAAAGATTTTCTTCGAAAGTTCTGTTATTTGGTGAGTATAGTATACTCTACAACAGTATGGCATTGACGATGCCATTTAATGAGTTCTCTGGAAAATTTAGCTATCCAACGTCATCCTCAGATCAACTGCAAGCATTCTCTTCCAACCAAGGCTTAAGAAAGTTCTGTTCCCATATTCTGGATCACCATCTTGACCCTCAATTTAAGCTGAATGTTGAGATGTTCAAATCGGAATTAGAGAAAGGCCTTTTCTTCGAAAGCAATATACCTCAAGGATTTGGTCTTGGAAGCTCAGGAGCTCTTATTGCGGCTATCTTCTTGAGATACCTAGACAAAGCCGGAGATTTCAAAGACGAAGTAAAAGTGCTCACCAAAGAGAAGATTCGTCACTTAAAAGTTGCCCTAGGAAAAATGGAAGGATACTTCCACGGGACCTCATCGGGAATTGATCCACTCAGCATACTGATTAATGAGCCGCTCTTGGTCAAATCTAATTTCGACGTGGTTCCAGTAAACATCCCGAAGCATCAAGAAAATGGCAAACACGTTATTTTCCTGCTGAATACAGGACTTCCCAGAAACACAAACAAGCTTGTTAATCAATTCAAGAAGTCTTGCGAAAATCCTGTTTTCAGATCAAAGCTAGAAGAAGAATTGACCCCATACACCAACGAAGGCATAAATAATTTTTTAGCCTCTAATACTGATGAGCTATACTTTAACTTGTATAATCTCACCAAATTCCAAATGGAGGAAATGCAGTTTTTGATACCAAAAAAATATCTTAAACTGATTAACCATGGATTAACTTCTGGGGATTATTTCTTAAAAATATGCGGTGCCGGTGGAGGTGGATACATGCTTGGATTTACCGAAAATTGGGAGGCCACGCAACGACATTTGAAGAGGCATGATTTAGAGGTGCTTCATCGGTATTAGATTGCACATCTGCTACCTTAAAAAGTCAAACTCTTTAGCTCTAAATCAATAAAATTCTACCTTACCTCCTCGATAAAGCCAGTTAATTCCCTTTAGTGCATACCTCGTAAAACAATCTGCTACGCAGGATTTGCAATCCTGCGCCATCCAAAAATGAGTTTACTCGGGCTCTAAGCCTTCGCCTGAGCAATGGCCAACGACTCGCCCTAACGATCTCAAAATTGCTATTTCAAGATAGAGCAAACCACCGTGAGGCAATGCCCTATATATTTTAAGCGCTGAAGCTTGTCGGGGTAATCTCATCCATATTCATAGCAAATGGATTACTCTGGCTCGGGCCCTTGTGTTACCAAGACAATCATTTTAAAATACAGCAAATCACAAATCTGCTTTGCGGAGTTAGTGCTTTTTCGTCCCTAAATTTGATGAAGCCAGCTTCTCTGCTACGCAAGATTTGCAATCCTGCATCACTGAATCGGGATTGCTCCTCCTGGCGTCGGAGCCATCCCAGCTTCGTTATTTCAAAATACAGCAAATCACCCCACTGCTTTGCCGTGGGTATTTATTTTGTCTTTCAGTCTTGTCTGAGAAAGCTCGCAAAACTGAAAGGCACAAAAAAACCCTCAACTCTCGTTGAGGGTGATTTGCTGTAGCCCGTAGGGGATTCGAACCCCTGCTACCAGGATGAAAACCTGGCGTCCTAACCCCTAGACGAACGGGCCAAGGGTGCTCCATTTCTCATGAGCGGCTGCAAATATAGAAGCTTTTTTTCTTTTGCAAATGAGAAATGGTAAAAAATTAAGTGATCTCGGACTCTTCACTCAAACCAAACTGGAACCCAAGTCTTTTTCCAGTTTTCAATGCGATGTTGTCTTTTAACTTATTTGCGTCCCCTAAGGTGATGGCAGCTACGTTCTCGTAATTAGGCACAAATAAATCAAAGCTTATCGAATGTTTGATAACAGCGGTTATGAAATCCGTCATTCTCTCCTGAGTGAATTCCTCATTCATAAAATTATTAAACATTAAGCCAAGCTCTCTTTTACCTTCAACAAAAAAATGGTTATCAGTATTTAGAAAAAGTCGGGCGAGCAAGTACCCAGAATCCGTATCACGTTTAAAACGTATGCTATCTGCAAGGAAATTATAAACTTGAATCGTAGAGCAATACGCTTTTTGCTCATTGTTTTTCAAATAAGAAGTCGTCCAAAGCGGACTCGATTCTGGAAAGACAAACACATTTGTATGTAGTGAGAACACTAAAGTATCTCCAGCAATGGTCACCTGCGCATAATACTCGCCTAAATCCTGATAATCCACCTCCAGTCTTGGGTCTATCTCTTTTACTTCTTTGGAAAGCTGCTGAATATAATTGCACAAATTGGTCTTAAGTTCTTTGAAGCGTTTCTTACTTAATTCAAACACATCTCGCTTGAGCTTTGACTTTGAGCCGATTAGCTCCAAAATTTCCTTTTTGAATTGGGCACTTCCCATCTTAGTATGCTTTAGCGAAAAGAACTTTCCTCGTTGATGGATTTCCGGTCAATATACAATTCCCCTCGTCCATAGGTCCCTCATTAGGTATACAACGGATGGTAGCTTTCGTTTTCTGTTTGATCAGATCTTCTGTTTGCGCAGTTCCGTCCCAATGAGCTAATACAAATCCCCCCCTATTTTTGATAACATCTTGGAACTCATCCCAAGAATCTACCTCCGTGGTATTCTCCTCTCTGAATCTCACTGCTTTGTTGAAAAGATTGGTCTGAATTTCATCCATCAATTGAACCACATGATCGGTAACATTTTCAAATGAAACTGATTGCTTGCTTAGCGTATCTCTTCGGGCTACTTCGATGGTCCCAGATTCCAGATCTCTTGCTCCCATGGCAAGTCTCACCGGGACTCCTTTCATTTCGTACTCAGAGAATTTCCAACCTGGCTTACGTTTGTCGTCGTCATCAAATACCACAGAAAGACCTCTGATTCGGAGTTCTTCCGTAAGAGGATTCAATTTAGCCCTTAGCTCCTCTAATTGATCCTCACCTTTATAGATCGGAACAATGGCGACTTGAATTGGAGCTAATTTAGGAGGTAGAACAAGTCCATTATCATCGCTATGGGTCATAATGAGGGCTCCCATGAGCCTTGTAGAAACGCCCCAACTTGTGGCCCAAACATATTCCTCAGAGCCCTCCTTTGAGGCATATTTCACATCAAATGCCTTTGCAAAATTTTGCCCTAGAAAGTGAGATGTGCCTGCCTGAAGTGCTTTACCGTCTTGCATCAATGCCTCTATACAATAGGTATCCAAAGCCCCTGCAAACCTTTCACTTTCGGTTTTTATACCTTTAACCACGGGAATTGCCATCCAGTCTTCCGCAAACTTTGCATAAACGTCAAGCATTCTTTTTGCTTCATCAATCGCTTCTCCTTCGGTAGCATGCGCTGTATGCCCTTCTTGCCAAAGGAATTCAGCCGTTCTAAGAAACAGCCTAGTTCTCATTTCCCAACGAACCACATTAGCCCATTGATTCACCAGCAGGGGTAGATCTCGGTAGCTCTTTACCCATCCCTTAAAAGTATTCCAAATAATGGTTTCAGAGGTAGGTCTAACGATCAATTCCTCTTCCAGTTTAGCATCTTGATCTACCTCAATACCAGATCCATCGTCAGAATTCTTCAGACGGTAATGCGTCACTACAGCGCATTCCTTAGCAAATCCTTCGACATGGGAAGCCTCCTTAGAGAAATATGATTTTGGAATAAAGAGAGGAAAATAAGCATTGACATGGCCAGTTTCTTTGAACATTTCGTCCAATTGTCTTTGCATCTTCTCCCAGATAGCAAATCCGTGTGGCTTTATAACCATGCAGCCCCTTACTTCCGAGTGCTCCGCGAGGTCTGCTTTTGATACAACTTCGTTGTACCAGGAACTATAATTATCCGTTCTATTAGTCAGCTTATTACCCATTTTTTAAACTTGGAATAGTTTTTGCTCCATTGAGCGTGAATTTTCAATGCTTGCGCCAATTTGTTTGGGCTGCCGAAAATAAACTTTTTAACTTAGACAAACTTATAATACAAGGTATGATGAAGAAAATGAAGAAGCCTTTTTACGGCATAGCGTTTTTAAGTGTTATGATCTCTTGTTCAACAAGTCAAGAACTATCAAATCTCGAAGAATACGATGACCTGTATTATACGCCGACCACCAGAGATGTCCAGACCGAAACATACCCTCTGGAGGAATTTGTGGGGGCGAGCAGCGCTGAGAACAGTTATTATGGAGAAAGCCCTTATGTCGATGATTCTGAAAAACCTTCAACAGAATTTGCCGATGTAAAGGCAGAAGAAGAAGACTATGACGAAGATTATTACGACCCTGAGTATGCTCGGCGCATAGAAAACTTCCATAGGGACGAAGATCCGCATTACGTTTACAGTGACGCCTTCCAAAACAATATGAACCCGAGATTTTATGCAAATATGAACTTCAATTCATTCAACGGTTTCAATAGCACGGGGTTTGGATTCGGTATGAGTTTCGGCAACCCTATGTATGGAAGCAGAGGTTTTGGAAATCCATGGATGGGCAATCGCTGGTGCGATCCATTCTTTGATCCTTTTTGTAACTGTGGACGACCAGGTTTTGGCCCCTCTTTTGGTTGGGGTGCCACATGGGGAATGTATGATCCATTCAATCCGTGGTATAGTACCTCCAATTTTTGGGGTAACCCATGGATGAATCCTTACAACAATCCTTATGTATGGAATAACCCATATTATAACCCATGGGGGCCAACCGTTATTGTAGTAGATGGAAATGGGTCGGGTCGCGGGTTCAGAAATACTTCTAGATCTTCCAACGGGAACAATAGAACTTCTAGGGGTGGAGTTGCTGGAAACGCAGGTTCTAGGTCTGGAAGGTCGGCAGGTGTTTCGGATGGCGCTAAGGCAAATGGTTCGACGAGATCATCAAGAACAAATGTTGAGAGAACGAGAACTTCTAGAAATATAGATGCCCAAGATTACTTCGACACAACAAATCGTCGAAGCCAAACGAGAACCGCAACACAGAAATCCGAAAATGCCAGACGTGATTTTTCGAGATCTCGAAGACAAGCGCAAGCTCCTTCTCCATATGCACGGCAGAGAGCGAGGCAGAATTCGAGTTCAAGCGCATCTGATTACAGTAGGCATAATAGAAACAATTCGAGAAAATCGTCCAGTACAACAAAAAGTAGGACAAATGGCAGCTTTAGCTCGCCATCGAGATCTAGAAGAAATACACCTTCGTTGAGCACGCCTTCGAGGAATAGGTCATCATATAGTTCACCCTCATCAAACCCTAGCAGAAGGTCTACAGGCGGAAGTAGCAGAAGGAGATAATCTAAATCACTTTCAATGAGAATTAAGCTTATCATGGCAGGCCTACTCTTTGGTATTGCCCAGGAAAATTGCGCTCAAAATGATGCGGATGTTCAGAGGTACACCGCAAACTATTTCTCTGGGACTGCAAGGTTTCAAGCGATGGGTGGTGCCTTTGGAGCTCTTGGAGGAGATATGAGTGGACTTCACATAAATCCAGCAGGTGTCGGCGTATTCAGATTTGGAGAAATCAGCTTTACTCCAGGCTATGAGCTCAACACAATCAATGCGCGAACAAATTTTATTGAGAGGGAAGCTTCTAAATCGAAGCTTGTAGTAGATAATTTAGGATTTGTTTTAGCGAACCCAATTGACCACCCAAAATGGAAGTCGGTAAACTTTGCGGTAAGTTACAATAGAATCAATACGTTTAACGATATCACAAGGCTAACGGGCGAAACGACGGCACTGGATGGCCTCACTGGCGATTTTTTGGTTGAAGCTCAAGGAATACCTTTAGATGAGCTAAACAATTTTAGCGCAGGTTTAGCTTGGGATGCTTTTGTGATAGACAATTTAAATTTCGATGATGGAGACGTTATCGATGATGGATTCTACCAAATGGGGTTTGATTCGTTGCAGCTCGTTGAGACTATCCAAACAGCTGAAAGAGATGGCAGACTATCCGAAACGAGTCTTACACTAGGTGCAAACTATGATGATAAGCTATACATAGGTTTCGGCCTTGGTTTTCAAGACGTACAATACGAAAGTGTAGTTGAAACTGAAGAAAAGGCCCTTGGAGAGTCGAGTACAGACCTTAACGGATATAGACTAATTGAAAGATTACAGAGTGAGGGTTTAGGTGTTAATGCCAAGTTAGGGATCATCTACAAGGCTCAAAACTTCAGGTTTGGAGGGTCCATAAGAACACCCACTGTATTTTCGATGACCGACAATTTCAATGCCGAGATCCAAAGTAGATTTAGCACTGCACCTGTAATCGAAGAGGCCATAAGTGATGCCGGTTTCTTTGAGTATAGAATTAGAACGCCTTGGCACTTGATGGGAAGTGTGGCGGGAGTCATTGGCTCCAAAGCAATTATATCTGCTCAATACGAGCGCATAGATTTTTCCGGAGGAGAATTAAGAAACTCTAACTCGAGCGCAGATACCGACTTTTCGTTTGAGAATGAAGTAATCCTAACATCATATACAGCCTCAGATATTTTTAGAGTTGGTACTGAATACAGAATCACCAAAAGTCTCTCGGTAAGAGGAGGATTTGCATACTTTGCCAATCCCATTTCTGCTAATGAGAAAATCAGCTCAGAGAACTTTGATCGACAAGAAATAAACTTTGGGTTGGGATACCGACAAGCGACATGGTACGTTGATGCCTCATTTAAACGCGCTAAATTCAACGAGCTGTACAACTATACCATCCTCAATCAAGCAACGCTTGATCATACTCAGTCGGTCTTTTCTTTGACTGTAGGTATAAAAATGTAAAAAGCCATCTTTACCCGAGGCAGATGGCTTTCAAATGTCAAAAGAGCAGAAAGCTTATTTATTGATTTTCTTGAACATAGCTTCCATCTTTTCCTGCTCTTCCTCCGCAAGTTCTTTGTCAACTAAAATCCTCCCACTATGCTCGTCGACAATAATCTTTTGACGCGCTGCAACGTCCAACTGTCTTTGTGGTGGTATCTTTATGTATGACCCTGCTGAAGCCTCGCGATCAATCGGCACTACGGCTAAGCCATTTTTCGAACCGTTTCGGATTCTCTTGTAGGCTTTTAGAAGTCTTTCGTCAATTTTTTTACCGGCATCGTCTGACTTTTTCAATAGAGTGTCTTCCTCTTTTTGAGTCTCACCGACAATCTCATCGAGTTCCTTTTTCTTAATCTCAAGGTCCTTCTTGCGGCCTTCTAACTCATCTTTAGTGGCATTAATTACTTCATCCTTAGCCTCTATCTGGGCCTGAGACTCTTTGATGCGTTTTTCAGATAGCTTTATTTCAAGATCCTGATATTCGAGTTCCTTGTTTAGAGATTCAAACTCACGATTATTTCTTACGTTGTTTTGCTGTTCCTTGTATTTTTTAATCAGGGCTTTACTTTCAGTAATTGCATTCTTCTTGTCAGAAATATTAGTCTCTAGCGACTTTCTTTCCATTTCCAGTTTTTCAAGTCTCGTAGCAAGACCTTCAGTTTCATCTTCGAGATCTTGCACCTCGTAAGGCAATTCTCCCCTGACTGTCCTAATCTTATCTATCCTAGAATCAATCAATTGAAGGTTATAAAGTGCTCTTAGCTTATCTTCTGTTGATACGCTCTTTTTAGATTTAGCTGTTGCCATGAATCAGAAATAATGGATTGGATTAGTATTCACTTCCGTTAAACGGATCGCAAAAGTAGTAAATTTTTTACGTAGATAATCACCAATTAATGGAACTGTAAAGCGCTCACTTTCATAGTGTCCAATATCTGCAATCATGATCTCCCCTTCGGAGTCAAAAAACTCATGATACTTAAAATCACCCGTCACAAAGGCATCTGCTTTTTGACTCTTGGCTTGACTCAATAAAAAACTACCTGAACCTCCACAAATAGCCACTTTCTTAATGTTTGCGTTATGAGTTTGAGTGTATCGAATCGATTTGAGTTCCATTGACCTTTTGAGCTTTTCCAGAAATTGCTCAGAAGAAAGCTCTTCGGGTAAGTCTCCCACCATACCTGAACCGACATATTGATTATGATTCTCAAGACTCTGGAGATAATAGGCTACTTCTTCATAAGGATGGGCTTTCTTCATAGCATGAAGCACTGTCCCACTCAGGTAAGAAGGGAACATCACTTCGATCCTTGTTTCATTCTCATATTGAGTTCCTCCTATTTTACCTATCGTAGGATTAGCGCCCTCATTGGGATGAAAAGTTCCTTTACCCTCTAGGTTGAAACTACAGTTGCTATAATTACCTATTTCACCTGCACCTGCGCAGAAAAGAGCCTCTCGCAATTTTTCAGAATCAGAACTGGGAACAAAAACGATCAGCTTATTTAGACTCTCTTTTTTCGGGCTTAGGATACTCAAGTTTCTAAGGCCCATTCTTTCGGCAATTTTGGCGTTTACGCCTGTCATCACCGAGTCCAAATTCGTATGAATCGCATANAGGGCAATTCCATTCTTGATGGCTTTCAATACAGTTCGCTCTACATAATTTTGACCTGTAATCTTCTTTAGCCCTTTAAAGATAATGGGATGATGCGATACAATTAGGTTGCACTCATTCTCTATCGCTTCATCCACTACATCTTCAATACAGTCTAAACTTACCAGAACACCTTTCACCTGTTCTTCTCTATCGCCTACGAGCAATCCAACATTATCGTAGGATTCGGCATAAGCTTTAGGAGCCCATTCTTCCAGATACCTGCATATCTCCTTAATTTGTGGCATATTTGATCTCTTTGCAACAAAGCTAAGGAATGCACCAATTACGTTGGCTCTTACTTCCACTATCTTGGGTTTACGCTGTTGTTCTTAGGGTACGACACTTCTTTTACGACTCTGGGATTCTCAAATCTTTCAATCCCAGTCAGAAAACCATTGTGATAGGAAACCTCAGTCTCGGAGGAACTGGTAAAACGCCAATGGTGAATACCTTGATCAAACTTCACGACGAAACCTCAACCGCTGTTTTGAGTCGAGGGTATGGAAGAAAGACTCAGGGGACACTAGAAGTTGAAACAGATATGTCAGCTAATGAGAGCGGGGATGAACCTTTGTTGATCAAAAAGAATAATCCAAATACGCTGGTAATTGTTGACGAATTGAGATCAAGAGGCCTTAAGTATTTGAAAGCTTATCATCCCAATATACACACTGTTATTTTAGATGACGCAATGCAACATCGAAAGGTGAAAGCGAGCTTGAACATACTTCTAACTACCTTCGATAAACCTTTTTTTTCAGATCACCTGCTGCCTGCAGGAAATTTGCGAGATATAAAATCCAGAGCTCATGATGCCGATCTTATTGTAGTAACTAAAACACCTCCCGAGGCCCCAGAAAAAGAGAGACAAAGGATCAAATCTGGGTTTGTAAAATATGATAAGCCCATTTTTTTTACGGAGATCAGGTATGGGGAAATCTGCGATCTCAATGGTAGACTGATGGAAACAGACTTACGCACACATGCCGTGGTGATTACCGGAATTGCGAGTCCGAATTATTTCATTCACCAGGTAGCCACAAAGTTTAAAATAACCAAGCATTTTGACTACAGAGATCATTACCAATTTACATTGGCTGACATCGAAAAGCTCAGCAATTTTATTGATACTTTTGATGGCGAAAAACCTGTCGTTATAACAACCGAAAAGGATGCTCAACGACTAGGAAATTTTAAGGGATATTTTCTGGACAAAGGAATTGAACTTTACTTCTGGAAAATAGAAACCATTTTTTGCAAAGACATGGTTAAGTTTAACAAGCTCATCGCCTCTATATGAATGAAAGTCAAGTAAACGAATCTGTAAAGTTCCTCGAAGGGATCTTTGGATCAACGAAACCTGAAGTCGGAATAATCCTGGGTTCGGGCCTAGATGCAGTTGCCTCGGAGATTCGAGTTGAGAAAAGAATTAGCTATTCTGAAATACCAAACTTTCCTCAATCTACTGTAAAAGGTCATAAAGGAGAGCTCATCCTTGGTCAGTTTGGGGGAAAGGTGGTTTTGGCCATGAGAGGAAGATTTCACTTCTACGAAGGTTACACCATGGGTCAAGTGGTAGCTCCAGTCAGAGTCATGGCACTTCTAGGCATCAAATTACTTATGGTATCCAATGCTTGCGGTGGTGTAAATCCCGATTTCGAGATTGGAGATATCATGCTAATTAGCGATCACATTAATCTCTTCCCAACTAACCCGCTAATGGGACCGAACAATGATACCTGGGGAACCCGCTTTCCAGATATGAGTGAAGCTTACGATAAGTCAATTTTGGCTTCCGCAGAAGCCATTGCAAAAGTCAAAGGTATTTCTCTTCAAAAAGGCATTTATGCGGGTCTAACGGGCCCTTGTTTGGAAACGCCAGCGGAGTATAAATATGTAAGAATATTAGGAGCAGACGCCGTAGGGATGAGCACAGTTCCAGAAGTAATTGCGGCTAGACATATGTCGGTGTCTTGTTTTGGTATAAGTGTGATAACAGATCTTGGAGTGGAAGGAAGAATCGTAGAAACTACCCATGAAGATGTGGTTCAAGCAGCGAATGCTTCATCATCGAAAATGTTAGAAATTTTTGAAGGAGTGATTGAGAATTTATGATTGAAGAAAGAAAAGAGATACTGGATAAATACCAGCTCGTCGTTGGACTTGAAGTTCATGCACAACTTCTCACAAAATCTAAGGCTTATGCCGGCGATTTAAATGCTTTTGGAAGCCTTCCAAACTCAAATACTTCACCCCTGACCTTGGGCCACCCCGGAACCTTGCCAAGGGTTAATCACCAAGTGGTCGACTTTGCAATTAAACTTGGTTTAGCCACGAATTGCTCGATTACTCGAGAAATGCATTTCGCTAGGAAGAACTACTTCTACGCTGACTTGCCTAAAGGCTATCAAATCACACAAGATACAACTCCCATCTGCAAGGCGGGTTATTTGGATGTAAAAGATGCCAATCATAAAATCAAAAGGATAGGAATTACAAGAATTCATATTGAAGAAGATGCAGGTAAGAGCATTCATGATCAAGATCCATTTAACACACTGGTAGACCTTAATAGAGCAGGAGTCCCTCTTCTGGAAATTGTCTCAGAACCAGATATTCGTTCTATAGAGGAGGCTTACAATTACTTAGCCGAAATCCGCAGACTCGTTCGCTACCTCGAGATATGTGATGGAAACATGGAAGAGGGAAGTATGCGTTGTGATGCTAACGTTTCAGTAATGTTAAAGGGCTCAAAAACTTTCGGAAATAGATGCGAAGTGAAAAACATGAACTCTTTAAGGAATGTTCAAAGAGCCATCGAGTTTGAAATGAAGCGTCAGGTCTTTTTGATTGAAAGTGGAGCACCTGTAGATCAGCAAACGAGAAGCTTTGATGCTGTGCAAGGTACTACGTTCACATTGAGAGGAAAAGAGGACGCCCACGACTACAGGTATTTTCCAGAGCCCGATATCCAACCGCTATCGCTCGAGCAAGCGGTTATAGATGAGGTGAGAAAGACAATGCCTCCGCTGCCAAACGAGCTATTTTCAAAGTATACAGAAGAATTGAAACTTTCGGAATACGACGCTGGGATTCTCATTGAATCAAAACCGATTGCTTTATATTACAACGAGCTGATTGAGCACACCAAAAATTATAAGGCCGCAGCGAATTGGGTTATTGGTGAAATTAAATCCTACCTTAATCAATCTGCTACTTCTATAGAAGATTTTGCTCTCAGACCAGCGCAAATAGCGGAAATTATCGATTTGATTGATAGTGATAAAATAAGCAAATCAGCTGCATCTCAACAACTCTTTTCGAAATTTGTGGCAGACCCCTCCAGTACTGCCGAGCAGATTGCTGAAAAGGCAAATATACTTCAAGAAAGTGATGACGATTGGCTCGAGGAAATTGCTCAAAAGGCTATTGGGGCATACCCCGATAAGGCGGAAGCATACAGAAAAGGAAATAAAGGTCTTCTAGGCCTCTTTATGGGTGAAGTAATGAAGCTCTCAAATAGAAAAGCTAACCCAAAAATGGCAAGTCAAATTCTGAGAAAACTGTTAGAATCATGAAATTGAATTTTTTTGTAGTACTATCCATTACCATATTGCTGGGAAGCTGTCAAACAGCTCCTAGACTGAATACTATAACGGGGGCAATTGAAGGAGCTGAAGGACAAACTATTTCTCTCATTGGATATAATAATGGAGTTCCAGACACTCTACATTTTTCAGGTTTCGATCAGAATGGATCATTTTCCTTTGAGTTTAAAGCCGGAAGGCCTGATTTTTATACACTCTCCATAGATAAAGAAAACTCAATTATCCTGATTTTAGATAGCACCGATAGTGCTGTAAAAATTGATGGTAAGTTTGGAGAGTTAAAAGAGAGCTATTCCGTTTCAGGTAGTTCGGAGAGTGAAAGGTTGAAGAATCTTCTCGTTCGCACGACGAGCTATGAAAAACAACTCGATTCTCTGATGACTTCACTTAGAAATTCTGCCACTTCAGGCAAAAATGAGAAACGCGCAGAACTGGGAAATACATACAATAAAACAAGAGAAGAGTACAGAGAATATCTTCTAAATTTTATCGAGGAAAACCCTGCGATGTTAGCAAACTTCACTGCTTTACAGCGACTAAATATGAAGGAAGACCTAGATCAGTTCGTCAAGGTAAGAAATGCTTTGTCAGATAAGGTGCAAGGAAATTATTTTTTCGACAACTTGAGTGAACAGATTGCCGTCACAGAAAATCAAATCAGGCTAGAAAACCTCCTAAAACCTGGATCTGAGGCTCCCGAAATTGCTCTACCCAACCCCAATGGTGAGATAGTAAAATTATCTGATTATCGAGGGAATTATGTTCTCATAGATTTTTGGGCTTCATGGTGCAGACCTTGCAGAATGGAAAACCCTAACGTGGTGAGAATGTACAACAAGTATGAGGATAAAAACTTTGAGATATTGGGAGTGTCTTTGGATAAAACAAAAGACAAGTGGGTTACTGCCATTGAACAGGACAATCTTTTGTGGCCTCATGTGAGCGATTTGAAATTTTGGCAATCAGCGGCTGCAGAGCTCTACAACGTGAAGAGTATTCCGTTTACGGTCTTAGTTGACCCAGATGGAAAGGTTATCGCCACAAAACTCAGAGGAAAAGCCCTTGAGGACAAGCTTGACGAGATATTCAATGCATAAATATGAAGAAGTACTTCTTCGCTTCTGATTTTCACTTAGGTGCTCCTTCTTACGAAGAAAGCTTGATTCGAGAAAAAAGAATTGTTCAGTGGTTAGAGGAAATAAGGCACGAAGCAGAAGAAATATTCATCGTTGGCGATGTTTTTGATTTTTGGTTTGAATACAAAACAGTTATCCCAAGAGGATTTGTGAGGCTTCTCGGTAAACTGGCTGAAATAACTGATTCTGGAACAAAAATCCATTGGTTCATTGGAAATCACGATATGTGGATTTTCGATTATATCCCCAAAGAGATTGGAGTAGAGATTCATAGAGAACCAATAACGCGAGAACTGAACGGCAAGAAATTCTACATTGGTCATGGAGACGGCCTGGGGCCCGGAGATCATGGTTACAAACTCTTAAAGAATATTTTCAGATCAAAACTATGCCAATGGATTTTTGCTCGGTTACATCCGAATTTTGGCATATGGCTCGCAAATTCATCATCAAAGTATAGTCGAAAAAAGGGGGCAGAATCCGACAAGGTTTTTTTAGGAGCTGAAAACGAGTGGCTAGCCATATATTCTAATGAAATATCCCAAACCGAACAGTTCGATTATTTCATTTTTGGCCATAGACACCTGCCAATGATTATCGATCTAAAAAATGGAGGCAAGTACATAAACCTGGGAGACTGGATCAGCCACTTCACCTACGCCAGCTACGATGATGATGTGGTTCTTCAAGGGTATGGAACGCAGACTAAAATTTACTCCAATAAACAATGAGGTCACATAAACGAGAAGCGTAACCCATCTCATTGTCATACCAACCCACCACTTTCACCAAGTCTCCTACAACCGCAGTCAACTGACTGTCAAAAATACAAGAATGGCTATTTCCGATGACGTCAGAGCTCACCAGTGGCCTATCCGTATATTCTAAGTAATTTCTCCATTGATTATAACTTGCATTGAAAAATGCCTCATTGACCTCCTCAACACTTGTTTTGGTCTTGACTGAGTATGTAATATCGGTGAGAGAGGCGTTTGGAACTGGCACTCTTATTCCTGCACCTCCCAGAAAACCATTAAGATGAGGAAAAATTTTTGTAATGGCCTTTGCTGCTCCGGTTGTTGTAGGAATTATGGATAAGGCTGCTGCTCGGGCTCTTCTGAGATCGTTGTGCATTGTGTCGTGTAAAGACTGATCACCGGTATAGCTGTGAACAGTTGTTATTGACCCACTTCTTATACCAAAATTCTTATCTATTACATCAACTAGAGGTGCAGCACAATTTGTCGTACAGGAGGCGTTGGAAATCATTCTATCCGCCGATGACAAAATATGCTCATTAGCTCCCAGCACTATTGTCTTTATCTCTTCATCAGATGCTACTGCGCTTATGATACATTTCTGTGCATTCTTAAGATGCTCAGATGCTCCCAAAACTGATTTAAACCTGCCAGTACTTTCCAAAATAAGATCTGGCTTAACCTTAGACCAAGGAATTTCTCGAGGATTTTGGGAGTGATAGACAGGTATATGAAAATCGTTAACGAGTAAATAGGAATTTCCAAACTGTATATCTCGATCCCATGTTCCTTGCACACTATCATACTGAAGCAGATGAGCCATAGCTTCAATGTCGCCAAGATCGTTAATTCCAACAATCTCTATTGTCTCAGAGTAATCTTGAAAAACCCTTCTGGTGAAACACCTTCCAATTCTACCAAAACCATTAATACCGACCTTAGTCCTTTTCATAGAAATAAAAAAAGGGCAAGCTCGAAAAAGCTCGCCCTCGTTATTAAATTAAAATTTCAATTATCTGGTAACAACAAATTTTGCACTTGTCCAGAGATCTCCTACTCTGAGTTGTACTATATACTGCCCTATGGCATAATTCGAGGCGTCAAAATCGACCTGACGGTTAGTTCCAGCACCTACCCTTTGCTCTTGGAAGGCCTCTATTAAGCGTCCATCAATACTGTAGATGAACATCTCAACGTCAGCTGACTGGCCCAGATCAAATGATATGCTAGCCCTATCAGTAACTGGATTAGGAAATACCCGCAGTCCGTCAACTAAAGGCTGTTCCGATTCGATATCTTCTGTGCTAAGTGGTACTTCCAAGAAATTAGTTCTGAGAACACCTCGTCCGTGCGTACCAGCATATACCACTCCTGAATTGGCTGAATTCCATGGCGGAAGCTTTTGTTGTCGTAAATCAAACACAGGCACTCTTACCATGTCTCCATTATTAGACTCGCTCCATGATTCTCCATTGTCTCCCGAATACCATATACCATATTCAGTTCCGGCTAGTAGGATATTGGGATCATTGACATCCATTACAACACTGTAAGCTGGCATGCTAGTAAACTCTTCTGGAACATTCCAAACATCAGCAAATGTTCCTTGTCCTTCAATGATACCAGCATTGGGTGAAACTCGAATTTTACCGCTTCCTCCATAACCACCTATGGCAATAACAACTTTATGGCTTGCATCTTCACCTCTTCCTTGTGAATAATCTACCTCGATGTCTGTTATGGCTGATGGGGCATCATGGATAATGAATCTTTCTAAGACATATTCATCCGACCCCTCCTCCAACTGCTCTGTAGTCCAAGCATTATTGAAGTTGGTGATTTTTGCGAGACGGCCATTAAAGTAACCAATATACAGGCTGTTACCATCTGGGGACCACTCCATACATGAAACGGACCCAGGAGTATCATCTACTAGAATCCATTCAGGAACTCCGTTCGTCTTGAGGGGCTGGCGGGTTACGAAGGTACCCTGAGAAAAGCCAGCAGCCAACAGAAACTGAGGCCTCTCCTGAATCCGTGCGGTATCTGCAACGTTGGATAGCTCAAACACCTCCTCTCCGACCGAGCGTTGGAAATAAGAATAGAAATTTACATTTTCGGTAGTCGTATGAGGCAATTGATAATCATTATTGTCGGCATCTACAATAATTTCTGTACCAGCAGGAATGTATGCGATGAGCGAATCACCAGATGCAGTTACAGAATCTGATTCCAAAAACGTCAGCCATGGTGAATCTAGGCCAGGAGTATATTCTACAAATACTTGAGAATTTGTATTGTTGCGATGTTCGTGGAGCGCAATGTCAGTAACGAAATCTGAACTCTCGTTACCAGCTGCCACTAAATCCTGAAAAAGGGAGGTACTCTCGCCACCATCTGTTGACCGATAGACCACCCCATTTTGACTAGTTGAGAACATATAATCTGGAAACTGTTGGGAAATTTCACATGTCATCCCATCTCCTCCAGTAAATTCAGTAGCAAACTTAGGATTCGCCCCTTCTAGACTTAACCAAAGAGTACCGTTGTCTTGGAGTCCTCCAAGCACTTGACCATATTTATTAAAGGAAATGGAGTAGTAATGAGTGGTAACGTAGTCTGTCACAGTTTCAGTCCATGTAAACCCGTTGTTGTCTGACCTGTAGACACCGCCATCGGTGGCTATGTAGAGCCTACCTTGAGAATCCCAGGCATCTGAATGAACGTCTGAGTGAACATACAAAGGACTTGGGGCTTGCCCTGGTCCTGAGCTGAAGTTAGCATTGACTGATTCCCAAAGTGTTATGCCTGGAGTTTCACCAATAAGGTTCCATCTCCACATTCTAATTCCTCCCATTATTATACCTTCTTCACCATTTGGACCGGGAGCGCTAGTAAGCATATTATCCCACCATCCTTGAGCTGTCGAACCGTTAAAGAACGGGGTGAATTGGGATAGTTCTCCCCCATTGTTACTTGCGGGCGCTATAATATTCCAATTGCTTCCAGCATCTGTAGAGGCATATATACCTCTCAAAAATCCAAAGGATGATCCAACCCCGGAGAGTGAAGCATACATATAATCTGAATTGGCTCTTGAAATAGCAACCTCCGCGGTTCCAAAACCACTGGTAGGAAAGCCAGAAAACGGCCCATTTGAGTTATTGATCCTTGTAAAGCTTTCTCCTGCATCAGTTGAAACATAAAGTTGTGTTGATAATACGACTATAATTTTCTGGCCATCAGCAGATATGTCGAAATCTTTGACGCTTGCGGAGGAGTTAATACCAGATAGTGGTTCCACATCATCTGCGCCGTGCGTAAAGGTGAAAAAACCATGGTCTGAACCAATCCACAACCTGTCCTCTACTACAGGATCTGCTTTAATTACATCGATAGTAGCCCAATCTGCACTTGTGCTGAAGGTAGGTGAAGGAGCGAAATCTGAAACGAGTTCCCAAGAATTACCGTTATTATTCGAGACGAATAGACCTCGCCCGATAAATCCGGAGCCTTCTTCCCCACTTATTGCCTCCCTGCTGTTACCAGTAGCGACATAAATGGCGCCATTTCCGAGTTGGGCTATTGAAGAAACGACGAGATAAGGGTCGAAGCTTTCAACAAGTTCCCAAGAAATTCCTGCATTGTTGGAGCGGAATAGACCGCCTGAAACACCTCCAGCCATCAAAACATCAGGGCCATCGTTCAGATTCAAAATAGCTCTTGTTCTTCCACCAACATTATTTGGACCCATGGATTCCCAGATGACGGCGTCATTTTTTGCTGTCTGCATTTTTGATTTCTCCAAGGCCAATTGGGTATTAATTATGTCTTCGGACTCAATCTTTCCGGTATAGATATTTGCCTTGAGTCTGCGGTAATTTTCCACTGCGCCTTCGGCACCGAAGACACCTTGATTAAATTCACTTCTTGGAACGTAAGCAGGAGCTTCATCAACTTCCAAATTCAATGTGTAGCCAACGACACCTACCACAGAAGCTATCCCTACGAGTGTGAGTAAATTTTTAATTTTCATAAACGTTACTTTATTTAAAGATTTTCGCGCTTTAAAGCGCATAAATTTAAAAAAAATGCTCAACCAATAACCAAGAGTATTCCATTGATTATTGGTTTCTTTTTGATTCAAAAGAGATGCTTTTCGGCATGATAAGACGAACGAACGAGTGGCCCGCTCTCCACGTACCGAAATCCCAACTTTAAACCAATCTCTTTGTATTCAGCGAATTTCTCGGGTGTTATAAACTCTGAGACTGGCAAATGCTTTCTAGTTGGCTGGAGATATTGACCAAGCGTTAATATATCAGTTTCAACGCTTCTGAGATCTTCCATTGTTTCAACTACCTCACCTTCGGTCTCTCCCAATCCGAGCATTACTCCTGATTTCGTTTTTATCCCACCCTTCTTTAGTCTCCTAAGCACCTCCAAACTCCTGTCATACTTTGCTTGTATCCTAACTTGTTTTGTAAGCCTCCTTACTGTCTCTAAATTGTGTGAGACTATTTCTGGGGCTACGTCTATTATATTTCGAAGATTTTCCCATTTACCCATAAAATCGGGAATCAATGTTTCTAGGGTAGTCTGTGGAGACTGATATCTTATCGCTCTGACAGTTTGCGCCCAAATTTCACTGCCCCCGTCTTTAAGATCGTCACGATCTACTGAAGTAATTACGCAATGCTTAACCCCCATTAATTTCACAGACCTAGCAACTCTGCCAGGTTCATAAAAATCAACGGCTCCGGGTCTTCCTGTTTCCACGGCGCAAAACCCGCACGATCTCGTACAAATGTTCCCGAGAATCATAAATGTTGCTGTTCCAGCACCCCAACATTCGCCCATATTCGGGCAATTTCCACTTTCACATATGGTGTGCAATTTATGCTCATCGACAACTTTACGTACTTGCTTGTAGTCTTCACCCGTTGGAAGTTTAACGCGGAGCCATTTTGGCTTTACAACCCTTTGTTTATGTTCAACAACCTCTAGTTCCATCACTTATTGAATTTCGTACCGAATTGCAACGAGATATAAAAGTTAAAAAATAGGGATTTGTTTTGGGAAAAAGCCATTATTTCGACTTCATCGAACGGATAATAATCTACTGTTGCACCCACCTCAATACCCTTCACGCCTTCTCTTTCTGGATCATATTCAAAGTTTAAACCAAAGGCTGCGTGAATACCGGGCTGCAAACCTAACTCATCAAAACCCCTTAAACCGCTTGCTCTGCCTAATATATTGTCGGGAAGATGTAATTCTGGATCATACTTCTCCACGATAACATCAATGATATTAAATTGGCTACCTTCTTGGGGGATACCTATTTCCAAATATACAGGCTTTGTGAAGCCCAAAGAAGGCCCAAAACGCCAATTGTAGCCGATCGCAACACCTGATTTTCTTATTTTATCAAACTTCAAATATTTTTTACCGATTGTCGGTCTTATGATAAAGAAATTGTTGAGCTTACCATAAATGTAGCTGCGAGTATCTTCAAAATAAGGATTGAAGCTTCTAACCTCTTTTGGATGCTTCATACCCACAACATCGATTTGAAAAAGACGAGATTTAAACGCTCCCTTGTTTTTTGTGAATGAAACATTTACCCCCCACCCGCTGGTGTGCAAGACCGCACCACCGTAAACTGATCTATCATAAATAATTACAGATTCATCAAATATAGTTGCCTCTTGCGTTTGGCCAAACGCAGTCAACGACGTCAAGAACAACCCTGTTAATGATAGTGCCTTTATGATGAAAATCTTAAACATTTTGCTTACCACAGCAGACTCTTCGAAAATCTTCTGAAAGTTAAAAATACGATAGTTAACAATGACAACCAATAATTATACAAACAATAGTGTGGCATTCCCTAGGACGGAATAAATTCCGATCACTAATCGACTACATCTAACACAGCCTGGAAATGCGATGGACTTATGGCAAGGTGAGATTTCACCTCAAGAAGCTTTCTATCTCGAAGCAAGAATGCCTGCGGAGATTCGTGTTCTACTCCATATACTCTGGCCACAGAATCACTAATATCTCTATGCCTAATTACGTCGATTATGTAATACTGAAAACGATGATCAAAACCTTTTTCCAACCTACTCTTCGCCATTGAACTAAGGGAACATCTTGTACTGTGTTTGAGGATAATACAGGGACGAGAGTCCGAAGCACTGATAGCCTCTTGCAACTCGAGCTGTGTTGTAAGAGTTTGCCAAGAGCTCATATCAGCTCGGAGAGTGGTTGACTTGCTCAGTATGGTCGGCTTTGCTGTATGCAGCACAAGCTTTTTGCTGAGTCCTGCAAGAACTGAGTAAAATACCGGCCAAAAAGAGAATTCCTAAAAAAAGACTTGTTCGTTTCATTCTATTATACGCTTGGTACAAATATAACTAAACCGTGAAAATCCGTTTACATTTGAACCTAAGGTCAAAGTGAATAAGCTCGTCTGTCGTTCAAAAAGTAGATTATCAGCCCTCTCAATAGGAGTCATCCTTTTGATGATTGGGTTGTGTTCACATGCTTTCGGACAAAGAAACTATGAATTGATCTTTTTGGCTTCACCCAAAGATTTCTCTTCACCGAAAACCATTGATTTCTCCCAAGATAGCGTCGGTTTTTGGAGTGAGCTTTACAATTTAAAATCATCTTTACATTCTCAAGGCTACTTAACCGCTGGAATTGATTCAGTTTCTAATTCTTCACTCGGAGGAACTTCTAAAATCTATATTTATGTGGGGCCAAAGTTTAGATGGGGAATAATAAAAGGTGAGGAGCTTTCAGAGGAAACGCTTTCCAAAATTGGCTTCAGAAATAAATTATATTACGGCGAATCATTCAATTCAAGACAACTGGAACTACTCGCAAAAAGACTTTTAACTGAGGCAGAAAATACTGGATTCCCGTTTGCTGAAGTATACTTTAGAAATGCAAAAATAAAGGGCGACAGTATTGAGGCAACGCTGGAGTATCGCAAAGGCGATTTCTTCACTTTGGACAGCCTTATTATCAAGGGTGATCTAAAGACCAACAGAAGGTATGTGGAAAATTATTTAGGCTATAAAAAAGGCCAGCCTTACAATCAATCTCAACTAAGATCAATACCGTCGAGAATCAATGAAATACCTTTCATTCAGTCGATCAAACCTTACGAAGTAGGAATTCGACCAAACAAGACTGACGTATACCTTTATCTAAAGCCAAAAAAATCGAGCAACTTTGACGGTGTGCTGGGTATTTTACCTGATCCATCTTCGGGAGAGATTCTTTTCACTGGAGACATTAAGCTAAATTTGCTCAATGGTCTTAAAAAGGGAGAATCGATCAATCTAGAATGGCAAAGACTGCAAACGCAAACAAGTCAGCTTGATATACATTTCAAATATCCATTTTTATTTAATACACCTCTCGGTATAGATTTTAACTTCAATCTTTATCGAAGAGATACCACCTTCAGCCAAAATCGCCTGAATGTAGGAATAGAATATTACTTCTTGGGAAATAATCGAGTTAGAGCATTCTTTGAAAATCAAGGAGCAAACACCATCGGAAATGAAGAAATAATATCGAATGACTTGGTCGATTCAAGAACTAATTTATTTGGATTGGGTGCATTTGTTTCGGATATAGACTACCGGCTTAACCCAAGACGAGGCTACTTAGTGGATATATCGGTAGCAGCAGGTCAGAAAGAAATCGCAACTACATTAATTGATGATCAAGAGGCTGATACAGATATTTACAATTTGAATCTGGATGCAAGTACATACATTCCTATTTTTCGCAGAAGCACTATCCATTTAAGATTACAAGGAGGCTTGTTCTTAAATGAAAACATGTTCCGCAACGAAATTTATCGGATTGGTGGATTAAAAACACTCAGAGGTTTTGACGAGCAAGCCATCTTTGCGTCTGGATATTCCATTGGATCAATAGAATACAGATTCATTTTAGAGCAAAATTCAAATATCTTTCTATTTATTGATCAGGCCTTTTATGAAGACGAATCGAGGGAAGAAAGCCTGAAAGACACACCATTTGGGTTTGGCGGAGGCATTAACTTTGAAACTGGAGCGGGAATATTCTCACTAACCTATGCTCTTGGCAAACAGTTTGACAACAATATTTCAATTCGGGGAGGAAAGATCCATTTTGGATTTGTAAGCTTCTTCTAGACATGCTCAGATCAGTTGTTTATATCTCAGTTTTTTTTGTAACCCTAAGCCCAGGATTGCCAGATAGCAACAGCGACATGGTAAAATTTTTAAGAGAATACTTGTCAGTTAGATATGCTAAAAAAAGCTTTGATCAATTTATCTATGTAGCCGCCAAAAAGCAAGTACTCTACGTTATTGAGGAGAACAATATTGAGGCTCAGTACTCCATATCAACCGCAAGGAAGGGGCTTGGGAACTCAGAGGGAAGCTTTCAAACACCAACAGGCCTTCACCAGATAGTAGAAAAAATAGGTGCTGATGTTGAGATATTTGGCATTATAAAACAAAAGGTTCCAACTGGTGAAATGGTGTCTCCAATCTTGGATAAAAAGGCTACAAATCAAGACCTTATTACAACGAGAATCCTGCACCTTTCCGGCATGGAAAAAGGGCTAAATAAAGGTGAGGGAGTGGATTCGTACAAGCGAGGAATCTTCATTCACGGAACCCATGAAGAAGGTCTGATCGGCACACCCGCAAGTAAAGGCTGCATCCGAATGAAAAATACTGAAGTGATAGACCTTTTTGAGCGAGTAGAAGTTGGTACTTTTGTTGTAATTCTGAACAATTAAGCAATTGAGCACCAAATGAATCTCGAACCATCATTAGCCTATTTCCTTCTGCTTATTTTCAGTTTATCAACTGGAACAGGAATAGGCTTTTGGATTGCAAGAAAGAGTGATAAATCTCAAGATCTTTTGAATGATCTTAACACTGCCAAAATTAATCTATCAATTGCTGAGAGCAGCCTTGAAAACATAAAAATCGAATTAAAACAGCTAAAAGATTCGCTGCAGGAGGTGCAATCCGAAAAAGAGCAAGCACTAATTTTGGTTTCTAAATTAGAGACAGAAAAATCTACCGCTCAACAGCAAATCATTGATCAGAGAAAGGATATTCAAAATATGCAAGAAAAGTTCACTAAAGACTTTAAAATCCTTGCGAATCAAATATTTGAAGAAAAAACAGACAGCTTTTCTAAGCGGAGTAAGGAGTCAATCGATCGATTATTAAGCCCCTTAAAAGAGCGCCTCNTNCTCTTTGAAAAAAAAGTTGAAGAGACCCATAAAGAAAACTTAAAAGAGTCATCAGGTCTAAAGGTTGAGCTCAAAACTCTTCGCGAGATGAGCAAGAAGATGACCGAAGAAGCGGAAAACCTCACAAACGCACTGAGAAACGACAACAAGACCCAGGGAAATTGGGGTGAAATGATTCTTGAAAATATTCTGGAGAGCTCCGGGCTCCAAAAAGACCGAGAGTATTTCTTACAACGAAGCTTCACAAGCAGCGCTGGAAAAAGACTGCAACCAGACGTGATAATTCAATTGCCAGATGATAAATCCGTGATTATTGACAGCAAAGTTTCTCTCAAGGCATACGAAGAATTTACAGTTAGCGAAGATGCTAATCAGAGGAAAGCTTTGCTAAAGAATCATCTCGTATCGCTTCGCGCACATTTCAAGGGGTTGTCTGAAAAGAGGTATCAAGAATCAGCTGCAGGTAAAAATCTCGATTTTATATTAATGTTTGTCCCGGTAGAACCGGCTTACCTTCTTGCACTGCAAGAAGACCACAATTTGTTTAATGAAGCCTATGATAGAGGAATTGTGATGGTCAGCCCTACTACCTTGATCGCATCACTTAAGATTATCGCAACCACTTGGAAGCATGAATACCAAAATCGCAACGCTCAGGAGATAGCCGAAAGAGGAAAACTGCTACTAGAAAAGTTTCATGGTTTTGCTAGAGATTTCGAGGGCGTTGGCAATCAAATAGCAAAAGCTACTTCAACTTATCAGTCAGCTATGAATAAATTAAGAGATGGAAAAGGATCTTTGGTTAGCCAAGCAAAGCAGCTTGAAAAACTTGGCGTAAAAACCACAAAAAAACTCTCTGGTAGTTTCTTAAATGAAGAAAATGAGTAGGCTTTTTAGCATATTCCTCTTGGCCTTAAGCATCGCCACCCTTATACATGCCTGCAGTACTTCAAGTAACATGGCATCAAGTGAAGCCAGTGCACCCTATGTTGGTTCAGAACTCAATATCGATCCAGAATTTAAGGTATTTCATCATTCTGAAGACTCTTCCACCCTCTTCATCAAATTTGAAACCGAAAATTTATTGTACGTTAAGGCGGGGGATGATTATACTGCCTTAGTGACGGTAGAAATAGAACCAATACCAACAAAAACTGATGGTGGTTTACAACTTAAAAGTAAAAAGGTCGCGGTATCCGGAATAAGTTCCAGTCGAAAAGGTGAAAAAGCCTTAGCTAAAGTTGAATTTTACCTCCCAATGAGTGAAGTATACAACTTAGCCATCACCATTGCAGATGCGAATAATGGAAAGAAGACCACAAAACTTATTGAGACCAATAAGAGTGTCGCCAATAGCAGAGAAAACTTCCAAGCATGCGAGTCTGGCCAATCCGTACCTATGTTTACAGATAGAATCAAACCGAATTTTTCCTATCAATTGCTCTATGGGCTTTCTGGAGCCGGAAATATCAAAGTGAATTATTACAACCGCTCCTTCCCTCTCCCACCTCCTCCATTCGCCTATTACGAGCCTAAGCCATTTAATTATGAGCCAGATGACAGTTTTGAACTCTCTTCAAAATCAGGAGTATTTGAATTCACTTCTTTACNGGAAGGATTTTATCACTTTAGGATCGATGATGAAGACAAAAGGGGATTTACACTTTTTATTTCAGAAGATGAAGATTACCCAAAAGTGAAAAACACCACCGCAATGAGCGAACCCTTTCGCTATCTAGTGAGTGGAAAAGAGTATAAAAATCTTTTAGAAGCCTCTGCTCTCAAGNCAGAACTTGAAAAATTCTGGATCGATTGGTCTGGGGATAAAACAAGGGCTCGAAACAACATCAAAACCTATTATAAAAGGGTAGAAACCTCAAACAAATTCTTCTCATCTCATTTAGAAGGATGGCAGTCTGACCGGGGCTTGATTTACATTATATACGGCGAACCAAATAAAATTTACAAAACTGCTCAACTGGAAACCTGGATATACGGAGAAGAACAAAATCCATTATCACTNACCTTTAGATTTGTAAAAGTTGATAATCCTTTCACGGCTAATGATTTTAGACTGGAGAGGGAGGACTATTATAAACCATCTTGGTACAGATCAATAGAGGCCTGGAGAAACGGCAGGGTATATTAGATACTAATGAAAAATAAGGAATTTATTGCTTACGGAATTCACCCTATTTCGGAAGCCCTCAAAGAAGGAAAATCTATTGAAAAGGTTCTCATCCAAAAAGGGCTTAGGGGTGAATCTTCACATCAGCTCATACATCAGCTCAGAAAGGCCGAAATACCAGTCCAGTTTGTTCCAAAAATAAAGCTAGATAAGATCACTGGTAAAAATCATCAAGGCCTTATCGCGTTTATTTCGCCAGTTGAGTATCAAAATATCGAATGGCTTTTGCCAAATCTTTTCGAAGCGGGAAAAGTTCCGCTCATTCTTGTCCTAGACGGAGTGACGGATGTTAGAAACTTTGGCGCTATTTGCAGAACTGCCGAGTGCGCTGGTGTGCATGCCGTAATTGTGCCATCGAGAGGCTCAGCCCAAATCGGACCAGATGCTATTAAGACTTCTGCAGGAGCAATTCTTCAAATTCCGATTTGCAGATCAAGCGACCTTAGAACAACGGTAGAATTTCTAAAATCTAGCGGTTTGCAACTCATTTCGTGCCACGAAAAGGCGCATAACTCATATACCGAGAGTAATCTGACAGCCCCTTGTGCAATCATTATGGGATCCGAAGAATCTGGTATTTCCCAAGAGATTTTGGCAACTTCTACAAATCAAATCCGTATTCCTATAACAGGAAGCACCTCTTCATTGAATGTTTCAACAGCGACGGGAATCATACTATTTGAAGCTTTGAGACAAAGACTTTTGTGAGTAAAGCAGGTTATTGAGGTTTAAATCTTTATAACTTCTCGAGAGGGTTCTTCCATGCCTTTAATGGAAACCTAATTTTATCAATGAATCCTACAATTTCGACTATGTTCAGTCCTAAGAACAGATGTTTTACTCTTACTATTCTGGTATTGAGTATGCTCTCTTTTAATAAAATAAATGCTCAGGAAAACGGAGAATATTTCCGCTATTACGAGTTGAAGCTCAAGCCCTCGGCTGATCTGAATAAGACATTTTTGTCTGATAAGATAAATGAATCTCCATTTCGGTTTCATTCAACTTGTCCGATAAATCATTCCATCGTTGTGTCGGTCTCAGCAAACTACCCAAAAAGAATCGATGCAATCAAAAATGAATTGCACCAACAATTCAAAAAAGAGCTTTCTAAAGCCGATGGAGAAAAAATTAAAGTAATCAAGGCTTCGGACCTACAATCTTACTGCCAATGAAATCTAAACAGCTAATTTCTATGATTAGAATATTTGTTACAACGACAACCCTGTTTGTCATTCTGTTTTTAGCGACTTTAGAATCCAGAGGACAAATATCACTTCAGTACAATATTCCTGCTGAAGTATTAAGTGAAGCTATCGGTGGAGATGGGGTGCAAATCCTAAATCCTCAACTCACCTGCCCTGACAGTGCTTCCGGAGGCTATAACATAACAGGTATACCAGATTTTACTGAAGGAAGAGGTGTAATCTTAACCACTGGAAACGTTGCCAATATTCTGGGTCCTAACGACACGGAAGCCTCCACTTCCATTAACAATGCACCCGGGGACCCACTGATAACTCAAATCACAGGTAATTCGAGTTTTGATGCTTGCATGCTTGAGTTTGATGTAGTTCCCATTGGGGATACCATTGAATTCAATTTCACCTTTGCGAGTGAGGAATACGATGAATACGTAGGAACTCCATTCAATGATTTTTTTGGATTTTTCATCAGTGGACCAGGTATAGCAGGGGATCCTGGCTTGGGTGGGCTCGAAAACATTGCTGTACTTCCCGGAACCAATACCCCAGTTGGGATTAACACTGTAAACAATGGAAATCCTGATTTAGGTGTGCCAGCACTCAATCCCGAATTTTACGTTAGTAACCCACTAGGATTTTCATCCCCTATTCAATATGATGCGTGGACCACTGGGCTTTCTGCGGTGAAACAGGTTACACCTTGTGACACATTTTCCATCAAATTAGTAATAGCAGATGTGGCAGATCCCGAATGGGATTCAGCTGTACTGATCGAAGAAATACGCAGCAGTAATGTGGCTCTAAGTCAATCAAATGAAGGGAACTTAGCATCAACTATTGAAGGCTGCAATAATGGTGTTGTCACATTTACGAGAACACCAGTGCTCAATGAAGATGCTGAGATTATCTTCTTCGTAGACGGAACGGCTACCAATGGAGTTGATTATACCCAAATTGGAGACGACCCAGATCCAAGCATCCCAAAGAGCATCCTAATACCGGCAGGAGAAGCGTCTGTTAGTCTTGATATTNTCCCGATAGCCGATGGGTTAACAGAGGGAGAAGAATTCATTGACATTTTCGTTGGAAATCCGAATTGTGCAGGAACTGTTCAGGACAGTATTCGGGTTTTTATTAATGACTCAATCAGCGTCAGCATAGATCCTCCTCTTGCCTTTGTTTGCCTAGGAGACTCTCTCACGTTTGATGTGACTGCTGATGACAATGCTTCGTTTTCTTGGAGCCCAGCAGATTATTTGAATAATTCTAATATAAAAGAGCCAACAACAACCCCGCTGCTACCAGTGGATTATCTTCTAACGGTTTCGGCAGCTTCGTGCCAATCGACGGCTTTAGCAGAAATTCGAGTAAGCAATGTGGAATTGGCTTTCAATCAAGTAGATATAGCTTGTTCTGGAGACAATTCAGGCAGTATTGATATGACCATTTCTGGTGGTGAAAGCCCCTACGAAATAACATGGTCGGGACCTGACGGATTTACTTCTATTGACGAAGATATTGCCAATCTTTCCCCTGGTCTCTATGTTGTATTGGTGGTAGACAGAGATGGCTGTTCACAATCCAGTTCCATTGAATTACTTGAAAATGACTCCATTACTTTAGACTTTTCTACTCAAGTTTATCAAGGAGGTTTTAATGTTTCTTGTTTTGAATCATCAGATGGATCAACAACTGTTACTCCATCTGGTGGAACACCTCCATTCGAATATGAATGGGATGATCCTGCGAATCAGATAACCCAAACCGCTACCGGTTTAGAATCTGGAACCTACCAAGTGCTCGTGACAGACAGTAATGGTTGCACACAAACTGGATCAGTGACACTCACGGCACCCAACCCCGTAAGTGCAGGAGTCGAAAATCTTGTAGATGTGGCTTGCAATGCAGAATCAACTGGCACAATTACCATTACACCAACAGGAGGTGTCGGACCTTATAATGTTGTTTGGAACACCACTCCACCGCAATTTGGAGTTACCGCTACAGGCTTAAGTGCGGGTTTCTATACTGCGTCAATAACTGATATAAATGGTTGTCAAGGAACAACTCAAGTCGAAATCACTGAACCACTGCTCCCTCTTAGCGGATCGGTATTCTCTACCAATGTTGAATGCAGTGGTGAATCAAATGGAACCGCTTCTGCAACCATAGAGGGTGGAACAGCTCCCTATTCTTATGACTGGTCACCTGCACCTGGAGTCGATGATAGCTCAATCTCTGGAATACCAAGCGGCAGCTACGGGCTGGTAGTTACAGATGCAAATAATTGCGTACTAAACTTGCCTTTTACCATTACTGAACCAAGTGAGCTGAATATCATTGTACTCACAGAGGAGGCTCCTTCGTGCAATGGATTCAACGATGGTAGGATTGAAGTATTAGCAGATGGTGGAACAGGACCATACTCGTACAGTTGGAATACTATACCATCCCAAACCAGCGCGTTGATCGAGAATCTTGAACCAGGCGCTTATACGGTGACAGTTACCGATAATAATAATTGTACGGTTCAGCAGACTTTTAACATTACAGAACCTGATCAACTAATAATTGGCTTAGTAGATTTGGTGGAGCCAAGTTGCAATGGCTTTAGCGATGGAAGTATCGAGGTTGAAGCAATTGGCGGTTCGGGCCCCTTTGAATTTTCGTGGAATACCATCCCTCCGTCAAGCAGTTCATTAGTTGAAAATTTACTTGCAGGTTCATACACAGTTACTATCACTGACATCAACGATTGTGAGGCAACACAGACATATGATCTCATAGGCCCAAATCCACTTAGCGCTCAAATAACGGAACAGCAAAATGTATTGTGCAATGGCGACGCGACAGGGTCAGTGACCATCGAAGTTTCTGGTGGTACACCAAATTATTCCATAGTATGGAATGATCCATTGAATCAAACAGGTGCGACAGCCTCAAACCTCGCTGTGGGTATATACACTGCAAATATTGAAGATTCAAATGGCTGCACCCTCAGTTTCACAATAGAAATTACTGAGCCATCTGATCCTTTAACTGCATCTATTTCAGCACAAACTGATGTTCAGTGTTTTGGTGACGGTTCTGGTTCAGCGACAGTAATTGCTGCAGGCGGAAGCGGTTCCTACACCTTTCAATGGAACGACCCTTTGAATCAACAAACAGCAACGGCTAGTGGACTGGCCGCAGGCAATTACTCTGTCACTGTAACTGACAATAATGGGTGTGCTGATCCTGTTATTGTTAGTGTTTCCATCGGAGGACCTGTAACAGAATTAGAACTAAGTATCATACCTTCAATTTTTGGGGGAGGGTTTAATGTAGCATGCGCTGACGACAGCACAGCTACTCTTGATTTAGAAATTAATGGAGGAACCGCACCTTACGATGTTCTCTGGAATTTACCCGGCTTAGATATTTCTACAGATGAGGACTTGACTAATCTCGCCCCTGGTGAATACTCTGTTACTGTCACCGATAGCAATGGATGTACATCAGAGGCATCGATTACTCTTACTGCTCCACCCGCAATCACGATCGAATCGACTACTTCTCCTAGTTTGTGTTTTGGCATACCAACAGGATCCATTAGCATTGTAATATCTGGAGGTGTGCCAGGCTACACAGCTAATTGGACCGGACCAAATGGATTTACGGGATCGGGAACAAGTTTCACCGATCTAGAGGGGGGGGTATATGTCGTTACTGTAGAAGATTTGAACGGATGCACATTCGTCGAAGCAGTTACAGTTGTTCAGCCAGACGATATAGTGATAACAATCGATGCTCTTTCAGATTTCAACGGTTTTAATTTAAGCTGTTACAACAGCACTGATGGAGAAATTTTCACAACCCCTTCTGGAGGGACTACCCCCTATAATTATCAATGGAATGCTCCTAATGACCCTAACTTTTCAGATCAAGAGGATGTTTCAGGTCTGAGCGCGGGAACCTTCGAAGTTGTCGTAATTGATGATAATGGATGTGTACAAAATGAATTTATTGAACTTATCGCGCCTGACACTGTTGACGTGGACTTTACCATCAGCGAATATCTCAACGGATTCAACATAAGCTGTTTCGGAGAGGCGGATGGGTCTATTGAGGCTTTGCCTATTGCAGGTGTTCCGCCGCTTTCTTATACCTGGATCGGATCAAACGGATTTGGACCTTCGGCAAATAATCCCATAGAGAATCTAGAGGCAGGGGAGTATAGTGTATTTATTGAAGATGACGATGGCTGCTCTGCCGTAGAAACTGTAACCATTATCGAGCCCGAGGAACTGGATGTACTGGTGATACCCGAAAATAGTATCTCTTGTAATGCAGGAAGCGATGGATCGATCAACCTTATCTTCGAAGGGGGAACACCCCCAGTCGTGGTAAGTTGGACAGGCCCAAATGGCTTTACTTCTTCTGATGAAGATCTATTCAATTTGGTTGCTGGAGAATATTGTGTAACACTCACCGACGATAATAATTGTGTTTTCCTCGAGTGTGTTACTTTGATTTCTCCAGATGCTATCACCGTTGCACTTGATGCTTTTGTGTATCCTAACGGTTTCAATTTATCTTGTGAGGGAGCTAATGATGGGGCTATTGGTGCTGATGTGACTGGAGGTTCGGGATCGTATACTTATCAATGGTCTGGCCCCAATGGTTTTAACTCTATCGATGAAGACATATCACTTCTGGAGGTCGGAGAGTACTGCCTGACCGCTACAGATGAAAATAATTGTTCGGAGACTACCTGTATTACGCTCACCGCTCCATTAAGCATTGACATAGTTGTTGATGCAGTTTCAAATATTTCTTGTTCTGGATTTAATGATGGTGCTATTGACGTCACGATTAACTCGGGGGTACCTCCGTATACAATTGGATGGACAGGCCCTAACGGTTTCATATCAGCAAACGAAGACTTAACCGATTTAGAAGAAGGTACATATTGCATAACAGCAACTGACGCTAATGGATGTATAGGTGAGAGTTGTTTTGATATCTCATCACCAGCAGAACTTGTGGCAACAATCACCACCTCTAGTTTTGAGGGTGGATTTGAGATTGCCTGCTCAGGAGACGGGGATGGATTTATTAGCACCTCAGTTTCAGGGGGCACTGAACCTTATAGTTTTTCCTGGACTGGACCGGGTGGATTTAGCTCTGCCGCTTCGAATCTTGACAATTTAGCACCCGGGACATATTGCTTGGAAATCACAGATGACAATTCTTGTACATTCAGTGAATGCGTGGATATAGAGGAACCCGCTCAGCTCGAAATTAATCCTATAATTACACTACCTCTTTGTGGAGACGGTGCTTTAGCAAATATTGATCTCCAAATCAGCGGTGGTGTATCACCTTATGATATCAATTGGAGTAATGGCGGAGATACAGAAGTAATAGAACTTGGCGAGGGCAGTTTTGATGTTGTTATTACGGATTCTAACGATTGCCAAATTGAAGAAACTATATCGGTTGATTTGCCCGAACCGATTCTTATTGGGTTCGAATCGCCTCTATTCCCAGGTGGAGTTAACATAGCGTGTAATGGGACAAATACAGGAAGCATAGACATCACACCGATAAATGCAGTTGCTCCGCTTTCATATAACTGGACGGGGCCTAATGGATTTACTTCAAATGACGAAGATTTGACAAATCTTGAAGCCGGAGAATATTGTGTAACAATTACAGATAACCTAGGGTGTGTAGGATCTGACTGCCTAACTTTAATTGAACCAGAGCTGATCACAGCCAGCTTTTCAACCACCCTTACGTCATGCACCGGCAACCAAGACGGTTCCGCAGAAATTTTAGTTAATGGTGGTGTACCCGTGTACACTGTTTCTTGGACCGGACCTAGCGGATTCATAGGAGAGGGCTTCGAGGTACTCGGTTTAGGAGCGGGAATCTATACAGCCCAGGTAACTGATGCGAACAACTGCGTAGAGAATTTCTCTGTGGAAATTCTTGAACCAGACCCAATCGTGATTGCTCTTACCAGTCCAGAAGTTGGAGGGGTCAATATTCAATGTTTCGGCGATAATACAGGTGAAATATTGAGTTCAGTAACTGGCGGGACTGCAGGTTATCAATACAGTTGGAGTGGCCCTAATGACTATAGTTCTAATGATGCTAACCCTCAAAATCTGCTCGCTGGAGAATACTGTCTTACGGTTACTGATGAGAATGATTGTGAAGCCACAGAATGCATTACACTCACTGAGGCTTCTGGTTTAGAATTCTCCTTCGACCTGTTCCAATATCCGAATGGTTTTAACGTCTCATGTGCTGAGAATTGTGACGGAAGTATTGACCTAACAACGAATGGAGGAACTGGTACCATATCTTATGCATGGACTGGACCACCGGGTTTTTCTGCCGATACCGAAGACATTACAGATTTATGTGCGGGAACCTACGAGGTTACTACCACCGATGAAAACGGTTGTGTGCAATCATCTGCAACTATACTGTCCTCTCCAGATCTGATTGAAGTAGAATTAGAGTCACCTGTTTTCGAAGGCGGTGTCGAAGTGTCTTGTTTTGGAGATAATACGGGAACCATTACTACGACAGTAAGCGGAGGACAGAATGGACTCACTTTTTCATGGACTGGACCAAATGGATTTAGTTCAGAAGATCAAGATTTAACAAACCTTGCCGCCGGAACTTACACTCTTATCGTGGCTGACGGAACAGGATGCGGTGCAGAGGCGAGTATCACTCTTTCCGAGCCCAATGAACCGCTTGATGCAAACACTACTGTATTTGAATATCCTTCTGGAGAAAACATCAGCTGTACTGGTTTTGAAGATGGGTCAATAATAACAACTGTAACTGGTGGCACACCTCCGTATGAATTTAATTGGAACGGTCCGAACGGTTTTGTTTCGAATGAGCCTAATATTGACAATTTAGGAGCTGGAGAATATACGCTGGTTGTAATAGATTTGAATAGCTGTGTTCAAACCATTAATGTAACGCTGAATGAGCCTTCTGAGCAATTGGATGCAGAACTTATTGTTCTATCTGAAATTATTTGTTTCGGTTTTGAGACAGGGAGCCTAGAAGTTAATCCAACAGGAGGTGCAAGCGACTATGAGATTCTTTGGATAGGACCAGATAACTTTACCTCTGCTGATTTCGTTATTTCGGATCTAGCGTCGGGTACGTACACATACGTAGTTAGTGACGGAAATGGCTGTTCTTTTGCAGGTGCCGGAGGTTTAACTGAACCTCAGGAATTATTGATAGAAGAGACTCTAATAGCCCCTACATGTGAAGCTGCCAATGGTTCCATTCTGATTGCTGTTTCTGGAGGAACTGAGCCCTACATTTTTGACTGGGATACCGGAGGTAATAGTCAAAATTTAGTGGGAATTGGTGAGGGAGAATATTCACTTACTGTGATAGATGAGAATGACTGTTCACTAAATGAAGCATACGTTTTAGAATCCATCAATCCTTTATCTATTGAGCTGGACAGTTTGCAAAACCCACTTTGTTTTGGTGACCTAAACGGGTTTATAGCTTTGAGCGACAGTGGAGGCACCGAACCAATAGAATACTCTTGGGTGTTCCCCAACGGATCTACTTCAACTGGATCAACCGTAACTGGACTAGGAGACGGAAGCTATAGTGTTAGCGCTACTGATGCGCTTGGTTGTTCAATCAACGAAACCTTTGCCTTAGAAGAGCCTGACGAACTGATTATAAAAGGACTAACTGCAGCCATCGTTGATCCAATAAATGGTTACAATGTGACTCCTTTTGGAGGACAAAACGGAATTATATTTGATCCAATCGCCAATGAGGATATAACGGGAGGAACCTTACCGTACTCATTATTTTATACGGGTCCCGATGGATTTATATCTCAAGAATTTGGTCCAATTGATAGCCTTTTTGCCGGAGAATATTTCCTTTCAGTATCGGATGCTAACGGCTGTCAAGCAACCGATTCTATAGAATTGATCCAACCTGAAACTCTTGATCTACCAAATGGAATATCACCTAACGGAGATGGATTCAACGATGGGCTCGAAATAAGAGGTATCGATGAATTTCCTGATAACAAGCTTGTGGTTTTCAATAGATGGGGAAATGTGGTTTATGAAGAAAACAATTACAGCAACGACACTCAGTGGACAGGTCAAAATGAAAGCGGAGAAGACTTGCCGGAAGGAACATACTTCGTGGTCGTCGAAGTAAATGGAGAAGATAATTTAAGAGGGTACTTAGAACTAAGAAGATAATCTACAGCCATGAAAAAATCACTCATAACTACAGTATTGATTCTTGCAACCGGTTATCTCTGTGCGCAGCAAGAGCTGCTGGTTAGCCAATACATGTTTAACGGATTGTTCATAAATCCGGCATATAGCGGATCACATCCCTATGCAGAAGCAACTGGACTCTATCGTGCGCAATGGGTTGGCCTTGATGGAGCGCCGACAACTCAAACATTTGGAATAGATGGTTCTATTGCCGATGAGACCATGGGTATTGGCCTCACCTTCGTAAATGATCAAATTGGTGATACCCGCCAAACCGAAGTCTTTGCCAATTGGAGCTATCATCTCTGGCTTGATGCAGACGGTAAAAACAGATTGAGTTTTGGTATTAGAGCAGGCTTTTCCGATTATTCTTCAAGGCTCAACGAAACATCCGTTGTTGATAGTGGAGATCCTATTTTCGAGAATAATGTCAGTAATGCCTTCGTTCCAAAATTTGGAGCTGGAATATACTACTACACTAAACTTTGGTATGCTGGTGTTAGTATTCCTACTCTATTCGCGGCAGATGATGATGTTCGGTTTAATATAAATGATGTTGGTGACAGATATTTTGACCCACATACATACATCACTGCCGGATATGTCTGGAACGTAAATACAGATTTGGCTGTTAAGCCTTCTTTTCTGGTTAGATACCTAAACGGGTCCCCTCTTCAAGCTGACATTAACTGTAACCTATTAATCAAAAATACGTTTTGGATTGGGGCGTCATACCGAACTGGAGACGCCGTAATTGGAATATTGGAATACAATATCGGAAACGATTTGAGAATCGGTTATGCATATGACTTTACTACCACAGCTATAGGAGACTATAGTTCAGGTTCACATGAACTAATGTTGAGCTACAAGTTTGGTAGAGATCCAGTAAAAACAAAATCTCCTCGATACTTTTAAAAAGATGAAAAAGTTCCTCGCCCTTAAAAATCTGGCAGTAATTACGCTTATAGTTTTACTCCTATCTGCATGTTCAAACGCTTTAATCAAGTCTGGTGATAAAGCCGTAGAAAATTTGAATTACACTCAAGCGGTCCAGAAATACGAAAAAGCCCTAAGCGGACAGTCTTCGAATACTGATTTAAAGATTAAATTGGCTAATGCTCATAGACTGCAAAAAAATCCTGAAGAAGCTGAGAGATATTTCCAAGAAGTAGCCGATTCGTCTGCTTTACCTGTCTCTGAAAACCGTCATTTTGCTCAGGTACTCATCGAAAATAATAAATATGATAAAGCAAGTGGTTACTTAAAGAGCTACTTGGCTGAAAACCCAAAGGACGAGTTAGCTCAAGATTTATTGTCTAGTATAGAAAATATAGGAGAGTTGAAAGAGGATACTGCTGGATACCTATTAGAAGAACTGCCGCTTGACTTCTTAGTATCAATGTACGGAGGTGAGCGCTACCAAAATGGAATCATCGTCTCTGGAGAGACTGAAATTGTTAGCGCAAAGTCTGCTAATCCATGGACTGGATATTCATTTCTAGACATGTTTTACATCGAAAAGAATCAAGACGGAAATTGGGAAATCCCACAACTTTTTGGTGAAAATCTAAATGGACCATTCCACGATGGTTCCCCTTCATTCAACAAGCAGCAAGATATGGTGGTATATACCAGAAGTGCCATGAAAAACGAAAAGAAGCGATTGCTCAATGAAGAAAATGAAAATCAGTTTTTCCTCTATTCAAGCAAAAAGACTGACTCAGGATGGAGTGATCCTGAGAAACTGCCATTTAACAGTATGGATTATAGCATTGGTCATCCTGCTTTTTCTGAAGACGGAAAGACAATTTACTTTGCAAGTGACATGCCTGGCGGATTTGGAGGGTTTGATTTGTATAAAGCCAGCTATGACGGATCAAATTGGTCTGAACCTATAAATTTAGGGTCCTCAATTAATACAGCTGGCAACGAAGTTTTTCCCTTTATTCATAGTGGGGGAAAACTATACTTTTCCAGTGAGGGGCGTCAAACCCTAGGAGGTTTGGATGTATTCGTTTCAGAAAAAATTGGAAGTGTCTGGTCTAATCCAACAAATCTTGCATATCCCATGAATTCTAGCCGAGACGACTTCGGAATCTATGTAAATGAAGATGACACCACTGGTTTTGTATCTTCTAATCGTTCAGGAATTGACATGGTATATGAATATGTCAAAGTCCCAGCATTTTTTGTGCTCAAAGGGATAGCTTCAAGAAAAGCTGATGAGCAAAGCATTGATGATGTAACGATCACCTTAATAAATTTAACAGACGGGGACACTGCTGTCTATACAACTGATGACAATGGTGAATTCAGGTTCAATTTATTGCCTGAGAAAAAATATAAAGTGATAGGTGAAAAAGATGGGTACTTCACTCTTTCAGAAACTTTCGAAACGGACAAATCTAAGCGCGTGGAGAAAGAAATCAATCTCATATTCGAAATTGACGAAATTGTAGCGAGTGAAGAAGGCACTGGCAGCGGTAATCCAAAGGATGGAAAAGCAACAGCAAATAAAGTGTACGAAATAGGCCAGATTTATTACGAATACAATAAGTCGGATATACGTCCAAATGATCAACCTGCGCTCGACAAGCTGGCCGTTTTACTAAAAGATAATCCAGACGTGAAAGTAGAGATCCAATCTCATGCTGACTCACGTGGGGGAGATGATTTTAACTTGAGGTTATCCAATCAAAGAGCTCAGTCAGTGGTGACTTACTTAGTTGGAAAGGGTGTAAACAAAAATAATTTGACCAGTAAAGGATTTGGGGAAAGCCAGCCCGTAAATAAGTGTATTGATGGTGTAGATTGCTCAGAAAAAGAGCATGAACAAAACCGAAGAAGCGAGTTTATCGTCATCGAGAAAAAGGAAAGCTAGTCTCTTAAAGCAGTTACAAAAAAAGGTCGCTAAATAGCGACCTTTTTTATGCTTCAATTAAATTCTGACTGTAATGCTGTTTGACTGCCTCCTCAAAAGAGATTCCTTTGATTTTGCTATCTATCCAAACGATAAAATTGAAATAGTCCAAAATGATTTTGTCATTTTGACGATTCAACTGCTCTACTAATTCTTCTCTAAATGCCACAAAATGATCTCTCCAGTCGGCATTCTGGGTTGCCCTGATTAGTTTTTTCATGTTGCTGATAATCACTACTTCTAGTTCATGATCCCTTTGTCTTTTGCTCAAGTATCTCGTTGTGGATTTAATGATATACTCCAACAAGTCATAGTTACCCAGTTCAAAGTGAACTACAAGATTGAAAAGGCGTGCATAACTATATATATCTTGGCGTAGGTTTGGCTCGTTGTCATTAAGAACGCGATTGAGCCATTGAAGAGACTCTTTAAATCTGCCTGCACCAAAATAAACGGTGCTTATAGTGTTTAGGAAAAGTAATTCCTGCTCCTTATTAATTTTTCCTTGGTTCTCCTGCAGCCCCTTGACAACAGTATCTACATTCTCAATAGCCTTTACAAAATTTCCCTTCTTCTCAAATATTCTCATTTCTGAGAGATACGTTGATTTGAAGACCCTAAGCGCAATGTCTTCAGAGGCAAAGGCTGATTTTTTAGAGACTTTTCTCATCAATTCGATCATCTCAAGCGCCTCATCAATCCTTCCAGTATCAATTTGTAATCTTAAAAGATTACTCAAGGTCAGCACATATCTCTTGGGCAGGTCATCTCGCACCAAGGGGTTCTGGTCCAGAATCTCTTTAACTCGCATAAACTTGATATATGCGGTTTCTTTGTCGACACTAGCAGTAGCGCAAAAACCTTGAATGTAATAGCAAATGGTGGCAGCGCGATGACTCAGAGCTGTATTCCTCCCGATGATTAACGGATGATGGGAGATCTCTTCTACTAGTGCTCGGTCCTTATCACTTCTTACGTAGCCACCACTGCGAAAAACGTAATTGATTTTGCTGTACAATACATGATAGGCCGCCAAATTCCGAAGTTTCTCAATGACTTCTTGTTCTTCCTTTATTAAAGCATCAAGATCTTTGGTAAACTCCCCAGCCTCATATGCCTCCTCTAGTAGAAGCTTCTCCCAGCTAAGAAGTTCGAACCAGTAATAAAATTTCTCTCTCTCGATGGCAATTTTCTTTGCTCTTACCAAAAACTTATTGCACTCCTTGAAGAGAGCCTTTTTGTAGAGTATTTCTATGTTCTTGATTTCTTGCTTTAAAACACTGCTTGCCGAATTATCTGAGTGATAAGATCTCAAGCTTTTCAAAATTAGCTTGTAGAGGTGGTTTTTCTCTGATGGAAAATGCTTAATAAAGGTTTCGTTCTTAAACTGATTCTTTATAGCCTCCTCGTCATAACCCTTTTGACGGTCAATAACATCAAAAATTTTCAGGTAGTTCTTCTCGCCCGACTGTAGGGAAGACGAAAGCTTGAAAAAGCGTTTTTCCGACTTTGTGAGAGACTTGACAAGATCGAATAATTCGGTAGATGGCTTCATTGGGAATTCAACGTTTAAATAAGTTTAATCCTCTAACTATGGTAAATACAAAAGAAAAAGCGTAATCCCTACCAATTATTTGATTTAAGAATCCAATAACAGAAGCCGAAAATGAAAAAACCCGCCTATTCGCGGGTTTCAGAATATTATTGTATTCCTAAAAACTATTTGAGGAATTTAAACTCCTTACCAGGAAAGTATGCCATTTTACCTAGCTCTTGTTCAATTCTCAAGAGCTGGTTGTACTTCGCAATACGATCACTCCTCGAGGCACTACCAGTTTTGATTTGTCCTGTATTCAATGCAACTGCTAGATCAGCAATGGTATTGTCTTCTGTCTCACCAGAACGATGACTCATCACACTAGTGTAGCTGTTAACCTTGGCAAGATTAACAGCATCTATAGTTTCTGTGAGGCTCCCTATTTGGTTCACCTTAATCAAAATCGAGTTGGCAATTGCCTCGGAAATCCCTCTATGCAGTCTTACCGTGTTGGTGACAAAAAGATCATCTCCTACAAGCTGAACTTTGTCGCCAAGCCTATCTGTCATTTCTTTCCATCCGGTCCAGTCGTCCTCATCGAGGCCATCCTCAATACTAACGATTGGATATTTCTCGCACCAGCTTGCCAACATTGCCGTCATATCTGAAGACGTGAGCTCCTCTCCTGAGGACGCTAGGTTATATGTCTTTGAATCTTTATCGTAGAATTCTGATGAGGCCACATCAAGGGCAATGTAGACATCCTCTCCTGGAGTATAACCTGCATTTTTGATGGCCTTCATAATGAGTTGGAGAGCGTCTTCATTACTTTTGAGGTCAGGAGCAAATCCTCCCTCGTCGCCGACATTGGTGGACATCCCCATTTCTTTAAGAACTGATTTTAAGTGATGAAATACCTCCACTCCCATTCTCAATGCTTCTGAGAAAGTATCAGCTCCAAACGGCATAATCATAAATTCCTGGACGTCTACATTATTATCTGCGTGGGAACCTCCATTAAGAATATTCATCATTGGCACTGGGAGAGTATTTGCATTGACTCCGCCAACATATCTGTAAAGTGACTGACTGGACTCCTGAGCAGCTGCCTTTGCCACAGCGAGTGAAACGCCTAAAATAGCGTTCGCTCCTAAAATGGATTTATTATCCGTTCCGTCAATTCCAATCATCGCCCTATCGATCAAATTTTGATCGAAGATATAGGCGCCGTTCAACTCATCGTTTAGAAGATTATTCACATTATGCACTGCTCTGGTCACCCCTTTTCCTAGAAATCGACCACTGTCGTCATCTCGTAGCTCTACTGCTTCATGAACACCTGTGGAGGCACCTGACGGCACTGCGGCTCTTCCCATGATTCCGTTTTCGGTAATTACATCTACCTCCACTGTTGGGTTTCCTCTTGAGTCAAGGATTTCTCTGGCTACTAGCTTTGCAATGTATGTCATTATGGTTGATTTAAATTGTCAAATTTTGTTTTGATTCTTTGATATTCTTTATGAAATCCAAAAAAAGATATCTGGAGTCATGAGGTCCAGCGGAAGCTTCAGGATGATACTGTACACTGAAAACAGGTTTAGACTTTAATGCCAAACCCGCGATTGTGTTATCATTTAGGTGAACATGAGTTATGTACATATCCGACTGCTCTTCAATAGAGTCGCGATTTACTACAAAACCGTGATTTTGTGAAGTAATTTCTGATTTTCCTGTCGACAAATTCTTGATTGGATGATTAATACCTCTATGTCCATTAAACATCTTTTCGGTTTTTGCACCTTGGCTGAGGGCAATCACTTGATGTCCGAGACAGATTCCGAACACCGGTTTATCAAGATCGATTATCTCTTTAACCAATTGAATTGTATTGGGCATTGCTGATGGGTCACCCGGACCATTTGATATCATGTAGGCATCGGGAGACCATGCCTCCATCTCCTCACGCGAAGAATTCATTGGGAATACTCTAAGCTTGCAGCCAACATCGCAGAGGCAGCGCAAGATATTCTTCTTTACTCCGAGATCCAGCACAGCAACTTTGCAGTGACCTTCAGGATCTCCCATTTCAAAGGGCTCACTGCAAGTCACTCTTGAACTGAGCTCTAAACCCACCATACTAGGCACTTCTGCGAGCAATGTCTTCAGTTTATTTATGTTTGTTTCCTCGGAAGATACAATAGCGTTCATCGCTCCTTTATTACGGATATGCCTTATGAGGGCTCTTGTATCGACATCTCTAATGCCCACTTTTTCATCTCTCTCTAGGTAGTTTTGAAGAGACATTTCTCCTCCTTCCCGGCTAAAGTTTGCAGAGAACTTCTTTGTGACTAATCCGGCTATCTTCATAGAGTCAGATTCTATTTCCTCAGTATGGGTTCCATAATTGCCAATATGAGCAGTCGCCATAACGACTATTTGGCCGTAATATGACGGATCCGTGAAGATTTCTTGATAACCTGTCATTCCGGTATTGAAGGCTATCTCGCCGGTAGCGGTGCCCACTTTTCCTGCTGCTAATCCATGGAATACTGTACCGTCCTCGAGCAGGAGAATGGCTGGTTGTTCTGGGAGCTTATTCATTTATTCAGAAAATAAAAAGGGATAATGCAAATTTACATTATCCCTTTTATCAGATAGAATTAAGTTGATAACAAAGAATTAATCTTTCTTTTCTTCTTCGTTAGAGTCTTCTTTTTTCTCTTCTTCGCTTGGCGCTTCTTCAATACTTTCCGTCTTATCCGTCACTTCCTCGGCAGCGGTGCTTTCAGATGTTGGATCTGAAGCCGCTGCTTCTTCGGCAACAGGTGTTTCTTCAGCTGCAACTGTGGTAACTTCAGCTTCCTTCTTCTTACTTCCGCGTCGGCTTCTTCTGGTCTTCGCCTTAGTTTCCTTGAGCATAAGCTCATTGAAATCAACTAGCTCAATCATTGCCATTTCAGCGGAATCACCTAGTCGGGTGCCCAGCTTGATAATTCTTGTGTAACCACCCTCTCTTTGAGCAACCTTTGGAGCAACTTCTCTGAAAAGTTCAGTAACCGCATTCTTGCTTTGAAGATTCTTGAAAACTTCGCGTCGGTTGTGCGTGGAATCTGCTTTTGATCGTGTGATGATCGGTTCAACAAACTTTCGCAATTCCTTCGCCTTGGCGACCGTGGTAGTGATACGCTTATGCTCTATCAATGAGCAAGCCATATTTTCCAACATCGCCTTTCTGTGTGCGGTTTTGCGGCCTAGTGCGTTATTTCTCTTACCGTGTCTCATTTGTGTTCGTATTAACAGTCAATCTTTCAACCGACTGAAAGTATTTTATTACTCTTTGTCTAATTTGTACTTGGAAACGTTCATGCCAAAAGAGAGACCTTTGGACTCGATGAGATCTTCAAGCTCTGTCAACGATTTCTTACCAAAGTTTCTAAACTTCAAGAGATCATTTTTATTGAATGACACTAAATCTCCAAGTGTATCGATATCTGCGGCCTTAAGGCAATTCAATGCTCTAACTGAAAGGTCCATGTCAACAAGCTTGGTTTTAAGAAGCTGTCGCATGTGAAGAGAAGTTTCGTCAAATTCTTCAGTTTCTGACTTTTGCTCGCTGTCCAAAGTAATTTTCTCATCTGAAAAGAGCATAAAATGATGGATCAGGATTTTTGCTGCTTCTTGAAGTGAGTCTTTAGGTGTAATTGAACCGTCAGTCACCACATCCATAATCAACTTCTCGTAGTCCGTTTTTTGCTCAACACGGTAGTTTTCAATCGTGTAGTTCACTTTTCTAATAGGCGTGAAAATCGAGTCGATGAATATTGTACCCATAGGGGCATTACCCACCTTGTTTTCTTCAGACGGACGATAACCTCTACCTTTCCCGATGCTGATTTCCATTTCTAACTTAACCGACTTTTCTTTGTTGCAGATAACATGATCTGGATTCAACACTTGAAAAGCAGTGGTAAACTTGCCTATATCACCAGCAGTGAAGGCATCACTTCCGCTTATAGAAACTGTTACTTTTTCAGAATCAGTTCCTTCTATTTGACGTTTAAATCGAACTTGCTTTAGGTTGAGTACGATTTCAGTTACGTCTTCAACAACTCCTTCAATTGTGGAGAATTCGTGGTCTACACCTTCAATCTTAATTGAAGTAATTGCAAATCCTTCTAATGAAGAGAGGAGAATTCTGCGAAGTGCGTTCCCAATAGTAATCCCGTAACCAGGTTCTAAGGGACGAAATTCGAATTTTCCATCGTTGTTGTCTGACTCGATCATTATGACCTTGTCGGGTTTCTGAAAATCTAAAATGGCCATGAAGGTTTTCCTTAGTTAAGGTTATTATTTTGAATAAAGCTCGACGATCAACTGTTCCTTGATATTCTCAGGAATTTGCTCTCTGGAAGGATGTTGAACGTATGTTCCTTCGAGCGATGTGCGCTCAAAGTCAATCCAATCGAATTTTTGACGTCCCGTTGATGCCAGTGAGTTACTAATCACCTCGAGTGATTTGGATCTCTCACGCACCCCGACTTTGTCACCGGGACGAAGCGAATATGATGGTATGTTAACCACATTTCCATTCACGGTAATGTGGCGGTGGCCTACCAACTGACGGGCGGCCCTTCTTGTAGGAGCAATTCCCATTCTGTAGACAACATTATCTAATCGTGCCTCACAGAATTGTAGCAAGAGCTCACCAGTAATTCCAACCTTTCTTTGAGCTTTGTCAAAAAGGTTTGCAAACTGACGTTCTAGGATTCCGTAAGTGTATTTTGCCTTTTGTTTTTCCTGAAGCTGAACTGCGTATTCAGACTGCTTGGAGCGACGCTTGTTTGGTCCGTGGAACCCTGGAGGATAGTTCTTCCTTTCGAGTGCTTTATCTGGGCCAAAAATTGGCTCTTTGAAGCGACGTGCAACTTTTGATTTGGGGCCTGTGTATCTTGCCATGTCTTAAACTGTAATGTCTTTGAACGAATGCGTTGTTATACTCTTCTGCGCTTTGGTGGTCGACAACCATTGTGGGGCATTGGAGTTACATCGACTATCTCAGTAACTTCAACTCCTGAGTTGTGAATAGATCTTATTGCTGATTCTCTTCCTGATCCAGGACCTTTAACGTATACTTTTACTTTTCTCAGGCCTAAATCAAAAGCGACTTTCGCACAATCTTCTGCCGCTACCTGAGCAGCGTAAGGTGTGTTTTTCTTAGAACCTCTAAATCCTTGCTTACCCGCAGAAGACCAGCTAATCACTTGTCCTGAGGCGTTGCACATAGAGATGATGATGTTGTTGAATGAAGCTTGGATGTGAGCCTCTCCGACTGCATCCACTTTTACGTTCAACTTCTTTTTAGCGTTAGACTTTGCCATCTTAAATTGCTTTATCTACCTAGTTATTATTTGGTTGCCTTCTTTTTGTTGGCTACGGTCTTTCTCTTTCCTTTTCTCGTTCTCGAGTTATTCTTGGTTCTCTGGCCCCTAAGCGGAAGTCCGGAACGGTGACGAATACCTCGGTAACATCCAATATCCATCAATCGCTTGATGTTGGTTTGGATTTCTGATCTTAAAGAACCTTCAACAGTGTATTCGTCGCTTATAAGTTGACGAATAGCAGCAGTTTGTTCGTCGGTCCAATCTTGAACTTTGATATTTTCATCAACGCTCGTTCTTGACAAAATTTCGGCAGCTTTCGTTGGGCCTATTCCGAAAATGTAGGTCAGAGAAATTACTCCTCTTTTATTTTTTGGTAAATCTACACCAGCTATCCTAGCCATAATTCTTTATTTATCCTTGACGTTGCTTGAACTTTGGGTTCTTCTTGTTAATCACGTACAATCTTCCTTTACGACGTACGATTTTGCACTCTGCGGAACGCTTTTTTACACTCGCTCTTGTTTTCATGTGTTCAATATTTGGTTAAAGTGGTCACATGCAGCTCGCTGGTGAACATCCTTCTTAGTTTTAAAAAATTTCTTTCGGCTCGGTTCATCAATCCTTTATTTGTATCTGAAGGTAATTCTACCTTTACTCAAGTCGTATGGGGACATTTCAACTTTCACCTTATCTCCGGGTAAGATTTTAATGTAGTGCATTCTCATCTTCCCAGAAATGTGAGCCACGATAACATGACCGTTTTCAAGTTCGACTTTAAACATCGCATTTGACAGGGCCTCTACGATTGTTCCGTCTTGCTCGATAGATGATTGTTTCGCCATACTTTAATAATTATTCAAATTTTAACCTGCCATCCCAAAAGTTGATGCCCTTCCGGCAAGCTTGCCAGTTTTCATCAATCCATCGTAATGACGCATTAGCAAATAACTTTCTATTTGTTGCAATGTATCTAGGATAACTCCTACCATGATCAAAAGAGATGTACCTCCAAAGAAAATGGCAAAAGCCTGTTTCACTCCTGCCTGGACCGCAAACACCGGAAGTATAGCAATCAGTCCGAGGAAAATTGCACCAGGAAGGGTGATTCTTGACAGCACTGTATCCAAAAAGTCAGCAGTTGACTTACCTGGCTTCACTCCTGGAACAAAACCACCATTTCTCTTTAGGTCGTCTGCCATCTGATTTGGATTAACAGTAATGGCTGTATAGAAGTAGGTAAACGCAACCACCATTAAAAAGAATAGGATATTGTAATACAGACCGTTAAAATTGGCTAGCTCCACTACGAATCCAGACTGCGTATCAGAATACTGGGCAATGTAAAGAGGAACAAACATGATCGCTTGAGCGAAAATGATTGGCATTACACCAGCACTATTCACCTTGAGAGGTATGTATTGTCGCGCTCCTTGACTGTACTCCCTATTTCCTAGCTGTTGTTTGGCAAACTGGATAGGCACCTTACGCACCGCTTGCACTAGAGCCACGGTAGCACCTATAACTACAAGTAAGGCTACTACTTCAATCAAAAGCACAACTAAGCCGTTTCCTTCTGGACCTGTTGCTGCTACTATTTCTTGGAAAAACGCTGCAGGCAAACCTGCGATGATACCGATCATAATAAGTAAGGAGATTCCATTCCCAACTCCTCTGTCTGTTATTCTCTCCCCCAACCACATCACGAAGAGAGTACCAGTAGTGAGAATTACGATAGACATTGCCCACCAAAACGGCGTATCAAATAGTCTCGCTTCAGCAGGCACAGAAGCCGCAATAAATCCTGGAGCTTGAAAACAGGTAATGACAATTGTGAGAAATCGAGTATACTGGTTGATTTTCTTTCTACCGCTTTCACCTTCTTTCTGCATTTTCTGAATAGAAGGAACTGCAATACCAGCTAGCTGCATGATGATAGACGCCGATATATAAGGCATAATACCTAAACTAAATATGCTGGCCCTGTTAAAAGCTCCACCTGTAAACAGGTTCAGAAGATCAGCAAGTCCTCCACCACCTTCATTCGCAGCCGCAAGTCTGGCAGCATCGATTCCAGGAAGAACGATGTAAGAACCAATTCTGAAAACTAGAAGCAATGCGAGAGTAGTGAGAATACGATTTCTCAGTTCATCTATGCTCCAGATGTTTTTTAATGTTTGAATAAAGTTCTTCATAGTAGCTAGTCGATTCCCTTGATAGTATTATTTAATTGTTACTTCTCCGCCTTTACCTTCAATTGCTGCTTTTGCAGTAGCCGAAAATGCGTGTGCCGTTACCGAGACTTTGGATTTCAATTCTCCCCTGCCCAGTATTTTGATCAATTCATTTTTTGAACAAAGACCGTTGCTTATAAAAGTCTCTGGAGTAAAGACTTCAATCTTCTTTTCGGAGGCCAATTTTTCGATGGTATCTAGGTTTACTCCCTTATACTCCACTCTATTAGGATTAGTAAAACCAAATTTTGGCACACGACGTTGCAAAGGCATTTGACCGCCTTCGAACCCACGCTTTTTACTGTATCCACTTCTTGATTTGGCACCTTTATGTCCTCTACCAGCAGTATCACCAAATCCAGTACCTTCTCCTCTTCCGAGACGTCTTTTATTCTTGTTGGATCCTTTGGCAGGTTTGAGATTACTTAAGTTCATCACTCAATAATTTTCTAGTTTACTTGTCTTGTACAGTTACGAGGTGACTCACCTTAGCGATCATCCCTAAAATCTGTGGGGTAGCCACTTTTGTCACTGGACGATGTAGTCTTTTCAATCCAAGCGCTTCAAGAGTTCTTTTCTGACTCTTTGGTCTTCTGATTGCGCTTCTTACTTGTGTTACAATAACTTCTTTAGCCATTTCCTTAAGCTTAACCGTTAAATACTTTTTCTAAAGAAATACCTCTTTGATTTGCCACTGCTCGTGCATCTCTCATGTGCGTCAATGCGTCGAGAGTAGCTTTTACCACGTTGTGAGGATTTGAAGAACCTTGCGACTTGGCAAGTACGTCTTTAATTCCAACACTCTCCAGCACCGCGCGCATTGCCCCACCGGCAATCACACCTGTACCATTCGAAGCCGGCTTGAGAAGAACTCTGGCACCTGCATATTTACCATATTGGCTGTGAGGTACAGTATCGTTAACAATAGGCACTTTGATCAAATTTTTCTTGGCGTCATCGATACCTTTCGCAATCGCTGTAGTTACTTCTTTTGCTTTACCGAGGCCGTGTCCGACTACTCCATTTTCGTTACCTACTACCACGATAGCAGAGAAGCTGAAGGTACGACCTCCTTTTGTCACCTTGGTGACACGATTTATCGCTACCAGCTTATCTTTTAACTCAAGATCGCTAGACTTTACGCGCTTAATGTTTGCTTTTGCCATTTTCTAATTAAAATTTTAGGCCTCCCTCGCGGGCAGCATCTGCTAATGATTTAACTCTTCCGTGGTAGAGGTATCCGTTTCTATCGAATACGACCTCAGTAATTCCAGCGGCCACTGCCTTCTCAGCAACATCTTTACCAACCATAGCTGCTTGCTCAATTTTGGGAATACTTTGTGCTGCCTCATTTTTCAACGAGTCTGCAGCCACGATGGTCTTTCCCTCAGAATCATCAATGATTTGGGCATATATCTGGGTGTTACTGCGGTATACAGAAAGTCTTGGTCTTTCGGTAGTACCGGCCACATTCTTGCGAATGCTCTTCTTAATTCTTCTTCGACGTAATAGCTTCGTGTTTGCCATAACTCAATTATTTACCAGCAGCTTTACCTGCTTTTCTTCTAATGTGTTCTCCTACAAAACGCACTCCTTTACCTTTGTATGGCTCAGGTTTTCTGAACGATCTAATCTTCGCTGCTACTTGGCCAATCAACTGCTTATCATGCGACTCAAGTGTGATAATTGGATTTTGACCTTTAGCTTGTTCAGCAGAAACTTTAATTTCTGTGGGCAGTTCAAAAATTATCGGGTGAGAGAATCCCAAGGCCACTTCTAGTTTTTGGCCTTGCACTTTGGCTCTGTAACCTACTCCTACCAATTCTTGTTTAATGGTGTATCCTTGACTTACGCCTTCGACCATATTGTTAATGAGCGAACGATAGAGACCGTGAAGTGCCTTGGTTTGCTTTTCTTCATTGGTTCTTTCTAGCGTAAGAATACCTTCTTCAATCTTGCACTTAATAGCAGGACTGATTTCTTGGGTCAACTCTCCTTTAGCTCCTTTAACAGTAACAACAGCATCGTTTACGTCAACGGTTACTCCGTCAGGTATTGATATTGGTGCATTTCCTATTCGAGACATTTCTGTGCTTTTTTCGTTTTAGTATACGTAACAGACTACTTCGCCGCCTACATTTTGAGCCCTAGCTTCTTTGTCTGTCATGACACCTCTAGAGGTAGAAACGATTGACACACCTAGGCCGTTCAATACTCTTGGCAACTCATCTGAACCTGAATACTGACGCAGGCCTGGACGAGAAGCTCTTTGGAGCTTTTTAATAGCCGGCGTCTTGGTAATCGGGTGGTATTTTAGAGCAATCTTAATCGAACCTTGTGGAGAATCATCAAGAACTTTATAGTTCAGGATATATCCTTTTTCCATTAGGATCTTTGTAATTTCCTTCTTCATATTCGAAGCCGGTATAACTACTACACGCTTCTTAGCGGTCATTGCGTTTCTGATGCGTGTAAGGTAATCTGCGATTGGATCTGAATACATAATCTTCTAATTCTTTGAGTTACCAGCTTGCTTTTTTGACACCTGGGATCTTCCCTTCCAAAGCCATCTCACGGAAGGTCACACGCGACAAACCGAATTGCCTCATGTATCCTCTTGGTCTTCCAGTCAGCTTACATCTGTTGTGCATTCTAACCTTTGACGAATTTTTTGGAAGCTTCTGGAGTGCGTCCCAGTCACCTGCTTCTTTGAGTGCTTCGCGCTTAGCCGCATATTTTGCTACCATTCTCTCGCGCTTTCGCTCTCTGGCTTTCATTGATTCTTTTGCCATGCCGTGTACTCTTTACTTTTTAGTGAATGGAAATTTGAAGGCGCCTAGAAGTGCTTTAGCCTCCTCGTCACTGTTTGCACTCGTAACAAAAGTGATGTCCATCCCATTTATCTTATTAACTTTTTCGATATCTATCTCCGGGAAAATGATTTGTTCGGTGATACCCATATTAAAATTCCCTCTACCGTCGAATCCAGTAGCCTTTACTCCACGGAAATCCCGAGTTCTTGGAAGTGCTACGGAAATGAGTCTGTCGAGAAATTCATACATTCTCTCTCCTCTGAGCGTCACCTTCGCGCCGATGGGCATGCCCTTTCTCAGCTTGAAATTAGAGATGTCTTTCTTCGAGTATGTTGGAATTGCCTTTTGACCGGAGATTGCAGTCATCTCTTTGACAGAGGCTTCGACAATCTTTTTGTCTGCTACTGCCTCGCCAAGGCCTTGACTCAAAATAATCTTCTCAATACGAGGGATTTCCATTGACGATTTATAACCGAATTCTTTCTTTAATGCCGGAACGACCTCTTCGGTGTATTTGGTTTTTAATCTAGGTGTGTACATGCTTATACCTCTTCTCCTGATTTCTTAAAATATCTAACTGATTTTCCGTCAGCATCTTTCTTATATCCTACTCTTTCACCCTTCTTAGATGATGGGTTTACCACCAGCAGGTTAGAGATGTGGATTGGAGCTTCCTTTTTCGTGATACCTCCTTGCGGGTTGGCAGCACTTGGTTTCGTGTGTCGCGAAACTTCGTTAACACCTTCCACGATAGCTCTGTACTTATCTCTGAGGACGCTTACTACTCGGCCTTGGCTTCCTTTGAACTCGCCGGCCGTAACCTCTACCGTATCTCCTTTTTTGATATAGAATTTCATCTTTTCGCTGTCTGTGGTTTATATTACTTCTGGCGCAAGTGATACGATTCTCATAAATTGCTTCTCTCGAAGTTCACGAGCGACAGGCCCAAAGATTCGGGTTCCTCTCATTTCGCCGGCGTTGTTCAACAGCACTACTGCGTTGTCATCAAAACGAATGTAAGATCCGTCAGCACGACGCACTTCCTTTCTGGCACGAACAACAACTGCTTTGGAAACCATTCCCTTTTTGACGTTTCCCGAAGGCATGGCATCCTTTACTGTAATCACTATCTGATCACCAATAGAGGCGTACCGACGCTTGGTACCTCCGAGAACTCGGATACAAGCCACTTCTTTGGCACCACTGTTGTCGGCAACTCTCAGCCTACTTTCCTGTTGTATCATTTCAAAATATTATTTAGCTCTTTCTAATACTTCAACCAGCCTCCAGTTCTTGCGCTTACTGAGTGGTCTTGTTTCCATGATTTTCACCGTGTCACCAGGGTTACAATCATTTTTTTCGTCATGAGCGACAAACTTGGTCGTTTTCTTAACGAATTTACCGTAAAGACCATGCTTTACTTTTCGCTCGACAACTACAGTGATGCTTTTGTCCATCTTATTTGAGGACACCACACCTATTCTCTGTTTTCTTAAATTTCTATCTGACATTTCAGGTTGTCTTTATTTCTTTTCGCCAAGCTGACGTTCGCGTAATACAGTTTCTAGTCGAGCCACTGTTCGTCTTTGAGCTCTGATCTGCATTGGGTTCTCCAAAGAGGCCACAGCATGACTCAATCTTAACTTTCCAAAGTTTTCTCTTTCTATTTCGAGCTTTTCCACTAGCTCGTCAGTAGTAAGATCTCTTATATCTGAAGATTTCATAACTTACCTATACTTAAGCGCTATAATCCCGTCTTACGACAAATTTTGTTTTAACTGGAAGCTTTTGAGAAGCGAGTCTCATCGCTTCTTGGGCGATTTCCATTGGTACCCCGTCCACCTCGAAAAGGATCCTACCAGGCCTTACAACAGCGACCCAGTGACTTGGTGCTCCCTTACCTTTACCCATCCTTACTTCTGCTGGTTTGGATGTGATTGGCTTGTCTGGGAAAATCCTGATCCACACTTTACCTTCACGCTTCATGTATCTATTCAAAGCGATACGGGCGGCTTCAATTTGGCGAGAGGTAATGAATCCCTCATCCATAGTCTTTATCGCAAAAGATCCGAAAGCAATAGAGGCACCTCTGGACGCATTACCTTTGATGCGGCCCTTTTGCATTTTTCTGAACTTAGTCCTTTTCGGTTGTAACATTGCTCTTTAGCTTAATCCAATTAATACTTATTTCCTTCTAGCTCTTGGCTTACGGTTTCCTGAACCGCCCCCTCTTGGGCCTCCTTGAGCTCCTTTCTCAATAGAAGGAGATAAATCTCTTTTCCCGTAGACCTCACCGTTACAGATCCACACCTTCACCCCCAATCTACCCATTTTGGTATGGGCTTCTGCTTGGTGATAATCAATATCCGCTCTGAAAGTGTGGAGTGGTGTTCTTCCTTCTTTGTAAGTTTCTGTTCGAGCCATTTCAGCACCATTCAACCTACCGGAGACGGTAACTTTAATTCCTTCTGCCCCCATCCTAATGGTGGAAGCTATAGACATTTTTACCGCACGCCTAAAAGAAATCCTTCCTTCTATCTGTCTCGCGATGCTCTCTGCTACCAGTCTTGCGTTAAGCTCTGGCCTCTTCACTTCGAAGATATTAATCTGTACTTCCTTTCCGGTAAGTTTCTTCAACTCCTCTTTGAGCTTATCTACCTCTGAACCTCCGCGTCCGATTATAACACCTGGCCTTGCGGTTTTGATGGTTATCGTGACCAGCTTTAGAGTTCTCTCTATGATTACAGCTGCAACGCTTGCTTTTGCCAAACGTACATTCAGGTATTTCCGAATTTTATCATCTTCTACGATCTTATCGCCATAGTTGCGACCACCGTACCAGTTAGAATCCCATCCACGGATGAATCCTAATCTATTTCCTATTGGGTTGGTTTTTTGTCCCATATTACTTGACCGTATCTAAAATGATGGTTACGTGATTTGATCTTTTTCTTATGCGATGAGCTCTTCCCTGTGGGGCTGGTCTCAATCTCTTCAAAATTCTTGCACTGTCCACGGAAATTTCTTTGATAATAAGATTTTCTTCATCAGCGCTTGAATCTTCATTCTTAGCTTGCCAATTTGCAATGGCCGAAAGAACAAGTTTCTCGAGTCTTCTCGCTGCATCCTGAGGCATAAACTTCAGCATGTTCAATGCATGAAGAACATTTTCACCTCTTATAACGTCAGCTACTTTTCTCATTTTTCTTGGAGAGGTTGGGACGTTGTTAAGCTTGGCAATTGCCAGCGACTTTCGGTCCTCTTTTCTCTTTTCAGCTGCGATCTGTTTTCTTGATCCCATGGTCAATTCAATTTAGGACGGGTTTACCGCTTTTTGTCTTTTCGATTTCCTGCGTGTCCGCGATACGTTCTAGTCGGCGCGAACTCACCAAATTTGTGTCCAACCATATTCTCGGTCACGTAGACTGGAATAAATTTATTCCCGTTGTGCACTGCGATAGTCATACCTACAAACTCGGGGGTAATTGTGCTCGCTCTTGACCAAGTCTTAATTACTGACTTCTTTCCACTTTCTTGAGCGGCCTCAACACGAGCCATAAGCTTATAATGAACGAAAGGTGGCTTTTTGAGTGATCTACTCATATCTCAATTATTTCTTTCTTCTTTCAATAATATACTTGTTCGACGCTTTCTTCTTGTCGCGTGTTTTGAATCCCTTTGCCGGGATACCGTTACGTGATCTCGGGTGCCCTCCAGAGTTACGGCCTTCACCACCACCCATTGGATGATCCACTGGATTCATAACCACACCACGCACTCGTGGGCGACGGCCCAACCATCTAGATCTACCTGCTTTTCCTGAACGAATTAAGAAGTGGTCTCCATTGGAAACAGTTCCGATAGTGGCAAGACAGGTCACCAGTACCATTCTCGTTTCACCAGAAGGCATTTTGAGAATAGCATACTTACCATCTCTCGCAGTAAGTTGGGCGTAAGCACCAGCACTTCTTGCCAAAACACCTCCTTGTCCTGGACGGAGTTCAATATTGTGAACTACCGTACCCAAGGGGATTTCACTTAAGAAAAGTGCATTACCCACATCCGGAGAAACTCCTTTTCCACTGTTGATCTTTTGACCAACTTTGATTCCTTCTGGAGCAATAATGTATCTCTTCTCTCCATCCTTGTATTGAACCAATGCGATGCGCGCAGTTCTATTTGGATCGTACTCTACAGTCTTCACATCAGCTTCAACACCATGCTTATCACGCTTGAAATCAATAATTCGGTAACGCTTCTTGTGCCCACCTCCAATGTATCGCATAGTCATACGACCTTGGTTGTTACGTCCACCTGACTTACTCTTCGGAGCTAGAAGTGATTTTTCTGGCTTCGACTCGGTAATCTCGGTGAAAGCACTTAGAATCTTATGTCTTTGCCCCGGTGTCGTGGGCTTCAGTTTTCTAACTGGCATCTCTCAGTACTTTAAATATTACTGTAAATATCAATTGTTTCGCCCTCAGCAACAGTAACGATCGCTTTTTTGTAAGCCGGGCTCTTGCCTGTAACCAAACCAGTTTTTGTATACCTCGATTTGGTCTTTCCTGCGTAGCGAATCGTCCATACTTTGTCCACATTGACGTCATACAACTTCTCGATAGCCTCTTTAATCTCGATTTTGTTGGCTGTTTTGCTAACGAAAAAACCATAGCGATTCAAATTCTCCGAAATCGTAGTCATCTTCTCAGTGACAATCGGTTTTAAAACAATCTGACTCATTACTTAGAAGTTGTTTTTAATGTGTTCTCGATTACCTCAATCGCACTTTCCGAAATAACCAAGCGATTACAATTCATGATGTCATAAGTGCTTAACTCATTGACGCTCACGACTTTATGCTTTTTTACATTTCGGGAGGACAAAGATAATGTTTTATCTGTGCCATTGGTAATTACCAATGGTTTTTGATCGGCCAATTTAAGGGCACTCATCATCTCCATGTACTTGCTCGTTTTTGGAGCATCCATCTTCACATCTTCGATGATGGTGATTTGATTCTCTTTGGCCCTGTAACTAAGCGCTGATTTTCTAGCGAGCTGCTTCAGCTTTTTATTCAATTTGAAGCTGTAGTCTTTTGGCCGGGGACCAAAAACCCTACCCCCACCTCTGAACAGTGGATTCTTGATATCTCCAGCACGAGCCGTACCCGTCCCTTTTTGCTTTTTAATTTTCCGGCCGCTTCCCTTCACATCAGAGCGCTCTTTTGCCTTGTGAGTACCTTGACGGTTATTCGCACCATACTGTTTCACATCCATGTAGATGGCGTGATCGTTTGGCTCGATGCCGAAAACTGAATCGTCCAGCTTAACCTTTTTAGTCTCTTTACCTTCGATATTATAGACTGAAAGTTCCATTAGTTTTTCTCTAGGATTAGAAATGAACCTTTGGCTCCTGGCACAGAACCCTTTACAACTAGCAATGACTCTTCGGGCATCACCTTTATCACTTGGATATTCTCAAGCGTAACACGTGCATTACCTGTTTGACCAGCCATTTTCATGCCTTTAAATACTCTAGCAGGATCAGATGCAGCTCCAATAGAGCCTGGTGCTCTCAATCTGTTGTGCTGGCCGTGAGTAGCATCACCTACACCACGAAAGCCGTGTCGCTTAACTACACCTTGGAAACCCTTACCTTTCGATCTCCCGCATACATCGATATACTCGCCCTCTTCAAAAATCTCAACCGTTACTTCATCTCCGAGCTTATAATCACCTTCGAAATGAGCAAACTCAACTAATTTCTTTTTAGGAGATGTTTTGGCCTTCTTGAAATGCCCTTTGAGTGGAGCGGGAGTATTTTTCTCCTTCCGTTCGCCGAAGCCAAGCTGCACCGCATTGTAGCCGTCGCTGTCTTCAGTCTTCACTTGCGTTACAACGCAAGGACCAGCTTTAATGATTGTGCACGCGACGTTCTTACCGTCTTCGCCAACAAACGTACTGGTCATACCTATTTTTTTACCAATTAAACCAGGCATCTTTAATTATTGATTATTATACTTTAATCTCTACTTCAACCCCGCTGGGCAATTCTAAGCGCATCAGCGCATCTACAGTCTTCGAAGAAGAGCTGTAAATATCCAAGAGTCGTTTGTAGGAGCTCAATTCAAACTGCTCTCTTGATTTCTTATTGACATGTGGAGAACGCAAAACTGTGTAAATGCGCTTGTGCGTTGGCAATGGAATCGGACCACTGATAACAGCACCTGTTGACTTTACAGTCTTTACGATTTTTTCTGCCGATTTGTCGACCAAATTGTGATCGTACGACTTTAGCTTAATTCGAATTTTTTGACTCATCGTTATGAATAAATACTTAAGCTTCTACTGATTTACCTTTTGCTTTTGCTATCACTTCTTCTGCTACGTTTTTCGGAGCTTCCTCAAAGTGAGAGAATTCCATTGTTGAAGTCGCACGACCGGATGAGATCGTTCTTAACTGCGTAACGTAACCGAACATTTCAGAAAGAGGCACTTTTGCTTTGACCACTTTAGAGCCAGCTCTGTCGCCCATTCCTTCCATGATTCCTCTTCTCCTGTTGAGGTCACCTACGACATCTCCCATATTTTCCTCTGGAGTAAGAACTTCCAACTTCATTATCGGTTCGAGAAGAACTGGCTGCGCTTTCGGAACTGCCTCTCGAAAAGCCAGCTTAGCTGCTAATTCAAAAGATAGTTGATCAGAGTCAACGGCATGGAAGGAACCGTCTTTCAGTGACACTTTGAGGTTATCGATCGGGTATCCAGCGAGGACTCCATTGTTCATGGCTTCTTTGAATCCTTTTTCAACTGAAGGGATAAATTCTTTGGGGACGTTACCACCTTTGATTAAGTTCTCGAATATCAATCCAGGATTTTCTGGATCTCCAGGCTCGATTGTCACCACGATATCAGCGAACTTACCTCGTCCACCAGTTTGCTTTTTGTAAACTTCCCTATGGTCGACTGATCCCTTGATAGATTCTTTGTAAGATACTTGAGGTGCACCTTGATTCACTTCAACTTTGAACTCACGTCGCAGGCGGTCCATGATGATGTCCAGGTGAAGCTCGCCCATTCCACTAATCACTGTTTGTCCAGAATCTTCGTCAGTCTTCACTTGGAATGTAGGGTCCTCTTCGGTCAATTTACCAAGAGCGACTCCCAACTTATCTACATCAGATTGCGTTTTTGGCTCAATTGCCAATCCAATAACTGGATCCGGGAAGTCCATGGATTCAAGAACAATTGGACTTTTCTCCGCACAAAGAGTATCACCGGTCTTAATGTCTTTAAATCCAACAAGAGCTCCAATATCACCTGCTCCGAGCGCATCGATTTGATTCTGCTTGTTTGAGTGCATCTGGAAAATTCTCGAAATTCTCTCTTTCTTTCTTGTACGTGTATTCAACACATATGAACCAGAGGGAAGCATGCCTGAGTAGGCTCTTGTAAAACAAAGACGGCCAACGAAAGGATCGGTAGCGATCTTAAATGCAAGGGCTGAGAAGGGTTCATCATAGCTTGGTCGTCTAATATCCTCCTCGCCGGTATCAGGATTCGTTCCTTTGATACCTTCGATATCGGTTGGCGCAGGAAGAATTTCCATAACCATGTCTAGCATAGCCTGAACACCTTTGTTTTTGAAGGCAGAACCACACATCATAGGAACTACTTTCCCAGCGATAGTCGCCTCGCGCAAGCAATCCAAAATTTCTCTTTCAGTGATTGACGCTGGATCTTCAAAGAATTTCTCCATAAGGGTTTCCGACTCATCAAATTCAGCTACCGCTTCGAGCAATTCCTCTCTTAGCTGAGATGCTTCATCCAGAATATCAGCTGGGATTTCCACTTCCTTGAAAGTCATTCCCATATCTTCTTCATTCCAAACAATCCCTTTGAAGTTGATGAGATCAACTACACCTTTGAAGTCGTCCTCAGCCCCAATGTTGATTTGCAACGGCAGAGCGTGGCTACCGAGCATTTCTTTCACTTGGGCACAAACGTTGAGAAAGTCTGCACCTTGTCGATCCATCTTATTGACGAATCCAATTCTTGGAACATTGTAGTTGTTGGCCAGCCTCCAATTCGTCTCAGACTGAGGCTCAACACCATCAACTGCAGAAAACAAGAAAACCAATCCATCGAGAACACGCAGTGACCTGTTCACCTCTACGGTAAAGTCAACGTGCCCTGGGGTGTCAATAATATTAACGTGATACTTCTTATCACGGTAATTCCAATTTAATGTGGTCGCTGCAGAAGTAATCGTAATACCTCTTTCTTGCTCCTGCTCCATCCAATCCATCGTAGCGGCACCGTCATGTACCTCACCGATTTTGTGGCTTACTCCACCGTAATACAAAATACGCTCGGTAGTGGTCGTTTTCCCTGCGTCAATGTGAGCAGCAATACCGATGTTTCTTGTGTACGTTAAATCTCTTTTACCAGACATTATTTTATCAATTAACTGTCTATATATAATTTAGAATCTGAAATGAGAGAAAGCTCTATTTGCCTCTGCCATTCTGTGCGTATCTTCTTTCTTTTTGTAGGCCGCTCCTTCCTCTTTGGCAGCAGCCAAAATTTCATTGGCCATTCTTTGACTCATCGTTTTTTCATTTCTTTTGCGAGAGTAAAGGATCAACCACTTCATAGCCATTGACAACTTTCTACTGTCCCTGATTGGCTGGGGAATTTGAAAAGTAGCCCCCCCAACTCGACGGCTTTTCACCTCAACCGCTGGAGTTACATTGCTCAATGCTTTTTTCCAAACCTCTAACCCATCTTCTTCGCCACTTTTTTCATCAACAATAGCAATGGCATCATAAAAGATGGCGTACGCAGTATTTTTCTTTCCAGCGTACATCATATTGTTCACAAACTTGGTTACCAGAACTTCATTGAACTTTGGATCTGGTAGAGTGATACGTTTTTTGGCGGTCTTTCTTCTCATGACTCAGTTCCTTATTATTTCTTAGGTCTTTTGGTTCCGTATTTAGATCGTCGCTGGGTGCGTCCGTCGACTCCAGCTGTATCGAGAGCACCTCTCACGATGTGATACCTCACACCCGGTAAATCTTTGACTCTACCACCTCTCACAAGCACGATACTGTGTTCCTGTAGATTATGACCCTCTCCACCGATGTACGCATTCACTTCACGTCCGTTGGTAAGTCTTACCCTGGCTACTTTTCTCATCGCTGAATTCGGCTTCTTGGGTGTTGTGGTGTACACACGAACGCACACCCCTCTTCTTTGAGGGCATGATGTCAAGGCCGCTGACTTACTTGTCTGTGGCTTGGTAGTTCTACCTTTTCGTATTAGCTGCTGTATCGTTGGCATATGATAAACTTACTCTTAATCAGTGTTTTAAAGCGCAAAGGAGCGCATCCCTAGCATAATTGGGGCTGCAAATGTACAAGAATAAATCAATTATACAACAGCGGGTTTACCAGTTTTTTCAGGCTTTTTTGAGAATTTCTTTAGCTGTGCTTTGAAAGGCTTGATGCAGCAGGATTTCGAGGTGTTAGTAAACCTTAGTCACAAAGATAAATTGTCTTTGACTAAAGCGTATTTTTGCATTAATGGATTACTTGGAGTCACTTAATTCGGCACAAAAAGAAGCCGCAGTCAACACAGAAGGACCATCAATGGTTATTGCAGGAGCAGGATCGGGCAAAACGAGAGTGCTCACCTATCGAATTGCCTACCTTATTCAAAAGGGTGTAGATCCATTTAGAATACTCGCTTTAACATTCACCAATAAGGCTGCCCGTGAAATGAAAGAGCGAATCTCAAACATTATTGGCTCTAGTGAAGCTAGGAATATTTGGATGGGAACTTTTCACAGTATTTTCGCAAGAATCCTGAGAATGGAAGCTGAGAAGATTCATTATCCTTCGAACTTTTCTATCTACGACACCCAAGACAGTCGGAACCTCTTAAAGAGTATTGTCAAGGAAATGGGACTAGACGACAAACTGTACAAGCCTGCCTTTGTCCAGAACCGAATCTCAGCAGCAAAGAACAACCTTATTTCTCCGAAAGCCTATCGCGAACACGCCGAAATCATGAGCGATGATGAAGTAGGCGGAAGACCTAAATTAGTCGAAATATATTATGAGTATAACAAGAGACTCTTTAAGGCAGGAGCAATGGACTTCGACGACCTATTATATAAGACCAATGTTCTTCTCAGAGATTTTCCTGAAGTCCTCCATAAATATCAGCACAAGTTCCGCTATTTATTAGTAGATGAGTATCAAGATACCAACTTCAGCCAGTACCTTATAGTGAAGAAGTTGGCTGCCTTGAATGAAAACCTTTGTGTGGTTGGTGACGATGCGCAAAGCATTTACGGGTTTAGAGGAGCGAATATTCAGAATATCCTCAATTTCAAAAAAGACTATCCTGACTACAACCTTTATAAACTGGAACAAAATTATCGATCGTCAAAGAATATTGTCGGTGCTGCAAATAGCGTAATTGAAAAGAATCGCGACCGAATCAAAAAGGATGTTTGGACTTCAAATGATGAAGGTGAGATTATACGAGTGGTAAGAAATCTATCCGATAATGAAGAGGGCCTCTTCGTTGCTAATGATATTTTTCAGGAGAAGAATAATGCTCAACTCGATAATAAGAGTTTCTCCATCTTGTACAGGACCAATTCTCAGAGTAGATCTATGGAGGAAGCTCTAAGAAAACTCAACATTCCTTACCGCATCTATGGTGGACTTTCTTTTTATCAGAGAAAGGAGATCAAAGATCTTTTGGCGTACTACAGATTGACCGCAAACCCTAATGATGAAGAATCATTAAAAAGGGTCATCAACTACCCTGCAAGAGGTATAGGTAAAACAACGTTGGAGAAAATTACCATCAAGGCGAATGAGCTCGATAGAAGTATGTGGGAAATGATGACCACCTATCGTGATCAACTCGATGTGAATTCGGGCACGAAAACTAAGCTGGCCAACTTCGTCACGATGATGAAGAGCTTTTCGGCTCAACTTCAATCAGAAGAGGCCGCCGCATTGGCTGAGCACATCGCAAAAAGCACCGGTTTGCTCAGAGAGCTCTATGCAGATAAAACCCCAGAAGGACTGAGCAGGTTTGAGAATATTCAGGAGCTTTTGAATGGTATCAAAGAATTCACTGAAAGTAATCGACCCGAATTTGATGGTAGAAAGCCAACTTTGAGTGATTTTCTTCTTGACGTTGCACTTTTAACTGATGCAGATCAAAATGATGACGACGACAACAAAGTGAGCCTGATGACCATCCACGCATCGAAAGGTCTAGAGTTCCCTTACGTATATATAGTCGGTCTTGAAGAAAACCTCTTCCCTTCTCAACTATCGCTCAACGAACGAAGCGAACTCGAAGAAGAGCGGAGGTTGTTCTATGTAGCCTTGACTCGAGCCGAAAAGAAAGTAACGCTCACTTACGCTATGAGCCGTTACCGATATGGAAGCCTAAACTACTGTGAGCCAAGCAGGTTTATCGAAGAGATTGACACCAAATATGTAGATCTCCCCGAGGTAGAAGAACGCCGACCGGCTTCTTCGTTCGACGACACCCCTTGGGGTGGACTCGGATCAGGTGGAGGGAACTCCTATTCGAGAGGATCAAACTTTAAAAGAAAGTCAGCTTCTAGGAAGGAGACTTCTGGAGGCGCGGTTCCAAGAAATCTAAAACGAGTGAGTCAAGTTCCAACAACATCTAGGAAGACAATCGTTTCAGGCTCTGTGGTAGTAGGAACGAAAGTATCTCATGCAAAATTCGGCATGGGAAAAGTGGTCAATCTTGAAGGTGAGTCACCGAATGAAAAAGCTACGGTATTCTTCCCATCAGTAGGCCAAAAGCAGCTTCTTCTTAAATTTGCCAAGCTTGAAATCGTAGAATAAGTGTAAAAGGTGCTGAAAACCTTTTTCAACCAATAAATCATACTTACTTTGCGCGCGGATTGTCGAAAGTTCTGACAACAAACTCACCGAATGAAATTAACATATAACAGCACAAGACCTGACCTAAAAATTGCTGAGTACGGTCGTAGCATCCATCAAATGGTTGCTCACTGTGTTTCGATTGAAGACAGAGAGGAACGTAATAAGTGTGCCCGCTCAATTATTAAAACCATGGGTAATCTATTTCCTCAACTCAGAGACGTTGAGGATTTCAATCATAAGCTTTGGGATCATTTACACGTAATGTCAGACTTTAAGCTGGATGTAGACTCTCCATATCCAAAGCCGGAGCCAGAGTCTTTTAAAACCAAGCCAAAAAAGGTTCAATACCCAAACACTCGAATCAAACTAGGCCACTACGGGAAGACTATCGAAAAGCTAATTGAAGAAGTACTAGCTATCGAAGAGGCTGAGGAGAGGCAAAAAGCCACTATAAGCATTGCCAACTTGATGAAAAGAACCTATGTAGTTTGGAATCAGAACAGTGTGAAGGATGTAGTAATTGCTTCTGACTTGGAAAAACTTTCAGGAGGAAAGCTAAAACTTGAAAACCCTGAGGAGGATCTAGAGGCTACCAATAAAGTGATGCAGCAAATGGGCGTCAACAAGAAGCCGCAGCGTCAGAATCAAAGAAAAGGTCAAAAGAAGAGACGCAAGAAAAGAAATTAGAAATGGGAGCATTCGAGATTGTTGGTGGCAATCAATTAAAGGGTGAGATCGTTCCTCAAGGAGCAAAAAACGAAGTTCTTCAAATTTTATGCGCAGTTCTGCTTACTCCTGAAAGAGTAGAAATTGAAAATGTGCCGGACATCATTGATGTCAATAAGCTGATTGACCTCTTAAAAGATCTTGGAGTACAAGTAGAAAAACTAGGTCCAGAGCACTATGCCTTTACCGCAGAAGACGTCGATATAGAATACTTGCACACCGAAACTTTTAAAAAGAAAGGAAGTGGATTAAGAGGATCGATAATGATTGTCGGGCCACTTCTGGCTCGTTTTGGAAAAGGTTATATCCCCAAGCCAGGAGGGGATAAGATAGGTCGACGAAGACTAGACACTCACTTCATTGGTTTTGAGAAACTAGGAGCCAAATTCAACTACAATCCAGGTGAAAATTTCTACCAAGTGGAGGCGGATAATCTTCATGGTGTGTTTCACCACATGGATGAGCCTTCAGTAACAGGCACAGCCAACATTATAATGGCCGCCTCGATGGCCAAGGGAACGACGACGCTTTACAACGCTGCTTGCGAACCGTATATCCAGCAGCTTTGCCAGATGTTGAATGACATGGGTGCCAAAATTCGGGGAGCGGGTTCAAATATGATCAGCATCGAAGGGGTAGAATATCTCGGTGGGACAAAACACCGTGTTCTCCCGGACATGATTGAGATCGGCAGTTTCATCGGCTTGGCGGCGATGACAGGCTCGGAGATCACCATCAAGGATGTGAACTATCCAAAACTTGGCATCATACCTGACACATTCAGAAGGCTCGGCATAAAAATGGATTTGAGGGGAGATGATCTTCACATTCCTGCTCAGGAGCACTATGCTATTGATACGTACATCGATGGATCAATCATGACCGTCTCTGATCATCCTTGGCCGGGTTTCACGCCCGATCTGTTGAGCATCGTTCTTGTGGTCGCTACGCAGGCAAAAGGATCGGTTTTAGTTCACCAAAAGATGTTTGAGAGCCGACTCTTTTTCGTAGATAAACTTATAGATATGGGAGCGCAGATTATCCTTTGTGACCCTCACCGGGCAACCGTCATTGGGCTGGATAAGCAAGTGAATTTGAGAGGCATTTCCATGACTTCTCCCGATATACGAGCGGGAGTTTCCCTCCTCATTGCAGCGCTAAGTGCGGACGGAAAGAGCACCATTCACAATATTGAGCAGATAGACAGAGGGTATCAGAATATCGATGCAAGACTGCAAGCTCTGGGTGCAAATATCACCCGTATTTCGTAATTTGGTACAAGCTTTGGGTAGAATTATCAAAAGATTAAAATAGCTATCATGAAAATAATTAAGTCAGGTTTAGGGGTTATGGCATTTTTGCTTTTTGCTTCATTTGCCGTCAAAAACCCAACCAAAGAAAAATTGCAACCAATAGAGAAAACCGGAGAGGTTGGTTTAAATATAGGTGATACAGCTCCTGAGTTGGAATTTTCAAATCCCGAGGGCAAAACCTTAAAACTTTCCGATCTCAGAGGAAAAGTAGTTCTCATTGACTTTTGGGCTTCGTGGTGTGGACCTTGCAGAAGAGAAAATCCAAACGTGGTAAGCGCACACGAAAAGTACAGTAAGGCGAAGTTCAAGGAAGCAAAGGGTTTTGAAGTATTTAGTGTGAGCCTAGACAAGTCAAAAGACAAATGGATTGCAGCAATAAAGCAGGATAATTTGGACTGGAAATGGCATATAAGTGACCTTGGTGGCTGGAGTTCTAAGCCAGCTCAGATTTACAATGTGCGTAGCATTCCTATGAGCATTCTCATTGACCAAGATGGAGTAATTTTAGCGAAGAACCTCCGAGGCCAATACCTTCATATGGCCTTAGACGAGCTGGTTGAGAGTTTCTAAATCAAATTTCAAAGTCTGGAGGCGCTTTCTTAATAGAGAAAGCGCTTTTTATTTTTGGACTGTAATGCCTAATAAGACAGGTGTTTGATTGTAAAAACTATCTTTGCCGCGAATGCAACAACGAGTTTATACACCTCACTCAAACATTCGAAAACCGTGGTTGATGATCAGAGAAATGATTGTCGACATTCGCCGCGGAAATGATTTAGCCAAAAGGCTTACCATTCGGGATATAAAAGCGCTATACAGGCAAAGTTTCTTAGGGATTCTATGGGCCTTTATTTTGCCACTTGCAAATACATTAGTTTGGGTTTTCCTAAACAACAGCGGAATTGTTGCTATGGGTGAAACGGACATACCTTATCCAATTTACGTGTTTTCGGGAACCATGATATGGGCCATTTTTATGGAAAGCATGCAAGCGCCCATTGAGAAAACAACCCAGAATAAAAGCATACTTGCTAAGGTAAATTTCCCTCGAGAAGCTTTAGTAGTGGCTGGTATTTACCAAGGTTTGTTCAATGCTGGAGTAAAGTTGATTATTTTGGTGATCGCCTTAGCCATCATGGGATACTTCGGCGGCTGGAGTCTTCTGCTCTTTCCTCTGGGAATTGTATCACTGGTTTTAGGAGGTACGGCGATCGGTCTTCTACTCACTCCACTGGGCATGCTCTACACTGACATCAGCAAAGCCATTCCACTGGTAATGCAATTTTTGATGTACACTACTCCCGTAGTCTATGCAGTGCCTAAAGAAGGATTTTCATCTCAAATTGTAAGACATAATCCAATTACTCCACTTATTATGACCGCACGCGACTGGCTGACTGGAGTGGAACCAGAATTCCTGAATGGATATTTGTGGATGAATCTGGTCATCATCATCATGCTCATCATCGTTTTTGTAGCTTATCGACTGGCCATGCCCATCTTAATCGAACGAATGAACGCTTAGCATGGCAGGAGAGGTTCTCGTTAAGGTAGAAGGTGTTTCTAAGAAGTTCTGTCGGGATTTAAAGACAAGTCTGTGGTATGGAGTAAAGGATCTTACGAGCGAATTACTAGGTGGGAGACATGATCAAGCCAATCTTCGTCCTAAAGAGTTTTGGGCGGTAAATGGTATAAACTTCGAATTGAGAAGAGGAGAGTGTCTTGGTCTTATTGGCCGCAATGGTGCTGGGAAAAGCACGATGCTCAAAATGCTCAACGGCCTCATCAAACCTGACACGGGTAAGATTACCATCGAAGGTCGCGTTGGGGCTTTGATAGAATTAGGGTCTGGATTCAACCCCATACTTACTGGTAGAGAAAACATCTACAATAATGGATCTGTACTTGGGATTCCCAAGAAGGAAATCGATCAGGTCATTGACGAAATAATCGAGTTTTCTGAAATAGAGAAATTTATAGATACTCCTGTAGCCTACTACAGCTCAGGCATGAAGGTAAGACTTGGTTTTTCTGTAGCCGTTCACATGAAGCCCGATGTTCTGATTCTCGATGAAGTACTTGCTGTTGGCGACTCTGGTTTCAAGATAAAATCCTTCAACAAGATCAATGAGATGATGAAGAACGCCGCCGTGATCTTCGTTAGTCATTCCATGCCCAATGTGGCGATCATCAGCAACAAGATTCTCTTGATGGAATACGGCAAAATGGAGCATTATGGTGAAGATGTTTCTTCAGGAATTGATAAATACTTCGAGCATTTCGGTGGAAATGACCCGAAGCTAGAGTTCAATGAATTTGCTCAAGTCGAAGAGGTCGAAGTCGTTCCATCGCAGAAATATGCCTCGCTTGGAGGAATTCCAGCTATTGATTATCAAGACGATTTAAACGTCCGTATCCGAGTGAAAGTAGATCGAAATATCGACTGGTTTCATGTGAAAGTTCAGATTACAGATAAGGATTTGAAAATTGTCGGGATATATGACAGTTTCCAATTTCAGGAGGCGATTCAAAATGACCAGGACATCCACGATCTTCAAGCTGTAATACCTAACTGCATTTTCATTAATGGCGAATACAGTGTCAGCATCTTCATCCAACAGCGGGATATGGTGCTTAAAAAATGGAATCTACTCGGACTTTATCGATATTGGACGAAATTTCGAGTAAAGGCCAGCAGCACACTTGGTTATGTCCCAGCAGTAGTCTATTTGCCGGGAGAGGTTTCAAAGTCCTAGACCAAGTACATCATCCTTCTTCAGAGGAGTTCCTCGACTAAGTGAAGATTTCGCTTTTCTACCTAAGACATCTTTCAAATACTTTGGGTGTAGTCCATTACCTGGTCGGATGGACCGAATATTAGCAGCCGTGAAGAGTTCTCCCTCTGCAATATCATTCACTACGAAGAGGGATCGACCAAATTTCTGACTCGCTTTTATTTTGTTAGGTACATCGTAGGTCACCTTACCCAAAGCCAGTTCAGCACTTCTAACATGAGTCACCATCTTCTTGAACGCTGCAGGATCTAAAGAGAACGACGCGTCAGGGCCTCCAATTGAACGATCCAATATAAAGTGTTTTTCAATGAGACATGCTCCGAGAGAGGCAGCTACAGTCGGAACAATTTCTCCATTGGTATGATCAGATAAACCTGTGAGTACATTGTACTTTTTCCGCATATCCACCATGGTCTTTAGGTTTGCTAAATCTATTGGAGCTGGATAGGAAGATGTGCATTTCAATAAAACGATTTGATCATTCCCAGCTTGACGACAGGTCTGCACGGCAAGCTCAATGTCCTCTTCTTCTGCTATACCCGTGCTGATAATGATGGGCTTTCCTTGCTTGGCGGCATACTCTATTAATCCCACATCTCTGATTTCGAAGCTGGCAATTTTATATGCGGGTACACTTAAGTTTTCAAGAAAGTCTACAGCAGTGACATCAAAAGGAGAAGAGAAACAAATCAGACCTTCCTCTTCGGCCACATCAAAGAGCTGCTTATGCCATTCCCAAGGCGTATGAGCTTCTTTGTACAAGTCATATAGATTGCGACCATTCCAAATGGTCCCGTCAATCTTGAAGTATTCTTGATCACTATCTATAGTTATAGTGTCAGGAGTGTAAGTTTGAAGTTTAATGGCGTCTGCTCCAGCTTCTTTTGCTGCCCGAATGGTATCTATGGCCACCTGTATATCTTGATTGTGATTAGCCGATAGTTCAGCAATGATGAATACTCGGCCTTGGCATAATTGGAAATCACCTATTCTCATAATGAACTTGCGAAAGTTAGGAGGTCACCTTCTGTTTTACGTGCACTATAATTTAGTTTCTCAAAAATTTTAATGGAGGCTAGATTTTTTTCATATACCTGACCAAAAACTTCATCGATCTCTGGATGGTCATTTTTTAAGCTGTTCATCCCCAATTTGAGGAGTGTTCGTCCTAAACCTTGACCATGATACTTTGGATCAATAAGATAATTAATCTTCGCTTTAACTCCTTTTATATCAAATCGTATTGAACCGACAGGCTCGCCTTGCTCTGATTCAAGGAGGTAATAAGCATGATCATTTGATTTAATGGCCTTAGAAAACCAGTAATTATGATCGTCACGGGAAACGCACTCCCCTCTATGAGAAAACTTTCGAATGACGGGATCATTTACCCAGCGAAATGTAACCTCCTCATCTGCTGTATTTGCTCGCCGCAACGAATACCTCATCTCAAACAAGAATGAATTAAAACATCAAAAAACTTTCTGTCCAATTGAACATGATCCCTAAGCCGGGCTTCTTCTTTAAATCCTGCATTAATCAAAACAGGGTATAAGTGAGGTCTCAAATCGTAGGCATACGTATAGATTTTTCGAAGCATTAAGTTCTCAAATGCAACCATCTTGATCAGTGAAAGATAAGCGCCCCAAAGTTCATTAAATCTTAATGCTTCGAGCTCAGTATTCATGATAAAAGAAACCTCTGCATTTAGATCTTTCCAATTGATATGAACCAGTCCGCCATAGCCAATACATTTGCCACGCTCAAGGAGGGAGAAGAGCAATTGGATTGGTTTTTCTTGCTCAAAAAGCTCCTCTACAACCTCATCAAAATAATGATCCTGGTCTTGTTTCGTGAGAGGACGTTCTTGGCGCAAATGAAATAATTGTTGATTTCTCCATTCCATGATGTGATAGCGATCTTCCAAACGAATCGGAACCAATTGAAAATCTCCTAAACTAAAAGAATCAGAATGCAGTGGTTTGTATACACGCCTCAGGGTCATCAATCTAAATTTGTGATTGGTGAATCTTTCATAATATCTGAATGAGCTGTTTTCCCTAAAACTTGATCATACCGTGAATATGGAGCTTCCATATCTGTCATTTTTAAGGCAAGGTTATTTAAGGAGAAGGTTTCTCCTGATTTTATATCCCTGCTGGCCACGAGTTTCGCTTCGCGATCTCTGTATTTCCTTTCGGAGGGAAACATAGATACTGAGCTTCCATCAACAATATTTTTTTTGACAAAATTTAGTCTCTCAATGATAAGCTTGAATCTTTCAATCCCAACTGCACTCTCATAATCAACCCTTTTCACGCCTTCATCGAGTGTGACATGCTTCTCAAAAAACGTTGCACCCAGAAGGGAAGCGTACTCATTAGATCTGACAGCATCTTCCTCATCGTATCCTGAGTGATCCGCATAGCCAATTTCCAAGTCTGAATAAGTTCTCTTAAGGTCAGCTATTCTCCCAAGCCTAATTTCGCTGAGCTTGCTAGGAAAACTCTGAAAACCTAACATCAAAACTTTGAGGCGATTCTGAAATCTTTTGTAGAACTGCTCAATCTCTTCATTAGTTCTACCCCCGATTCCAAGAATAATTTTTTCGTCTCTCACTTGAATGGCTTCAAGCAAACGCTCATCATAAAAGGATACAGAATGAACGTCTAAAAATCGCACCTCGTGCTGATCGGCTAGTGTCAATGCTTCGAGACTTAGCGGCATCAATACAATCTCAAGCCCTTCTGCTGAAGTGTGAGAAAAGACCTCATCCCACTGCGACATATTTAAACAATAAGAGGCTAAAGAAGAGTACTGAGAATGCCTTGAGCTAATAAAATCCGCTGCACTGGGAAGAACCTGAAATTTAATACCCTGACAGCCAGTACGAGCTACTGCAGAAACCAGTCGCTTTAGGTAATTAATATCACCTTCATGATGAAAAGCAGTTTCAGCGTAGATATACATTAGTTCATTCTAATTTGGTGTGACTTATCCTTTCGACTATCCATATCTCTCTTAAACTCATTGAAGGGCATGCTTTTGCCATACGGCATTTTAACAGGTCCTCCATTTGATAGCTTAAGTGCTGGCCAATGAGTGTTTTTTCTGTAGGCATCTAGAATAATATCGAGGCTTATTCTTTCTGGACTCTCTATTCGCTCCTTTCCAAATTTTACTGTTTGTTTCAATCGCGCAAGATCTTCAGATGTGTCAACCGTGACGCTGTAGTCAGAATAATCCTCTGAAAAAGGCTTCAAAATACCACAACGATATGTATCAGGATTAAATAGGAATAACATCATGTACTCACTAATATTGGGATCCATGCTCTCATAACAATCAACAAGGGCAGAGTATCTGATCAATTCTGCGGTAGCTCCGATTGGCACATCAACCAGTCTCACATAATCGAGATCGTGCTTTTCCATCGCCTTAATTTGAGAAGGTAAATACTCGACCGATGTTAGCGGGTTATCTCCTGTAATGCGAATTACAGCATCAGCCTCTGTTCTCTTGCCAACCTCTATCATTCGATCAATAACACTCTCTTCAGAACCTCGATAAAGTTTAATATTCTCACGAATAGCAATGTCCTCCATGATATCATCTCCAGGATGGGAAGAGGTACACAGATATATCTCGTTAATTGCCGAAACTGTCTTAACCCGACGAATTAAAAGCTCCAAAACGCTATACCCTAACCCACAATCTCTCAACACCTTGAGAGGCAATCGACTACTATTCGTTCTGGCAATAATGCATGCTACCGTCTTCATTACCTACCAAATTGTCCAGCCGCCATCGACAGGAATATTCTGACCAGTAATATCTTTTGATTTATCACTCACCAGGAAGTCAATAGGGCCGATCACATCTTTTTCATCCAGCATTTTCTGCATTGGTGTTAAGTTTTTATAACGTTTTTGGAACTCCGTATCTACTCGCCCCATAATTCCTCCATATGACACAGCATTTACTCTTACCTCAGGAGCGAGTCTAACAGCCAACTCTTTGGTGAGATGAAGCTGAGCCGACTTAGCGATACCATATTGAATAGGAGATGACTCTTCGAATTTATCATAAAGAGAAGGTGTTGGAGCAACCATTCCGTAGATGGATGAAACAAAAACTATATTCTTGAGTGATTGCGTTCTGAGTTTCATCGTGAGTTGATAAGGGAAAGCAACGGCCATATCATACTCCTTTAAAAGATTGCTCCTTTCCGAAACACCGTTATCTCCAATGGCTAAAGAACTTAAGCTCCGCGCATTGTGAATAATTGTACTCGGGAATGGTCCTGAAGCTTTAATTCGTTTGAAGACTTCGCTTGCAGAATCATCGTTCTCAAAAGCGCTTATAATTGGAATCAACTCCCCTTCTAGATCTCTCCCTACTTTGAGCAAATCATCAACCTTATCTTGGGTTGTAGAAGTAAAAAGAACTCTATGTCCTTCTTTGGCAAAGTGCAAGCTAATGGTTTTCCCAATTTTGCCTGTACCACCGGTTATGAGGATACATTTCTTCATTCGATTCCTTTTTCAATGAGATCTACCACGTCTAGTGTTAATTCCCTTGGCAAGTTAGCCACTTTACCATTGATCAAATCAAGAAAATATTGAAGTGATCGTTTAAAAGCTAAAAAACTATCTGTGAACTTGAGAATTTTGGAGCCTTCGTTTCCGGTAATGGTGAGTTGAAGAGGAGACCTTACTGAGCCAGTAGTGATAAATTCTGTCGTAATTCCACTAGACCAATCCGCTTTAAGTGATCTTGACTCTGCTTTTGACTTTCTGTTCCAAGCGGTCAGATGACCTCTATTCGGAATTAGGTTTAATGCTGGTTCAATGATGTGAACAGCATACTTCTCCCATGAGTTGGGTACAGTTCCTTTGATGAAATGAATGTCGCCGAGTCCTTCCAAATGATGAAGAGCAAACTCTTCAGCAAACCGGAGAGAAGAGCAAGAATAGACGAGATCACCAAAAGAGAAGATTTCCTGAGCAGACTTAACGTCCAACGCAATTGGTTTATCGATAAAAACGGGTATTCCATTTTCCAAAAATGGCTCCGCCATTTCCTTATGATGCTCTGCGTCGTCTCTGGCCAACAGTACTCCATCTACCCTCCCGATCATATCGTCTGGATGGAGGCAAACTGTTTCGATCAACGAAGCACTAGCGACCTCTTTAGATATGGACAGGTCCTGAGTCCAGATATGGGATACCTTGGCACCTTTAATAGAATCTTCTGGGAACTTTTGTTCAGCTAAATACTCAGGAATTGCAGGAAACGGGCATTTCCTCATTGCCACCTTATCATAGCCATTAAATATAGCGGACCAAGAGTATGGATGACCATTTCCCTCACTGAGACCAATTACACCAAAATTTAGATCCCTTTCGGCCATAAATGAGGCATTAATAGTTCTTCGGTGAACTCTTGTGGTTCCAGATTGGATATGTTATTCGACCATAATGCCCTCAAATTCTCATCGAGTTGATTCGCAGAAATGACTCCAATGATCACTCTATCAATTAACGGGTTTTTTAGGCAAAAATGCACAAGCTGTGCTGCTCTATCTGCTGCATTCGGGAATCTAGTTTGAATATTTCGAATTGGTTCTTTTAAGGGATCAAAAAATGAATCGAGATTTCGAGGGTCTTTAAAGAAAATACCTTGCAGAAATGCGGAGCGCGCATGTATCTCGCATCCGGTGTCTTTTATCCTCATTAGTAAATGCTGAAAACGCTGATCAAAAACATTGAAAGGAATTTGAATAATTTCAGGATGAAAGCCTTTCTCCCAAAGACATTGTAAAGTCTCAGGACGATAAAGAGAACAACCAATTTTATACACTCTACCGTCTGATTTCAGCTCTCGAAGCTCTTCCCAGAGAGAAGGTTTTTCAATTAGATCCTCTGCCCGATGCGCCATGTATCCATAAATGGACTCCACTTCTAATCTATCCAGCGACGCTTCAAGCAAATTTCTCAATGGATGAGTCGGGCAAGCTGGAAACTTAGAAACTAATTGAAAGGAACTCAGGTCATTTTGCCCTAAGACCATTTCACTTTCGCCGTAGGCATATGCTGTATCAATTAGCGAAATACCATTCTCAGATGCCCGTTTCAGAATTTGCCCGACTTCGGCTGGGCTAGTTTTACCTTCTTGATTTGAAATCCCATAATCCAAACCGAATTGAACAGAGCCAATTGCAAGCTTACTGCTTGTAGAATCTTCTAATTTCATCAATTACAAATTCTTGTTCTTCGTCGGTTAAAGTGGGAAACATGGGTAAACTCAAGCATCTTTGATAGTAGGCTTCTGACTGGTGAAAGATAACTCCATCTCTCTTGTAGTATGGCATTAGATGAAGCGGGATGTAGTGAATTTGCACGAAAATACTCTTGCTCCTTAAATGATTATACAAATCTAATCTACGTTCTGCCTCAATCACATAAAGATGGTACGCGTGGTGACCATCATCTCCAGGGTTCTTATCAAGAACCTCTTTCAAGTCTTTGAAAGCGTCTTTGTAGCGAGCTGCAATGGTGCGCCTCCTTGCGATTCCTGGCTCTGCTCTCTTCAGTTGACTCGCACCCAATGCGGCTTGGAAGTCTGTTATTCTATAGTTGTATCCCAGCTCTTGCATTTCCATATACCATCCAGGATACTGATCGCTTGCATTACTTTGGTGTCCAGTCGCTATGTCCATCGAATTCTGAAAACGGGAAGCATCTCTTGAGATACCATGAGTACGAAGGTTCAAGAGTCTTTCATAAAGCTCTTGGTCATCTGTGGTAATCATACCGCCCTCACCAGCCGCAATATGCTTTACTGGGTGAAAGGAAAAAATTGCGAGATCTGCATAACGTCCAGAACCTGCCTTGGTGGTTTCTCCGAGAGAATTTATAAATGAAGCTCCGGGGGCGTGGCAGGCATCTTCTATAATCCATAGATCATGTTCATCTGCCAGCTGCCTGAAAGCTTCCAAATCCACAGATCGCCCAGCAAAATCAACCGGAATTATTCCGGAGTACGTGCCTTTGGGTGAGGATTCTATGAGTGCTCTTACATTATCAATATCCAGGAGATAGGTGTCAGGATTAATATCCGAAAACACAACTTCACCTCCACAGTAGCGCACACAATTGGCAGAAGCAGCAAAGGTAATAGGTGTAGTGATCACTTTCTTTCCAGGTTCCACACCGAGAGCGATTGCATTTAGATGCAAAGCGGCGGTTCCATTAGCAACAGCAACAGCGTATTTTGATCCAACATATTCAGCAAACGCTTCTTCAAACTCATTGATTCTTGGTCCTTGAGTTAGATAATCAGACTTCAATGCTTCAACAACTACTGATATATCCCCATCGGTAATGTGTTGTCTACCGTAAGGAATTGGTCTTGACACTTTCTGCTTTTTGGGTGACTCCATCTTCTAATAATCAATTGCCAATTTCCATAAAAACTACACTGAGAAATTAGGGTCTACATGTTCTTTAATAGATTCACGTAAGCTGTCCACCGTCTCCCATTGGTCATTGTCAGAAGAATTGTACCTAAAGCCCTCTTCAACTTTTTCGGCTTTGAAGTGCTCGATGTACTCCGATGTGTTCCAACGTGGAACTGTCGGTAAAATCGTAAAATAATTTCCAAGGTTGTAGGTGTAAAAAGAGTCCGACATTGTAATCATCTCCTCATGAACCTTCTCTCCTGGACGAATTCCAACTATGGGTTTTTCGCAATCTGGACCTATTGCCTCTGCCACATCAGTAATGCGGTAGGAAGGGATCTTTGGAACAAAAATCTCTCCTCCCCAGGCATGCTCTAGGGCATACATGACTAGCTCAACACCTCCTTGCAAAGGAATATTAAAACGTGTCATTGAAGGATCCGTAATCGGTAATACACCTTCTTTTCTTTTCTTTAGGAAAAATGGAATGACCGAACCATTAGAACCCATGACATTACCGTAGCGTACTACAGAGAATCTTATAGGGTTCCATCCGGCAATATTATTTGCGGCCACAAACAACTTGTCTGAAGCTAATTTGGTTGCACCGTAAAGATTTATTGGAGCAGCCGCTTTGTCGGTAGAAAGTGCTACTACTCTTTCTACTTCGGTTTCGAGACAAGCATTGATGAGATTTTCTGCACCAATTATATTCGTCTTAACGCACTCCATGGGATTGTACTCCGCCAAGTGCACGTGCTTCATGGCTGCGGTATGTATCACATAGTCGATTCCCTTTAGCGCTCTTTTCAGTCGATCTCCATCTCTTACATCTCCCAAAAAGTAACGGATACATGGATACTTAGAGAAAGGGAACTTCTGAGCCATTACAAACTGTTTTTGCTCATCTCGCGAAAAAATGACTAGCCTTTTTACTTGGGGATGATTACTCAATATGTGCTCAGTCAATGCCTGACCAAGCGAACCCGTTCCACCCGTAATTAATATCGACTTATTGTCTAGCATTATTTAACCTCAGATTTAATGATCTACAAGAGTGAGCAAATATAGTCTTTCAATGATGGTTGAAAGTCAATTATTAATTTCGGAAAGAAGAGTTTTATCAATTCTGAAATTTCGTTTCAGGTAAGCAAAATCTTCGATGTACTAAATGATTTTGAGTGGCCTTCTAGAATCAATACATTTGTTTGAATCATGTCTTAATGGTCTATTGATCGAGCTAAAACTCTCTTGAAGCAGAACTCCCATAATTTACTAAAAGAACTAGACCTCATCAATTTCTGGGAGCCATTCGGCCGCCCCATTCCAGAGATGAGAGTTGGATTTAGAGAAATCATTGCTGATCAGAGAAAGAAACACCGTGAGGTGAAGTTGGCAAAAGATGTAATCAAACAAGTTAAGCCAAAAACCTTCACAAAACCCTACGTTTTCTCCTTCAACACGATCAATCAGAGAGAGGCCCTCATTCCATTATTTGAAGCTTTAGAGGATCAAGCAGATTTGATCTCTGAAAATCCAGATTTTACAGAAGAACAATTGCCAGACGCCTTTCTGAAATCAGAATCACTTAAGTATTCGTCAAAAATGCTGAGATGGTTTTACTCTTTTAAAGGAAGAGACAAAGAGGTATTTCGATCCCGCTACTACAACTTCTACCGTCGCTTGGGTCAATACAACTATTATCGTCAAGCTTTCGAGCGTTCTAAAGATTATGTAAAAGCATTCATTGCTTCCAATGATCATTCAGGTCTTAGCCAGGTTGGATTTGTGGCGGCTCGAGACGCCGGGATAAAAACCATCTACATTCAGCACGCTTCAGTAAATGAAAGGTTTCCCCCACTCAAGGCGGATGTTGCTTTTCTTGATGGAGAAAATGCCAAAGAAAAGTACCTCTCATCGGGTAAGACGAATACCGATATTCACCTAGTAGGTGCGATGAAGTACGACAAGTACCTGAAGAGCAGGGAAATTGATGAAAAGAAAGAGCTGGTGGGAGTTTGCTTTGGGATGGTCTATCACGAGGTGGACAAAAACTTTGAGCTGTGTGAGAAGCTCGAAGAAATGAAAATCCCTTTTTGCATGAGGTTTCACCCCTTGATGGATGAGGCGATCCAAAAACGCTTCTCAGACCGCGGATGGGAGATTTCCTCAAAAGATGAAAAAGCCGGCCACTTCATTTTGAGATGCGGCAAGATCATCTCGGGTGATAGTAATATTTTGCTTGAAGCCATTATCCTCAAACGCCAGCCCATCTACTTCGCCTCCACTGGCGAAAACATCGATTACTACGGATTTGTAAAAGAAGGTATTTGCAAGGAGGCTTGTCTGACAGTAAAAGAAGTCATTCAGCAATATGGAGAGCCTTTTGAAATAGCTGTTCGTAGGGATAGGGCAAAGCGTTATCAAAACAATTTAGGGACGGAGTTTGAGGGAAAGGGAACAGAGCTCATCTTAAATGTTTTGTCAAGAAAAATCTATAATGGTTGAGAAATGAAAACATTCACCATAAAACTTACTTTCTTCGCCCTAATCCTTTTTGCTCTCCTACGACTCATAGGAAATGCTGATAATCTCGATTACAATACATCCTCAAATCAAAACATTGTCAGACTAAATTAGGTCCAAGCATTCGACAGTCTCGACATTCTCTTCCTCGGGAACTTGTAAACTTACTCTTCCATCGACCCATCAATTTTCCATGCGTTAAAAACCAACACTTTTAACCTCGGCACAGCCTCAGCTGGACCAAGATTCTATGAGTTTCTGTCGAGTGATTATTTGGCAATAGCTTCACAAAACCCTAAGATTATTGCTCTTTGTATTTCGCCAACTACATTGTCAGTATTGAGCGATAATTTTGAGACATATCCAATTCACGGATACCTAGCCCAACCTATTTCCAATCAAAAAATCCTAGTGGAGACTGCTTCTCTGAAACTTTATTTTGAGCTTCTTTCCAAATCGGTAGAAAAAGGAATCGAAAACCTAAAAAGAGTAGAATCAACCCTTGAACCCACTGAACCCATTACACAAAAGGGATTCTATCCTTCAGATGAAGCTTACAACGACAGTATTTATGATGGAACTCAAGACTTCTACGCTCCTCTTCGAGAAGACTTATTCGATGCCGACAAAGGTCTCCAAATACTCGATCTCACAAAAAGCTTAGCTGCACAAAACATAGAGATTGTTTTCATTGAAATGCCTACAAATAAGCTGGGCGAATTTTTGAAACCTGATTTTATTCAAGAGTATGAAAACTTTCTGACAGAACTTGCAGACCGCTATTCTCTTGTAACTTTTGACAATCATCTGGAGGAGATGCACTATAGAAACATAGATCACATGAATTCGGCTGGAGCGACTATCTTTTCAACATATCTGGCAAAACAACCGGTATTTTCTATCGAATGAACACTCGGTTCTGCCGCTCATATTTTTTGACGCTTTTCTGACAAAGTCAATTATCTCTTGGCTCTAATGGGCGTAAAACTCAAGCTCCTATGTAATTTCAATGTATGGCAAGGGGATTTTTATATCTGCTTCTACTGACGCTTCTGACTATTTCATTGGCTTCCATTGCACAAGATGGGCGAATTCAATTGCGTTTCTCTGCAACGGAGACGAACGGAAAAGTATTTCTAGATTGGACGATGAACTTTGGTCAAACATGCAACGGGATTGACATTACCAGATCAAGTGATTCTCTCAATTTTACATCGATCGGATCTATTCTGGGGATCTGTGGAAGTCCCACTGACACTGTGCGATTTTCTTTCGTGGACGAATCGCCCTTACCAAATCAAACGAATCACTATCGCTTAAGTCTGGGGAACCTCGGTCCATCGCAGGTGGTCTCCATAGAAGTGATCAACCTAGAAGGCTCGAGCACCCAAGTGAGGCCAAACCCGATTACATCCATCGGCCAAATATTCTTTTCCAATGAAAGAAGGAGACCTCATACACTTGAAATAGTTTCTTACAATGGGCAAGTGAAGGAACGATTGATCAGCAGGGAGGAATTCTTCAGAATCGACGGAGCGTTACTGAATCAAGGGGTCTATGTCTTCAGAATTTTGGACGAAGACTCAGAAGTAGTATCGACTGGTAAACTCGTTGTAGCCAAATAGGCCCTTGGTTGTCCAGCATGAAGGTTTTATTAAGCTTTTTCTTTTGAGGTTTTCGAATAGGTCAATTGATTTCCTTTGTAAGCTATGAGCAAAGGTTCCACCTTCCAAGACCGAGATAAAAGCTGGCTCTCTTTCAATGAGAGAGTGATGCTCGAGGCTACCAAAACATATACGCCTACCATCGAAAAATTGCGATTTCTAGCCATTTATTCGAGCAACCTCGATGAGTTTTATCGAGTGAGAATGGCGGCTTTTCAGCGAGCTGTGGCCGATGCCAAAGGTAAGCCTAAAGATGTAGAAGAGATTAAACTACTTCTAAGGGAGAGTCAAGAAATCATCAACCGTCAACAAAATCATTTCGGAAGAATTTATCGAGATATAGTCCTACCAGAACTAGAAGAAAAAGGAATCTCGTTATGGAAAGGTGAAAAACTCAGTTCAAAACAAAAATTTTACCTCAACAGGTATTTCCAAACCAAAGTAAGGGGCCTCATTCACTTTCAAAAAGAGAAGGTTTTTCTGGAAAATCGGCAGTTGTACCTGGCTGTTTTGGTAAAGGATGATGCTGGGACACTTTCAATGATCTATATCAATATCCCCAATGATTCTCCAAGGTTTATCTCCTATCCTGCTGCTTCTAAACAGGCTTTCATTTATCTAGACGACCTTATCAGGATTCATCTGGATATCCTTCTTCCACACTACGAGGTCCATGATGCTTATTCCATTAAAATGAACCGCGATGCTGAGCTATACCTTGAAGAGGAATATCGCGGAGATATCAAAAAGAAAATACTCAAGAGTTTGTCCAAGCGTTCTGGCGGAGCTCCGACGCGCCTATTAATTGACGAGAGGACGCCTATGAATGTAAGAACATTGGTTGGTAAATCGCTGGATATCAATATCCAAAGTTTTACTGATGGCGCTCGATACCACAACTATTTCGACTTCTTCGGTTTCCCGAATGCTGGTGACAAAGAACTAGAATATCCAAAGCAAGAAGAGGTTAAAATTTCCAAGATCGAAGAGGCAAAATCTATGCTCGATTTGATCGAAAACGAGGATCAGCTTCTGCATTTCCCCTATCATCCTTACGATTATGTATTGCGGCTATTTAACGAAGCCGCGACTGACAACACCGTTACGGAGATTCGCGCAACCATGTACAGAATGTCTTCGTCTTCGGCCATTGCCAAAGCACTCATAAATGCGGCTAAAAATGGAAAGAAAGTTGTGGTATTCATAGAGCTCAAAGCCCGATTTGATGAGCAAAATAACATAGACTGGTCTGAGAAAATGAGAGCTGCAGGGGTGAAGATCATTTACAGCATTCCAGATATCAAAGTGCACGCCAAAGTGGCTTTAATCGCGCGAAAAAGAGAAGTGAGTGAATCGAAAATTGCATTTTACGGCACGGGCAATTTCAACGAAAAAACGGCCGCTATTTACACTGACCACGCTCTCCTCACATCGGACTCTGAATTGAACGAAGAGCTTCATCGATTGCTTCTGCATTTGGAAAATGGAAAGACTGATCCAAAACCAAATGAACTGCTGATAGCCCGATTCAACATGGTGGCGAAATTTAATCAACTGATCGATCGGGAGATTGATTTTGCTCGCTTGGGCAAGAAGGCCGAAATCACTATTAAGCTGAATAATCTCCAAGACAAGCAGATGATTAGAAAGCTCTATGAAGCTGCCGCCAATGGAGTTATTGTGAAGCTGGTGGTGAGAGGAATCTGTTGCCTAAATCCAGAAATGAGTGAGAACATTTCTGTTTACCGAGTGGTCGGTCGGTTCTTGGAACACGGGAGAATCTTCAGATTTGAAAACGACGGCAATCGAGAGATTTTTCTCGGGTCTGCTGATTGGATGAAAAGAAATCTTCACCATAGAATCGAAGTGATATTCCCATTGAAAGATGAATCACTCAAATTGGAGATAGAGGAATTTTTGTCCATTCAACTCTCGGCTCACAGAGGAACTGCAGTACTGGATGGAGAACTTAGGAATCATTTTCCCTTTGACGAAGATTCAAAGGTCACGGCCCAAGAAGCTTTTTATAATTTACTCGCATCAAAGGCAAGTGCCAGTAACGTTAAGCTCGTTTAAAACCTGAGACCAGCGGAAAATCCCAGCGTTCCTTGATTATAGGTCGGCAATACCGTTAAGCCTTGCCTCCTTTTGGTTCGCTTATATCCATGGGTGAGGTAGGATAAATTGGTGACTAGAATACCGATCCCAGCCCCAAAAAGCACATCACTCAAGTAGTGTTTGTTGTTCATAATCCGCATTGCTCCCACCGCAGTAGCTGCCGTGTATCCTCCAATAGAATACCACGGACTTAAGTGGCCATATTCGCGATGAAGAAAAGTAGCCCCAATGAATGCCTGCGCTGTGTGTCCAGATGGAAATGACTGGTTATTCGCCATATCCGGCCTTTCTCTCATCGTAATCCCTTTTAGCGATCCAACAACCGTAAATGCTATAAGTTCAGCTTTAAGCAAAATAGCTGTCTGATCGTAAAGGGTATGTTTCCCTTTAATTCCTGCAAGCTGAAGACCATAAACCGTTGCTACGGGAGCAAATGCCAAATAGTCATCGACTCGGACTCTGAAATCAGAAAAATATCGATTTCGTCCATCCGCCCATGCGTCATCACTCCAGAAATCATTGTCAGTAAATGCGATACCCCCGGCTACAAATAGGGCTGCTGGTGCAATCATAGATTTTTTGAACTCCTTCTTTTTTTCTTCCGAAGTGGGAATGTGATAAGAGGGAAGATCTTTATGTTTTGCAGCATTTGTCTGACCACACGAACTCTTGCAGAATAGCAGGAAACTAATCACTCCTAAAAAACAAGAGGCCAAGTATTTTATTCTGCACGAAATCATAACGCTTTTATAAAAAGACGAGAAAGATAGGCTAAAAAACGAGGGAAGTAGAAATTTGGTATTCGATCACAAAAAGTTCCGTCGCATTAATTCCAAAAATCGTCTGGCGAATGAAACAAAGACTAAGTGAGAAAAATTTTACTTTAGATCTCAATACGCGTTATGATAAAACAATTGCCCTTAATGGCTTTTTTATTGGGTACTGTAGCACTCCAGTGTCAAGCCCCAAAAAAGAAGGTATCTTACACTTTACCTTATGATTTTGAACAACCTCTCCGCATCATGGAATTGCAAAACGACTTGGTGGAAATTTCGGGCATTGCTTGGTGGGGGAAAGATACTCTCGTAGCCAATGAAGATGAAAAAGGTAAAATCTACTTTCTAAATGCAAAAAACGGCCAGGTCATTCACAAGACAAATTTTGGAGAAAAAGGGGATTACGAAGACATTGCTGTTCGAAAGCGGAAAATTTTCATACTGAAGAGCAACGGAGATATCTTTAAAGTGAAAGATCCATTGAAAGAAGAAGCTAAAGCCAAAAAAATAGATACGGCTCTATCTAAAGATGACGATCTCGAAGGACTTTGCTACTCAAAAAGGAAAGATCGCTTTCTGATCGGCGCCAAAGAGCACGGAGAGCACAAGGGAAAACGGGTGGTCTATGAATTAAAATATGACGAGGATGAAATTGATGATGATCCCTATCTGCTGATCAATGAGGATGAATTGATGGAAATAATCCATGTCAAATACGGAGACCGAATTGGAAATAATTTCAAACCTTCTGGGTTAGAATTTCACCCATTTACTGGAGAACTGTACGTCATTTCTGCCATCAACAGAATTCTTGCAGTGTTTGATACAAACAAACAACTCAAAGAAGTTATTCGTCTACCTAAATCTTATGCCCATCAGGCCGAAGGAATTTGCTTCGCCCCTGATGGCACAATGTACCTATCTTCAGAGGGCGGAGAGGGAAAAGGCAAAATCACCGAACTTAAAATGAAATAATGAAGCGCGCTATATTCATTCTTCTATTCTCATTTGGATTCGCAGCTTGTGATTCCACAAAAGACCTGGTGAGTTCAAACTATTCTCTACCAGAGTTAAATCCATCCTCCCCCTTAGAACACAAGATGTTTCTCATTGGCGACGCTGGTGTGGCTGACACAAATAATACGGACCCTAATCTTTTGCTCCTCAAGCAAAAGATGGATGAAGTGGACGACGCCTTGTCTTCGGTGGTGTTTCTCGGAGATAATATTTACCCTTCAGGTTTGCACAAGAAAAAGCATTCGATGCGTGCTGAGGATGAAGCCCACATCAATGCTCAACTTGATATTCTGGAGAATTACGATGGAAAGATTGTCTTCATTCCAGGAAATCACGACTGGAAAGAAGGAAAAGGGGAAGGAGACAAATTCATAAAACGGCAGGAGAGATACATTGAAAAATACTTGAACAAAGGGAACACTTTTCTACCAGACGGGGGTTGCCCTGGACCTGTAGAAATTCGGCTTTCGGAACGTCTTACTTGGATGATTATAGATACTCAATGGTGGCTGCATGAAGAAGATAAGTCAAGAGGAGATCAAGATGATTGCGATGTATACGACGAAGCGGAGTTCATTCAACAAGTTGAGGATGTTTTAAAGAAAAACCGGAACAACCAGGTAATCATTTCGGGTCACCACCCTCTTTACAGTAATGGAAATCACGGAGGGTACTTTCCACTTGACGATCACATCTTTCCTCTGAAAAAACTTAACAAAAACCTCTACATACCCCTGCCAGTGGTTGGAAGTATCTATCCTCTTTATAGAAGTTTGATAGGCGATATTCAAGATATCCCTCACTACAAATACACAGGTTTGGTAAATGAGCTGACTGATTTATTTGATGGATATGATGGAATCATTTACACCTCTGGTCATGAGCATAATCTTCAGTATCAGAAACATGGCACTGCGCACTATGTAATCAGTGGATCTGGCTCAAAAAGAGGCTACGTACGAAAGAACAATGATCTAATATACGGTAAAGGCGACAAAGGCTTTGCTACCCTTTCCTATTTCAAAAACGGTGAAGTATGGCTCGAGTTTTTCTCTCCCAATTCTGAGAAACCTGCTCAACCAACGTACAGAGAACAAATCGTTTCGGGTCATCGGCAGCTAGAAATAGTCGAGACTGCAAAAAAAACGGTAGAAGTTAGGGACAGCACTGCGGTAGTGATACCTGCTGGAGATTATTACCACCGCGGAAAAACAAAAGACCTCATGATGGGTGAACTTTACCGCGATGTTTGGAGAGCGCCAATTGAAGTACCAATTATCAATCTTGCGGAAGAGCACGGGGGTTTGACACCGATTAAAAGAGGTGGTGGAATGCAGTCAAAGTCTTTGCGGCTGCAAGCGCCTGACGGGAAACAATATGTCTTAAGATCAATCCAAAAGTTTCCCGAGACCATTTTACCAACTGAACTGCAACAAACCTTCGCCACTGATTTAATTCAAGATGTTATCGCTGCATCGCATCCTTATGCTTCGATAACTGTGGCCCCAATGGCTAATGCCGCCGGAGTTTTACACACAAATCCTAAGCTGGTTTATTTAGCTGACGATACCTTATTAGGACCTTTCAGAAATGAATTCGCCAACCTTCTTTGCCTCTACGAAGAGAGGCCAGACGATGACATGAGCGATATGGCCTCATTCGGGTTTTCCAAAAAAGTAGAAAGTTCGTCTAAAGTCATTGAGAAAGTACGTGAAGACTACAAGAACAAGGTAGATGCACAGGCTTTTCTGAAAGCACGACTTTTCGATTTGGTGATCGGGGATTGGGATAGACACGACGACCAATGGCGGTGGGCAAGATTTAAGGAAGATGGCATGAATATTTATAGACCCATACCTCGAGATCGCGATCAGGTCTATTATAAAGTAGACGGCTTGCTTCCAAATTTGATCAAATGTAAATTTATAGATCGTCGTTTTCAGCCATTCAAGGAAGAAATAAAGGACATGCCGGGAATGAACTTTAACGGCAAATACGTTGACCGAGCCTATCTGGACGAGCTGGAATGGAGCGACTGGGAATCTATTTGTGATACTCTTCAGGAGGTACTGACCGACTCAGTTTTTAGAGAAGCCCTTGCTCAATTTCCCGATACGGCTAGAGCGCTGCATGAAGAAAGAATATTCAAAACTCTCCAAATACATAGGGAAAAATTAAAAGAGTTTGCTCGTGAGTACTACGAAATTCTAGCCAAAGAGGTTGATGTAGTGGGAACTTACCGAGAAGAATACTTCGAAGTAATCAGACAAAACGACGACTCCACACGGGTTCGAATCTATCCTAAAAAGAAGAAAAAAGACAAAAAGAAAAAGGGAGATCCAATATTTGAGCGGACGTTTAGAACTGACGAAACTAAAGAGATTAGAATCTACGGTCTGGACAATGATGATGTTTATGTGTTGGAAGGCGAAGTTAAAAAGGGTCCACTAATTCGACTGATTGGCGGCCCTGAAGAAGATCGTTATATCAATGAATCAAATGTTAAAGGGCTGTCTCATAAGTTAGAAATTCACGATTCTCGTGAGAAGAAGAAGAAAAACAGAAACAAGTTTGATTTAGGCAAGGACAGCAAACTATACCTTACCGATGAAGACGACCGTGTAGAATATGAGAGGATGGCATTTCTCTATGATATTTTAATGCCGCTCATCTCGATAGGATTCAATCCTGATGATGGGGTGTTCCTCGGAGGAGGAGCACAGTTTACCAAATATGGCTTTAATCGGTCTCCTTACAGATATCGCCAAAGGCTTACTGGGCAATATGCCATAAAAACTGGAGCTTTTAACTTTGATTACCGTTTTGATTGCCGATCCATATTCCACTCCAAATGGGATTTAGGTGGCCGTCTTAAAGTGAAAGCTCCCGACTACCTTTTCAATTTTTTCGGACTGGGAAACGACACCGAATGGGTAAGTAAAAATTTTAGGGACAATCAAATTCGATTAAATTTTATCGAATTCAATCCAGCCTTTGCTCGAAGTTCAGAAAGAGACGTTCATCGACTTGAGATCGGGCCAACATACCTACTGGCCAACCCACCTGACGAACCTGACGACCCTACATTTGATAAGATCGGGAATTTATCAGCAAATCTTAGTTTTGAAAATGAATCATATGTCGGTGTAAGGGTTGGCTATAAGCTAGACAATGTGGATGATCGAGTGAATCCTCACCGTGGAATCAGATTGGATGCTCAGCTATCGTACACGACCGAACTAGATGATGCGGAAACCGATTTTTTCAATGTGAAGTCACAGTTGACTTTTTATATACCATTTTCCGTACTACCGAATAGAGCTACTCTTGCGTTAAGGACGGGTACTGCAGCTAGTTTTGGGGACTACCCATTTTTCTTAGCCAATTTCATTGATGGCTACGAACAAATGCGGGGTTACCGAAGAAACCGATACGCAGGTGATGTAACTTTCTACAATAACGCCGAGCTGCGGTTCAAGCTCTTCGAATCGAAAAACTATGTACTGCCTTTCAATCTGGGAGTTTTAGGGTTTGCGGACTATGGGCGAGTATGGCTTGAGGGTGAAGATTCTGACACCTGGCATCCATCATTCGGTGGTGGCTTCTACTTTAATTTGGCCAATTTTGCTGTTTTAACTACTACTTATGGAGTATCAAGTGATGATGAGGTCCTCTTAATTGGGCTTGGTCATTTCTTCTAAAGAGTTGGAAATTCACCTTTGTCAGCCTAAGAAACAGAGGGGTATTTTTTCCATACCTAATATACTCGTCACATCTTTAGGAAGAGGCCATTATAGTGATTTAGATTTATTATTTCTTGGAGGGAAGCTTTAATCCATCTATATATTTTCCCATCACAATTCCTGTCACAATAATCACGTAGAATTGACCGACCAACCCAACTAACATAGAAGCTTTTCGAGCAATGGGGGCAGCGGGAACAATATCACCGTAACCGATGGTCATGAGGGTAACAAAAGCATAATACATAATGGCATCACCTTTCAAAAATGCATCCGCGTCAGGATTCATAAAACCTTTGAGCGAACCAGGGTACGTAATCTCAATAGAAATGAAGAGAAAGAAAGCTAAGAAACCAAGAGAAATATAGCCACTCATAAGCCCGAAGATCACCTTTCGATCCACGTCCTTCTCCTTCCATACCTGCTCAATGATATTCCATGTCACTACGATATTAAAGATGAAGTAAACCATTAAACGGCTCCAGGTAAATCTTGATGGTTCGGCAGATAGGAGATCAGAGCCAAAGTTGAATGCGGCGATCGCAAAGAAGGCTATGAAAAGCCACATTAGCTTTCTTCTTTTGGAAATCATTACAATTCCCGACCCAATATTGAGAAGAAATAGAGCTGGAAGCAAAGATTTCTCAAAGAAATCATCATCAAAAAAGAGCGACCCAAACAAAGTGAAGAACTGAGTGAGCAGAAATAATTCAAAGCGATATCTATAAAGATTCTTATTCATTCCACCCTCTATTTACTGGTATTGACCTACTCCTGCAAAAGCTTTTCATCAAAAACATATGACTTGTAATCAATCTTGTAAAGCATTGCGTAAAATGCAGGAATGAAGAATAGCGTGATGATGGTACCAAAAAGAAGACCAATCATTATTCCAATCGCCATTCCTTCCCACATTTCTCCGCCGGTTAAATAGAGCGGGGTGAGCCCCAACACCGTAGTAAAAGTCGCCAAGAGAATAGGTCTAAACCTTTGTAGACAAGCAGTGATAACGGCATCGATCTCTCTTCTACCCAGATCACTTTGTTCGACCTCCATCCTATCAATAAGCACAATCGCATTATTGATAATAATACCGGCCAGGGCAATTACTCCAAGAAAAGGCATAAAGCCGAATGGCTGCTGAAATGTCAATAGCCCAATGGACACACCAATAAGCGAGAGCGGTATGGTACAGTATACCATTATCATCTTTCTGAAGGAATTGAATTGGATAATCAGAAGCAACAAAATGATGAAACCACAAAGAGGTAAATACTTGATTACGGCTCCCATATTCTCAGCTGTGCTCTCGGCATCCCCTCCAAATTCGTATGTGTAGCCTGCGTCCCACGTTTTTGCATATTCCTCTAACCAAGGGGTAAGTTCGGCAGTAATCTCCGAGGCATTTCCTCCCTCTCTAAGTTGTGAAGTGATGGTGATTGTTCTATCGATGTCCTTTCTCTTTATCTTGGCATATTGCCAAACGGGTTTTACACTAGCCACTTGAAGAAGAGGCACGTTTCTCCCTGAATTTTGGGAAAATACGTTGAGCGTTTCTATTGACTCTAAGGTCTGTTCTTGGCTTTTGTCGCTTCGCATGAGGATCGGTATAGATTTATCCTCCTCTCGGTACTCTCCGGTAGCAAAACCATCAAGAACAGTCTGCAGAGAAATTGCAATATCTTGACTGGATATACCTGCACTTTGAGCTCTTACTTGGTCAATATCGATGATAAACTTCTTAGACTTCGGGCCCCAATCGTCCTTAATATTCTTTGTGCCAGAGATAGAATTTAGTTTAATTTTTATTTGCTCTGAAATAACTGAGAGATTATCAGGCTCATTTCCTGTCACCCTTACTTCAACAGGGTCTCCTGAAGGACCAGCGCCTAAAAAAGCAACCTTTATATCCGCATTTGGAAACTGATTAAAACAAAATACGTCCAGCTTATTGATAAGCTGTTGATTCACTTCAAATCTAGTTGTATTAACCAAAATATGACCGTAGCTAGAATTGGCCTCATCGAGCTGATAACCTTGATCATAAGAGGTAGGTCCTTCACCGATGTAAGAGGACCAATCCACAATTCCGTCGAGTCGCGAATCACTGATTTCCAGAGAGTCTGACATATACTGTTCAATCTTTGTCACCACTTCTGTAGTCCGCTCAATTTTGGTTCCTTCAGGCAGGTTAATATCTACTGTGATCATATTTCGATCACTATCAGGGAAGAAAACAAAAGGGACTTTAGTAAACCCAAACATGGCCAGAACAAAAACTGCAACCAGCATAATCATGGTAACCTGTTTGTTCTTGAGTGCGACGAGAATATAATTCTTGTAATATCCCTTCAACCAATTAATAATTCTATCCACTAAGCTCTCCTTCCCGTCTTTTTCTTTGACTTTCATAAATTGATAAGAGAGTAGTGTAATCACGGTAAGCGAGACGAGCCATGAAGACAGGAGGGCAATAGTAATAACCAAGAAAATTGGTCCGACTACATCTCCCATGTTTGATTCTGCCAAGAAAAAGGAGAGAAATGCTGCAGAAGTGGTGAGGGTTGAAATCAACAAAGGAGTAAATAACTCAGAGCAGGCTTGAATAGCTGCATCTTTTCGAGCGATTCCATCTTCGAGTTTGACAACGATGGTCTCCGCTACTACAATGCCGTTGTCAACCATCATCCCTAGTGCCATGATAAGTGCCGCTAAAGAAACTTTGTTGATACCAATGTTCATGATCCCCATGACCATGAAAGTGGTCACTATGACCATGGGTATAAGTGTAGTGATGATCACACCTGTGCGCATTCCCAAAAAAACGAGCATGACCAGAAATACGATGACAACTGACTGCATGAGGTTGACCATAAAGCTTCCGACTTGGTCATCCACGTAGACATCGAGAGACGACAATGTATGGAGTTCGAGACCGATTGGTAATCGTTCCTCCCACTCTTGCCTCACCTGATTGACTTCTTGACCTAGATCAATAATATTGGCACCGTCCTTCAAAGAAATGTGAAGTGTAATAGCGTCGTTACCATTGACGCGCACCTTCTGCGTAGGAGGAGAAATGTACCCTTTATTCACCGACGTGATGTCCTTAAGGTAGACGAGCTGACTACCGTCTCCCACGGGGATAAGCATATTGCGAATATCCTCCAACTCATCGAAGTTCCCGGTTGGCTCTAGAACGATTCGCTCATCTTCTACATTGATTTGTCCTCCAGTGCTCAGGATGTTTTGAGACGAAATCATTCCACTCAAAATCTGAGATGAAAGACCGTATTCCTTTAATCGAGAATCGTCAAATTCAATAAAAACTCTTTCGTCTTGATCTCCTCCAATCTCGACTTCAGCGGCATTATCAAGTTTGACCAAGTCGTCCCTTATATCATCTATATAATCTTTCATTTCAGCATAAGAGTAGCCATCGCTGGTAAGCCCTAGCACAATTCCATACACGTCTCCAATACTCTCATCATCAACTACTGGAACCACACCATCAGGCATATTTTCGATTTGATTCAGCTTTCGTCTCAATCGGTCCCAAACGTTCTGAAGATCCTGATCGCTCACATCGTCTTTTAGCTCCACCATCACCACTGAAAGACCAGTCCTTGAGGTACTTGTAAGCTCTTTTAATTCTGAGAGTTGTTGTGCTGCTTTTTCTACCTTATCCGTTACTAGTTCTTCCACTCTTTCGGGCGCCGCTCCTGGAAAAACGGAAACGACAGAGGCAATGCGAATTGTCATTGGTGGCATGCTATCGCGAGGAAGTCCTTGATATAAGGAGATGCCCAATAATACGATCGTAGCAACGAGTGTATAAGTGATCCGATTTTTTTCAATTGAGAACTGAGTAAGATTCATTATTTATATCTTTTCAGAGCGTGAAGAATATTTCGCAGACAGCTTTGCACATCAGCAGTTTATTGCAGCTTTACTTGCTGACCATCGAGTAGTGTTTGCAGTCCTGCAATAGCCACCCTTTGGCCAGGATTTAATCCATTTAAAATTTCAAAACCTTCAGATGTGAGCTCTCCGACTTTTATAGGTTGCTTTTTGACTACGGTGCTATCGCCAATAGATTCTACGAGGAATACGAAATTCCCCTGATCATCCTCTCCGACAGCTTTTGCAGGAATTACGAGTGCCTCCTCAGTTTTTGAAGCTTCTTCAAATTGGAAGGTCACATTAGCCGCCATTCCAGACTTTATCTGATCCGAAGTATCAATCACCTTCACGGAAACCGGATAAGTAGAAGAAAGAGGATCGATAGATGGTGAAACCTCATCAACTATTCCTCTAAAAGACTCTCCCTGAATGGAAGACATCTGGATATTCACTTCAATTCCTTCTTTCACTCTATTAATTACGTTTTCGGGCAGTCCCAGTGAGATTTGCATATCTCGACCTTGATTTAGAACAGCGATAATCTGGCCTGGAGTGACATTTTCGTCTATTTCCGCATTTACCTGTGCGATGACACCATCACCCGGTGCGTACAAGTAGCCATAGTTCACTTGTTCTTTTTGAATATCTACCCCTCTCTCGGCAGATTCATAGTTGGCTTTGGCTGAGCGGTAATTGTTCTTGGCCGCTTCGTAATCACTGAGTGAGGTACTTCCTTTTTCGAAGAGAGCGCGAACACGATCCAAGCTCAGCTTAGATGTATTGAGCTGTGATTTTGCGCTGTTTAAGGAAGATAAGGAGTTCTCATAATTAAGACGAGCTTGAACATTATCAAGTCTTCCCAGCAACTCCCCTTTCTTCACCGTTTTACCTAGTGAAAGGTTGAATTCCGTGATGATTCCACTGTTTCGAAAACTCAAATTGACGACTTTGTCTGTAGTCGCTGTACCACTAAAGGTCCTTGAAAAGTTTTTCCCAGAAACTCCCACCTCAGTGTAAGAGACGGGCCTCAGAATAATTTTTTCCTCTTCTTGACTTCTTCCGCAAGAGATCAACAAAACACCCATCAAAAGGGCAGCTATTTTAGATGTTTTGATAAACATATTTTTTGACGTACTCATTTTCTATTTCGATTGGACATACTCGTAAAATCCTTGAATAAATGATTGATTTTCTTCTGGCGTATGTAGTAAGAAGAAGTAGCTCAGGTAGCGCTCTAGCTCTATGGAGCTTGCGAGGAAGCTGTAAACGGCAGTTACTCGTGCTTGCTGAGCTAAAAGAAAGTTGTTTTGAGCATCGAGTAGCTGCACAATATTCACGGCGCCATTGGAATACGATTCTTGAACCAGCTCAAGAGACTCTTCTGCAGCTTCTTCTGATATCTTCGATATTTCTATGTTTGCAATTTGATTGTACAGATCGAGGATCGCTGCATTAATATTCGCTTTTATATTGAGCTCAATATTCTCTCGATTGATCATCAATTGATCTTGCTGTATTTGACCAATTTGGCGATTAATATTCGACAGATTTCGATCCACAATAGGAATACTTATTCCAACCCCGATGTTGTACCTTTCGTCTATCAAATCAAGCCCTATAAATTCGTTGGCCGTACTCCCTGCCCCCCATCGGTTAAAAATATAATTGTACTGACCTTGAAGGGAAGCTGTCGGAATAAACCTTCCAGCACCATTGAGTTGCAAAGATCGCTCGGTTGCACTCAAATTATAATCCAATGACTTGATGTCTGGAGAGTTCTGAATAGCAACTTCAGTTAAGTATTCTACAAAAGACTCTCTCATGGAAGGATCATCAATCAAGACCTTCAGCTCTTGATAATTGTAATTGGCAAGTACTCCTTTCCCTAATTCTGCATCAACAACATCTATTTCCATCTCAATGGGATTATTGAGAAGCTGATTGAGGTTGTAAAAAGCTTGGTTTAGGGCATTCACCGCTTCTACAAGGCCTTGCTTGTTTTGAGCTTTTTCACTCGTAAAACGCAGAACATCAGATTTTCCTGATTGCCCAGCCTCGTAATTTTGTGAGGCTATCTCTAGGTTAGTCTTGGTGAGATTGAGGTTTTCATTCTGGATAGACAAGTTCGCCTTAGCTATGAGCGCATTAAAATAAGCCAAGGAGGCATTGTAAACGGCATCTAGCTCATTGGCCGTGAGAATCTCTCTTTGTGCCGACAAAATATACTTCTGTATAGAAATATTGGCATTGGCATCAGGAGAGTAGACTACTTGGTCTAAAGTGACGGCACCTGAGGTTGAATACTCTGGGTTATTGCCAAAAGACCTCTCTGCTGTTTCCGGATTTACATATACAAAACTGGCTGAACCATTTACGCTCGGAAAGTAATTACTCCAAGCAGTTCTCACGTTCTGTTCACTCAGCTCTACATCCTTCCTTGAGGACTTCAAAAGCAGATTTCCACCCAAAACAGCTTCCATCACATCGAGCAGGTTGTACCTTTTTTCAGAAACCGAATTCTTGAGGTCACCAATAATATTAGCATCTCCAATCATGCTGTACTTGATAGGGATCCCGACGACTTGTGTAGTATTGATATTGAGTGTGATCTTGTCATTAAACTCGAGGAAAAGGGGCATTTCAGAAAGCTTGACACCATTTACATAGGCTTCAATATTTAAAGCTATTCGACGAAAGAAAATATTCGTGTTTTCAAGAGAGCGATTCGTTGCCATAAACCCGAGTTCAACATCTCCGATGCTAGTGGTGGTAAAGGAGGGAATTTTTTCTTCTAACAATTTGGAAGCGACGAGCTTTATCTCCGCATTGCTCAAAGCTATACCAGTGGCCTGATAATACGCATCGATCTCAGAGTCTATCCCATTGAGTATTTCATCAGCAGTGGTGTAGGGAATGAGTTTGTATTCAATGCCAAGGTCTTTAGCAATTTTTGAAAATACTTGATCAAAACTCAAAATGTCCATCAATCCCTCTTCCACGGCTATTCCTACTTTCGTAAAACCGGTGAGTTCTTTTAAAACCCTAAGATCATCCTCATAGGTCAGAGGAGCCAGGAGATAAGTAAAGTTCTCACGGCCCGATGTCTTTTTATCGTAATCAAGATTATAAAACTCGCTGGTCACCGAACCAAAGAGGATACTGGGTTTCTCAAAGCTTTTTATGTTAGAGAACACTTCATTGTTTACTGCACCAAAAGCGATAATAATGTCAGCATCACCTTCTATCATTTGATCATAATGAGCCTTTGCTAGGTTTGTATCGTAATTATTGACGAGGATATTTTTTTCGGAAAAAATAATATTCGCATCTTCCCCGACTACGGCAATAATTTGATCTTGGAGAATTTGAATTAATGGCTCCAATTCGGCCGTTCTGAAATCTAGAAGAAGACCAACTTGGTATGTTTCTTTAGTTTGAGAAAAAAGTGAGCATTGCAATAAAAGACAAAAGCCTACTAAGTACTTTTTCATTCTTTACCTCTAATGTTTTGGTTGGCTGGCGCGCGAACGCCTTTTTATTCAAAGTGATTTCACCAGACTTGTTCTGTGAGCTGTGGCAAACAAATCCTAAAGGAAAGAAATAAATTGAAGATAAACTCTCTGTTCAACAACCGAAAGTCAGTCTACAGCTGGGCTGGTGCAGAAAACATAATTTGAAGAGATATGAGATATGCAAAAACTGACAAAACGATTCCTATTACAAAAACGGTATAACAAAGCCTCAAGTAGTAATACTTTTTATTCAAAACCTTTCCCAAAAAGTAAAGGTCTTTCATAAGTGTTTCATAGAGGTATTTTTCATCCTCCATTAAATCGTGCATGCCGTCAACGTAGACATTGAGGTCAAGACCTTGAAAATTCCCGAAGAATAGAAGATTTGTTGTACGATTCCGAACACTTTCTTCACTGGCACCGTTTCGGGTAACTTTCGGTATCGTAGATATGGTAGCAAAAATTACGGCAACAATGCACACGGCAAGTAGCAAAACGGACGGCCACAGCAGATAAGTATTGTTGTCCAATTTTGGCAATAATGAAGTCAAGACAATAGAAATAATTATAGCATTTACACTGAGCATTATGTTTGCTTTATTGTCAGCGATTTGACTCAATGTGGTGTGGTTTTTCAAAGTTACCCTGAACATGGTCTCTACACCGCGCCCTTTGCTTGGAGTTTTTTTCACATCTCCTTTCTTCTTTTTGGGTTTCTTTTTTTTTGCCAGATCTGCTTTAAGAGATTCCAAATGGGCCTGCTTTTTAGCTCCATATTTTTCAATGGCCGATTTAGTATGGTATCGATAAGTCTCAAAAAATTCGATATTCATCTTTAGCCATTGAGCTCTTTTTATGGGCGAGTTGAGGAGTATTCCTTTCTCTTGCCTAAGCAACTCTGATCTCTCCTCAAACTCACTCATTCCGAGGTGCGCCAGGTCCGCATCTCTTATTAGCTCTTCGAGAATATCCTGAGGCTCGTATTTCATTTCAGTGGCCAGAATGATCCTTCTCACATGCTGTCTATCACTTTCACTCGCGCCTTGCTCGGCAAGAAAGCCGTCAGCTATTTCAGCACTCAGTTTTTCATGGCCATCGGCCCTATGCAGGTAACCTAAATCGTGAAACCATGCAGCTACCTTGAGAAGGCTTTGTTTGTTGTCGTCTAACCCTTCCTTTAGGGCAAGGTCAGCAACTTCTCGTGCAACGATCTTAGTATGAACAAGATCGTGATACTTTGCATATTCAGGAAGTTCATTCTTCAACTTCTGTATGGCGAATTCTTCTGCCGCTGTGACGATGTTTTGTTCCATTTAGGGAAATATAACAGGCTAAATATAGAACTATTGCCTTGCAGGGTATAACTTGCAGTGAGAAACTGAATTAGATAATTTGTAATTTTAATATCTGATTCTCAGCATTCTTCAAATTTAAGAATCAGATTAACTCTCGAAAATATGGATGTTCATCAGCTATTCAGAGAAAACTTCCCATTCAAAACAGAGCTAAATTTTGATAGAATTTTTGAATTCTGGGAGGATCAGGCAAATTCTTCCAACCGAGTAGTTGCAGAGAATGCAAAATCAATTTTGGAAACTGTTCAATCAGAACCTGAACTGAAAGGTGTGATTGAAGACCGAAGTATCATCAAGAAGCACTTCGACAAAGTGGAACTTTTACTCTCTGATATTTTCAGTAAGGCCACGTGGAAGAATGAAATGAAAGGTGTTCTTGCAGCCTTTGATTCGGATTGCTTTTACGAGACTCCATCTTTTCATGATGTGATTAACATCTTTAGGTCTGAGAATGGAGGCATAACGGAAGAAGAATACGCCGAAACTATATACTTTCAAATCATCGGAGCTTATGTTGAGATTCTAGAGAATTTCTATGATTTTCCCGTAGAAAGACGTCCCTACAGGGTTATTAGTTTGATAGATCCTAAAACAGGTTTAGAGCGATCATTTTATGGGCAGATGAGTATGGAATTTGTTGATCTAGTTTTAGAGGACGAGCTTCCAGAACTTAGCGAAGAGGAACTAATTGAATTGATCAATAACTATAAAAATCTCGATCTCTGGTTAGAAAAACTCCCTCCACGAATCTTCAAGTTTTCGGGTGTAAGCATCATTGATCTGGTTGATGTTACTGAGCAAGAAATTTTGTCTCGACTCAAAGCTGATCTATTGAAACCAGGAGCTCTGAGTTCGCCGGAAAGCATCCTTTCTATAGAGAAGTGTTTTCAGAGTTTAATGGGAAGAAAAGACGCCAAAATAGGTATTGCATTCTACCAACGATTGCGGGACGAAATCATATTTATGGGAACGAAGTTGGATGCCTCGGACCAAGAAAAAGCAGATGATTTTAAGTGCGGCATGAACGACCTTGATATCAAGGCAATAATGGGACCTTTCTTTGAGAGTAAGGAGCCCATCGTCCTTACAAATGTGCATACGGCAGAGATCAATGAAATGATGCGTTCTACCCTTTTGGAGTTTAACATCAAAAGCATGATTCTCATACCGCTCGTATTGAATAACCATGTCGTGGGATTATTCGAGATCGTTTCCGAAGAGGTCAATGCGTTTAGTTCTTTAGATCTGCTGAGATTTAATGACCTCATCCCTCTTTTAGCGATTTCAGTAGAGAGGGTACGAAACGAGGAAGAAACCGAAGTCACGCGAATTATTAAAGATAAATTCACCTCGCTTCACTCAGCGGTGGAGTGGAAATTTCAGGAGGTGGCGCTGGACTATTTGGACGCAGAAAAGAAAAACGAAGAGAAAAGCCTCGGCGAAGTTGTCTTCGAAAATGTACATCCCTTGTACGGATCATCAGACGTAAGAAACTCTTCAACTATCCGAAACGGTTGTATTCAGATCGACCTGGTAAGTCAGCTCGATATGGTGTCAGATGTATTGAAGCATGTGATTAAGAAGCATCCTTTCCCGATTTACAAGGAATTGGAATTTGAAGTTCAGAATTTCCGGGTAAGAGTATCAGATAGACTGCTCTCAGACGAAGAGGTTCAAGTTGTAGAATTTATCAGAACGGAAATTGAGCCGCTCTTCAAGCATCTTTACGACGACAACAAAGATCTTCAAGAGCATATCGACAAATACTTCGATGCGCTTGATGACAACCATGGGATCATTTATCATAAGAGAAAGGCTTTCGAAGATTCGATAGAGATGATCAATCATATGTCGTACTCATTGATTGAAAAAGAGGAGGAAAAAACCCAACAGATGTTCCCCTACTACTTCGAAAACTATAAGACTGACGGGGTAGAGTACAACATTTACATAGGCCAATCCATTGCCAAGAAGAAGAAAAAGTACAACCCCATCTATCTTCAAAATCTGCGATTGTGGCAGCTCATGCTCATGTGCAAAGTGACAAGAGAAACAAACAAAATTTTGCCCGAACTCCCAATTGCGCTTCAAACTGCTCAACTTATTCTCGTGCAAAGTGCACCGCTTTCGATTAGGTTTAGAACCGATGAGAAGAAGTTTGATGTGGATGGCGCCTACAACATTCGCTACGAGATTATGAAAAAGCGAATTGACAAAGCCACCATTGCTGGCACAGGCGAACGTCTTACTCAGCCGCATACGGTATCGGTCATTTTCTCTCAAGCCAGAGAGGAAGCCGAATACATGTCTTATATAAAGTATTTGACTCATCTCAATTTCATAGAAGCCAATATCGAGCGCTTCGATCTTGAGCAGATGCAAGGGGTTAGTGGGCTAAAAGCGATCCGGATAACGGTGAATCTAAGTGAGAACAACACCATTGAAAAGGCATTTGAGAAAGAAATGCAGGAAGTTGTTGGAGTTGTGACGGAGGAGGTTTAGTAAGTTATTATGAGACCACTGATTGGTTTGGAAGAGCTGTTAAAATTTAATTCATGGTCATTCGTATTGGCAAATTGTATTGCACTTTTACAGCAACACCATTCTGAAAGCCTGGTTGCCAGTTTGGCATAAGTCCTATGACTCTTATTACTTCGCTGTCTATTGCCGGGTGAATACTAGTCTCGATTTTGACGTCTTCTATCTCTCCTAGTTCACTTATTATGAAACTTGCATAGGTAGTTCCTTGTGCTCCGTCGAATCGCGCCTGCTTCGGATATTTGATGTTTTTACCTAAAAAATTCATCAATCCAGACTCACCACCAGGAAACTCCGGCATTAATTCTAATTCGGTGTAAGCAAAAATAGTCCGGTAAGTTGAACGTGAAGAATCTCCCAAGGTATCCGCTACTAATGGTTCTTCATCTTCATAAACTTCAACAATAGAATCACCGCTCAAGAATGTAATCCATTCTCCCTCGCGCGCTCCATTAAAATATTGACCTTTAATAGCTAAACCACCATCCTCGTTATAGGTGCAATAGTCACCTTGCCTTTGATGGTTTTTGAGGTTGATTCTTTCCCTAACCTTGACTTCACCTTCCTTATGAATTCTGAATAAGAGAATTTCGCCAGTACCGTTTTTAAGATCTCCACCGTACATCTGATCCCCTTTTTTGGTGAGAGTTTTTACTGCTGTAACTGGTTGATCATTTTTAAAAATCACTTCGTTAAATAACAGACCATTACGATAGTAAGTCTTTACATTCCCGTTCATGAGAAAATTCTTAATGGGGATGTGTTGCATCAGCTGACCGTTATCATAGTAGCTCTTTTCGGTTCCATTTCCTGAATCATCTATTCTTAGTTCTTTCAATATCGTGCCTTCCTTCGAATAAGAAAAAAGGCTATCTACTTTACCTCGATCATAGAAAACCTCACCCAGAACAATTCCTTTTTCAGAATAGCGAAAACTTCCATCCCTTGTTCCTTCGTAAAATTGCGCTTTAAGGTATAACCCTTCTCTTTCGGTTCCAAACTCCCAAAAACCGTGGCGATTGCCAAGCTTATATTCGCCTTGACAGACAACAATCCCAAAATATGTGCGTCTAAATGGACCGTGAAGGGTAGAAAGATCAGATTTAAGAACGTTATAATTTCTTATTACTTCATTATCTGCTGATGATACTTTAACCTTCTTGGTTTTCTGAGCAAAAGAGATAGTGGCTATCAGAATGGCAACTATGGCTAATATAAATTTCATAGTCATTATGCTTCTATAGACCTTTCAGAGTTTTTGGATTACAACACGTGACATTAACACGTGAAAGAAATATCGCATTATAACCGTTCTCTTTATTCTTATTGATCACAACAAACATCGTTAATAAAATTTGGGGAATAAAAATCAGGGAGCATCTTTTGAAAATACGATTTGAAAGAATTGAAAACTTTCTGTTTTCGTAACACGCAAGGAATTATGTATTCCTCGTCAAAGCTGTAATAACATCTCGGTGCTCTGAGTAATATGATAACAATATAGTTCGTTCAGCCATCTCAAAATCCGCAAAGTCGAAACCTGGTGCTACGGTGCAACCGGCGAGTGAATACTCGCCAAGGGTTTCTGAGGCGAACCAAGTTCCTCCAGTGACCACATGTTGAGGCAACTCTCCATTCTCAAATTCTTTTCCGAGTAAGAGCTTTTCGTACGCGCCCTCCGGGGAAATACAATGAATGGCGATAGCATCACCAAGGTAATGGTGCCATACTTCATCTTGCTTAATACGATGAAATGCAGAGAAATTGCCTTTGGTCAATAGAAAATAAATTGCAGTTGACAGATTTCTTTCTTTGTCTATACCAAGTTCTTTTGGTGGAACAGAAAACGGATCGGCTCGGTAAGTCTCCCGGTAATAGCCCCCTTCTGGGTGGGGGAGTAGATTGAGTTTTTTGACGATACCCTCCAAAGTATTGATCATAATGTAAATCTAAGAGATAGAACAAGAAGTACAATTTACACTTCTCGTCAACTTAGAACACTCAAAGAGCTCTATTCTTTGTTTATTTGCTAGAGTATTTATTGTCTTTGCTGTTGGACTTTCTGGACGTTATACTTATAATCATTTATCTGCCAATCTGCTACCTCATCGGCTATCAGATTAGATCGAGGCATCCAATTAATCCAATCTACAGAAAATGGTTTATAAAAGGGCTAAGTGCGAAATTGCTAGGAGGTTTAGCTTTTGCTCTTGTGTACACCTTTTATTATGAATACGGAGGGGATACTAGGAGTTATTATAGAGATACTCTAATTGTAATCGACGCGTTCTGGGAAGGCCCAAAAGTTCTTTGGGAAGTTCTGCATAGAAGTCTACAAAACGTGGATACCGCATCATTGGACTTCTCGTTAAGAACAAAATTTAAAGATCCAAGAGAATACTTTGTAGTTAATATAACGTCCATATTTACACTTTTAGGTTTAAGAAGCTATTTCTCTACCACGCTGCTCGTAGCTCTTTTCACCTATTGGGGAGTTTGGCATTTTTTCTTGCTCATGGTATCGAAATTCCCCAAACTTGAAAAACAAATGGCCTTTGCTATTCTTTTTGTGCCGTCTGTCTTCTTTTGGGGCAGTGGTATAAGTAAGGACTCTTTTATTTTTTGTGGTGTTGGGCTCATCTTATACCATATTGATATCATTTTTTCTGGTCGATTTTGGAACATTAAATCTTTGATTCTGATAGCCTTAGCCTCGTATATCATGTTTACCGTCAAGGCCTATGTATTAATTTCTCTCGCACCGGCTATTGTGCTGTGGAGAAGCCTCTATCTAAGAGATAAAATTAAGAGTAACTTCATTCGAGCCGCTGCCTTACCTGTTGTTGCTGCGGTCTCACTGTTATCGATTGTTTATACTTTAGATTTCTTATCAGAATACAATAAAAAGTACTCTGTAGACAGCTTTGTAAATACCGCACAAAGTATGCAAGGTTGGCATTATGTAGAAGGGGAAAACACTAGCGATAAACACGGAAGAGGTTCGAGTTATACACTTGGTGACTATGACGCAGATTCTTGGCAAGGTTTATTGAAGATCTTCCCAGCTGCGGTAAACGTCACTTTTTTTAGGCCTTATTTTTGGGAAATCAATGGAGCCGCGATGCTTGCACAGGCTATTGAGAGCTTCTTACTTCTTCTCTTTACAATTGTTACTCTTTTCAGAGTCGGCCCTCTGAGGATCTATCGTTACATATCGAATGATTCGCTTCTTTTGATGTGTGTGATATTTGCAATTTTCTTTGGTTTTGCAGTAGGCTTTTCATCCTATAACTTTGGGGCACTATCTAGATATAAGATTCCCTGTGTGCCCTTCTATGTCGCATCTCTCTTCATCATTCGCCATAGGTATTTGGAATCAAAAACATTAAAAAGAGAACAGTTTCATGAGGTGAGGGCCAAGAGACGGAAAATGACATCCAAGGTTCCTCAATACGCATGAAAATCCTAATCATTTGTCCCTATCCAAAAGGTAAAGCGCCTTCTCAGCGCTTTAGGTTTGAGCAATATTTGGATTTATTAGACCTTGAGTTTGACGAAGTAAGTTTTTGGAAAGAAGATGAATGGCCCAAGATTTATGAGAGGGGAAGTGTAGTTTTTAAGGTATATAGGACTATTGGTGGATTTTTAAGACGTTTCTATCTCTTGTTCAGGCTCGTCAAATACAAGAAGATATTTATTCACCGAGAAGCCACACCAATTGGCCCTCCATGGTTTGAATGGCTCGCTGTAAGATTCTTAAAAAAGGAGGTTATCTACGACTTTGATGACTCCATCTGGCTCCCCAACAGTTCTGATGCGAACCGAAAAATCGCGGGAAAATTCAAAAATCATACAAAAGCGGGAAAAATTTGCTCTTGGGCTTCTATCTGTGTTGTAGGAAACGAGTTTTTAGCAGAATATGCCAGACAGTATTGTGCGGACGTGAGAATCATTCCAACTACTATTGATACGGATACATACCACAACCGTAAGCTATATAAAAGGTCTCTTGGAAAATGGAGAAAACAGGCAGACTATCCTAGCATTAACATTAAAAAGGTGGTCAATAAACCAGCTGAAAAGGGTGCAAATGAAATTGACATTGCGAAAAAAAGGAAATTAACAATTGGTTGGACAGGTACTCACAGCACTTTAAAACAACTAATTCCTCTCTTCACAGTTCTAAATGAGCTTCACGACCATGAGCCTTTCCGCTTCTTACTAATTGCAGATAAAGCCCCTCCTAAACTTCCTAAATTCGTAGAATTTAGGAAATGGAAAAAAGAAAGCGAAATCGAAGATCTTCTTGAAATAGATATAGGAGTTATGCCTCTATTCGATACTGAATGGGAAAAAGGAAAATGTGGTTTCAAGGCGCTACAATACATGGCACTCGAAATACCCACAGTGCTTTCTGAAGTAGGAGTGAACATAGAAATATCAGAATCCGGCAAAGCAGCATACCTCGGAGAATCCTTACCACTTAAGTCTGTGTCAGACTGGAAAGAATCCTTACTAGAGCTTATTAAAGAGAAACCGCTTAGAAAAAAGCTTGGTGCCCTTGGGCGGGAAGTGGTTGATAAAAAGTATTCGGTAAAATCTCAAATAGAATCATACCGGAGCGTATTCAAAGACTGAACGGTAAACTTCGTTTAGGCTTGAAAGATTCGAATGAATCCCATTTGAATCAATGATCGATTTTCTAATATTCATTCGATTCGATAACTCTGGCTCGGATTGAATCAATCTTCTAATTTGATCCCTCCCATGTGGAGAAATACCATTCACTTCAAATTCGAGACCTGATGCAATAGCATATTTACCCATCAGTCCTTGAGCGGTTTGCAATAACCTCTCTTCTTTCGAATTATCACCACTAAAATCAATATGCGCCCGAGCCATTTCAAGGCAACAATGCAGATCAATGTTCTGCGGAGTAATAAAAACAAATTTGGAACCTGGAAGATTCGCTCTTTTTAAATCAGCTCTTAACTTATTGGAGTCAGTCCCTGTAAAAATCATGAATCTCAATTGATCAGAACCCATTTGGACATCACCGAAAAAATCTTTCACCTTGAGCCAATCTATATTTTCTCCGCTCATACTCAAGTAGACATATTCCAAATCTACCCCGTGAACTGCACTCATCCAAAGTGTCTTATTTCGGCTCACCTGCTGAAAATCAAACCTTTTCTCATCGAGAAGATAAGGCTGAAAGTAGCACTTTGAGGCTACCTTTTGTGCATTGTCGTAATTGTAGTAGAACTCACCACCTCCAAAAATTGGTTGCTCTACAAACCAATCTTCAATTCTTCTGATGTCATGTTTATCTCTCACCACAATGAATCGTGCATTTTCCAGAACCCATCGTTGATTCTCCAAGAATCTGGTTTCTGTGGCTGAATGTTTCTTTGTTCTGTTTGGTTCAACAAAATTTTCGAAATCTACGCCAAATGGAACTCTTAGATGTCTATAACTCCTATGGCGCATGGCAGAATTCAAATCATGATAATGAACGATAGAAGGAGACGATTTCTTTTCCAATTGGTCAAGCAATCTCGATTCACCTGAAAAAGAGTGTTTGAAGGGATTCAAAAGCAAGGATGTGAGGCTGACCAGCTCTTCAATCCAGTCAATTACCAAGTGTTCATCCATTTGATTGTAAACATGAAAAACCTCACCTTTTGAGGGCATACTGGTATACTTTCTCATATTTCTTGATTGCGTTCTTTAAAGAAAATACTTCTCTCGCTTGATTGGCGACATCCTCTCTATTTACTTCAAATAATGTAGAATAATTCTCACAAAGGATCTTATAAGATTCCTCGTCAGGAAAAGGCTTGGTAACCATTCCTGCCCCCAAAGTTGTTATCTGACTTTCGCTATCACCAACTCCAGAATTTACTATGAAGGGCACCCCCATTGAAAGAAGCTCGCCTATCTTTACTGGGGAAGTAGCCATTCGAGAATACCCTGGTCGCATATAGTTTATTGAGAAATCGGCCAACTTGAGTTTATCAGGCAGATTTTCACGGTGCACAAATTCTATTTTCATGCGATCTGTAGGCACATTCAGCTGTGCCGCTAAACGAAGGATTGATTCTTTATCACCTCCTGTAAAGATGAAAAACCAAAGTTCAGGCAACACTTCCCTCAGGGCTCTATACGATTCGAGAATCTCTTGCAATAAGTACCAAGTCCCAACAGAACCGAGATAGACAAAAACTGGATTGTCCGGAGAAATTCCAATTTTTTCTTTGGCTCTTTTTCGTTCGTCGGATGACACAAACGAAAAGAGATTCTGGTCAGCAGCACAGGGGATCACGAATGTTTTTTCCTTGAACTCCTTTAGTTCACGACCTGTCATTTTTATAACCTGTTGTCGACATATGGCTTCGACGGCACTTTCGGTTAGTGATACGACCGCTTCAGACTCAATAAAGAACTTTCGTTCTTTTTTCTTGAAATACTGCATCACAATTGCCAAAAGAGGATTATTTGGATTCCAGATCTCCCCTTCTACCCGTTCTTCAATCCAAAAGCCTCGTTTATCAAATATGAAAGGAATTCCAAATCTACGTTTCACGCGGAGGGCAACTAAAGCTGGTATATATGATCTAACATGTACAAGCTGGTAATCCGCACTCCTTATGACGGAGGAGGCTCTACTATTCATTCTACTCAAATCATAAATAGTACTTAAAACAGGTGGGGTTTTGGTGTAGTTAAGGGGTCTCCAATCAATTTTGGTTTCATCACAAATCTTCTGGATAAGATTCTTACGCTTTGAAAATGCATCTGGCTTCTCAAAACTTATGATGGTAAATGAATAACCTCTAGCGCTAAGGCCTTTTAAGTAGGGCAAAATCTGACTTTGACCCAACGGGTCAGTGAGTCCGTCGTAGCTCAAGTACAAGACTTTGATCACCAGCTATGGCCCTCCTCGTAACCCAGATCGATCAAAATGTCACCGTATAGTTCTCGAAAAATTGATCGATGACGGTCGTTGAAATAGTTCTTCCAATCACCACTTTTACCTTTTCGATAATGATTTTTTGAAGAAGGTTTTTTTCTCTTTAGTTTCTCGATATTGATTTCATCATTCAGGTTTTGAACAAAACTCTCTGAAACAGCATGGTTTCGAATCTTTGGAAGCCACAAGAAGTTTTTGGTATAGCCTACTCTATTGTAAAAGTGAATGGGTCCTTGCAAAGGAGATTCATCGTTCTTCAACCAGCCCAAATATTCCATGACCTTGGTGAGGTATTTAGTCATATTTTGAATCATATCTTCATACTTCAACTCAAGCACATTGGCTTGATTATAGTCCCAATTTTTCATGAAATTGACATCTCTTTCATTGAAGTATATCATCCGTTCGATGCAGTATTCTATCGGCTTATCCTCGAGTTCTCTACGCAATTCAAGCAACTCACTCCATCCTTCAGTATCGTGGGTGCCAGCGTATGAAAAATAGCTGGATACTATAATATCACGGGGATCTCGGATCACGTGAAAGGCCTTTTCAAACTTAAGCTGCTGACACTTTTTGAGCTCTGAGTTCTGAGTAATGATAACCTCGGGTTTTTGTGCCAAGATATCCTCTACACGAAAACGTGTAAGTGTTAGCTGACCCTGCCAAAACTTTTTGCCCTGGACTTTCGTGGTTCTCATCATATATCCAGCCAACCAAGAACTAGCACTTTTAGGGTGACCAAAATAGGCGGCCTGAGGCCCTTTGTAGCTCGTCATTTCAATAGAAACTTTATTGTTGCCAGAGTTCTCTTTGAAAAAGCTCTTCGAGGGCTCATTTTAAGTGATTTCCATAAATAATCCAGAGCTCTTGATTTATAACCGCTCATCATTAAGTGGAGTGCGATATAGGAATAAGAATTCTCTTCAATGCTCCTGTATCTATCCCCAAATTTATTTATAAAAGCTTTGTTTGACTTAAGGGATTCAAGTAAAATCTTTTTCCTTTGAATTAAAGGCTCTGATTTAAAATTGAACACACTCCTATCGTCGTGTTGTACTAAAGATGATGTCACGATGGGATTAATGTGCAATTCGTACTGAGCGGCAAGTCTGAGCCAAAGTTCGTAGTCTTCTGAACCCGAGAGTCTCCGATCTTCCTTGAACTGATTTGCCAAAAAAACATCTCTTCTCAAAAAAACTCCATGACAGCTCATGAAGTTTCCTTCCTCAATCAAGGTTTGAAGAGGGTTACTTCTGTTGTAACTAATCGCTATCTTCTGGTCCTTGTCTTGAATATCATATTCTTGAAAAAACCACTCAGGTTTATCCACAAAAGAAGATAAATAATCACTTGCGGCAGCTAAGTGATTTGGATAAAGTAAATCATCTGAATCAAGGAAATAAATATAGTCTCCTTTTGCTATAGTGCCGCCCCGATTTCTTGCAGCTCCCCTCTCCTTGTTGTTTTGAAACACATACTTCACCTCATCAGAATAAGTGCTCCCAATCAAGTCCTTAGTTCCATCTGTGCTGCCATCGTCGATCACGATAACTTCAAATGAAGCTTCAGATTGGTTCAAAGCAGAATCAATGGTTTTTGATACAAACTTTTTGCGATTATAAGTGGGGATGATGATAGAAAATTCAGGCACGGTAGAGATCTTCAAGTCGCGAAATAAACGGTTTTAATCCAAAGGGCATTACCGTTTCTCTACCGTTTTTCACCAACTTATTTCGAAACTCGTCATCCTCTAAAATTCGCTTGATGGCTTCATACACTCTTCGGCTATTCTTGTAAGGTACTACTATTGCGTTTTCTTCTGTTCTGATTAGTTCGGCGCCGATACCAGAAATGGTAAAAACTGATGGCACTCCCCCAGCCAGAGCTTCGATGTAGGTCTGACCAAATGCCTCAATATCATTTTGGATGGGAAGATGGAGGTAGACGTCAAACAATCCAAATAGCGCGGTGAGATCTGATTCAAAAACTATTTCGGTGAATGCCGAATGAGGAAGACTTGAGAGCTCTTCTTGAATTTGACGCCGATACGGTCCTTTGGCATTGGCGAGTACTAGATGTGCTTTGGGATAATCTGCTAGTAATTCTCTAAATGCACGAATTCCGTATTCAACGCCCTTTAGCTCAAGGTACCGCGCTACTATACCGACTATGAGAGTTGAGTTCTGGCAGCTATATTTTTCTCTAAGTTTATTTATTCGTGCTTGAGGTGGCCTTTCAAAATACTTCAGATCAAACCCGTGGGGTATCCTTTGAATTTTCCGAAGAGGAGTATTCTCTTTCTCAACAAGCACTGACTCGACGACCGTCGAAATAGCTACAACCTTGGTGCTCAATAAGGTGATCAATTTATCCGTTTTGACTGCATGTGGATGGTAAATATGGTTTGAAGTTGAGTGGTGTCTGGTATGAATCCTCTGTGGAATAGCAGCCATAAGAGCTGCAGGCAAACCAATTATGCAAGCCCTCCGAAGATGAGTATGGATTACCTTAGGTCGGTGACAAATCAACTCCCACCATACTTGAAAAAAAGTAATCATAGCTTTCAGGCCTCTGCTAGAAGCGATTCTTTTACACGGAACTCCACTTTCAATCAAGTACTGTTCCAGCTCAGAACCGGTATTGTTGAGCAGGATGAACCTCAGATCGAAATCTTCTCTATTGAGGTGCGATGAAATCCACTCAAAAGCTAAAGCCTTATCTATATCTGAAACAATATAGGTTACCCTAATCATTGATTCCCAATTGCTTGGCCACCTCTTCAGTGCAAAATAAAAGGTTAAAATCTTTAGCCTTTTGAACCCTTGAGAGTTTTCTTATTTCCGATTTGTCGGGTACATCATAAACTTGATAATCTAGATGCGATAATAATCCTTCTATGCTCTCAGCAACTTGATCATTGAGCACTTCCACCAGCATTGTTGGCATAGTATCCAGAAGCGAACCCATACCTTCAATTACCTCAGCTTCATGCGTCTCCACATCTATTTTAATTAAATCAGGAAAACTCTCAGCATCAAAAACATTGTCTAGTCTATCTACGCGAATCTCTTCTCTTGTTTTAGGCGATGAGGTATTGGATATATCCTTATTCACGGTAACCGAGTAGACATGATCTTGTCCTTCTGTGAAGATTTCTGCGGTTCCTTTATAATTGCTCAAAGCAAGGTTATGCGTTTTAATTTGATAATTGTTCAACTTAACGTTTGACTCTAGTCTGCCACAGACTCGGTCTACAGGTTCGAAAGCAGCTACCTGTGCTGCAGAATTTGACGACGCGGCTGTCAATGCATACACACCAGTATTGGCACCAATGTCGGCTACCTTATGGTGCATGTTAACTAGTTTGTACCAGATTTTCAAACTATTTCCCTCCCATGAATTACCGTAACCGGCCCAGAAAAGATCATTCTCTACACGATAGCCGTAGTGAAACATCACGAAATCTGCCTTCTTGTACTTTATCCTGATGGGGGCGGTAAAATGGAGATGTTTGTAAACCTTCTCGGATAGTCTAAGCTTCCTTAACTGCTTAAAAACAAAATGCTTAAAAGGGACAGCACTGTAAACTCGTTTGAATAGCTTTTTCATAAATCCCTACGGGGATAATAAATGGTTAAGGCGGCGAATATCCTCGAAAATATGGTGAATCTTAATTGATTGGGCAAAAATTTAAAAAAACCTTTATCAATTAACTTTAGAGAGCTCCCAGGAATGAAAAAATAGAGAATCTTTTTGTAGAAGGATTTAGTTGGTAAATGCCTTAAGTAAAATTTAAAAAATGAAGAATGCTTTCTCTTCTCCAATAGCTGGAGATAAGCGCTGCGGTAACTTCTTTGTCTAGATGCATATTCCACAATTGAGTTAAAGCCATTGTGAACTGCAACATTCAAAGGATCACAACACACCGAATACTGTTTTGAATAAGCGCGCACTGCCAAATCGTAATCCTCACAATCGGTAACATTTTCGTCAAAACCTTGAATATCTAAAAAGACTTTTCTTGGCAACGAAAAATTTGCTGCAGTAATTCCTAAATCTTGATCAGACTGCTTATACACTTGAGCCTTTTCGCCCATCCATCTCTGGTGGAGCCAATCTCGCCAAAGGCAAATTTCTTTGGTACAACTAGGATCTTCAATAGCAAAACCGGTCAGTAAGGAATCAACATGACTCTTGTGAAAGCGAAGATGGCGTTCAATGGAGTCATCCTGTGGTTCCATATCATCGTCGAAAAAAATAATGATCTCATTTTTAGAGTCAAACACACCGCGATTTCTTGCACCAGAGCGTCCCCTATTTTCTTGTCTTATTATTCTTATGGGAAGTTTATCTTCCCAATCGGATAATATTTCGAAACTATTGTCAGTGGATCCATCTAGAACAATAAGAATTTCATCTGGAGAATGAGTTTGTTTCTCTAAGCTTCTCATCAAGCCAAGTAAATGGACTTCTCCATTAAATGAAGGAACAACTACTGAAGTAGTCATGGCTTAATTTTTCTGGCAAGTTTAATCAAAGTTGAAGGCAACTTTGACCTAAAGGCCAACTTATCGTAAAAGGCATAATCATCTGTCGACAAGATCTTTTTGTCAAGGGTATCGAGGAAATAGCGAACTGAGCGATGATCTCCCTTCACATAAGCTTCATCGGCAAGCAACAAGTAAAAATATGAAAAAGCCTTTCGCAAAAGTTGGAGGTCAACTTGTGCTGGCATGTTCGTAAGAGGAAGAAAATCAGCTATCCCTGACAATTCTTTTGCCTGAGACACGAGACCATATTCTTTCGCCAAAGAGCGGTAGTAAGAATTGCGCTCAACTTTAAAGGCGTCTGATTGACTCACGGTTTTTGACTCGCCATGGAGGCGAAAATTAGCGAGAACTACATTCTCCTTTTTAATTCCGCTCATACCGAAGCGAAGGAGGTATTTAATCCACCAATCGCGATCCATGGTATAGTGCAGAGCTTGATTTAGAGGTCCAATTTCATCAATGACGCTTTTGCGCCACCAAGTTTCTGGCTGATCGATTCGGGCGCGGCCAATGGTTTTGGCGAGATTACCTTTATAGATATCTGTGCCGCGAGACTGAGCAACTATTTTTCCGTCTTTAACAATATTGGATTTTCCAATGAAGACATTGACTGCCTCATCCTTAAAGGCAGATTCAATGGCTTCTAATGCTCCTGGCTCCAGATAGTCGTCGCTATTGATCCAATTGATGATTTTCCCGGTAGCCTTGTTTAGGCCTTTGTTAATGGCGTGGCTTTGTCCTTGATCTGGTTCGCTTATCCAATGAGCAAGCTGGTCATCTAATCTTCTTAAAATAGTAGTAGTTTGATCAGTACTTTTCCCATCGAAGACCAACACCTCTGTTGATATGGATGTCATCGACGAGATGGTTTGTTCAATATACTGGCCTTGATTAAATGAAGGAACTATGACCGAAATAGGAAAACTCATGATGGAGAGTGATCTATGGGTTGAATCAATTAAAACTCGTAGCCAAAAGTATTGATATCTTCTAGAAAAGCACGGTAAACTAGATCCTTGGTTTTTGTTGAGTAATACTTTCTGTAGTGCGTGTGATTGGATTTGTTTTTATGTGAAAGTGTTTCATCCATCCCGATGGTTCTCGCCACGAATGAAAAATCTTCCTCCAATGATTCCATTTTCCCTATGAAGTCCATGATGATCTCCCCTTTTTCATCCGTGAAAAAATCCTTTTGTAGGTGGAGATCTTCGTTCACTCGCCATTGGATATACTCCTCAAAATTCATTTGACTGATCAACTCATGTTGGTGATGATTTTCAGTTTGTTGCGCGAAATGGTAGAGCGATACCTGCCAATCCCATGGGTTACGAACAAAACCAAATTTGAACAGTCTGTTGAACAGGATGGAAGGCATCCTATTTTTCACCTCCAAGATTGGTCCATGACTTCGAAACGTATGATATGAAGGGATAATACCGAGCCTTCTAAACACCTGATAGTGGAACTTCTCGTGGGGACGATAGCTGTACTTTTTTAATACATCACGTATGCTAGTTCCGGCAACTTTGTAGTTGTGAATGAAAAGGAAATTTTTGCTGTACGAAAAAATCATTTCGGTAGGAGGGCAGAATTTGTCATTAGGTCAAAAGCCAATGAGTAGAATCAATGAGATTTTTGTATTTTAATAAGTCTTTCCAATTCATGCTGTAGGTCTTTTCTGACAGCTAGAAGGTTTTGATATCGAAAAATTTCATAAACGGGATCATAATTGGTCAGGTCATGTAATCGATCGGTATCTATACGATAAATGAGATGCGTTTCATGGAGAAGCTGGTAGAAGTCTTTTAAAAAAGTCCTGGTGTAAACGTATTTTTCGTTGAATTCAAATTGGACGAATTTTATTTGAGTGAAGTACGACTGACAACTCTTCAAAACACCCAGATCATGACCTTCAGTGTCCACCTTTAAGAGGCCAATTTGGGCTACTTCTTTGTCTTTGAGAAGTTCATCTAACCTAATAGAATGAACACTTATTTTACTTAGAGTCTCGTTGTTTGGCACACTCTCCATTGACAGAGATGCCTGAGTAGATGAAGCATTTTCTTCTGAAGTGAAAAAATCCACAATCCCCGAAACCTCAGATACTGCATAATTGTACGCTTCCGTCTCGACATTTTGCTTTAAGATTTCATAGGTTATTGGATTGGCCTCAACAGAAATTATCCTCGAGGAAGGAAAAACTCTTGAAAGCTCTTTGGTATATTCTCCAATATTCGCCCCAACGTCTATTAAAACTTCGTTAGGTAGAAGGTTGGGTTTTACAATTTTCTCCAAAACCCCAGATTCTCCAGACACCCTCATGTTTTGGAATTTGATTAATCCATACTGCCGGTATGCTATCCTAAGGATTGATACGTCAGTGATTTTGAAGATGAAAACTATAAGCTTCTCACCAAGCCTTTTTCCGATAATCGACCCCAAGAGTCTTGCTATTCTTATACTAAGATTTTTCACCCTACCTTTTCTTTAACATACATTTGGAACCCTGGCTGCACTAATCCCTTGATTTCAGACGAGTTGTGGTAAGCGTATTGATTTCCTTCTGGAATTTCGATGTACAGAAAGTCAGATAACCAGTCCTGAATGATGTCGTTTGCCCTTAAGAAAAGAACCAAAGAGTATCTTCCTTGGCTCAGGCTATTCTCCATCTCAAAAGTGTACATCATATTGTCATTTAGATGCCTTTCTATGTTTTTTTTGAGATACTTATTGGATAGATGTATGATACTTTTATTGTACTCATCTTGCAAGGCAATACCAAATTCAAGATCTCTGTAATCCGCAGGAGTTTCAGTTTTGAGCATGAGCGTCATTTTGAGCTTTTCACCCCATTCAATGTCTTTTGCATTAGATAAAAGGTTAGCCATTATTAATCCTCTGCTGCCTCTTCTGTTGGGTATATCTAAAAGTGATTCTTCTGATTCCGCTGAACGAAAGTTTTGGCGGTACTGCGAAATTATCTCTTCAACAGAGCCATTCCCGATCATTTTCCCGTGATCCAAAAGAATCGCTTTTTCGCAAAGGTTTCTAACTGCCTGAAAATTGTGACTTACAAAAAGAATGGTCCGACCACTCTGACTTACTTCGGTCATTTTGTCAATGCACTTCTGCTGAAATGCAGAATCTCCAACGGCCAAAACCTCATCAATAACCAATATCTCTGGTTCAAGATGTGCAGCAACGGCAAAAGCCAATCGCAGTTGCATCCCCGACGAATAATGTTTAAGAGGCGTATCCAAAAAAGCTCCCACTCCTGAAAAATCAACTATCGCGTCGAATTGACTGTTAATTTCTTTACGATTTAAGCCGAGTATCGATCCATTAAGGTAAATATTCTCGCGACCAGTTAACTCAGGGTGAAATCCCGTTCCAACTTCCAAGAGAGAAGCCAATCGGCCACGGAGGGTAATTTCCCCTTTAGTGGGAGGTGTAATTTTTGATAGAATTTTGAGAAGGGTGGATTTTCCCGCTCCGTTCTTCCCAATAATTGCGAGGCTATCGCCGGGATAAACTTGAAAGTTTACATCTTCAAGAGCCCAAAAAGTTTCGTTTTTTCTCTTTGGTTTAATACCACGAGTTATGTTCTCGCGAAGACTCAAGTATTTTTCTTTCTGAACTCCGCGGCGATACTCTTTCCACAGATCTTTCACTTCTAAGATTGCCTTCATTTATAAAGGGGAATATGATTTTGCAGAAGAGCGCAGTTCCGATAACTTCTCTTGATCCAAGAAACCGGTTTCGAAGTTATAAATATCGAAGTTACGCTTGCGAAGAATATTACGAATAGAATGGATCTGTTGAGATGTCAAGTGATCTTTCCACTTATTAAGTTGTTGCCCCATGTTTTCAGGGATGCTATCAATCTTGGAGTAACTGTTCTTCTTCAATGCATCTTCATTAATAAAGTCCAAATTAATGTCTATTTCTGACTCAATTTTCTCAAAGACTGCAAAGGGATGCAGCGTTAGGTCTTCATAAGTTATCACAATGCATTTCTGATGACACCACGGATGTAGGAGAACATGTTCATTCTCTAGGGCCCAGTGGAGGGCCAGTTTCTCAGTGTAGTTTTCCAAGCATTCAAAATCATCAGACCATTTTCTATAAAATTGATCGTGATGCTCAAATTGTGGTACAACTGTGTGCACACCTTTCTTAAACATTTTGTTCTTACCGAATCCACGGTGTCTAAGTTGAGATGAAATGACAGCATAAGGATTCCGGACCAGGTAAATAGGCTTTAGTGTCGAGAAATTGTTTAGGAGCCAGGGCAACAAAAAAGGGATACGGATCATTTTATGAACCCATAATTTTGTTTTGAAGTTGGGAGACCCCGAAGTATAGTAATTCGGGTTCAATTCCTGACCGGAGAACAAATCATGAAACAACTCAAAAGCCTCTAGCCAGTCTGCTTCATCAGGAATATGCTGACCCCATCCAGTAAAGCCAATATCATTTACTCTACTGGAATTACTGTTTTTCAAAGGTTCATTTACCAATGTGTGATATGGAGCACTTGACAGTACTTCTGCCAACCAGGTCGTTCCGCTCCGACCTGAACCAGAAACTATCAAATTACTCTTGTTAGTGAAGCTGTTGGTCTTTTTAAATATATACGCAAGACCTTGTAGTCTGAGCCATTCTAACTTCCAAAAAAACTTGTAATGGATAAGAGACACCTAAGTTGATCTAGTAGATTAAATGTTATGCCAGGTCAGCAAAGTAGCTTTCAGTTTTCCTAAAGTAAAGAATTCCTAGGATAAAAAAGACTACACCTGAACTCACGCTCACCAATACAAACTCTGTTTCTAAGGGGCTTTCTACAAGTACATTTCGAATTATAGAAATAGGGGCATACATGGGATTCAGCGCTAGAGCTTTTTGAAGCCAAGGATAATTTCCCACCATGGAAACGGGATAAATCACCGGGGTGAGAAAAAGTAGTATTTGAACAAGAAATGGAAGGATGTAACGAAAGTCACGATACTTCACATTCATTGCAGCTATGAGTGTTCCAGGGCCAAAAGTGGCAACGACGGTTAAAATGAGGCTTACAGGAAGCATGTATAACAGCTCCCAGCTCAATGCAAAGCCATAATAGAAAACTAATCCGAGATAGACCAAAAAAGCCATGAAGAAATCAAAAACAGCAACTAAAATGGAACTCATCGGAATGATCAATCGTGGAAAATAAATCTTTTTAATAATGTTGGCATTGGAGACCATCGAATTACCCGCTCCCGATAAACCCGTCGAGAAAACATTCCAAAGCATTAGACCTGAAAACGCAAAAAGTGGATAAGGAATTCCATCGCTAGGAACCTTTAAAGCACGACCAAAAAAGATGGAAAATATGACCATTAGCACAAAAGGTTGAAGAATGGCCCACGCAAACCCCAAAAACGTCTGTTTGTATTTAACTTTTATATCTCTCCAGGTGAAGAAGTAAAACAATTCGCGGTAAGTCCAGAGTTCCTTTAGGCCGAGTGAAATTTTGGAAGGGGGTGTGATTTTTTGTTCCACGGTGTAAATCTAAAATAAAGTATTGAGGCTTAAAGGGAATTCTCTGAACTACAAGAGCTGCTGATATAGAGACGAGTAACGTTCAAAAGTTTTTTTACGGCTTAGGTTAATCTTGATTAATTCTGCACTTCTATCCCCCCATTGCCTTGTAGACTCAAGGTGATCTATTGATTCGGATACTTTATGAGTTAAGTCGTTTTCATCTTCAAATAATTCTGCATTGTACAACTCCTTATGCTCGTGAAATACGTTGAGTGCACTATTCAACAAAACTTTTGTCCCGCAAGCTGCAACTTCAGCAGGCAAAAGACCAAAGGTTTCTTCATTGGACGAAAAAATGCCGACATCCATGCGACGGAAGAGTTCCGCCAACTCTTTTCTCCCAATGATGAAGTCATGATTGGTTTGATGTTTGGCAATTTTGGGGATTGGTGTACCTATAACGTGCAAATGGAACATTTTTCTAACATTGCTCAAAGATCTTATTACTTCTTCAGATCTCTTGTAAATGCTCTTCGAGGAAAATATCAAAACCTGAGCAATGGAGTCATTTCTCTCGTCTCGAGGGTAAAAAACAGTTAGATCAATTCCGTAGTGAATCATTTGAATAGGAATCAGTGGATATGCGTTCCTCAGCCGCTTTTCATGGTATGTGGAAGGAGAAACCAAAACCATTTTGTCCAAATTGTTATTAAGGAGCTTCTTCTTCGTATTCAGATTATATTTCCTCGTATCGATAAGCGGACGTCTCAATGGATATGAATTCATCCTATCCTCTCTGGTCATGCCATCAAATATGAAACCTTCACCTCCTGTCATGAGCCACATATCGTGACTGGTCCAGACTATAGGCTTCTCTTTCCTAATTTTTCTTACTGCAGTAAAATCAAAAAATTCTCCGTGAATATTATGTAAATGAACAATATCAGCATTTCTGTATGCCCTCTCTTTTCGGATTTGAGAGTAAGAAAAATGGAATTGATCTTGAATACCAAGTACCGCTCTAAATGAGCGCTTGAATCCGAGCTTCCAAGTCAACTTGTCCAGTATTTTTACGAACCAGTTTAGCTTTCCTTTCGATATTTCTTTTACGTGACTATCTGAAGTCTGCTTGGTCTTGACCAACAAAACATTGTTTTGCCTAGCCGAAATACTCCTAGCAAACTCTTCCGCTCCACCGCCTAAATCGGAAAAATTGATGTGAACAACTTTCAATTTCTTAGGAGATCTCGCCTCTTTTGGTTTTTTCATTTAGGTGAGCAAAAGATGAAAGATCTTTCTTCTTCCCTTGCCAAAATTTCAGTTTTATAATTTGATTCTAAAAGTTCACAAGCCTCTTTTTCCAACCTAAGACTATGGGCTTCTAAACATATGTAGGGTCTGATATCATTGAAAACCCTTTCGCCGCCTCTTAACGCCAGAATCTCAGCACCTTCTACATCAATTTTAATCAAATCAGGTTTGAAACTATTTCGGTGGCATATCTCATCAAGCGTATCTGAGTGAACTTTGATATTCTTGAAAGTCGTGTAATGGTCGGGAGACAAAGGTGGTGTAACTTGTGACAAATAACTTCCAGTACTCTGGCTCGACTCGACGTTGTCAGAATAACTAAACTCCAGCTCTCCTTTTTCGCTTGAAACAGCAACAGACTCGATAATAATGTGAGACAAATCGTTCTTTTCAAGGTGAAGCCTCAATCGTTTTAAGTTGAAGGGATTTGGCTCAACAGCTATTATTTGCGCATCTGGATATTTGCGCTGAAGACATAAAGTATGATAGCCAAAGTGGGCTCCCACATCAATAATTGATTCAAATCGAAGCCCTGTTTGATCTAATCGGCTGTACCAAAAGTTATCAAATGAACCAGTTAGCATATCATTCCAACCCCCAAATGACTGCTTATTAACAAATAGAAAAGATCCCTTTCCAGGTCCTGCAGCAACCTTATTCCATTTCACCCTATTAGTGACTGCAGAGGAAAAAATATGCTTTAGTTTCTCTACTCCTTTCTGAGCAATACTTGTTCTTTTGCGGTAGTATTTTTTCATTTTGTTTCTTAGCTTGGTATCCAGCTCTAATGGTATTTCATTTATTTGAATATAATCAGTAACCTCCTGATCGCTGTATTTTTCATTCTTTTTGCAGTTCGCACCACTTGAGTCAAATCCGATATTTCTTACTAATGATTTGTAAGGATGAAGTGAAAATCCATTCCTCAAGTTTACGGATGCTTGCCATTTGATCGCCCAAGATTTTAATGTTCCATCTAGATTTCTTTTTAGCTGACTTAAAAACACACCGCTTCCGTCGAGATCAAACCAATGGAGTTTTTTCCGCTGTTTTAATAGCTCGTATAATTCCGTGTGATCATTGTTAAAATGCTTCCAAGCACTTGCCCATGTTGCCCATCCCCAACAAGATGAGACTTGATAAAAGTACGTTTGTTGTTTACCCGATAAATGAATAGGATGCATATATCCCGCTATGTGCATGACTTGACTATTATCCCTATAATATTTTAGTGCATCATTCATATACCTCAAAAAACCTTTTGATGTGACTATGTCATCTTCAAGCACAATCACTGAACTGTGATTATCGAGGATTTCCGAAACTCCGTCGGTAATATTTTTCGCTAAACCAAAATTACTCGTACGCGAAATGATTTTCTTATTCCATCCTTTCCACTTAAAATTCGTGGAAACCTGATAAACCTGTCTACATTTTGGCTCATCTTCTCTGTATTTTGCAGCATCCAAAAAAATGTACAACTGACTATGAGAGGACAAGTCGTTGTTGTTGAGAGCCGTAAGAGTTTGCTGCAAGTGCTGTGGGCGGTTATATCCAAAAACGACAATAGGTGCTAGTTCTTTCCGTAAATTTACCACTGGAATGCAATATTACTTATTTGGTTCTTACATGAGGATATGCTTTTTGCTATTTACCTCAGCTTTGATTACTGCGGTTAACAAAGGGCAAGGCCAAACAACACCAATTGCCGATCATCTTTTTCGTGCGGATACTTTAGTCTCTTTGAGTGGGCAAAATGTTGAAATGTGGCGGGACATACAAAATGAAGGTGTCGCTTTCAATCAGACCAATGCAGCAAATCAACCAATACTTGGCACTTCTAGCGAGTTTGAAGCTCTTGAATTTATGGGGGGCAACAAGTTTCTAAGCTTAAATACTAACGTTTCTCCGCAGACAGCAGTTATTTTAATTCAAATAGACCAATTTCCATCTTATGCTCGGATTATCGATGCAAATGAGGCAAATGAAAGTGGCATACATATAAAACCAGCAGGGATTGAGTTTAGATTTGACGATACCAGCTCCAAAAGAACTTTGGTTAGCTTTTCATCAAATGGAATTTCTATGATTTCTGTAGTAACATCATCTGAAGATGATCCAGCTTTTGTTAGACTAAATGGTAACCAAACTCTCATCGATTCAGATCACAACTGGGTTTCAGGAAGTTATCAAATTGGCAGAAGTAGCCTGTCATTTACAGGAAAAGTATTAGAAATCTCTCTTTTTGCAGAAGTGTTGAGCGAAGCACAAGTGGAGTTATACGAAAATAGCCGATATTCTCATTACAGCCCCCCACCTTCTCTCGCATCTAGCGATACTCTGTTCACCCAAGATTTCTGCCCAGTAGAACTTGAAGCTGGTGAAAGATTTGAGTCTTTTCTCTGGCAAGACGGTTCAACGAATCAAACCTTCATTGCAGAATCTCCCGGATGGTATTCGGTGGAAGTAGAAGACATTTTCGGTCGGATCTTATCAGATTCCGTATACATCGCTTTTCCGGGTAATTATCTGGACTCATTAAGTCTTTGTTTAGAAAGTGAATTCAATTATGATACTGGGTTAAATCAAGATGAATTTTCATTTAATTGGAGTCCTGCAGGCAATGGCTCATCTATCACAATAAACGAGGCAGGGACTTACAGCGTCGAAATTACAGGTCCTTTTGGATGCTCTTTCTCCCCTCCACCATTAGAAGTAGAAATTGATTCATTCCCTTCATTACTCGCGATTCAAGTTGAGGTTCCTTTTTGTGAAGGGAATATTTTAAACGTGAATTTAGCTGAAGAAACTACGGGATACCTTTGGAATGATTTAATTTCTACCCCAACCTTTGAACCAACAGAGTCTGGAACATACTGGGTTGAAGCTTCTAACATTAATGGTTGTAGCGCTCAAGATACTGTTAATGTTGAAATAGCAGGCACTAGTCCTTCGGTAGAGTTTTCATTCGATACGCCATGCCAAAAGTCCTTGGTTGAATTTTCAAATACAACGAGCCCTGAAGAAGGCTTTATTATCGATGAGGAATGGATTATCAACGAACAGATCTATACTGGTGCTAATCCTGAAGTTATTTTCTATGAATTAGGGTCTTATCAAGTCACTTTGAATGTGACTTTAAGTACAGGTTGCAAAGGAGAGTCATCAGGTGTAATTGATGTATTACCCTCTCCTATTGCGGGTTTCAATACACCAATAATCTGTGAAGGATCTGAATTTACATTTCAAAATCTAAGTTTCATTGAACCGCCAAACAATATTGATTCATACTCATGGGACTTTGGTGACAATTCGGTATCATCAGAAGAAAATCCAACAAAGTCGTATGATAATGCGGGGGAATATCAAGTAATTCTGAATGTTCTTGGCAGCAATGAGTGTTCTGCTGAAATACAATCATTGTTGACCGTAAATAGTGATGATGTTTCAAATCCGTTTTTCAGTGCTAGCTGTCGCGGTTTGATTCATCAATTCAGGTCAGATAGTTTAATATCGACCACAGAAGAAGGAATAGAATTTTGGCACGACGTCATTACCTCTTCCCTATACTTTAATCAAAATAGTGCAGTGGATAGACCCCAATATATCACTGATGAAACACCGTTTCCCGTGCTTCGTTTTGCAAGCGATGGAAGCTTCCTGCAAATCAATCAAGCCATACAGCCCCAAACCATTGCGGCATTGATACGCATTCCCACTTTTCCCTCATATGCCCGATTAATTGATGCAAACGATGGCAATGATAGTGGCATCCATTTAAATGCTAATGGATTTCAAGCAAGGTTTGATGACGACGGAACTAAGAGAGTTGAATTCGGGGGTTCCTTTTCTGGTTTTCAATTTGTTACGGTGTCTTCCTCTTTAGGCGAAATAGATGCGTTAGCTAGAGCCAATAATAGTGGTTTCATATTAGGACAAGACCGAAACTTTGTCGTAGGAGAATATCAAATCAGTTCACCATCATTCGGGTTCTCTGGAGACCTTGTAGAAATATCTATTTTTGATTCTGAGCTAACCGATGCAGAATTAGCTCATTTTGAAAATGAGAGAGCGGATAGCTATATCGCGCCCTTGGACATTCACGAAAGCGACACTATAAAAGTTGATAATCTTTGTGGAACATCAATAGATGCGGGAGAACGATTCGAGTCATATCTCTGGAGCACTAATGAAAGCTCAGCTGTTATTACCACAGACGCAGAAGGATGGTATGTGGTTGAAGTTGTTGATCTCTTCAACCGAACTTTTATTGATTCGGTTTTCGTTGATTATCCAGGTGATTATCTGGACTCATTCACACTTTGCTCTCAAGAAACGGCCATTTATGATCTCAATCTTGATGAAGATTTTTATGATTTTGAATGGTCAACCACAGAAACAAGCCCCTCCATCGAAATCAGCGAAGAAGGAACATATTCCGTGCTTGTTACAGACACTCTCGGTTGCTCCTACATGAGTCCGGAAATCTTTGTAGGTGTTGACTCCTTCCCCATTACCACTGAAATAATTGACATCCCCACCTTCTGCCTCGGCAACGACCTCTTCCTCTCATCTGGTTTTGAAGAAGCGGAGACTTACCTCTGGAGTACCGATGAAGAAACTGCGTTTATCCAGCCTCAGGAGAGTGGAGAGTACTGGGTTGAAGCCATTAATTCCAACGGGTGCGTTGGCAGAGATACAGTAGTAATTGACATCGTTGGAGTGGCACCCCTAGCTGAGTTTGAGTTTTCCCCACCCTGTGAGAACAACGATGTAATCTTCACAGACGTAACCATACCCATAGCTGGAGCCACAGTCATCGAGTGGGATTGGACCTTTGAAAACAATTTGTCAGGTTCGTCAGATGAAGAAAACCCGTCCATTTTCTATCCGGCAGTAGGGGAATTTCCGGTTGTCCTCACCGTCACTCTTGATGATGGTTGCACTGGTACAGTGAGAGACACCATTTTCGTAAATCCATTACCAGATGTAAATTTCTCGGCTCCACTGGTCTGTGCCGGAAATGAGGTGTTTTTTGAGAGTTTTTCCGCAGTACCAAACGGTGGTATTATCGCTCTGCAGCTCTGGTCATTTGGCAATGGTACGGAAGACCAAGGGGCGATCGGTTCAACAATCTTTGAAGAAACGGGAGGAAATACTGTGATGCATATCGTAACGACAGAGGCTGCTTGCACGGACAGCCTCAGCAGAACAGTTGAAGTGCTCGGTAGCCCAATAGCCGATTTCAATATTGAAGATATATGTATTGATCAAACAGCCTCATTCAATGAAAATGTTGACACATCAGTCTCTGGACCTGTTTTTTATAATTGGCAGTTTGGGGATGGATTCTTTTCAAATTTTCCCAATACCTCTCACGACTATGCCGAAGCTGGTCTTTATGAGGTGACTCTAACAGCCACAGGCAACAATGTTGGTGCGAGTGGTTGCGTAGATCAAATGACGAAGCAGATCAGAGTCTATAATCCTCCCTCACCGCAACTGCTGCTCAAGGATCAATGTTTGGGAGAGATGTCAAATCTTGTGGACCTTACAAGTCCAAATGCCATTGAAGGTGAAGTAGACGGAATTTTTCAACGCATATGGACATTAATAGACGGGCCAACTGGAAACCAAGAAGGATTTATTGGAAATGATTCTCTTCAATCCTTCTTCGCTGAATCTTCGGGAACCTACGAAATAGACCTGCAAATCGAAACGGAAGCTGGCTGCAGCTCATCCAGTTCGGGCAGTTTCTTAGTTGAGGCTATCCCCAGATCAGATTTTGAGTTGATTCTCCCCGACCTTGACCCGCCTTTCTTGGCCACTCCCATTAATCTTTCTGAAGATGGGGTGAGTTATAAATGGTTTTTAAACGGAGTTTTTCTATCAGAAGAGTTCGAACCGACCATCACTTTCTCTGATACTATCAACTATGAAGTCATGCTTGTATCTACCAACCTCATTGATTGCAACGACACCGCAAAATCCAACTTCACGGTGGTTTCACCTTTTTATGATTTGGCCTTAGTTGATTTAGAGTTTCAGACCCAAGGTGGTCGCCTTGTATTGAATGCATTCATTGGAAATAATGGTAATGTAGCTGTTACAAGTTTTGACTCTGATATTCAAGTTGGTCGAGATGTTAAATTTAGTATCAATTCAGAGACCGAGATCTTGCCAGGTCAGATCATAGATTATCCTCTTGGTTCCGAAATCGGCTATTTACCGGGTAGAGATCTACCGTACACGTGTTTGAAAATTTCCAATCCGAATGATCAAATCGAAATTGATACGACTAATAATATCTTATGTATCGGACTCAATGAACAAAAAGCCATCTTTGATGCACCGTATCCAAATCCTGCCGAGGATGAGGTGAAGTTGACAGTCATCTTACCAGAACCGGGAGAAGTAAATCTAGAGATTACTAGCTCTGACGGAAAAGAGCTCGTCAAAACATCCTTCACCCTGGATAAAGGACCAAGCATTATTGACTACCCACTTATTGGTTGGTCAGAAGGACTTTATTTCTTCAAGTTTAGCTACAAAAGTCAAGAGGAAATACATAGACTAATCATTGGTAGGTAGACACACCGATCAAATAGAGGTTCTATTAACGAGAGAACCGAACAACGAAACTGTGTTTTCGAAATTATATCAAAGAAGCATCATTGTTTTGAAGAGTTCTTCAAAGGGCGGATGCAACCTTTTCGCATTGCGTTGTCATTAGTACAAATTGTAAACAAACTACATCATGAAACGAGCACTAATCATTGGCTTGGTGACCTTAACTATTTTTACCTCGTGTGACAAAAAAGATGATCCTGGACCAACAATAATCGAAAACCGATCCATTCCAGAATTTGCAGAATTGCAACTTAATGGATCTCACGAGCTGAGAATAAATCCTGCAAATGACTTCGAAATTCGAATTACAGCCCCCGATAATTTAATGCCTTACATAGAAACCTATGTTACTGGAGAAAAGCTCTTTATAAGAGAAAGAAGCAATGATATCGATCATGACCGCGTTCTCATAGAGATTTCGGAGAACTTCCTAAATTCCATCCAATTAAACGGCTCGGGTAGAATCTTCGCCGAAGACACCGTCTATTCTGAAAGTTTGGAAATATCAATTGATGGTTCTGGAGAAGCAGATCTTCTCACTCAAACCGAATTATTGAGACTTGACATAGATGGATCGGGGAGAATTGACGCTCGTGGTGAAGCTTCAGATGTGAGAAGCCATATATCAGGGAGTGGACTTATTCTAAGTAAGAATATTAGTAGCTCAACTGCAGAAGCAAAAATAGAAGGCTCTGGAAGCATAGAAATCTTTGCTGCAGATAACTTATTCGCTCGAATAGAAGGAAGCGGGGTAATCAGATATTGGGGAAAGCCTAGCTCTGTGAATGCCAATGTAGAGGGTTCGGGATCAATATTAGAAATGGACTAGAGCTATGTGCAACAAAACATTCGGATCAATTCTCATGCTAATCTGTATCTCTTCAACTCTTCAAGCACAGACATCGACGTTGATATTCGAAAATAATCTTCGAAACGTCCATGCTCTATCTAGTGCTGTTGGCGCATTCGGTGGGCACCTTCCCATTGACGCTAAAGAAGCTAAAATCAACAACAAGTCGGACTTTTTGGTAGTTGCGGAATTGGTTTTCACTTTAAATTACTCTCTGAATGTTGGTGCAGCAGGTTACGGGACGCCCACACGAGTATATTATCAGCCATCTTTGGAGTTTACACCAAAAGATGATTTATTCTTAGAAATGGATCATGGAGGATTTTTCGTTGAATTAGCCTCCTTTGTCGAAAAGCTAGTAGACCTCAACCTACCGGTAATAATTGGAGAGGGTTGGGCTGCAGTTTCAAACGTTGATTATTTTCCTAACGACGATGATTATGACAGTTTTTACCTTTCGAACGAAAGTCTCTTCTTCATGGTTGAACCCGGTGTTAATTTGGAGTTAAACCTAGCTCGTAACATGAGATTTACTCTTGGCGGCTCATACCGCTTCGTAAGCGGAAGTGACATGGAAAATGTATCTGATGACGACCTGGAAGCTTTAGCTCTAGGAACTGGAATCAGAGTCGGTTGATTTTAAATAAAAACGTTGGCTAAACGAGAGTTTGACATTCATTTTGACCTAGTAGCTCGTTGCAAAAACGGCGAGCAAAAAGCCCAATATTCTCTATACGAGTTGTATGCAAAGGCAATGTATAATACGGCTCTGAGAATACTAGGCAATGCCGATGATGCCAAAGACATTTTGCAAGAAAGTTTTGTCGACATGTTCACCAAGCTGGATACCTTCAGGATGGAATCCTCTTTTGGCGCATGGTTCAAAAGAATTGTGGTCAATAAGTCGATCAACCATCTGAAGAGAAATAAAATGGTATTTCAGGATAGTAATGATATTCCTGACATGCCAGAAGAGGAAGAAGAAAGCCCTCGGTTTAATTACGAAGTGAAGGATGTCAAAAGAGCAGTATCCAAACTCCCGCAGGGGTATAAAATCGTATTCGACCTCTACATGTTTGAAGACTTTTCACATCGAGAAATCGCAAGTGAATTGGGAATAAGTGAGGCAACCTCAAAGTCTCAATTGAGCAGAGCCAAGAAAAAAGTAAGACAAGAATTAGAGCTATTATGAGCGAAAATGATCAAATGAAGTCCTTCTTCGAGAAGCATCGCGAAGAATTTGACGATCAAAATCCACCAGATCTTTGGAAGGAGATCGAAGGCAAACTTCCAGAACCAAAGAAGGAGGTCAAAATGGTACCGCTGAGAGTGGTTTGGCGAGTTGCAGCCGGAGTAGCTATTCTACTTAGCACAGCATGGTTCTTTAATAAAGAGGTTGAAAAACCTAGGAATCTAGCTGACTCTAAACAGGACACTGAGGAAGAAAATAGCACTCCTATCTATCCCGAGCTTGCTGAGGCAGACTTTTATTACCAAACAAAAATCAATCAAGCGGGTGAAGCGCTGCACAACTTTGAACTCTCTGAAGAAGAGCTGGGGACGATAGAACTTTTAGAAGAAGAGCTCGACGAACTCAGGGAAACGCTAGGAAGCGAACCAGACGATGAACAGGTGGTGGAAGCTATGATCGAAATCTATCGACTCAAACTCAGCCTCATGGAGGATCTATTATATCAATTGCAAAATCAACACCATGATAAAGAAGATATTTCTGTTGTGCCTTTGTAGCCTATCGCTAACCGCGATAGCGCAAGACGCAATTACGAGAAGCGAGACCATCGAACGATCATTTGACGTGGATGAAAATGACCGCCTCGAAATCGAGAATAAATACGGCGAGATCATCATAGAAGAAGCTGAAGGCAATCAGGTGAATATCAAAGTAGAAATCACTATCTCTGGAGGAAACAGGAAAGCACTGACCGATTTAGAAGACTTCGTCAATGTAGAAATTGACAAAAATGGATCCTTCATTGTAGCCAGAACCATCTGGGGTAAGAACGCAAACTTCTTTGCGAAGAGTTTCGAAGGAATCAAAAACAAATTTGATGGAAACAGGTCAGTAGAAGTAAACTACACCGTAGAGTGTCCCACCTATCTTGACTTGAGAATAACGAATAAATTTGGGGATATCTTCATCGACAGATATACCGGAAATCTGGATATCAATTTGTCTCATGGCGATCTAAGAAGTAGACTGATTGAATCCCCGCGAGAGGTTTCCGTGTCTTATGGAAACGTCTTTGTAGACGAATGGGGTTCAGGAAGAGTGGAGGTACTCTTTGGAGAATTAGATTCGAAAGAGTTAAAAAACATTCTTCTCTTCTCAAAAAAGAGTAAGATCGATATAAGAACAGCAGAAAATTTGAACATTAATTCTCAAAACGACAACTTTCATATCGAGGAAGTGAGTAAACTAACTGGAAATTCGAGATTCACAAACCTCAGAGTAGACCGGCTAACTTCAGAGCTGAGGCTTGATCAAGATTACGGTGAAGTCAGGATAGAAGAAGTCGATGAAAGCTTCGAATTGGTACAGCTCGACATGCTCCGTAGTGATGCTACCTTGCATATGGATGAAACTACCTCCTTCAAGTTCTCTGTCTCCCTGACCAACGGCGAAACCTTTTCTTCCGTCCCGGATCTAATAACCATGAAAAAGGATGAAGAAGTAGGGAAAGAACGCCAAATGGAAGGTTTCTGGAAGGAGCCACATCCCTCTAGAAAAGTAATCGTGAAGGGGGAATCGGCAGTATTGAATATTGCCAAAAGATGAGTCCCCACTAAAAAAAGTTGATGCTGAGGGTCAAAAGCCCTGGACTTTTGGCTGGCTTCCTAGGCAAACAGTTTGAAAATCATCATAATGTGCATGATTTTGGTTACCTTGATTCCAAATGAAAACCTTAAAACATGAACCTTCGCTCTACTCGTTCAAATTTACTTTGCATTGCACTCCTTTATTTGGTAAACTTTTCAAAAGCGCAACTTGATATCACTGAGTCAGTAATTCAGGGAGATGTGAATTACGAACAATATTATGACGTGGCCGTATCCGTTTTTGATCCCTCGCCAACACTGTACTACGTTGGAAACGGAATCTTTGAAACCTCTGATATCATTGTGACCAAAAAAATCGGAAGCACGGTAGAATGGATTAGAAGATACGACAGCTCAGGGAGCGAGTTCGGACATCGAATAATCGCCACGATAGATGGAGGATTTGCTTTGACTGGTTGGACTACCGTGAGTGGCTCTGACGATCTCTTGATAATGAAATGTGATCAGAATGGAACTATACAATGGACTGTGGCAGTCGGGGGCTCAGGAATAGAACGAGGTCGTGGACTAGAGGAAACTAGCAGCGGAGACATCATCGTCGCAGGTCATTCAAATACTTCGAGTATGGGAGTTAACGACATATTACTGGTTAAGGTCGATCCCAATGGAAGCGTACTTTGGCAAAATCGCTACGGAGGAAGTGGCAATGAAAACGGTTGGGATGTGGTGACACTTGAGGATGGCTCACACATCGTCGCGGGAAACACTGGTACTGTCGGTCCCGGATTTGTGAATATGGCCCTCATGAAAGTCTCTTCTGACGGAATGTTAAATTGGTTTAGAGGTTTCGGTAATCAAGCCGGAGGAACTGCGGCTACCGCAATGGATATTGACTTCGAAGAAAATGTACACGTGAGCGGATGGACCGACGCTGCAGGAGCAGGAAGTCGCGATATGTATTATGCAGAGCTCAATAGCGATGGAGAAATGATAGCTGATGCAACTATCGGATCTACTGGTTTTGAAACATCAAATGGTATGGTCTACTACTCCGCTTTTGGTGAGAATGTTGTTTTGGCTGGGAAAAGTGATAGTTATGATGATTCAGGTGAGGAATTTGAGCAACCCTTCTTGGTTTGGATGGATGCTTTGACCCTTCAAAACGGAGAAGGATGGACCCTAGGTGCGGAAATTGAAGAAGGTGAATTGTTTGGTGTGGATGTTCCTTTACCCTTGGATTTTCCAGGAATTGCTGCCGCGGGTCTAGCCATTTCAGATTCAAACACCGATACTTATCGCTTCGAAGGAAACAATCCTGGCTCTTGTTATACTGAACAGAATATTCAGATTACAAATCCAGAATTTGGACTTGAAGCCGGAGGGATGATGGAATTAAATACATCTACAGTATCCTCCCCAAATATTACCAATACCGAAGTGACATTTCCTTCTATCATGGATTGTACGGATTTCGGAACCTTCACTCGAGGCGTCTCGAAGAAAAACTTAACCATTTACCCAAATCCCGCAACAGATTTGCTTTTCTTCGATGGCTGCAAAAACTCACCATATCAGGTGATTGATATTCGCGGAAAGACGGTAGATCGCGGAATCTACAACGGAGAGGCTCTTTCAACTAATCAATGGAATGATGGCATCTATCTGATACGGGTGGCAGAATGCGGTACAGGAAAAATCTTAGTTAAGCATTAAACGGCTCTGGGTAATAATGAACCTTAGTTCTCGTTTCTTCTAACCATTCTCAATTCGTCGATCAAAAGATCCCCTGAATTGATCAACTGAAAGCCAAGCTGCTTCACATTCTTGTAGTCGAAGGAATATCCCTTCAGCTCAGTAATTGGAATATAAACGCGAGTCCAAGATTGATTGAAGATGTCTTTATCAGCGAATTTCCCTGTAATTCTGGTAGAAATATAATTTCTATTGTAATCAGATAATCCAAAATTTAGATTCAATTCAGCGGTAGCTTCTCCTCTATTATAGATATAGAATTCGAAAGCAAAGTCCTCGTAATTTCCTACGGTAAAATCAACAGGATGCCACTTGTTCCAACTGGCTGCGATGAACATCGCATCACACTCTCCTGAATCGTCCCATTTGGCACTGATTGCTTTTTTACCTTTTTGAGCCTCTCCTTCAGCTATCTCAATGGTCCGACAATTCCAATCCACCATTCCCCATCCGTGTCCATTGATGAACTCATCACCAAAAATGGTTTTAGGCATAGCCAAAGGATCATCTAGTGCCTCTTCTTCATACCACGGTTCTACTACTGGCTCTTCGAAAAAAACAAGATCTATTTCATCCAAGTAGATACTCCCGTTTTGTTGAAGCTCCAACTGAAGTTGTTTGATATTACTTACATCCAGATTTTCTGTTTCCAGATCAAAAGCGGATAAAGGCACGACGATCTTTTGCCAAGTGGTATCAATGAAAGTACGTTCAAACCACTTGTTTCCGGTATAGGCAAAGCCCATCCCACCACTGTAGTCAATCAGGGTAAGTACGATAGGCAATCCATACATCAATTCTTCCTGAGCACGCACATAGAATTGAATGGCGCAATGATCCATTACATCGGTTAAGTCTTTTCCAGCCCAATTATCCCATCCGATACCGATCCCAGCAAATTCACATCCTTCAGCGTACCTATTCCATGAAATTTTTACTGCCTGTTTTCCGGAGTAAACCTCATCATAGCTGAACTCAGCTTTCTTACAAACCGTCTCTTCAATGCCCCACATGTCTCTTGGATCATCAGAATAGATCTCTGGTTCTACCACCATACCTATCGCTACAGGCTTCGGCTTCTGTGGTTCCGGCTCCATCCCGTCGTAAAGTGTAATTTGCTTAAACTCTACGCAGCCGCACAGCATAGTGAATGCCGCCAAAATGACAATCAATTTATTCCTCCCAAGACCGACTTTTCTATCCATAAAATTTTTAATTGACTATTCCGTCGTTAAGGGTAAGTTTGGAGTAAAAACAATATAATCCATTTCAAAACCTACCTGTTCCCGAGGGGATGGCTGAAGATTATTCAATGAAATTAAGGCCGCTTCAATGCCAATGAGCCTCTCCAAATCGGCTTGCGAAGCGCCAAAATCCGAACCTAAGAATGACTCTATTCTCCATCCACTGTAGAAAGGATCAAACTCTAGGGATCGAATCTCGTCAGTACCTTCATCAAAGGTTCCTGAATTGTTCGTATCGATGATTAGTCCCAATACTATTCTTGTAAATGGTGACATTCTTCCGTTAAGGAAGACATTCAAGTACACCTGTTCGGGAACTGTCGTAGGTAATTCGAAATACGTTAAGTCTGGGTTTCCATTAGCAGTAGGAAAAATTCTGGCCAGACCGACAAAGAAGTTATCGGTAGCTCCACCGGATTCATTATCAGTACCCTCTAGTCTAAAAAAATGTGAACCTTGGGCAGGTGTTATATCATTATTCCTCCCCGACGCAGATGTTAATTCAAATTCAAAATCGCCTAACTGTATACCGTTCACTACGAAGGTATCAAAGTCACAAGCCACAATACCAGCATCAAGAGATTGGGTTCCAGTCACATCGATCATTAATGTATCGGCAAATTCTGTTTCCTCAGGAACACTGAGAACAACCATACACATTTCATTCGTAAAAAGTGGTAACTCAGTAGTACTTCCGTTCCAGGTTGAATTTCCTGCTGAAAGTACGTCGCTAAAATCAGTAATAGTTTTTACAGCTCCAGTCGTCTGACCAGTTATGGTCAGCACCCAAGGCACGTTCTTGTTAAATCCAGCTGTAAAAGAGATTGTTTCTCCCGCACTAAAATCAACAGTAGCGCTGGATGTTTGCAAAGAATCCAAATACTCGAAAGGCCCAAACCGGTCAAATAAATTTGGCCCAACAGGATCAGTATTATCATGCTCACAACTTGCAATTATTGCAGTGAGTGCAATAGCCAAGAACAGTCTCATATCTATTTTCTTCTTCAACATTGATTTAATTCTTAGTATGATCATGATTAAAAGTTCATGGTGTAGAGTACAAAAATCTGATCTAAAGTGTAGTCTCTAAAAACATCAGACCTTCCTGTTGCATCAAACGATTGATATTGTAAGGTCAGATAAATACCCTCCTTGAACGTGTATTTTATACCTCCAGCGAGCAATAGTTCGGTATCATCAACCTCAAAACGCTCAGGAAAATCAACGACTTGATCGAATTGATCAATTCTTGGTAAGTAATCATTCCCCTTAGAAATCAAGGTTTTGGCTCCAAATAGGAGTTCAAAATCATCAAAGAGTTCCAATTCCAGTCCTCCTTCAATGAGATTTGAAGTCAAGTCTACCTGGTCTACTTCGATGCCTCCTCTGTTTGTATTCTCAAACTGGTATCCCAAGGTGAAATTAATTTTGTTCTTCCATTCCAAAAACTTGTTCACATTCACATCCACAGCGGCTTGGATAATGAAAAAATCTTTTAATTCTTCTGTTCCCTGACCCTGAATTTCAGACATCAATGCTCCATCTAAGGAAGCTTGAATCTTTTCTTGGTCATAATCTGCACCATACCTCAAACCTCTTCTGTTTGGAGTCGCATCCCCGTAAGGAAAAGTATTTGAGAATCTTGGGTCGTATGTCATCAACTTATCACTGAGTTGGAAGGTATAGACTGCTATATCTCTACTAAGGTCGAACAATGTAGTGTTGCGCTCATTCTGTTCTACACCTGCTCTATTGTAGTAAGTCCTTGCGGCATCAAAATCTACTCTTTTACTTTGCGCCCCCATGCTAAAAAATTGAGGGCCTATGTCCGCATAACCTGCATGCACGATGAGATTATCCTCCTTAAACTCAGCTCCACCGCTTACAGTAACAAAGAAATCATCTTGTTCAAAGAATGTCTCGACGTCATCTAGAGAGGTTAATGTGCTTTGTCCGCTTTCTCCAAATAAGGAGTAGATCATTTTCTCAGTTTCATATGCCTTCAGGTCATAATCGACTGTGAACACGGTGTTGCGTATACCTGTGTTCGCATCTCCTGATTGCAGATCATCGAATGTATGTACAAGGTTAAATCCAACTTCTGCGCTTGTCTTGGTTTGATCAATAAGTCTGCGGGTCTTAAATTTGGCATCTCCCCCCGCTACCCATCTTGTTGGTATAGTAAGAAAATCTGTCCCCCTCACTCGAGCTATGAAACCGCTAAAATCAGCCTCTTTGAGAACCTGGGTGAATTTCAATCCGAAATTCAAACTTGCACCTTGCATTCTTCTAGAGTTCTGGTGAGTGTAAAACTGCTCATAGTAAATTACTTCTCGCTGCATATCAAATGCTGAAGGCTGATTGATAACACCTTCTTCTTCTGGCACGTAGAAAGTATAAGGCGACATTTCAATGTCCATATCTCCAACGCGATATTCTAGGCGATCTCCTATTATTCCTCTAGCCCAGAGTTCGCGCACCTGTATAGATTGGCCTGCACCAAAGAATCCACCAAATTCATTTCTCAGACGCAGTATGGCTTGTACCTCGGTCTTTCTATTTGGGGTTGCATTTACCTTAAGGTCTAGGAGAAATTCTCCATCCGTAGTATTTCTTGGCGTGAGGGTATCTGGAACTGAAGTAGAGTCGTTCACCATGACATCATTTAGAATATCTCCTCCTATACCAGATTGCTGCAGATAAACCCTGCCAAGACCATTGAAATTAACTCCTTCGAGGAATGTCTCGGCTTCCTCATCGGAAAGAGCCCCCTCTGTTTGGGCAGAACCTTCTATGCTTCCAAAGATTACTACCAAAAGTGCAAGTATATATCTCATAATTATAAATTGCTTTTTCTTAACCATTAGAAAAAGGTTTTGAGTTCAACGGTTAGTTCAGTTCCTTTAAAATAATCCTCTTGAAAGCTCCTGTCCTCGAATTCCATCCATCGATGGCGGACATAGAGTCCAGAATTGGGTGCTATCTGCCAGTCAAAGCCCAACCCTATGGCGGTTCCTAATTGATCAAGTGGCAATTGGGTCTCCGCATCCCATCTAGTTGCATTACCGCCTCTCGCATTCTCAATACCATAGTAGCCGGTGAGTATAAATTTGGGTAAAATCTCATAGTAGAAATCTAATTCGTGATATTGCACAAATACATAAGAATCTTCGTTATACACCGGCACTGGTTCCAAAGTAGTAGATGCAGAATTGAATGATCCGATGTAGAAGAAATAGAGCTCTTTATCGAAAAGTTTAGTTTCATACTTTGCCTGTATGTCAACCGCCTCAAAAAACTTCCTATTCTGTGCTCGTCGGGAAATTTCATCAAAATCAGTTGTCTCTACGACTTCAGAGACTCCTCTAAAGAAGGAAAACTTTCTGTTGTAGGGGCCAAAAACAGTTGGTCCAGTAGCTCCCGCAGGGAATGGATTGTAAATTCTGGACAGCGCTAGTCCATTGATCCTGTGAACGAAACTCACCGCATTTGCTTGAGGATCTATTTCGGCACTCCATCCGATACCCCCAGCGAGCTTTAAGTTGCCAAACTCTAATTCAGTATTGATGTTGATTCCTTGCCGGTTGTGCACCAACTGATTCACGAGAGCCATTTGCCCACCTGCTCCATTGGCGTTTACAGTTAGGCCTCTATCTTCAAGAATATCAACATTTGAATTGGTGGCAATCTCTCCATTCTCGTTGAAGTAATGTTTTGAAATTCGGTACACCTGAAAATCAATCGGGATGTACGTGTATTTTTTTGGAACATTAAACCTAAGCATTAAAGCCTCACCCCATGTTTCTGCTAAAGTTGGGCTTTTGTATGCACCTGCTCCGAGTTCACCAGAAATTTTTATGTCGGCCACCTTAAGATCCATTCTAAGCGTATGGACTTGATAGGACCTAAGACTGTCAGTCTTTATACTATCCAATACGGTACTGCTTACAAGGCCATTATAAGAAAGTGTTTGTTGGCCGAATGTCTTGCTAATTTTACCCCCTTGAATGATGGAGGCAAGCGTTCTATTTGTACCAGAGATCGGAGTATAATTTGGAATATTTCCAGCGTCGAGGCCTGGTGCCGCTGGAAAACCCTCATTGAAGGCATCAAACCCCCCGGCTAAACCACCATTGGGTTGAGTTTTACCCCAAAATACATCTACAGCCCAATCGCCCGGAAGGTTACCACCATTTAATATGATTCCTTGAAACGCTTGGTTGTTCCACCTAAGGTCTCCTGCACTGGTTAGACCAGAATTATAATAAGAGTCGTATTTACCCATATTGCTCACGCCCTCCCAAGGTGTTCTATCAAAAATGGTAAATCGATCGAGTATCTGGAAAACGCCCATGGTGAATGGGCTCAAATTATACCAGTGAATTCCACCCGCCCTTACTCCAAAATTTCCGTGCTGCGTTCTAAAGTTTCCGTAAAAGTTAAGGCCAAGGTTGGTAGAAAAAACGTTCCCATCTATTGAACCGTCGTAGGGTGTAAACATGTAAAGTTCTGTTCCAAAACTAGCCTTGCCACTGGGACGCGCTATAACCGACATGGAGAGCATGGGCTCACGATAACCATCTCCGACACTTAAAATATTATCGAAGGAACCTAATCCGGGATATGGTGCAGTGATATTTCGTTGATATACAAACAGTCGGTAATATCCAAAGGCCGTCAATTTTTGAGGTCGCTCTCGCAATTTTTTATCTACGAAAAGAGAATCATATTGAATCCCTGCAGACTGCTTCAAAAATTGATCTTCAAAACTTCTAATCGAAGCATTAGACAACAAAGAATCACCAGCAACTCTATCTTGCCCAGACAAGACCAAAAAACTAAAGGAAAGAAGAAAGACTAAACAATATCTCAATCGAGAAAGAGTTTTCATCATCATAATCTAGATTGTTTCACCTCAACTTTACCGTTCAACCAACTAAATTGTACATTATTTGTGTGTTGAGTACACAATGTTAATTAAATCTGCTGTCTCAGAGACAAATTTGCTTTACATCAATCGTACATCTCAATAAAATAAACTACATCATCGGTACAACATAAATGGAAATACTGATCTTAATAGTCGACCAGTTTTGTATTTTCAAGGTTTCAAAATGACTGCATCAAATGATTCCTATCCATAAAGTATCACTCACCCTTGCTTCCCTGCTTTTAGTAACTTTCAGTTTTGGTCAAGCTATAAAAGTTGAATTGATTCAAAATGAAGGTAAATGGCAAATATTACGCGGAGGAGAACCTTACTACATCACTGGCGTTGGCGGCCAAACAGAAATGGATCGAGCAAAGGCTTATGGAGCAAACTCGGTTAGAACATGGGGGGCTCATGAGGCTATTGCCGTATTAGATGAGGCCCACGAAAAAGGCATGTCTGTTCTGTTTGGTTTGTGGGTAGGATGCGAACGTCAGGGTTTTAATTACGATGATTCCAGAGCCGTGGAGGCACAACTTGCTCGATTCACTGAGGTGGTTAGAGAATACAAAAATCATCCTGCCATCCTCATGTGGGGAATCGGCAATGAAACTGATCTGTTCTATTCAGACTTTAAAGTGTGGGATGCGATAAATGATATCGCAGAGATGGTTCACAGAGAAGATCCCAACCACCCAACAATGACGGTTACAGCTGGATTGGATGTCGCAGAGGTGCAACTCATTAAAGATAGAGCCCCAGCTATTGATGTCTACGGGATTAACACTTATGGTGCAATCATTGGCATAGACAACCAACTTAGAGCCTATGGTTGGGACAAACCTTACGTTATCACTGAATGGGGACCTGATGGTCATTGGGAAGTTGAAAAAGCACCATGGGGAGCACCAATAGAACAAACCAGCACGGAGAAAGCTGCATCATATGCCTTGCGCTATGATCAGGGAATCCGTCGCGACCCTTGGATGTGTATTGGTTCTTATGTATTCCTCTGGGGACAAAAACAAGAAACCACCCCTACTTGGTATGGTCTTTTCCTAGAGGATGGAAAAGAAACCGGTGTGATGGATGAATTAGAGTTGGCCTGGTCTGGAAAATACCCAGAAAACCGAAGCCCTCAAATTCATCAGTATGTCCTCAATGGAAAAACGCGATTTGACGGAGTTTATGTGGAAACAGGAAAACTCACCACAGCCAAAGTCGATGCAAAAGACCTAGATGGAGATCAGTTGACCTATCGTTGGGAAATCTTGCCTGAAAGTACGGACATCAAAGTCGGAGGAGATAAAGAATCTAGACCGGAGGCCGTAGACATGAAGATGGAAGGAGATCCGAACAAAAGCGAGATTCAATTCCGAGCCCCTAAAAATGAGGGACCTTATCGACTCTTTCTCTATATCTATGACGGACATGGAAACGCTGCCACGGCCAACTTCCCGTTTTATTGCGTTGGAGAACTTTAACTAGATTTCCATTATAAAGGAGACGAGATTTACCTCTGAATCCAATTCCAATTTTTTACGGAGTCGGTATCGACTGATCTCCACACCTCTAACGGAAATGTTTAGTAGAGGAGCAATTTCTTTCGTTGCTAAGTTCATCCTTAGGTAGGCGCAAAGTTTTTGGTCTTTGGGAGTTAAATCAGGGTATTTTGATCGAAGATTCTTGAAAAAATTCTCATGCACCTGATCAAAATGTGTTTCAAATCGTTCCCAGTTCTTATCTAGACGAACATCATCAGTAATTAATCTCTGTATCTGTTTTATTCGGCTCTTTAAACCATCATCCCCATGCTTACTCAAATCTGTTAGTTCCTTCTTGACATTTTGAAGCATTTCACTCTTCTGCACTAAATGCATTGTCGTAGAGGCTAACTCTGCATTCTTATGGCTTACTTCAGCCCTTAACTTTTCATTACGAAGCCTGATTATTTCGCTCTCAGATTTTTGTTTTTCTCTTTGGAGAGCCTGCTCTTTTTCTTGAATGGTTATTCTTGACTGTTGCTTTACTAATTCGGTCTTCTTTGCTTCGCGAATTGAAATATACTTCACAAAAGATAGAATGAAGAGGAAGCCAATAACAACGAAAAATACTTGTGCGATTATAGTTTTGAACCAGGGTGGAGAAATAAAAAAGTCAAAAGAAGCGGCCTCAGAGATCCTTCCGAACCCATCTTTCGCTTTTACTGCAAAGGAGTAATTTCCAGAAGATAAATTTGAGTATTCCTTTACGTGATCATTTGTCCACTCAGACCAATATTGATCTTCGTTTTCCAATTTGTACGAGTACGCCACCTCATTCAGTTTCCCAAAGGTTGGCAGGTTAAAATGGAATCTCAAATCTGATTCTTCGTTCAGATGCTCATACTCTTTAGAAATATCAAAACTGCCGAAGGAGAAAATAACCGAGTCCTTACCATTGGTGGTATAGACCTCATCAATCCTCAACGAATACTCGAATTCAGGGGACCTTTCGGTTAAACTCAAGTCATACTTGTAGAAACCACCTTCGATTGGTATGTACGCAATATTGTCATCGGTACTGAATATATTCTCAAAACCATCAACTAAATCTCCTTGAATTTGATTGAAGTAAATAACCTCAACGTTGTTGTAAACCCCCGTTTCTCTGATGTGAACTAAGCCAAATTCATTTGCAGTAGAAAACCAAATATTACCTAGATTGTCTTCAATTAATCTCTGAACATTTTTATTTGGACCCAGCAATTGAGTTATTTCGTCATGAACAGCAAATCTCTGCTCTAGCTTATTAAATCGAAAAACACCTTCTTCGGTGGCGAAAACTAATTCACCTCGAATTTTCGAAACAGTTATGTAAAAATCATCAGGAAGCCCTTCCGATTTTCCAAACCTTTTTATTTCCGAGTAGCCTAAATTGTTATAATCTGGTTTTAACCTAAACAAACCTCGGTAAGCATGTGAAACCCATACGTAACCATCTGAATCAAATTCAAAGATTCTCGTCGATTCATCAAAACCCTCCATCTTCCCTATCAGCTCAAGTGGCTGATTTTCTGCTCCACTCTTTTTGTAGAGATAAAGACCACTGTATGTACCTTGTAGATATAATTCGCGGTTTCCTTCAACGGGCAAAAACTTCCATGAACTCCTGACGTTCGAGACATCCACCCAAGAGTTCCCATTAAAATATTTCGCCCCTCCATCACCACTAACAATAAGTCCGTCTTCATAATCTTGGAGATTCCATATTTGACCCGAGAGAACTTTTGAAACTACTTTTGTCTTTAGGGTATCAGTCGAGACTTGATACAATCCTAAATTGGTGCCAAAATAATCGAGATCCCTCCTTTTAATTGCTGCATAACCTGTGCCTTCAACACCAGAAAACTCGCTAATCTTGGTAAAGGGAGAGTTGATTTCAACATATACCAGTCCATTATCCAGTCCGAGCCAAATATTACCTGACCTGTCTTCGCATAAAGACAACACTGTTTTATTGGGTAACCCATCCTTTTCTGTTAACTCTTGAATGATTTCACCATTTCTCGAGAGAATTAATAGCCCGTTTTGGATAGTTCCAACAGCAATATTCCCATTATGGAGCTCAGTTGCGCAATATATTTTTGAGTACAGTGTTCGATTCTGAACTTCCTTTGACATGCCCGACAAGACTCCATCGTAATAGCTATAAATCCCCGCATTTTGTGTAAAAATCAACAATGAATCACCATCGCAAGAGATCACTTCAGAGATTCGATTTATTCTAAGTAATGGATCATCTATGAAATCCTCAAATGCATTAGAATTGTAGACCTTGAGCCCCAGATCAAACTCTTGGACGTATAATTGATTATTAAATGAGAAGAAATTCTCAAATCTATCATGAGTAGGTTCAATCACGGTGCAAGAATCACCGGTAAACCTGAATATAGCTTTCTCTGTGCAGAAATAAATCGATCCTTTGATCTCAAAAATTTTCCAAACATCTTCAAAATCCTGGTAATCAGAGGGTACGAACTCTCTCAAACTTTTGTAGTGATCCGATTTGACTTGACTGTTTCTATAAAAGCCAATTTCATTTTGCCCGCCAACAAACAGGTCTTTCTCCTTCGATTGATACAACGAACGGACGAAAGTCCTATTAGGTAAACTCTGAATATCCCATACTTGGCCATCAAATACCAAAACACCACTGTTGTTACCAACCAAAACCACTCCCTCTTCAGCAACATTTATAGCCCAATTTTGAGTACCTCCTCCATGATTCGATTTATTGTAGATCGACATCAATGGACTTTCAACCTGACCCAACGTGGATAAAGAAAATAGCACAAGCATGATGTCAAGCAGACACCTTTTACATACTTCGATTTTGTTCACGGTGTGAAGTTAATTATTGTAGTAAAAAAAATTAGTTGATGAGGTTTGAATTAATTTAATTTTTTTATTAATTCCTTGTTTTTCAATTTTTTATATTTTTATAGAAACGCTAAATTCCTCCTATTGATGTATTCAAATATATAAAAGTCTAAATAAAGATGTATGCAAGATGTACGCATTTTAATGACTTTACACTTCGTCTGATTTATGTTTGTGTACATTTAACATTATATGTCTGGACTTCCGAAAATAGATCAGGTAACCATCAGCGCAACTTTATGTGTTGCTCTACTAACTCTCCAAAGCTGCACAAAAGAGGTGCAGGAAGTTGCAGGATGTAACTTCATCTCAAAAACCAATTTGACTTTGGTGCTGGACGAGGAATTTGATACAGATATCATTGACACAACCGCAACTTGGACTTTTATGACTGGCAAGTGTCGAGATACCACTATCACTGTTATAGGACCTGATACAATTAAGGAGTGCTTTTGGGATGACCGCGAACAGCAACTGTTCACGAATAGAATTGAAAACGCCAGAATCGATAGCGGAAATTTGAAGCTTATTGGGCGATTTGAAAATCCTCCCTTTCAAGAAAATAATTTTACTTCAGCCAGACTGACGACAAAAAATAAATTCACCCTCAATAGTGGCCTAATTGAAGTAAGAGCCATCGTTCCCTCTGGAGAAGGACTCTGGCCTTCAATATTTCTAATGCCAACAAGAGAGGAGAATAACATTTTTGATCTCGCAGAATTGGGAGCTATGAGGAGCAATGGGATAAACACTAGTGAGGTGCTTAGTTACATTTCATATGCCGACACAAGCGGAGAGCAAACGAGCATTGATTACCAGTTTTCTTTCCCAGAAAATGATTCAGTAGATTTTTCAGCAGACTACCACATATACACATTGCAGTGGAATAGTGACTGCATCCAATTCTTTGTTGACGATGTTCCTGTGGATGTGCCCGCGACAAGGTCTTCGATTCTCCCCGCATCTTGGATATTAGATCAAAATTATTTTTTAGTTCTTGATTTTGCACTAGGAGGTAATGGGGGAGCTAATGTGCCTTTCAGTGTCCTCAATCCATTCTCTTCACCCAGTCAAGAATTCATTATTGACTACGTCAAAATTTATCAATAATTCAAACCTTAAAATACCATAGACATGAAAAAAATCTACCTGGCAACTTTATTAATTCTCGCCATAGCAATGACAGGACATTCCCAGATAACTTGGGACAATTTCGAAGATTCTCGAAAAGCGACTTATGGCTTCATCAGCGGAACTTTTATACCTTACTCTCAGAATCTTTTTCCAAACGGTGTCAATTTCAGCGAAGTGTCTGCTACGTACACAAGAAATCCTGCAGAAGCCTTTGATGTTATAGTTATGGAAGGCGTCATGGCTGACTTGACTGACTACGTAAATGGAACTAAGCAAATGACCATTAATGTATACAGTCCCGCACCAAACATTACTGTTCAAATCACCTTAGAAAACGCAGCAGCAGCTCTCCCAGACAACTTCCCTACAGGAAGACACTCCATTTATCTAGCACAAACTACGGTGGCAAATGCGTGGGAACCGCTAACATTTACATTTGACCAGCAACCCGATGCCAGTATTCCAAATACCAGTGTTGATCAATTAGTTTTGCTTTTCGCTCCAGGAACAAATACTGACGATACGTACTTTTTTGACAATTTGAGGGGCCCAGAATTGGCCAACGATCCTTGTGAAGATGTGCAAGAAGATGTCTCAGTTCTCAACGATTTCGAATGTCAACAAAACGTAAATTATATTTTCTCGCACTCTGGAATTAATTTCAGAAGAGTAGTGAATCCAGGGCCTGACGAAACCAATGGTTCTGACTTTGTAGCTACATACACCAGAAATGGCGGAGAAGTAGATGATGTTTTGATTGGTCGTTTTGACGGAAATCTGGATTTAGGACCAACCAGCGTTATTACCCTGGATGTTTGGGGAGATGCGGGACCAAAACCACTCACACTCTCACTGCAAACGGTTGACAATGACGTCATTGAAGCCTACCCTTCATTTATAGCAGGTGAAGGATCTTGGGAAACAGTATCTTTCAATGTCGGTTCTCAATCTGAAAATCCTGATATCGGTCAATTTGTTATCCTTTTTGATCCAGGCACTAACAATAGTGATGTGTATTTCTTTGATAATATGACAGTATCTGGAGTAGTTTCTACAGAAGAAGAAGTTTTAATAAAAAATATCGTAGCCTTCCCTAACCCGGCTACTGATGCCTTTACAATTGAGTATAGCCTTATTGAAAATAGTGATGTGAATATTACTCTAACTGACATTACAGGAAGAGTTATTGAGAATATAAGCGTCGCCAATCAAGCTGTAGGAAAACAATATATTGAATTCGATACTGCTGACTTTTCAGATGGAATTTACCTCTTTAATGTGCAGGTTGACGGCAAGAATAATACTGGCAAAATAATCGTAGCCAACTAGAGATTTTATAAGTCCCGTGGAAAATGGTTCACGGGGCTTTTCTCTGACCTAGCCATATTTTAAATAGCGAACTCACTATTTATCATAAAATGATGCAGAATACATCGTCCTTTTGTTACGAAACCAAGGAAGACACTGATGAATAAGAACGGATTTATAGTCATCGTTGCAACCATAGTTGCGTTGGGAGGATTACTGATGGGATTTGACGCTTCGGTAATCTCTGGAGTGAATAAGTTTGTGCAGATCGATTTCAATCTCACGGATTTAGAGTTGGGATTCTCGGTGAGTTCCTTGACAATCATTGCTGCACTAGCAATGATATTAGCGGGACCATTAAGTGATAAATATGGCCGAAAAGCCCTGCTAAGAATTTGTGCGGTAATATTTACCATATCCGCAATAGGTTCGGCCCTTGCACCAAACTTTGCACTGTTTTTGGTCTTGCGCATGCTCGGTGGCATCGGCGTAGGTGCCTCATTAATTTTGGCACCGATGTATATTGCAGAAATCGCGCCTCCTGAACAACGAGGTAAGCTGGTATCCTTTAACCAGCTGAACATCGTGATAGGAATTTCTCTAGCCTTTTTTTCCAACTTTTACATTCTTTCTCTTGGAGACTCGGATGCCACATGGGTTGAAACTTTGGGTATTAAAGAAAATAATTGGAGATGGATGCTCGGAGTTGAAGCCGTTCCAGCAGTGTTGTATTTCTTCGGCTTGTACCTGGTACCTCGAAGTCCAAGATGGCTTTTAATGAAGCAAAAGGAAAAAGAGGCTTTTGAAGTAATGTGCAAATTTCGAGAAGAGGATGAGGCACGAGCTGACGTTGTCGCAGTTCAAGAAACATTGAAACAGGATAAAGGGAAAGAAAAAACACCACTCACTGAAGTATTCAAACCAGCGTTTACATTGGTTCTTACCATTGGTATTGTAGTAGGAATCCTACAGCAGATTACGGGTATCAATTCTGTTTTCTTTTATGCTCCTATGATATTCGAGCAATCTGGTATTGGAACGGATGCTTCGTTTATTCAAGCCATTTTAGTGGGGCTGACCAATTTAGTTTTCACCATACTCGCAATGCTTTTGATAGATAAACTTGGAAGAAAACCATTATTGCTCATAGGAGTAAGTGGTATTGCCATTTTTATGGGCGTATTGGCTTACGGATTTAGCACCGCTAGCTATTCTCTGACGGAAGAGAAGCTAGCCATGATCAGTAATACTGAAATACGAGCTCAATTGGAGCCATTGGTAGGTCAAAACTTCGAAAACGACGTAGCTTATAAGGATGCCTGCCGAAATGCCTTAGGAGATGCTAAAGCAAAAGAATTTGAATCAGAAGTTATAACTGCCGCCATATCGATGAATCCGAGTCTGATCTTGGTGGGAATTCTCGGATTTGTGGCGTGTTTCGCGATTTCGCTGGGTCCTGTGATGTGGGTGCTATTCTCAGAGCTATTCCCGCTAAAAATAAGGGGTGTAGCCATTTCTTTTGTGGGCTTTGTCAATTCAGCAGTAAGTGCTGGAGTGCAATTTGTTTTCCCGTGGGAACTCTCCACAATTGGAAGTACAATGACCTTCCTAATTTATGGCCTTTTTGCACTAGTAGGTGTGATTTTCATTGCGCTAAGAGTTCCTGAGACAAAAGGAAAATCACTCGAAGAACTCGAGGCAATACTGATAAAAAAATGACCAAAGCTAAATTCGTATATGTCTCATCCTTCTTAATAATCGCTGCACTTTCCGCCTGTGAAAATCAGGAGGGACAGACCCAAGAAGAATCTAAAGAGATACTGGCTGAAAACAGGCCTGAGATAATCTCTATCGACTTAAGTTCAACTGACTCTATGAGCGATGCTGCGGCTTATGATCAAAATCGTCTTTCCTTCAGTGATAAGGGTTGGGCAGCATATTCTATTGACGTTCCAGAGTCTGGTCGATACCGCGTAACTTTTTCCTCCTTGTCATACAATGACAGCACACAGGTTTGGCTTGAGGATCATGTGGACAATTTGGATGGAAGAACCTACAACACCACCAGTCACATGCATGTCCCAGGTTCTGGAGAATTAGAAAGAGTGCACAGAGACGGAAGCCCTCTAAGAGCAGGTAATCACAAAATTAAAATCCACTCTACTGCATCGGCTCAGATATCAGAAGTTTCGATTGAACTCATTCGAAAACATGAAGTTACACCAGTAACATATACCCAAAATATGGATGGCGATGAATGGGAGCTAGTGTGGTCGGACGAGTTCGAAGGGGTTGGCACACCTGATACAACCAAATGGAATTATGATATTGGAGATTGGGGTTGGGGCAATGGAGAATTGCAGTACTACACGGTAGCCCGATCTGAAAACGCACGACTCGAAGATGGCAACCTAATCATCGAGGCACACAAAAATGACATGGGATCGCCTTGGACTTCAGCGCGATTAACTACACGAGGAAAGTCATCTTTTGTTTATGGTAAAATTGAATTTAGAGCCAAGGTGCCAGCGGAGAAGGGCAACTGGGCAGCCGGGTGGACCCTTGGAGATGAATATGTGGATGAAAAATCATGGCCTTACTGCGGCGAGATTGACATTCTGGAAAGTGTAGGTTACGAAATGGAAAACGAAACCGGTAACGGAATTGCACATGCCAGCGCTCATTGCGGAGCGTACTACTTCAAACTTGGGAATCAACCTACAGGAACTGTTGATGTATACGGCATGAACGATGATTTCCACACATACGGAGTGATTTGGACTTCTGATTACATAGAAGCCTACGTTGACGACGAAATCTATTTCCGATACGACGACAATACGACCGAGCTCTCCTGGCCCTTTTCAAAACCTCAAAACTTAATTCTCAATCTAGCCATGGGAGGCGGTTGGGGAGGTCTTATGGGAATGGATAAAACCGTAGAATCACAGAAAATGATGGTCGACTACGTCCGCGTGTACCAAAAATTAAAGTGAAAATAATCGGTTACATAGCGCTATTTTTCGCTTTGCTGCTTACCAGTTGCAACCCAAAAAATGGAAGCGATTCAGCGGATAGAGATCCATCCATGCAATTTGCTGATTCTCTCCTCTCACAGCTTAGTCTTGAGGAGAAAGTTGGCCAAATGACTAATTTGAGCTTAATGGCGCTAGCGGAGGGCGAATTCTGGGACAGAAGAGATACCGTTATTTTGGATCCAGAAAAGATGAAACTCTATCTGGATTCTTTCAAAGTAGGTTCGATTCAAAACCTTGGCACGTACCCTTTTAGCCCAGCAGAATGGAGACAGAACATCGGACTAATCCAAGATTATGTAGCAGAAAATACGAGACACAAAATTCCCGTTTTGTACGGAATCGATGCTGTTCACGGAGCCAATTATTCTGCGGGCTCCACTTTGTTTCCGCATCAAATTGGAATAGCCGCTAGCCGAAGCAGAAAAGTGGCCTCAGAGATAGGAAGAATTACCAGCTACGAAATGAGAGCGTCTGGCATTCATTGGAATTATGCTCCAGTTCTAGACGTTACAAAAGAGCCCCTATGGGGAAGAACGTTTGAGACTTTTGGCGAAGACACGTACATCGCTTCAGAGCTCGGCCTTGCCATGATAAAAGGTGGTGGATCTGATTCCTTGTTGTCACCCTATTCAGGATTGGCATGTCTGAAACACTTTATTGGTTACGGCGCTCCTCACAATGGAAAAGATCGGGCAGCTGTCTACCTTCCTCAAAGAATAGTCCTTCAGGACTACCTACCCCCATTTCAAAAAGCCATTGAAAATGGAGCACTCACCATTATGGTGAGTTCCAATTCACTAAACGGGGTGGCCTCGCATGCGGATAAGTCGATGCTCACTGATCTGCTCAAGAAAGAACTTGGATTCAAAGGCTTTGTGATCTCCGACTGGAACGATATTGATAACCTTGTCAAGACACACCAAGTAGCCAAAGACGAGCGTGAAGCTGTGAAAATTTCTGTGAATGCAGGGTTAGATATGTGCATGGAGCCTTACGACGCAAGTTTCGCCGAGCACCTGTTGGATTTGGTAGATGATGGTGAAGTTTCAATCAATCGGATCAATGATGCTGTGCGTCGAATCCTCTATGTAAAACACAAAATGGGTCTATTTGATCAGATTCAAAGCGATCCTATTATCTATCCATTGTATGGTTCTGATGAATTCGCTGAGATTGCAAAACAGATGGCCATTGAATCAATCACGCTCCTTAAAAATGAAAATGAATCTCTTCCATTAAGGAGATCAGAAACAATTTTACTGACTGGAGCTGGAAGTAATTCTATTAACTCTTTGAACGGTGCTTGGTCAAGAACATGGAGTGGTCAAGACACCACTTTTAATGATAAGCAGAAGCTTACCCTGAAAGGAGCTTTGGAGGCCAAGGTTGGAAAAGACAAAGTTCGTTGGACGCAGGGCTCCGATTACGATGTTGCTGTGAACATAAAAAAAGCAGTACAAATGGCAGCAGGCGTAGATAGAGTTGTTATTGCGCTATCGGAACTACCTTCCACTGAAAAGCCAAGTGATATCGATGAACTTGACTTCCCAGAATGTCAAATAGAATTAGTCAAACAACTTTCTAAAACCGGAAAACCCATTACCCTGATATTACTTGAAGGGAGGCCTCGCTTGATTGAAGAAATTGAGCCTCTCGTTGAATCCATAGTATTGGCTTACTTACCCGGTAACGAAGGAGGGTTAGCAATTGCTGAAATCCTCTACGGCGATGCTAATCCCAGCGGTAAACTTCCATTTACTTATCCAAAATATTCAGGAGCAATATGGTCCTATGATCATGCAAAAGCGGATGCGAGAGACAAAGGATTTGGTTTTGAAGCTTATGACCCTCAATATAAGTTTGGACATGGGTTGAGTTATACAAATTTCTCTTATTCAAATTTAATTTTGAATGGCGACTCATTTACGTACACTGATACGGTTCAAGTTTCTGTCATGGTTAAAAATACTGGGGCAGTAAAAGGAAAAGAAGTTGTGGAATTATATGTATCTGATTTGTTTGCTTCTATCGTACCCAAGAACAGATCATTAAAAGGATTTAAAAAAATTGAAATCGAACCAAATGACTCAACTGAAGTTAATTTTTACTTGGCAAAAAATGACTTTGAATTCGTGAATTCTGAATTGGAAAATATAGTCGAATCAGGAGAATTTAAATTAGCTATTGACACCCACAAAATCAAGTTATATTTTCATCCTTAATAGAATATCAAAATCCCCGAAACAACCATTTAAAATCAGAAAGCCAATGAACAAATCTCTTTTTACCAATCAGTTTAACACAAATCAAAAATCAATTATTATGAAAATTAAGTATCTAATTTCGGCAATGATTGTCTTTGTCGGATCACTAGCTTGGGCACAAAACACCGAGTGCTCGGGATTACTCACAGCAAATGATGCTGTTGATGGAGGAACACCTTTCGTTAATGGCTACACTTACAACATCACCACAAGTGGAAGCGACGTTACCGTAACATATGAGCTCCTTGACACTCAAGTGGGGTTAGTAGGATTTTTCCAAACCCTGAATCCAGATTTCGTTGAAACATTTGTACTTCCTGACCCTGGAACACAGATTATGACAACTACTTACACAGGATTCACGGCTGGAGACATCTTCACTGTACGACCAAAGTTTGCTTATGCCGGTGGTTTCTCAACTGGTGAGTACCAAACTTACACTGTAGGAGAAGACTGCGGCGTGATCTCCCTATCTCAAGTTGACCTTCCAGTGACATTTGATGATCCTCTTACGGATTATGATTTAGTAGATTTTGGCGGAAATGCAACCAGTATTATAGTTGATCCTTCTGATGCTGGTAATATGGTTGCACAATCTATCAGAACTGCTGGTGCTCTTTCATTTGCTGGAACCACGATAGGTGCTGCTTCTGGATTCGAAAACCCAATTCCATTTGATAACTCAAATACCGGAATGAGTGTGCGAGTTTATTCTCCAGCCGCTGGAGTGGTTGTCAAACTTAAAGTAGAAAATGCAGATGGAACAATGTCAGTGGAAAGCGACCAATTGACTACGGTATCTAATGCTTGGGAAACATTAACTTATGACTTGGCAAATGAAGCAGTGGCAGGTGTAATTGATCTTGGAGTTGCTTACGTTAAAGCGTCTATATTCTTCAACTTTGGCCTTGACGGAGGAGCGGAAGAAATCTATCTATGGGATGATCTGCAATTCGCTCCAGGAGTTGGTGGAATCAGCCAAATTGATCTTCCAGTAGATTTTGAAAATCCTATTCTTAACTATGGTTTGACAGACTTTGGAGGTAATGCTTCATCAATTATAACAGATCCAGGTGATGCTGGAAATACGGTAGTTCAATCTATCAGAACTGCCGGTTCTGAAGTTTTCGCTGGGACAACTCTGGGACAGCCTCTTGGTCTAGAAAATGCTATTCCATTTGACTTTGACAATACCCAAATGTCAGTGAGAGTTTTATCACCAGCTGCAGGCGTAGTCGTAAAATTAAAAGTTGAACAGGTTGGTGCTCCTGCGGTATTCGTTGAAGCTGACGTATTGACTTCTACATCTGGTACGTGGGAGACTCTAGTATTCGATTTTGCTAGCCCTGCAGCCGGCTCATTAAACCTTTCTGAGGTATACAATCTACCTACCATCTTCTTCAACTTCGGACAAGACCAAGGTACTTCTGTAGAAGAGATCTATTTGTGGGATGATGTACAATTCATCGGTGGTGGTGGTTTAACAGCCATTGAGCTCCCAATCACTTTTGACGAGACAGAATACACCGTTGGCATTGGCGAATTTGGTGGTTCACCAGCTGTAATTGTTCCAGATCCTGCTGATCCAGCAAATAACGTTGCGCAGACAACGAGAATAAGCGGTACGGCTGCTTTCTCAGGAAATGTAGTTCCTACCCAACGCTTAACAACACCCATACCGTTCGACGCGGAGAATACAACAATGACTTTCAGAGTGTGGTCACCTGAACCTGGGATCGAAGTTCTACTTAAAGTAGAAGGAAACAATCCTGCAGATTTCGTTGAAAAATTGGCAACGACAACAACTTCAGGTGAGTGGGAAACATTAGAATATGATTTCTCTAGTCCTTCAAATGGATCTTTAAACCTAGCGGTTGATTATAATCTCGTGGTAGTACTCTTCAATTTTGGTGTTGTCCCAGCTGCTGACGAAGTATACTTTTGGGATGATATCCAAATGGCAGAAGTTGGACCAGCCCCTTGTGAAAATCCATACCCAGAAGTTGATTTTGCCAGCCTTGGTGCATCAGTGCTTCCAAACGGAAAATTAGAATTTACTTGGGACCCAATTGAAGGTCAGATTGGTTGCCAGATCAACATCATAGTTGGTGATGGTCCTCAGCAGGCAAGCATTATCAGGCCAGGTGCTAACGCAAGCAACTTTATTGCACCTGTCAATCAGCTTGTTCCTTTCACAACTTACAACTTTAGAGTAAGATGTGGATGTTCTCAAAACCCTCTTATTGCCGGAGCTTACACTGCGTTCCAGTCTGTATTCTACATTCCACCTTCAATTGGAGTGGAGAACGGATCTGGTTACTCAGAAGAAGTAATCCGTTTTGATGATGATCGTCAATGGAATAACTCATCTATGACAAATGAAGTGGTGACTGAAATTTTTGCCATGGACCACAACTCTGCATGGGTTAATGTAGCTCCAAACCCAGCTCAAGACAATGTAAACTTATCTTACAACTCTATGAGTAAAGGTCAAGGTCTTATTCAGGTATTTGATGCTCAAGGAAAACTAGCTATGGAAAGAATAATGACTTTCCAGGAAGGGTTGAACAGAGTTAATCTTAACATGAATGAACTAGAAAATGGCATCTACCTTGTAGAAGTAATAAAGGACAATACTCGTGAGTCGGTGAGGCTTTTAATGCAATAGTGAGAAAGAAGGTTAGCGGTTAAAACCCTAATCATTTTTTTGGTTTGAAAAAAGCGCCGCGGAAATCCGCGGCGCTTTTGTTTCATTTCTATGATAATCACAAACCATCAGAACAGATTCTTGGATATGAACTTCTATATTTGAAAAAATACAGTATTTCATGAGCAGAAAAATCAACTTCACTATCGTTTTATTTGCACTGCTGCATTCATGTGTTTCATCAGACAAAAAATCTGAGAGCGAAGAAGATCAGGTTAGCAAAAACACAAATGTGGAAAGTGCCTTGCCATCCTGGAATGATGGGGTTACGCGTGAAAGAATAATCAAGTTTGTGGAACAATCAATTGACTCGATTAACCCATCTTTTGTAGCAGTTGAAGATCGAATTGCCGTATTTGACAACGATGGCACTTTATGGGCGGAACAACCTTATTATTTTCAATTGGCCTACGCCATCGACAAGGTCAAGAAATTGAAACCAGATCATCCTGAGTGGGACCAAGATCCAGTTTTAAGCGCTGCTGCTCAAGGAGATATCAAGGGAATTCTTCGAGAAGGAGAGAAAGGATTGATCAAAGTGATTATGACAACCCACGCTGGAATGACCGAAGCAGAATTTGAATCCTCGGTAACAGCTTGGGCCGACACGGCAAAGCACCCAGTGACCGGAAAATTGTACGTTGAGAACATTTACAAGCCAATGGTTGAACTATTGGATTATTTGAGACTCAACAACTACAAAACATACATTGTAAGCGGTGGAGGTGTATCATTCATGCGAGCGGCACTGAAGGAGGTATATGGCATACCGGCCGAGCAAATTATAGGAAGTACAATAAAACGCGAATTCGTCGATGGGAAAATTATTCGTTTACCAGAAATTGAATTTATCGATGACCAAGAAGGCAAGCCCATTAACATCGAACGAATAATTGGTAAAATCCCGATAATTGCCTTTGGAAATAGCGATGGAGATTTAGCAATGTTGCAATACACGGAAAGTGGAAGTGGTAACCGATTGATGGCATACATTCATCACACGGACAGCCTGCGAGAGTACGCTTATGATAGAGATTCTCACATCGGAAAGTTCGACAAAGGACTAGATGAAGCCATCTCTAAAGATTGGCTAATAGTTGACATGGAAAGTGATTGGAAAACGATTTACCCATATGACTAGGTTCATTCCTGCAGTAGGCATCTGTTCCGCAATTATCGTGCTGTCATCTTGTACTACTAAAACTGCTGAGTCTGCACAAGATGCTGTCCCTGACAAGGAAAAGATATCCACCTCGAAGTCAGATACTGAAGGTATGATCTGGGTAGAAGGAGGTGTCTATGTGATGGGCAGTGAAGGAGATTTTGCCGAAAATCATGAAGGCCCGACAGTTAAGGTAGAGGTCAGTGGTTTTTACATTGACACCACTGAAGTAACTAATGCCAAATTTAGAGCCTTTACTGATGCTACTGGTTATATAACTATTGCCGAAAGAGATATTGATTGGAATGAACTCTCGAAGGAGCTAGCGCCAGGCACACCAAGACCTGCGGACAGCCTACTAGCGGCAGGTTCCTTAGTTTTCACACCTCCTACAGAGCCAGTTCCTTTTGATGATATTCGTAGATGGTGGCGCTGGCAACCAGGTGCCAACTGGAGACACCCATATGGGCCTGATTCCGATCTCACAGGAAAAGAAAATCATCCTGTAGTCCATATTGCCTATGAGGATGCGTTAGCCTATTGCGATTGGGCGGGAAAAAGACTCCCAACCGAGGCTGAATGGGAATTTGCTGCACGTGGTAATTCTGGTGATTCGCAATTTCAATGGGGAGACGAACTAACCCCTAATGGAATATACTTAGCGAATTTTTTTCAAGGTGAGTTCCCATACGATCTAAAAGCCCTAGACGGATTCAAATACTCTGCTCCCGTCGGTTCATTCGAGCCAAACAGTTATGGAATTTACGATATGATCGGAAACGTGTGGGAATGGACATCGGACTATTATCAACCAGATATCAAGAAACAATACGCGGCGATGGGCCTGAAAGTCTGTAGAAATCCACTTGGCCCTTCGTCGAGCTTTGACCCCAATGATCCTTACGCAACAGAAAAACGAGTAATCAAAGGAGGTTCATTTTTGTGCAGCGAACAATACTGTTCTAATTACAGACCCTCTGCTAGAATGGCTACAAGTTTTGACTCAGGGCAGAACCACCTTGGATTTAGATGTGTCGCAAACAAAAACTAACCCATGAAAAGGCCCATAATCATAGCTCTGGCGTGCATTTTGACGATAAGTTCATTCTCGCAGGGAAACGAATCAGAAAGAAGTGAAAAACACCGTTTTACTTTTATGCCTAGCCACACGTATTTAAGAGTGGATTCTGAGAATAATAAAGACTGGACAACTCTAGCTTCATTTGGTCTCAACTACGATTTTTGGATCAAAGAGAATATGGCCATTGGATTGCACTCAGATGTAATCACAGAGTCATTCATTGTGAGTCGTCAAGAAGATGAACAAATTTTGGAAAGGGAGCGTCCACTTGCACTGATCGGAGTTTTTCTCTACAAGCTCGAAAATGGTCTAACCCCTTTAGTTGGAGCTGGAATTGAGCTAGAAAAAGAAGAGCATCTGGCACTTATTCACTTCGGGTTGGAGTATGGTTTTGAAATTGGGAAAGGATGGGAATTTGGAGCCAACGTCACTTATGACCTAAAGCTTGACGTATACAATTCATTTGCTCTAGGCCTTTCTGTATCCAAATTTCTTTAGTTAGAGTGGAGCATTTTTCAGTGGCAATAAGGTTGAATGGATGGAAGCTTTCCACTAACTTCCTTACTTTTGTGGACTCTATTTGAGCTACGGTTCAATAAGAGAGCCACCAACTTGAAATTTTATGGAAACCATTGCTCCTTACAAGCCAAAGCATAAGGTTAGAATAGTCACGGCTGCGTCTTTATTTGATGGACACGATGCCGCAATAAATTTAATGCGTAGGATTATTCAGTCGACTGGATGTGAGGTAATTCATCTCGGACACGATCGCAGCGTGGAAGAGGTCGTTAATACCGCCATCCAAGAAGATGCTCAGGCTATCGCCATGACCTCCTATCAAGGAGGCCATATGGAGTACTTTAAATACATGTTTGACTTGCTCAAAGGGAAAGGAGCAGGCCATATCAAGATCTTTGGTGGGGGCGGTGGAACCATCTTACCAGAAGAAATTGCCGAACTTCACAAATACGGAATCTCAAGGGTTTACCACCCAGATGATGGGCGCAAAATGGGTCTCCAAGGGATGATCAACGACATGGTGGAAAAATCTGATTTTCCAACGGGTCAAAACTTAAATGGTGAAGTAAAAACCTTCAAAAGCAAAGATAAACTGAGTATCGCTCGGTTAATTTCTGCCGCAGAGAATTATCCTGAATCTTTCAAAGAGGAAATGCAAAGAATTCGAGATATCGCCAAAAAAGTGAATACTCCAATTCTAGGAATCACGGGTACAGGAGGTGCAGGAAAATCATCCTTAGTGGATGAACTCATTCGCCGATTTTTGATTGATTTTGAAGACAAGACCTTGGCGATCGTATCTGTTGATCCATCCAAAAGGAAAACCGGAGGCGCGCTCTTAGGAGACAGAATTAGAATGAATTCCGTCAATAGTGATCGTATCTATATGCGCTCACTCGCAACTCGTCAAAGCAATTTAGCACTTAGTAAACACGTGGCGGACGCTCTTTCAATCTTGAAGGCAGCCGAATTTGATATGATCATTTTGGAGACATCTGGAATTGGTCAGAGCGACACCGAAATCCTCGATCACAGCGACGTTTCACTTTACGTGATGACTCCAGAATACGGAGCAGCTACTCAGCTTGAAAAAATCGACATGCTCGATTTTGCCGATCTCATCGCCATCAACAAATTCGATAAGCGCGGGGCACTTGATGCACTTCGCGACGTGAAAAAGCAATACAAGAGAAATCACCAGCTCTGGGATGCCAAGGACGATGAACTACCCGTTCACGGCACCATTGCTTCACAGTTCAACGATCCCGGAATGAATGCGCTATATCGTTCGTTGATGATGAAGGTCAGAGAAGAAACCAAAGCAGACTTGGAGACCAACTTCGGTGTCTCCAGCGAGATGTCTGAAAAGATTTACATCATCCCGCCGAATCGAACGAGATACCTATCGGAGATTTCGGAAAACAATCGAGCTTACGATACGAGGGCTTCTCAACAAGCAGAGACCGCCGACAAGCTCTACAGTTTAGCGCAGTCGCTCCTTATGATGGGAGGACCAGAGAAATTAAAAAATGAGTCGGTTGATAAAGATGTCGATGAATTGGTCAGGCAATTGGATGAGCGTTTTGAGACAATCAAAAAAGACCTCGACCCTCACAATTGGGATATCATCGTCGGTTGGAAAGACTTAAAAGACAGCTACAAAGCTGATGAATTCATCTTCAAAGTGAGAGATAAAGAGATTCGGGTTCCTACTCACACAAAATCACTCTCAAATTCAGCTATCCCAAAAGTGGTTACCCCAAAGTACCGAAGCTGGGGTGACATTCTTCGCTGGACTTTGCAAGAGAATGTTCCTGGCTCATTTCCGTATACCGCTGGAATTTATCCGTTTAAAAGAGTAGGTGAAGATCCTACCAGAATGTTTGCCGGTGAAGGTGGGCCGGAGAGGACAAATCGCCGCTTTCATTACGTAAGCGTGGGCATGCCTGCAGCTCGATTAAGTACCGCTTTTGACTCTGTTACCCTCTACGGAAATGACCCTGATCACAGACCAGACATTTACGGTAAAATAGGAAATTCTGGAGTGAGTATCTGCTGCCTCGATGATGCCAAGAAGCTCTATTCTGGGTTCAATCTTTGCGACCCTACTACTTCGGTGAGCATGACCATCAACGGTCCAGCACCAATGCTGCTCGGCTTCTTCATGAATGCAGCCATCGATCAGCAATGTGAGATTTACATCAAAGAAAATGGTCTAGAAAAAGAGGTCGCCAAAAAAATTGAGGCGAAATACAAAAAACTAGGTGTTCCTCAACCCGAATACAGAGGAGATCTCCCAGAGACCAATGACGGTCTGGGGCTAATGCTCCTTGGAGTCACTGGGGATGAAGTACTTCCAGCCAATGTTTATGCTGATATCAAAGCAAAAACCTTAGCTGTTGTGAGAGGAACGGTTCAGGCTGATATTCTTAAAGAAGATCAGGCTCAGAACACCTGCATCTTCTCCACGGAATTTGCCTTGAGGCTAATGGGAGATGTGCAGCAATACTTTATCGACCAGAAGATCAGAAACTTCTACAGTGTATCTATTTCTGGCTACCACATTGCCGAAGCTGGCGCAAATCCAATTACGCAGCTGGCATTCACTCTGGCAAATGGCTTTACTTACGTGGAATACTATTTAAGCAGGGGAATGGACATTAACGCATTCGGTCCGAATTTGTCTTTCTTCTTCAGTAACGGGATTGATCCTGAATACGCAGTAATAGGAAGAGTAGCTCGACGTATTTGGTCAAAAGCGTTGAAAGAAAAATATGGGGCAAACCCAAGAGCTCAAATGCTCAAATATCATATTCAAACTTCTGGAAGATCTCTCCATGCTCAAGAGATTGACTTTAATGATATCAGGACGACACTTCAGGCGCTCTATGCGATTTATGACAATTGCAATTCGCTGCACACCAATGCGTATGACGAAGCGATCACCACCCCTACCGAAGAATCGGTTAGGAGAGCCATTGCCATTCAGTTGATCATCAACAAAGAGCTTGGTTTAGCGAAGAACGAAAATCCAATTCAAGGGTCATTTATCATTGAAGAGCTAACTGATTTAGTTGAAGAAGCTGTCCTTAAAGAGTTTGATAGAATTACCGAAAGAGGTGGAGTCTTGGGTGCAATGGAAACTATGTACCAGAGAAGCCAAATTCAAGAAGAAAGCCTTTACTATGAAACGCTCAAACACACCGGCGAACTACCTTTGATCGGAGTGAATACTTTCCTCAGCAAATCTGGATCTCCTACCCTAACTCCGGGTGAAGTCATCCGCGCCACGACCGAAGAGAAAGAAGCCCAAATCGAAACGAGGGACAAGCTTCACCATCGGACAGGAGGCAGAGGGCAAGAAGTACTCAAAGAGGTTCAAGATGTGGCCTTGAAAAATGAAAATCTTTTTGAAGCGTTGATGGAGGCCACGAAAATATGCTCTTTGGGACAAATTACCAATGCACTCTTCGAAGTTGGCGGCCAGTACAGAAGGAATATGTAAAGCAAGGAGTTAATTGTTGCAAAAAGCCTCTCTCAACTGGTTGTTTAATCAGACTAGCGGCATACGAACTTGGCGTTTTGGATGAATGTTTTTTGGATTGGTTTACAGGGAAGTATGGTAAACAACTGCACAACAGTTTATGAACTTGGGGTTCCATCGGCAATAAGCTAGATCAACTTCTTCTTTCGGGCGGTGAGTACACCCATGATAGGAATGGTATTCTACTTCAACAACAACATATTTTCAAATTTGATTCTTGATATTATCTCAGAGGTAAACAGAGCCCAAAATGAATCTAGCGAATGGCTTCTATGAGTTCTTCAAGTCCAGTATTTTCTAAAAAACCAACCATGACAAGCTTGCACCATATTTTTGAGAGAAGAGGTATTTACAAACTAGATTATCCAAAAACAGGCACTAAAAGCTTTCTCTTATTTAAATTCAGCACCGAACTCTATCCCGACCACCGATTAGATTCATTTTTAGCCGATGGACATTACATTCTGTCCGGACTTACCGAGAATACGCGATCTTGAAAAAAGCGGATAAACAAGGCTAGCTCAATCTTCGCGCATTTTTTCTAAACCTCCAGCGAAAATAGTGCGGTCATTAATTATATAAAGTTCGATTTTACTACCTAGCATATTCAGTTCTGAGAATGCATAGATAGATTTTGATTTGTCATCTAAGTTAATAGCAGATATCTCTATGTATGATGCATTTCTTATTGACATTCATGAATTGCCAAGGATCCGTAACGGAATACTTCACCTCTCAATAAGCTGACCATTTGATTTCTGTTAAATCTGCTATCATCTCTTCATCTTTCGTCATGTACAATGCTTAGCCAATCTTTGAATTGTAAATAGAAGCCTTGCAATAAATTTAGGATAGGAAGTCTTTTATTCTGACAATCTAGCATCAAATTGCAATTGATATGGAGGAGAAATTGCCTTAGATGGAGATATTTGATTCTCACGTGCTCAGTGAACACAAATCATAATCTTTGGAGCGGATTTGAGAGACAAATACTGGTAAGCGCCATTATCAACTTGTGAGTCGAAAGGTTCTATGGGAGTAGGTAAGTTAATCTTACCGCCCTATTCTGCTACACGCCTAAAAAGCGGGAATAATTTACAAATGTAAATCAGCACTCTGTCGATTTCGATAAACTCATTCGTACCGCAATGATTCAATAGGATCGAGAGATGCTGCTTTTTTAGCAGGATAGTATCCGCTAATTACCCCTACAAAGAAGCAAAGAATTACTCCTCCAATTATCCACAACCAAGGGACAATGAAATCACTTCCGATAAAATAAGCTATAACATTACCCATCGCGATGCCCAGAATGATTCCTAGCAATCCGCCGATCTGACCAATGACAATGGCCTCCACCAAGAATTGATTTCGAATCGTTCCTGCAGCAGCACCGATAGCTTTGCGAACTCCAATTTCTCTAGTGCGCTCTGTCACAGAAACAAGCATTATATTCATCAGCCCTATGGCGGCTCCAAGAAGAGTAATTCCACCAATAAAGGTTGCAATTAGAGCAATAATACCAATTTGATCCAACACCAAATTTGCGAGGCTGTCGCTTTGAGTAGTGTCAAAACTATTCCCTTCACCTGGACGATCTCCCCTTATCACTCGCATCAATCCAGAGGCAATAGATTTAGCCGTTTGCAGATCTTCTGCCCTAGTCGTCTGTACATTGATTACATAATTTGTATTCGCTCCGCTATAATTCAACTTCGCATTATTCAAAGGCAAGATGACCTGATTATCACCGCTAAATCCCACGCTATTGCCTTTACCTTTCATTACACCGACAACCACATATCGATTGGAACCAACAAAAATTGGTTGATCGAGTGGACTAATTAAACCGTTGTTAAATAACTTATCTGCGACGTCCTTTCCTATGACAGCTACTGGCTTTCCTTCCACACTCTCAGTTGAGGTAAAATTTCTTCCTTCGTCAATCTCGTAACCAGAGGTTTTGAGGTAATTCTCAGAAGCGGCTATGACTTGCACATTTGGATTTGTCTCTTCAGATCTAAATTTAGCTACAGCAGTAAAACTGATCATTGCTGAGACTGAATTAGTTGACGGATAATCAAATCTATCTAGAAAAGAAACGGCCTGATCATAACTAATTATCTCGTTTCTCATCTTTTTCTTTCCCTTACTCCTAACGGATACAGAACCCGAATTAGATCGGATATTGAATGTATTCGCTCCCATGCTAGAAAAGTCACTTTCTATCTTATTGCTCAGCGCGTCTATCGCCGTTAATATCCCTACTAAAGCCATGATACCGACCGCGATAATCAAAGAAGTCAATGTAGTTCTCAGTCTTTGACCAGCAATCGACCTTAGCGCCACTTTTATATTTTCAAAGGGAAGTCTATTCACTATTTAGAACTGGTGTAAATCGTGGCGATAAAGGTAGGAATCAACGCATCAGCGACTCAACCGCTTATCATAATTTGGTACTTTGGCAGTACTTCAAACGAACAACTAAAATTCCACCTAATGATATTCGATCTGAACATGATCAAGGCGGTGTATTCGCGCTATCCTGAGCGCATCACAGCAGCAAGAAAAATTCTAAATAAACCACTTACACTTTCGGAAAAAATACTCTATTCTCACCTCACAGAAGGCGAAGCAAAAGATGTCTTTGAACGCGGGAAATCCTACGTCGATTTTGCACCAGACCGTGTTGCCATGCAAGATGCTACCGCGCAGATGGCGCTTCTGCAGTTCATGCAAGCTGGTAAGAAAAAAACCGCTGTTCCTTCTACCGTGCATTGTGATCACCTTATTCAGGCAAAAATTGGAGCGTCTGAAGATTTGCAAAATGCCATCAACAACAGTTCAGAAGTCTTCAATTTCTTAGAATCGGTTTCTGACAAATATGGCATTGGTTTTTGGAAACCGGGAGCTGGAATTATTCATCAGGTTGTATTAGAAAACTACGCCTTTCCTGGTGGAATGATGATAGGAACTGATTCCCACACAGTGAATGCAGGAGGTCTCGGAATGGTCGCCGTTGGTGTCGGAGGCGCTGACGCTGTAGATGTAATGGCAGGAATGCCGTGGGAGCTAAAGTTTCCAAAGCTGATTGGAGTGAAGCTGACCGGCAAGCTCAACGGGTGGACAGCACCTAAAGATGTTATTCTCAGAGTAGCGGGGATTCTCACCGTAAAAGGTGGAACAGGTTGCATCGTTGAATATTTTGGCGAAGGGGCTAAAAGCATGTCCTGCACCGGAAAGGGAACCATCTGCAACATGGGTGCTGAAATCGGAGCTACCACTTCCACATTCGGCTATGATGAATCAATGGAGCGCTACCTCAGGGCTACTGGTAGAGCCGAAGTGGCTGATGCTGCAAATGAAATAAAAGAGCATCTGACTGGTGACCCAGAAGTTTATGCGAATCCCGAAAAGTACTTTGATCAGTTGATTGAAATCGACCTCTCAACTTTATCACCTCATCTTAACGGCCCTTTCACTCCAGATTTAGCCACTCCAGTTGCCGAAATGAAAGAAAAAATAAGAGATACAGAATGGCCAAAACAAATAGAATGGGGGTTGATTGGTTCCTGCACTAACTCATCTTACGAAGATATTTCAAGAGCATGTTCTATTGCTGAAGACGCTCTGGCAAAAGGGTTGCGTCCCAAAGCAGAATTTGGAATCAATCCTGGGTCGGAGCAGGTGAGGTACACTATAGAGAGAGATGGATTTATTGAAACCTTCGAGAAGCTAGGCGCCAAAATCTTCACCAATGCTTGTGGTCCTTGCATTGGTCAATGGGCGAGAACCGGAGCAGAGAAAGGTGAAAAGAACTCCATTATTCATTCGTTTAACCGAAACTTTTCGAAACGTGCGGACGGAAATCCAAACACTCACGCCTTTGTAGCTTCACCAGAAATGGTCGCGGCAATTGCGATATCTGGTGATCTAACCTTCAATCCTATTACTGATACACTCGTTAATGATAAAGGCGAAGAAGTGAAGCTTGCAGAACCTACCGGTCATGAATTACCACCTAAAGGTTTTGACGTGGAGGACCCCGGTTTCAATGCTCCGGCTGAAGATGGAAGCAATATTAAAGTAGTCGTCAAAGAAGATTCCGAGCGGCTTCAGCTACTTATCCCTTTTGAACCGTGGGATGGGAAGAATATTACAGGCATGAAACTTTTAATAAAGGCTTTCGGAAAGTGCACTACAGACCACATCTCCATGGCCGGACCTTGGCTGCGTTATAGAGGGCATCTCGATAATATTTCAAATAATACGCTTACCGGTGCAGTGAATGCCTTCAATAAGGAAACGGATAGTGTCAAAAATCAATTAACTGGAGAGTATGGATCCGTTCCCGACACAGCAAGGGCTTACAAGGCGCAAGGAATATCCTCAATTGTGGTTGGGGATCACAACTACGGAGAAGGATCTTCCCGTGAACATGCTGCCATGCAGCCCCGTCACTTGGGAGTTCGAATGGTTCTAGTCAAGTCCTTTGCGCGCATTCATGAAACCAATTTAAAAAAACAAGGGATGCTAGGAATCACTTTTACAAACGAATCAGATTACGACAAAATTCGAGAAGATGACACCTTCGACACCTTCGATTTGGATCAATTTGCTCCGGGCAAACCATTAACACTTTCGCTCAAGCATGCTGATGGATCTGAGGAAAAGATAATGGCTAACCACACCTACAATCAAAATCAGATCGATTGGTTTAAGGCGGGTTCTGCCTTGAACTTAATTAAGCAACAAGAGGGTTAATTAAATTGGTTTTTTAACAATTTCTGGATGTTCGCTGACTTCGACCTCATGGGGATCATTAAAAGCATCAAAAAGAGCATATATACCTTAATCTCAATGCATAACTTCCAAAAAGAAAAAAACCAGGGATTAATTGAACTGACAGACTTATATTCATTTTAAATTATTGGTAATCTGATGTTTAAGATAATTTTCAATTGAAAAATGACAAAAATCAGGTTGTGAGTTTCTTTACATGCCTATATTTACCGCCGAAACAAAAACCTTACAAAATGAAAAAGCTATTTGGTTTATTAATGTTAGTTGCAGCTTTCACATTCGCTGCTAATAATGCAAACGCTCAAGAAAGCTTCGGTTCTGCCGGTCTAGAAATCGCTCTTCCAATTGGAGACTTTGGTGACGCAGCCAATCTCGGAATTGGTGGGTCTGGAAATTTTGAAATTGGACTTTCTGATCAGTTTGCTGTACTCGCTCATGCAGGTGTGCTATTCTATTCTGTAGATGACATAGAGATTCTGGGAACAACTATTGAAACCAGTATAACCCAAATCCCATTACAGGTTGGTGGTCGCTATTATTTGAGTGAACAAAAAGAGGGGTTGTTTTTAAGCGGATTGGTTGGTGTACACATCAATAGCACAAGCGCTAATGACGAATCAGATAGTACTACAGATTTAAGCTTTGCTCCAGAAGTAGGTTTTTTCTTGAACGAAAATATCTCACTTTCTTTGCGCTATCAATTCATAACATCTGAAGTAGAAACGATTGATCCAGTTACTTTCGAAACTACAACTGAAAATCAAACAAATTCTTATCTGGGAGTTAGAGCTGCTTACAACTTCTAAGCAATAAACACACTAATTCTAAGACCGTCTTGCTTTTCAGCAAGGCGGTTTTTTTGTGCATCACTTTCCCCGTAGGATTTTTACCTTTCGTTAAGTCTCGATACCCTTTCAAAAACAGAATCGCTTTCTTCGTAGTTGTTCGTCTAAAATTTCAACTTGAGATATTCGTTTCTTTTTTTGAGTGTAGTTCTTTCTGGATCAATCTTCTCCCAAAAAGGAGATTTCGATCAAAAGAAATATCTGAAAGAAGAGAAGTTTGACGATCAGGTGAGCATCGAGTTCAACATGGGTTTTGGCCTACTTGAAGTTGAGAATGTTAACATGGCAGGAATTCAAACTGCCTACTCCATCAATTTGGCGGATTACTTCAGTATCGGAGCTGGAACGGGCTTACATCTTTATGAATCAGAACGATACTTACCTCTTTTTGGCGAGTTCCGGTTTCTTCCCGGAAAAGGAAAAACCCGTCTCCTACTAGGTAGCTCAATAGGAACCTACTATGCTTGGGAAGATCAAATTTGGGATCAATACCTGAATCCATTTGTTGGGTTCTCACACAAGGCGTACGATAACATAGAGCTCACCTTCTCCATAGGACTGATATACAAAGAATATGACGCCCCAAGAGAGTCGTTCAGAATCCCTAACGGAACGGTAATTAATCCCTCAGGAACAGAAGAGGTAATAGGTAGATTCTTTTCAATTCGTTTCGGCTGTAGAATCTAGCAATGGTACTTCGATTTAGATTACTTTTATCACCCGATTATGAGCGACCTCAAAAACGATCTTATTCTTCGCGCAGCAAGAGGAGAAAAAACTAAACGAACTCCGGTTTGGCTAATGCGTCAAGCTGGGAGAATTCTTCCAGAATACAGAGCGGTTAGAGCATCCCTTTCGGGGTTTAAAGAATTGGTAGAAACTCCTGAGAGAGCTGCAGAAGTCACCATTCAACCTGTCGACATCTTAGGGGTAGATGCTGCAATCATCTTTTCGGACATTCTTGTAGTTCCTGAAGCAATGGGTCTGATTTACCAAATGGTAGAAAAAAAAGGGCCGCTATTTGAAAAAACAATTCGAACACATAAGGACCTAGAACAAGTTAAAGTTTGTGATCCTGAAGAGCTATCCTACGTATACGAAGCCATCAAAATCACCAATAATGAGCTCAATGGTAGGGTTCCGCTCATAGGCTTCGCTGGAGCTCCATTTACCATTTTCTGCTATATGGTAGAAGGAAGTGGATCCAAGACTTTTTCGAACGCCCGCAAACTGATCTATGCAAATCCAGAGCTAGCTCATCAACTGATGCAGATGATCACCGATTCCACAATCGCCTACCTCAAAGGTCAAATCAATGCTGGAGCACATCTCATACAGATCTTTGATTCTTGGGCAAGTGTTCTTGGTCAAGAACTCTACAGGGACTTTTCTCTGCCATACATGAAGAAAATTACAGATGCTCTTTTTGGTTTAGCCCCTATTACCTTGTTCGCTAAAGGAGCTAATTTTAGCATTAAGGATCTCGCCTCTCTGCAGTGCAATACCGTGGGGCTTGACTGGAATGTTCCAGTTTCTTTTGCCAGAGAGCAATGCTTAGGAAAAACCCTTCAAGGAAATTTGGATCCCGCTGTCCTATATTCCTCTGGCAGGGATATTGTATATCACACAAAAAAAATGATGGCTGCTTTTGTAGGTCATCCCCACATCGCTAACTTGGGCCACGGTGTTTATCCCGATATGAGACCAGAAGCGGTAAAAACCTTTATAAATACAGTAAAAGAATACCGACATGAATAGAATCGCTACTTCACTCATCGCAAGCTCTTTACTCATAAGTGTAGGTCTCTCCGCTCAGGAAGATAATGAAGACAATTTGGTACCGAATTGGAGCTTCGAAAAACAAGTTGAAGGAGAAGATCTCAGAAGATATGACGAATTCAATCTGGCGGAGGGATGGTACGATCCAACTTCAGCTATGTCTGAACTTTTCGCGACTGAAACTAGGTCGAGATATGTAAAAATTCCTGACAATATGTACGGCTCGGAAGTGCCCTTCGATGGTGACAACTATGCGGGCCTGCATGCATACAGTTACAGAGCGCGTCTCCCACGCACATATATCGGCGTTTCGCTAAAAAAGAAACTTGAAGATAATGGTCTTTACTGTATAAAATTCAGAGCATCATTGGCTGAAAGAAGTCTTTACGCCTCGAATAATCTTGGAGTAGTTCTCTCAACTAAAAAGGTCGAGAAAAAAGGTGAAACCTCTATTGTCAGAAATGATGTATTACTGACAGATAAAAACGATGTGGTATCTACCCAAGATGGGTGGTGGGAATACTGTAAAAAATACAATGCCACAGGAGGTGAGCGCTATTTGACCATCGGGAACTTTTCTACCGATGAACGCACTTCTTATGAGACCATGAGCGTTTCTTCCGAATTCGAAAAGGGACCAGAAGCTGCGGCATATTATTACATCGACGCCATCGAAATCAGAGAGATTCAGGCAACCGAAAACTGTGGTTGCGGAAATACTAAAATTCCTGAAAGCAAAGTGATCTATTCGTCCACCGTCCAAATTCCGGCTGATATGCCAATGGGTGAGAAAGTAGAAGCCATAGACGCATATTTCTATCAATACAAATCTGAATTGGTGGGTTCCGCGAAAAGAACGGTGGACCAGATCATTGAACTCATGAAGGTGAATCCAGCCATGAGAGTGGAGATTACCGGCCACTCTGATAAAGAAGAAGTAGAATTTGCTAAAAATGAATCGAGCCTGAAAACACTGGCCTTAGACCGGGCGAAAAATACCCGTGAATACATGGCTGAAAAAGGCATCGACAGGAAAAGAATACTCTATAAGTCAATGGATGATAAACAACCCGTTTCGACCATGTCGACCCCGCTATCTTTGGCAAAAAACAGAAGAGTTGAGTTTAAAATCGCTCTATAGTTTTCCTTATCTCCTTTCAAAAAAAGCGCTCAGGTAGCGCTTTTCTTTTGGATAAAATTTATTTCGTGAAAAGTTTTATCACGTTGATATTAGCCACCTTTGTCTTGGCCGTAGCCAGTCAAAATCTCGTCCCTAACCCAAGTTTTGAAGAGGTATTTACCGATTTAGCACATCAATGGGTGCAGCCTCAGGGGGCCTATTATCACTATGAGAAAACAGATTCACTCACTTACCATCAGGCTAGAACTGGTCAGTACGTTAATGGCCTTTGCATGTACAATAATCAGGAGAACGAATTTTTACATGTAAAGCTTCTTGAACCCATGAGAGCAGGTGAGAGTTATCAGATTAGCTTTTATGCTAGACTCATGCGGGCCAAGTGTTTCAATGCGTATGTTCAGAAATTAATTGGTGTTTATTTTGGTTCATCTCCTTTGAGTACACACATCCCTGGTGACTTATATCTAGCCCCTCAACTCAACCTAGAACTTCCTGATTCAAACAGGTTTCATTGGTTCAGACTCGAAGCAAACTATACAGCGAAGGGTGGAGAGGAGTATTTAACACTCGGATATTTCGCAGCGACTCAAACCGAAGAAATTAGAAGAGCTGAGACAAGATATGATGTTTCTGAATTGTCATCGACGGAAGAGTCGGAAAAGAAGGACATGAGCTGGCTATACATGGCTCCAGAGGAACAAAAAAAATACATCAAGGAACAGAAGAAGAAATCCAAAAAGAAGAAGGGCGATTCAGAGAATATGGCATCCGTTCATTTTGAAAAGCCCCGCGCAAAAAAGAATGCGCTACCCGAAACGGGAGTGAACCCGGACATTAGGTATTTTCAAGTGCGGTATTACTTTGATGATTTTTGCTTGGCGACTATTGGAGAAGATGGCGTTGCCGATTGTTCGTCAGAAGAAACACCAATAGTTCTTAAAGAGGGAGAAAGCATCACTTTGAGGAATGTTTTTTTTGAAACCTCTGAGTCCGAACTCCTCAAAGAATCGGTGGTGCAGCTTTTGGCATTAAAGCGAATCTTGGATGACCATCCTTCTATGAAAATCGAGCTGAGAGGCTACACCGACAATCGCGGCAATGATTCTTATAATATGGAATTGAGTGAAGCTAGAGCTAAGGCAGTCAAGGATTGGCTCATAGAATACGGAATAGAAGCACAGCGACTGACTTCACGAGGCTTTGGTCGAAAAGACCCAATTGAGAGTAACGAAACCAAGGCAGGAAGAGCTAGAAATCGAAGGGTTGAGTTCTTTATTGTGGATATGTAGGCTAAACAAAAGAAGTGCATTCAATCAATTTTTCTAATTTTCCAAAATGCAAGTAGCCAAAGGAGCCGTTGTAAGCGCGCTGAGAAAAGACGATGAGAAGACGATCAATGGCTGGGCGATGTACGATTGGGCAAATTCTGTTTACTCACTTGTGATCACATCTTCGATTTTTCCAATTTTTTACGAAAATAACACCCAGGCGGAGCTTGAATTTTTCGGAAAAACCTTCAAAAATACTGCGCTCTACTCCTACACTCTTTCCGCCTCTTTTTTGATCGTTGCGCTCATCTCCCCGCTCCTTTCGGGCATAGCTGACTATTCGGGTCAGAAAAAACGGTTCATGCAGTTTTTTTGTTATTTGGGCGGACTCGCCTGCGTAGGCCTATTCTTTTTTGACGCAAACTATTTAGGATTTGGCCTTTTGATGACCGTACTTGCAGGTGTAGGATATTCTGGCAGTCAAGTTTTCTACAATGCCTACTTACCTGAAATAGCATCCGTCGACCGACAAGACAGTGTAAGCGCAAGAGGATTCTCACTCGGTTATATTGGCAGCATTATCCTTCTTATTATAAACCTTTTTATGATCATGAATCCTGAAACATTCGGTTTTAGCGATGGTGACATGCCGGCGAGATTATCCTTCGTTATGGTCGGGATTTGGTGGATAGGTTTCGCACAATTCACTTTTAGCAGACTCCCCGGAAATATCTACGGCAAGAAAGTAAAAGGCGAATACTTGTATAGAGGATATGTAGAATTGCGAAAGGTGTGGATGGGACTAAAAAAAACGACACGGCTCAAGAGGTACTTATTGTCATTCTTCGTATTCAACATGGGAGTGCAAACTGTTATGTACATGGCGGTAGGATTTGCCAAAAACGAGATCATTGGAATGCCTGATGAAGGGCTGATCATCAGCATTTTGATCATTCAATTCATCGCCATTATTGGTGCGTACTTCCACTCCTGGTTAAGTTCTAAATATGAAAATATAAAGGCGCTTCTCACAGCGGTCACCATCTGGATTGGAATCTGTGTAATGGCCTTCAGCGTAACCACGCCAGTGGAGTTTTACATATTGGCAGCAATTGTGGGCTTTGTAATGGGAGGGATTCAAGCTCTAAGTAGGAGTACCTATTCAAAGTTTCTCCCAGAAACCATCGATCATACCTCTTACTTTAGCTTTTATGATGTTTCTGACAAAGTTGGAACTGTACTTGGAACACTTGCCTTCGGACTAATTTTCGAACTCACAGGCAACTTAAGACACTCCGTTCTGGCCATTGGAATCATCTTTGTCATTGGAATCATTCTTTTATTGGCTGTTCCAAAAAACGAAACTACTCGATCATAATCTTCTTGGTCTCGGAGTAGTCTGTTGAGCTAACCTTGATCAAATAAATTCCAGTAGCCAAATCTTGAGTGTTCCAGCTCAATCGCATTGGCTGATTTTCATATCCTACTCCAGCAAATAGCCTATCGAGAATACGACCATTTACATCCATTAATTCAACTTGATAATCTCCATATCCTTTTGGGGTAAAGAGCATCGATGCCGTATTTCCAGGAATGTATTCCGTAAGGCTTGATCCGCAGCTATTCACGATTACAGTAATCGTATTGGATACATCCAAGCAACCTTGAATATTTTGAGGATCAACTTGACCGAGATTCACGCCATTTGCGTAAGAAACATGCACTACTCTGTATACGCCTGCCCCAAATGAATCAAAATCCCAGTCAGGTTGTGTGGATGCTGAGACTACACTAGTAAAAGATGAGTTTAAAACCGCCCAGCGGGAGTTTGCACCTTCTTCACCAATTAAATTAAAATTCAGGTCAGAAGTCTGCCCGTCATCTCCGCAGACAACAGTGGCATCTGAAGTTGAGATAGCACCTCCTTCTACTCTGTTAACGGTAAAAAATAAAGAATTAGAAAGGGCGTAACATCCCGTTAGTTCTGAAGCATTGGAGACCGCGGGATTTACACCCTGAGCATAGTACATGTGCTTTATACGATAGGTTCCAGTTGGAAGATTATTTACATTGAAAATACCTGTCTGAGAAGAACCCATAACGTTATTGGATTGATCTACAATTCCGAAAATACTTCCATACCCACTTCCTCCATTGAGATCTACCTGTATTATATCTGCCTCATTATCACCAGCGCATATATTTCCAACTTGACTTTGAGTAGAAATACTCCCAGCAACTGCGTTACAAACTCCTCCTTCTGGACTTAAAGCGACATTCAGGAGAGTGATTTGATTGTTCGCAATTGAGACTGTAATAGTCTGTGAATCATATCCCTCAGCCGAATAAGTAACATCATAAGATCCTTCGAAGAGATATCTGTGATAGTTCCCATTCGGAAGTCTTGAAAACACATCCGAATTGTCCATATCGTGAGATGCGATATTCACATTAGCCACGATAGGCTGCCCAGTGCTGGCATCGGTTACAATTCCTCTTAAACCGTAAAGGCATTGTTCCATGTAATTATAAAGGGCGTCTCGGTTGTAATTCCAACGGCTATTAAATTGAGACGAAGGCATAAACTTCGTATTGGTCAATTCGAGGGTCATCTCTCTTCCTCGATGAAAATAGGTCTGGTAATCTTGTCTTCCTCCAGCTATCGGATACCAGTCGTAGCCATTAGTGATTCCGTTATCGAGATAATCAAAATATCCGTTTGGTGAATTTGCCTGAGCCGTATCAGCATACTCTCGGCAAACGTATACCCACCAATCATCGTCAGCATGTTGGAAGGACCATGTATCCCATGGATAGTTGGCTACCTCAACACCGCCGTGCATATTACTGCTCATGTCGAAGTGAACATTCTCAGCGAGTGTCATGAAGGCTTGTGTTTCTGGCTGGTAAGAATTCCCGTCAGGATTTTCTCCAAATTGAGGGTCCTCATAGTTTCTATTCAGATCGACAAAGTTGGAATTTGATCTTCTCGCGCCGTTTAGATTATTATTTCCCCAGGCATAAGTTCCGTCTGGGTTTGCCAAAGGATTGATCCAGATTTCAACGTTGTCTACCAAATTAGCTATTCGTGGATCTGAAGGGTAGTTACAAAGAATGTCTTTGATCAGTCGAAGTGAGAGGATGTACCCTGCAGTTTCATCACCGTGCATGGTTGAGGTATATAAAAAACGAGGCTCATCCTCCTCGGTATTTGGATTATCCGAAATCACCAGAGCCATCAGTTTTCGTCCGCTAGGCAACACTCCGAATTCTTCGTAGCGACATATCTCAGGATACTCGGCTGCATAATCAGCCATCATCTGCTCGTAGAGACCGTAAGACGGATATCCAGCCAGAAAAGAACTACAGTCAGTACTTTTAGCAATTGAATATTCAGCTTTAGTGACTGCTTTCTCATTGATACTCTTATTTGGATGCTCTAACAAGTCAAACTCAATTCCGAAGTCTACAAAATCCTGAACTTTAGGAAGTACAACCACTCCGTAGTAGTGAGTCTCATCAAAATGATGCTCATCAATATTCATCACCGCTTCTAATG
>JAKVAV010000079.1 GCA_022448105.1 Flavobacteriales bacterium | reverse complement strand
CGCTTGTAGAGCTCTGAATCCGGATCGATTACAATAGGCTTGTCTGATTTTTTCTTTTTCATTCCATATCTAAGTTAAGTAGACACAGTTGAATGAACAGTCTCGCTAGCATTGATAACCTCAAAGGCTTTAAAGAAGCTATTGCTACTGTCTTCCCAAAAACGGATGTACAGCTCTGTATTGTACATCAAATCAGGAACTCTACTCGTTACGTGAGTTGGGATAAAAGCGGGAAGTAATCAGAGATATGAAAAAGATCTACCAAGCGTCCAACCTTGAGCGTGCAGAGACAGAGTTAGAAGCGTTCAGAGAAAAATGGAAGGAAAAGTATCCTGCCATGGTTAACTCTTGGACCAGGAACTGGGATCACCTGGCTACCTTCTTTAACTACGACGAACACATTAAGAAGGTCATGTACACCACCAACTCCATTGAAGGGTTCAATAGACAGGTCAGAAAAGCGACTAAGTCAAAGGGGGCATTACCATCAGAAAGAGCCTTGCTAAAACTACTCTACCTTGTAACTCAAAAGGTCCAAAAGAGATGGAGTCCTCCTCGGTCTTGGAATAGAGTCCTGAGTACTTTAATGATTACTCACAAGGATAGACTTCGAATCCAATGACACACTTAACTGAACATAACCCACAATCGTGTTTTGAGATTGCATGTTCACAATGACATTTCGGTATTTCCGTTTCACATTCATTCAGCAAAAAAGCTTGTTCAAAACCTAGTTAGAAAACTACAGTCCACGGTCCACTATAACCTCAATTCTCATTCTTCTCCTCCTGTTCACAACTCAGTTTATATATAGGGCAATCTCAAAACAAACCTTTCCTCCCAGCAACATCTCATCCATCGAGTATCTCACCTCACTAGTCTATAATGCTGTGAATATTTTTTTCTACCGCCTTAACCAAGGTATCTTGATGTTATGGAATTAGTGGAAACTGTAATTTTTGGCATGTGTAGAACGGGAGATGGGAATATGCATAGATGATATTCTCTTTATCGACTATTTCACTTCGGCATAACTGATTTCTGTTCGCATGAAGGAAAAGATGATTGTGAACATGGCTTCCACGAAAGTGATTGTGAACAATGGGGTCTACAAGGTGATTATGAACAGGAAATTGTTTTGAATGATTGTGAAACTGAGTTTGTTGAGTTTGGTTGTGAACAGGTGTTACGCTTTTTAGAGAAGAATCTTACTTTCTGAGCAAGTTTACTCTTACTGAGTTGGCTATGTACCCATCACAAACAAACTCATAGATCTTTCCAAGAGTTGTTAGGAGATATGTCTATCAAGAATCAACAAGGCCAAAGCATCCTAGAATTAAAAAATATTCGCGGCGGGGATTACATCGATTTAGTTAATGAAGAAGTAACGTTAGGAATGTATTGCTGTACCTTCACTTCCAACGAGGTTGTTTTAGACAGTCAGAAATGGATCGTCAGATAGTCTTCATATGCATGTGGCTCTTGCCGCTTTTGTCCCAAGCACAAACCTGGAGCGAAACGTACCTAATTGAAGGTGCAAGTGTTAGTGGACAATCCATTCACGTGCTTGACGAATCATTGATTGTAGAATCGTACGTTTGGCTTAATGACCGGCAACAACTTCATCTACTTGCCATTGATTTAGCATCAGGAGAAATCTTTGAGTCATCGGAAATCGGAGATGCGGGAGACATATACTACCCAGGAGGGACTCAGAATGTATTGGTAGATAACGATTCCATTTTTGTTGTGGCAACAGTTCAATCGGAAACTGGATATAGAAACGAACTAAAAGTATTCAATGACAACTTGGATGAATTGAGCACCTTATCCATTGAACGCGACACCTTGACAGGTTGGAATAGCCTGACACGAATAGAGTCTCGAATATTTATTACCGGATTCGCCACCAATCAAGAAACACAGGTGGATGAGATCCTGTTAGAAGAAGTTGATCTCACATTAGGTATTGAACAGAGTCACACCTTTGGACTGGAAGAACTAGGCAATCCTGGTTTTGAGTTCTCCGCTTATCGAATTGAAGCTAACACATCAAACGAACTGATAGTATCAGGGCAAAAAAGAAATCCAAGTGCCTTCGACGATTGCACCTACCTTTCCTTTGATACTGGTCGAATGATTCTCATTTTGGACGAAGACGGATCGCTCTTAGACACTTACGATGGAGATGATAACTGCGAATTCGATTTCAAAGCCTCCGCATCAACGATTCAGACAGGCCTGTTGTACGTCGGGAGTACATTGGATTTCGAATCTGATTGTGGTGACACCTATGATTGTTATCGTGCTTCAATCACCCAGCTTGATCTGGATCTGATTGAAGAATGGAATGTACTCCTAGGAACTCCTTCCATTGATGCGAATCAGACGGGAATTACCGTGGGTTCGGACTACATCATAGTGGGTGGATATGAATTAGCCTTTGATGGAGTGCGCTATCAAACACTATTATCAAAATTAGACCTGAACGGTGAGGTGGCCTGGTCTCACAGTTTTCGTCATACTCCCAATCAACCCAGTGGAATCAACAACTTGGTCGTCCTTCAAGATGGTAGAATTGCTGTCACTGGGTTTATCGAAGAATCTCCTATCAATCCGTCTAAGCAAATCTGGGTAGCGTTACTAGACGAATTCGGTTGCTTAGATGCTGACTGTTGGACAGACATTTCAGAACTTGGGCAGCATCAGAACAAACGACTCCAAGTTTATCCTAATCCCTCCACTTCAGAGGTCAACCTATCAATTGAACTCGCTCAACAAACGAGTGGGCAATTCCGTTTGATATCCACTCTCGGTGAAGAAGTATGGACCAGTGATCAAGTCTTGCTTCAACCCGGAATGAACAAGCAAACGATAAATCACCCACCAAGCATTAAGGGAATGTTTATTCTTTCCTGGATGGATGAACACGGTCGAAGCGAGTCGATTCCTGTGATCATTCAATAATCTAGTTATTTCGATATACTGAGTGTACTCGTCTCGCAGTCCGACTTAATACTTACTTATTTTTGTCCCAATTAAAAACATAACGTTTTGGCTAAGCTGCGTTTCAATGCAGTTTAGGTTCTATCGTAGAACGTTTTTTATAAATTTTACTATTGCGGTTATTATCATTAAAATAATGACCATGAACCAACGCACATTAATTCAAAACAACTTTTCTTGTTGTATTTGAAGATTTCGTTATCATATTCGCATAATATATTCCTTTCGGAAGATAATTGAGGTCAATGCTATTAGTGCCCTTTTTTAGATCAATAATCATCACAGTTTTACCAGTAGAATTAGATAATCTGATTTTTCCGTTTGTCTTTAGATTGAGATAAACAGTACCATCTGATGGATTTGGGTACACCTCGAAGCTTGTTTTTTGAGAAAGAGGTTCTATACCAACGGACCCGTCAATTAAAGGAGCTTTTTCAGCATTGTATACTTCATCTCCTTGATGGTCGGATGTATATTTAGAAATAAAAGCAACAAGTTCAATTTTTTGTTCATCATAAGAGGCAGGAAGTGTATAGTTTATCGTAGTAGAAAAAGATTCCCCTGTAAGTGGCGATGAAGATATTATGCCTCCTTGACCCCACGAATTTGGTAGAATTGCTCTGGCAACATGTCTATGAACATACCCGACTATAGGGTTGCCTAGACCATAAAATGGCAAGGTAGGGTCAGAATCATAGAAACTAGTTTGGTCATAACCAGAACCACTACCTGTAATAGAGTCTTCAACTACGTATAGGTTAAATCTATAATCACCTATCGGTAGATTCTGTAAAATATTACATGTTATATACGTGCTAATTTCTCTCGTTGCACTATTCCAATTCACATCTAATGAGACTGATATCTTTGGAACTTCAGCGAGTCTGGTTTGAATATCACTTTCCCACGCGGTCCAGACCTGAGCCACCGAAGACCCTGAAAACATTCTGTCTGTCCCAGCCATTGGAGCTCCTAAAGTATACGCCTGACCTATTGTATCTATTTCAGGAAAAAACATTGCATCATTGGAGTTATATGTATGTAAACCTACTCCAATCACATTGGGATAGGTATCCAATAAGTCATCCATAATGTAATGCCCTTCAGGACAATTCCCACAGCCTGTTCCGGTAAATTCTTCGAATAGCACTTTTTTAGTCTGAGCGGATAAACTAAAAGTGAACGCGTTGTGCTATTAACTCCATGCATGTTTGAGATGATTTATGGACCTGCCTTTTTCTAAGTTAACTCTTTGCAGTACAGCGATTGCTGCCAACTTAGAAGCGATTCTTGTCAAGAAGCCACTGAATGTCTTTGCATAGTTGAGTTTGATTCGAAAGTGGTCGCATAACTGAGAGAATGTTACTTCGATTCTTCGTCTCTTTTTACCTTTCTTCAGATCTACCTCTTGCTTTGATTGCTGATTCGATCTGTACGGAACTTCCAGTTTAATATTGAAGTTGGTGAACAAGTCAGTTTGTACCTTGGCTGAGATATACCCACGATCACCCAATAGGGTCGTTCCGGTAGTATGCGCTTCAGGGTGCCATTCTTTGAGGAAGTTGATGTCGTGTACATTCCCTGGAGTTATTTGCATATCATGAAAGATGCCATGTTCGTCAGTTAGTAGATGTAGTTTGTAACCAATGAAATATCGCTTATCCACAGCTGAGTAACCCTTTCTAGGGGCAGTATCCGGATTCTCTTTGCATATATTGAAGCTACGCTCACGACTGTTCTTGACAATAGGACAAGGCATCGAATCAACGATGGTCAAATTGGAACTAACCCCA
>JAKVAV010000078.1 GCA_022448105.1 Flavobacteriales bacterium | reverse complement strand
TCCGCGTGGCTTCGATGTAAGTGTATTAACTGCTTCCCAGAGTGGCAATAAAGACTTCTACTTTCTCTACTTCTCCGGTATCAGGGTCGATCAACTCTAGCTTCTTTCCAGCGTAATCTACCAGCATCTTATCTCCTGCTCGGTAGTGGATATGTATGGTAGGATCTACTCTCTTTTTCCACCGATGATAGTACCTACAGAACTGAGTGAAGCGATATCCATCGGGATGTTTCTCAAGGTATTCATGCCAAAGCAAAGTCTTGGTTACTCCCACTTTGCGAAGCTCCTTGTCCATGTAAGGAAAGAGCTTCCTCAAAGCTGACAACCTGGGATTCAGCTCTTCGGTAACATGCCGAGTAAACAGCTTCGATAACTCAAGATCTGTCAAGGAATGTAGATCATCTGAGGTTAACCTCAAGTCATGAAAATGCTGAATATACTTCCGGATCGTATTACGAGATAATTGAAGCTTGGTGGCAATCGATCGCTTGCTATGTCCGCTAACATACAAGCGTAAAACTTGTCGTAATTGTTTCATATGAATCGGGTGATTAGCCATTGATTTGCGGTTTTTAAGTCCGCAAAAAAACAGCGTTAATTCACCTAGCTCATACACTCAAATGGAGGTGGGTCAATTTCAGCGAAAGGGTGGGTCAATTTGAAACGAAGGAAGTGGGTCACTTTCACCGAAAAGGGTGGGTCAGTTTAAGCGAAGGTTGCACCTCTACAACAGGCTTATGATATTTACCTATAAAAAGATTAACAAAAACATGTTGTCCGAGATGTTCACTAATTGCAGAATAGATGAGGCAAACAACAAGAGTTACAGTTAATTGAAAAAGTGTAATAAAAAAAGATACACTAGTTAAGAATTCCCCCAGTTTATACCAGCACTTGGGATCAAGTAAGGAAGTGCCTGACTCAATCGAAAGGGCTATTGGATGAAAAAGAAGTATGACCCCTATAAATAGTCCTAGGTATATGGCAGTTTTGTATAAAATCTTTGTTCTGAACGGCTGTCCGAAGAATTTTTTCAAAATAAACCACTTCCAGCGTACCTACCAGAAAACCAACGATAGCATTTGCCAAATTTACGAATATCAACACCGGAATGGTAAATGAGATGTCTGTTTTGGGGTGGAGGTTTTGATTCATTGTTAGTCCGACTTCGGAAATAATAATTACCCAGCTAATCAATAACCAAATTACAGCATAAGGAACTATCCTAGATATATTTCTTCTTGACTTCGGGGATAACTTCATTTGAATAAATAGCTAGATTTTAAAGTAATGATCTAAATTCATTACTGGGAAATGTACGACAGGTTTCTGTAAAAGGGAAGTGTCGTTTGCGCAGGATGACCTCCTTATTATGCTATATTTTGAGTTCGAATCTTCCACAGAGTCGTAAATAAGCCAAACACAGGTGGGGTTCCTTTCGTTTTCTGGCAGTCGAATACTTCTTCGATGACGTGAAGCTCTTACTCATCTTCGGGATCAATCTATGGTACCGTTATTTTTTTCCTATTTTCAGTCACCTTTAAGACCATCATCATGAAGATAATTGTAGTTATATTTTTATCAGCAATTGCTGGGATTCATGCTCATGCTCAGTTTGAAGTTCATCCCTTGGTTGGAGTTAATTTTGGAGAAGTCCAGGAGGAACCTAATAGATTTTCTACGACTGCTCAAGTGGGATATCAATTTGGAGGAAATTTTTTAATTGGCGGACGAATTCACCTTTACCCTGGAGTAACATATAATCATCAAGTGACTGAATATGTTGATGACCAGGCTGATATTTCTGTTGATCAAACCGTCGCAGGGGTGGAAATTCCGCTCTGTATAGGCTTTAAGGTGATTAACCCCGAATTTGAAGACTTTATTAATTTTCGTGTCTTTGCTGGTCCTTCATTGAACTTCCATACCACCACTGAATACTCCGAAGGGATATTGGAGGACGAAATAAATTGGAATGAAATGACATGGGGTGCTCGTCTTGGTGCGGGATTTAACCTCGGATTACTTTTTGCCAACGTTTCATATGACATCGGATTGTCTGATGTCCATGATCACGGTGAAAATGTTCCAGCTACAGGCCACAATACATTACTCATAAACGGTGGGATCAAACTAAAATTGAGTAAATGATAAGTCTCTCCAGGTGTGAGACGATATCGATTGTATGAGTGTTCATTGGTAATCATTGTGGGTGAAATGTAGCCCAATCAGCTATTGCTGTCCTTGATTATCTGAACTATCCGATCATTAATAATCTCAGACAAATTCCAATTATAGAGATCAGGGTCTGTAGTGCTGTAGAAGGTAACAACGACCGCATCGAGGTCTTTGTCATAAGTAGCGAAACTCTGGTATCCAGGAACCCATCCGGCGTGTTCGAATTCGTAAACCGAGGTGTATATTTCTTGTTCGCCTTGCTCAAATAATGATCCTTCGTTTAGCGCTCTCAAGAAGGTGCCGACGTCTTCGGCTGTGGCCAACATACCGTGGTTATCTTCCTTTAGGTCATCAGGATAACCCACGTGATAACCGCTCATAACATCATCGAGATTTACTTCGTTGAGTGATGAGAAGGTATTGTTGAGATCAAGTGGAATCAGCACCTCTTCTTTGAGGAACTGAAAGTTTTCATAACCAAGGACATCATCCATGATCTTATTGAGCAGCAGGTAGTTGGTGTTGCAATACTGATAGTCTGCATCGGGTTCAAAGTTGGCAGGCTTATCTAGAATCAATGCAATGCTCTCCTCAAAGGTTTCGGTAGGAGCGGCCCAAAAGTCAGGGGTATCCGTGAAATTCGGAATGCCACTTCTGTGCTGCAACATCAGTCGTAAGCTGATCTTATCCGCATTCTCAATCTGCTCAGAATACTCTGGCAAATAGTCAGCGATCGTCTTATCTAAGGATAACCTTCCATCACTTACCAACTTCGTTACGGCTACGGCATCGTACAGCTTGCTGATACTCGCAATTTTGAAAAGGGCATGTGGGTCAGCAGGTATTTTCGATTCTCGATTGTGCCATCCCGAAGCGATATACTGCGGCGCACGATTGGCTTGGTCTACGTAAACGACGACACCATCAAATCCATGTTCGATCGCTTGATCAGCTTGTTCTTGAATCGTATCTGGAAGAGGGAGTACCCATGCCTTCACCAAGAGCCATGGAACAAAATACAAGGAGACTGCTGTTCCGAGCAACAGGATTATTTGAAAGATTCGCTTGCCTCGATTCTTTTTCGCAGTCGTTGAAGTGGGTTCGCACATTGCGTTTTAGATGGGAATAACTCTTAATTGGTGTTCCAAAGTTGAACTTTATCCATTCAATACCCAATTTCCTTTGCGATTAACTAAAGAGAAGAGTTCAACCTAGAAATAGAGTACAAAAAAAGCCCCGCAAAGCAGGGCCTTTAATAGGAAACCATTGGTTGGTGGTTCAACCGCCGTCGTATAAGCGGTCGATATTCTTTTCTCTGGAATCTAATTTGATCACGTAGTTCACTTCTTCCGTAGCGAAACGAAGAGCTGTATAAATCTCTTCCTTTACTGGATGTTCGAACTCGAATGTCAAATGGTCATACCCGTGAGGGTAAGCACTCTGAATAGCTTCGAGAACTGTCTGTGGCAGCTTCTCTAGGCTCACGATTAAGTTTCTCATAAGCGTCAGTTGTATAGTTACGCTCATGTGTACTCAAAACCACAAGAAAAGTTTCACGCATGGAGAATCGATAATCTAGAAACGATAAACTATAACTATTTGGGGTTGAGTGATATTCAGGAACCCTACGGGCACCCCAGTTATCGTTTATAGTTTATCGATTATAGTTTACTTAAGAGATATGATTTGTTCCTTCGTCGCCTTATTTCCGCATTGATCCTCCGCAGTCCACGTGCGGATGATGCGTTTGCGTTCTACGACTTCTGTCATCGTGATTTCGACGTCTTTGCCGCTGTTGTCAGTGGCTGTGACTTCTGCTGCTGCTGGGACATCGTCTTTGCTGGCAGTGATACTTTCTGGAATCGCATCGAAAACAGGAGGGACGTCATCTGTGAGTATCAAGAATTGCTGTGCTTTCTCTGTGTTACCACACCCATCAGTAAAGGTGAATGTGCGGACCGTATTGCCCAAACATCCGCCGCTGAACTGTTGCAGATTTACGGATACTGAGATCTCACCGCACGAGCTTGTTGCCGTGATGGCGTCCAACTTCTCTACTTCATCTACTGACACACGCATCTCGATCTGGTATGGATCAATCGTAATCTGTGCCGTACTCCACAATGCGCCAAGCATTACCGCCAAGGTTAGGATGTGTTTTTTCATTTGCGTCATTTTTCAGTTACAGAACAAATTTAGTACCAATGAAATTGTGTTTTATCACGGAAATCTGACGATTGGTCGAGAGACAAGAGACGAGAGACGAAGGTCTTTGAATCTGGAATCGATAATCAATAATCTAGAATTGGGAATGTCCTTGGTTTAGGGGGCTTTTACTCCGGCATCCGGCATCTGAAAAGATTTACGGGGTGATTCAAATATGCAAGATTCAGTATTCTTCGAACCACGTGACCTTCCCTAAATAGCGTTGACCGTTTTGTTCAACTTTCTGCTATTATTTCAAGAGACATTGGAACGTCTCTAAGTTATGTATTTCACATCTTCTCGGTGCTTCAACAGCATCAGGCCGATCCTTTGCATAGATGGTCAAGTGATATCCACCTTGAGGTGATGAAGTTACTGGATTTTGATTGAACTCTTCTGGGGTAAACTCCATTTCGAAGGCTCTATGTTTCCTCTTGGTATTGTAGTGGTTCACAGCATTGTTTGTTTTGGTAACCAACGCACGATAGTCTTTGATTTCCCAGTACCTTAAGTATTCATTCTTAATGATCCCATTGATTCGTTCAGCGTAGGGGTTTTCCCAGGCGACATCTCCCATAC
>JAKVAV010000077.1 GCA_022448105.1 Flavobacteriales bacterium | reverse complement strand
CCACTTCCTATCCCTAGTTTCTTGCCAAATCTGTATTCAGTTAAAACTTGAATTCCGGCATTAGAACTAACAACTTCTTTAAATCCAGTGCTGTTTTGATGACTGCTCAGTACCGGCCCAAAGTACGAGGATATACTTATAGAAAGGTTGCGATCAGTTTCTTGACCATAAACAGAACTATTGCAGAACAAAAGAAGAGAGGTAATAAACAGAATCTGTCTCATCAAATGATTTGGCTTGTCTGTCTTAATGATTTTAAGAAACCGTGCTGAGCACACCAAGATCCTTTCCTACCTTTTCAAAAGCCTTGATTGCTCTATCTAAGTGTTCTTTTTCGTGAGCGGCAGATAATTGGACTCTAATTCTTGCCTTCTCTTTGGGAACTACCGGATAGAAAAAGCCAATCACATAGATCCCCTCTTCAAGCAACTTGTCTGCCATTACTTGTGAAATCTTCGCATCGTAGAGCATAACTGGTACAATGGCGGAATCGCCTTCAACGATATCAAAACCCAGCTCAGACATTCCAGCTTTGAAGTAATTGATATTCTCCTCGAGCTTATCTCGAAGGTGAGTGCTTTTCATAAGGACATCAAAAACTTTGATGGATGCTCCAACGATAGAAGGCGCAAGTGAATTACTAAACAGGTACGGTCGCGATCTCTGACGCAGTAGTTCGATGATTTCCCTCTTCCCTGTGGTATAACCTCCCATTGCACCTCCGAGGGCTTTTCCTAAAGTACCAGTGATGATGTCAACTCGATCCATCACATTGTGTAGCTCAACAGATCCTCTTCCGGTCTCGCCGATAAATCCAGCAGAGTGACATTCGTCTACCATGACTAATGCATCGTACCTATCGGCTAGGTCGCAAATTCCTTTCATATTGGCCACAACTCCATCCATACTAAAGACTCCATCGGTCACGATAATTTTGAAACGAGCTCCATTCGCATTGGCAGCGATCAATTGCTCTTCCAAATCGGCCATGTCATTATTGGCATAGCGGTAGCGAGCAGCCTTACAAAGTCGAACACCATCGATAATCGAGGCGTGATTGAGCGAATCACTAATGATTGCATCTTCTTTGGTGAGAAGTGGTTCAAAAATTCCACCATTGGCATCGAAGCAAGCCGCATAAAGAATGGTGTCTTCCATTTGATGGAAATCGGCAATCTTCTGCTCTAATTCTTTATGAATATCCTGAGTGCCGCAAATAAAACGCACCGACGACATTCCGTAACCTCTTTCATTTAAAGTGTCTTTGGCAGCAGCCACCACATCTGGATGAGATGACAGTCCTAGGTAATTGTTTGCACAAAAGTTGAGGACGGTTTCTCCAGTGCTTAGAGTGATTTCTGCACCTTGCTCAGAGGTGATGATTCTTTCTCTTTTATATAAGCCAGCTTCTTCGGTTTCGCGAAGCTCTTTTTGAAGGTGTTCTTTGATTTTGCCGTACATGTAGATGGATTTTTGGCAAAGGTAATGGTTTGGCGTTAGCTGCACTCCATCGCCAGAGCTTGGGCGCGTGCGATTAGCTGTTGGCTGTTGGCAGAAGATTTCACCTACAGGCACGAAAACTAGAGAAAACCTCGTTTTAAGTAGGAGACCCTGATTGAGTCTCGTATTATAGAAACCTGCAAACTGATTCAGATGAAAACCAAATTCATTCTTGGCCTGGCGGCCTCACTCCTCGTCATTACTGGATTTAAAGAAAGACCAAAAAACCTGTTCAAGCTCAAAAAAGGGTTCACCGAGAACTTTGCCTACATTCCAAATGGCGACGTGACGCTAGAAGAGCAAAAGATTAAAACGGGCGCGTTTTACATATTCAAAACCGAAGTTAGCAACCTACAATACCGAGAGTTTTTAAACTCTTTGAACGATAATGGCTCAAATAAAAACTATGCTGTAAAATCGAAAAAATGGACTGAATCCGAAATTTATTTGGAGCCGTATCAAGAGCATTATTCTTCTCATCCTGCTTATGAAAACTACCCAGTTGTGAACGTCACAAAAGAAGGTGCCGAAGCATTTTGCAAATGGTTGACGGAAGTCTATGCCGATAAGGAGATAGGTCTACCCGAAGGTTACAAATTAGTTTTTAGACTACCAACCAGAGCAGAGTGGACGCATGCAGCAAATGGGGAGTTAGCAGGGCCATATGCTTGGGGGGGACCATTTTTGAGAAATGCAAAAGGTCAACAATTGGCGAACTTCAGCAGTCTGGGAGCAGAAAATATTCATATGAATCCAGAAACTGGTGAATTTGAAGTAGTGTCAACCATAGCCTCTGTGGGCGTTGCCGGTGCTCTAAATGATAGGGCGGATATCCTTGCTCCAATCAACTCCTACGCGCCAAATCGATATGGTCTAGTAAACATGAATGGAAATGCTGCAGAACTACTCGCGGACACCGACCAAGCAGCGGGAGGATCGTGGAGATGTCCCGGTTATGACATTAGAAATGAAAGTCTGATGAATTTTGAAGAAGCTTCTCCAGAGGTTGGTTTCAGACCGATAGGGGTGATTTCGAAAGTAAACTGAACGTTCAAAAGTCCTAAAATACCGCCTGTAAATTTCTAAGATCGCTTATCCGATTTCACTGTAATACAGAATAGCTAGTGCCGTATGTTTGTGTTGGTTAAAACAATAAACAAAACACACAAACACTATGAAAGCTCTCATCGCGGCCGTTGGCATGGCCTTGATGCTAGGAGGGCAAGCTTTTGCCTCCGGCACTTCAGAAGAAGAAAACACTCAAAAGCAAAAAACTGAAAATAGAGAGATCCTCTCTCGAGAATTTGATCGACTATTCAGCGAAGGAAATCTCGGTGAGACGGTAGTAACTCCGATGTATTCGACTACTGATCAATTGATCAATACAGAGATTTTAAAAAAATCAACAGAGATAAAGGACTGATTTTTTCGCAACCCTCAGTAAAATAAAAGGCCCCGCTTCGACATGAAGCGGGGCTTTTTATTTTGTGTTTAACCAAGGTGCGTTAGTTCCAAGTTTGAGTTTGAGTGAAAGTAGTTCCATTCTCATTTACCGATGTAAACTCAATAACCAACTCTGAGGAACTAATTGATATCACTTTATACTCATAGTTATCTCCTGAATTAGGTTCAAAAATTATTCGAGTATTATCTGAGTTCCATAACCAATCACCACTCTCAATGACAGTCGGATCATTGTCATCGCATTTTGAAGCTCCCTCTTCAATTGCGTATGAACCATCCGCATTAAAATCGTAAAAATCATCTAAAAAGCATACCGGGAAAAAAGGAATCAGGTTATTCTCTTGGGTACCGTTATTGTCAATATCTATGGCTGGCTCAATGTCCCATGTGTCGACTATCCAATTTTTTGAAGTCAACAATTGACTTCTTGTTGGTGCCGGTGCATCTTCTCCATCATCGTCATCATTACAGCTTGTAAAACTTAGTACTCCTAAAAAAAGAAGCATCGGTAGGAATTTTGAAATTTTCATTTTGGTAGAATTTTGTAGTTGTTATCTCTATATCGAGATTGGTGATAAATGGTGAACGGTTTTCAAAACTGCTCACTCATTTTACTACATATTCTACTCTTATTCAATATTTTGCATATTGAAGAGCACCCCACGGTATACAAAAATCATGGGTTATTATTGAGCTGATAGACGCCAATGACTTTTGAGTTCCAGGTACTCAAAGAGAATACCTCATTAGCAGGGCGCATTGGAAACTCCTCCTTAATGTAAGGCTCCAAAGCGACCTTAAATCTGTAATTGGTGAGAAGGTAATCTGCTTCCGCCAGATTCATTGTAGGAATGAATCTTGACCTTGTCTCGATTGGAAGCATTTTTATGTTCACATAGCCGGGATAATTGGACATAGTAACCCTTATTGTATCCCTTTGATCAGCTACTGCGAGCTTTTCTAAAGCAGAAAAGTAAGAGGCACCCCAGTAATCAATATCGAAGCGCTTCTCCAAATCGTTATCTGGAATATTCATGTAGGTGTGCTGGTATGGATGATTATTTACCATGTAGGCAAAAGTGATCACCACAGACACACCCATGGCAATTGATGGTAAAAGCTTTAGCTTAGAAGTTCTTAATCGTTTGTTGGCAGCTCTGTAGCCAGTAATTGCTAAAGCTAATAGTCCAGGGTAGATAAAGAAGAGATGTCTCCAACTGTCGTAAATAACCGATTCCCGCAGTATAATAATCGCCAATGGCAGAATCGAACAGCCGAAAAAGATGGTGATGTTTCGCTCCGAAGGATTGCAATAGATTTTCTTGTTGTGGCTCAAATTTTGAAGAAAGAGTTTGAGCGTCAGAATGATACCTATCCAGACGAAAATCAGGTACACAATTGGAGTAGAGATATGAATCCAAGCCAGACCGTAATGCCAAGGGATATCCTGTGAGAATATCCAAGTATTGAAATAACGCATATCCCCTTCCCAAGAATATTTAGAAAGAAGCTCAAAGGCGGCAAAGAAGTTTTCCAAGGTGTTTTCCCACAAGAAGGGCCATAGGGCAATGGTCAGAGCTACGGTAACAATGGCGTAAATGACAACATTGATGACAAATCGGCCCGATCTTACTTCCTTATTTTGCGCAAGCTCTAGGACTGCCAAGAGCAGGGTGAATACCGTCATGTAAACCCCTAACAGCCTGGCATTTGCAGCTAATGCGCAAAATACGGCGTGCAGAATAGCCCACTTCAGATTGCGCTTGTCCATAAACTTGACTAGCGAATACATCGCAAAAATGAAGGTGGACATCAGCACAATATCTTTGGTATTGAAGAAAGCATTCCCAAAGATTCTTGGACTCAATACCAGCATGGCTGCACCAAGCAGAGCAATACCAGTTTTACCAAAATGCTCCCGGAGCGTGAAAAAGAAAACGATCAGGGCTAGATAAAACAGGCCAAAGAGCGTGTAATGGCGCAATAGGTTATATTGTCGATAGTCTCTCAACTCAAATCTATCTTCGATGAACTGATTCACCATCTGGAAGAGGGTACCGTGAAAATTATACTCGTACGATCTGAACTCGTATTCCGGCACCATTCGTTCGGCCTCAATTCCGAGTTTCTGGTTTACGTAGTCCCAGGCAACCCGTCCATGCTGACGCTGAATGTCTTCATCCCAGGATACTCCATAGTCGGGTAGGATCCATAGACCAAGGACCAAAACGGCACTAAAGGAGAGGAAGGAAAGTATGCGGT
>JAKVAV010000076.1 GCA_022448105.1 Flavobacteriales bacterium | reverse complement strand
CTTTAACAGAAGATGGTATAATGGAGGCACAAAAAGATAACGATACTCCTGGAGGTGAAATATTGGATTTTGTGCACGATCATGTTTTGAGATATTCTGGATACGGTCCTTTCGGCATCCCGGCTTTTACCGGAGATATTGAACTTGAGCAAAATCAAGCACTTGCTTTTGAACTGGAAGTAGAGCTTTCAGAAGAATGGGTTCTTCAGAATTGTGAGCTGCTTGTTTACGTTAGCAATGAGCAAGGCTTTGACGTAGTACAAGTAGAAGAAACTCATCTCATTGAATAAGAAGTACCCAATCATATTTATTTGCTTCTGCCTTTTTGTCCTCAATTCTCTTGGGCAAGATGAAAAACCCTTCTCTTTCTTTATCCAGGGAGGCTTGAATGCAAGCCAAGTCGGGGGGGATGGCCTTCAAGGATTTGACAAACTAAATGCAGCCGTTGGAATCGGCGTGAGTAAAGAGATATCTGAAAAGTTTGACTGGCAACTAGAGATCGACCTTCTTCAAAAGGGGAGTCGAAAGGTAGCTGATCCGGATAATGGAGATTTTACTGAATACAAAATGGAACTGCTATACGCTCAAGTGCCAGTTCTTTTTGAGTATAAACACAATGAGAAATTCTCACTTCTTTTTGGACCAGGAATAGGATTTCTCTTATCGTCAGAAGAAACAGATCTTCTCGGCGAAGTGCAAAACACCCCAGACTTTAATTCCTTGGATTTGTCGTTGATTCTATCCTTAAAGTATTCCTTGTCGCCTCGATTTGGGACCGAAATAAGATATGATCAATCTATCCTTCCAATTAGAACAAGAGGAGATTTAGAAGTACCCCTCGTACTGGGATCTCAGTTCAACACAGTTTTAGGATTATTCCTCTCGTACACCATAAATTAAGATAAAGTGTGAATACAACACTACGGTTTTGATTGATCTAAAATTTTTGTTAATAGGTCGAATTCGAGAATACAACAATCCAAATTTTGCCGTTTATTTCGTATCTTAACAAAAACCAAAAGAATAAGGATATATGCTTGAACTAAGTAAGAAGATCCTTGAGAAAGTAAGTTTTGACAGGAAACTCTTTCGCAAGGAACTTAGAAAATCACTTAACTGGTTGAAGCCAAATGAGCAAATCCTCTTAAAAACATGGTGTCTAGCTACATTTGGTGCCGCCTACAGCGAAACAATCACCGAAGTCTTTGAATCTACAATAAGCGCCTCTCTCTGAGGCGCTTCTCTTTTAGAATAACCCTCCTTGCTCGCCAGGTCGGTTAAGTGCTCTACCTAGATGAGAATAAGCTAATTCTGTTGCTTGGCGTCCCCTTGGCGTCCTCATGAGAAAGCCTTCCTGAATAAGAAAAGGTTCATAAACCTCCTCTATGGTACCCGAATCTTCCCCAACAGCAGTGGCAACAGTCCCCAAACCAACAGGACCTCCTTTAAACTTGTCAATAATGGTCAACAAAATCTTATGATCCATTTCGTCCAATCCATGAGTATCCACGTCAAGTGCTTCCAGAGATGACTCTGCGATACTCATATCGATGATTCCATCTCCCTTTACTTCAGCAAAGTCTCTTACCCTTCTGAGCAGCGCGTTCGCAATACGTGGTGTACCTCTAGATCTTCTCGCAATCTCACGGGCAGCCCTATTCTCTATAGGGATATTTAGAATCTCTGCGCTTCTTTTCACAATTCCTGCGAGAATATCCGCAGTGTAATAGCTGAGCCTGCTATTGATACCAAAACGAGCTCTTAGAGGTGCGGTAAGGAGTCCCGAGCGCGTAGTAGCTCCTACGAGCGTGAAAGGATTGAGCTCTATCTCCACTGTCCTGGCATTCGGCCCTGTATCGATGACTAGATCAATCTTGAAATCCTCCATTGCCGAATACAAATACTCCTCGACAATCGCAGAGAGACGGTGGATTTCATCTATAAAAAGTACGTCATTCTCTTCGAGATTCGTTAGGAGACCAGCAAGGTCACCTGGCTTATCCAAGACTGGCCCTGAAGTAACCCTGAGGCCCACTCCCAATTCTTGTGAAACAATATTGGCCAGAGTAGTTTTACCTAAACCTGGAGGACCATGTAGTAAAACGTGATCTAACGCTTCTCCTCTCCTCTTTGCCGCGGTCACAAAAACCTGTAGATTCTCCAAGACTTTATCCTGACCTTGGAAATCTCCAAAGCTTTTTGGTCTTAAAACTCTTTCCAGATCTGAGTCGGTAAAAGAGGCTGAATCTCTTAGATCAAAATGGTCTTTCATACGAGAATACTAAGATAATTGGATTACATAATAAAGGCCCGCATCAGCGGGCCTTTAATAATCAATTTTTATTTACTTCAATGCTCTTCTTCATTCTCTGTAAGCGGAACATTTTGCGGTACGTAATCCAATTCTTTTCCGGGCTTGCTGTAATCGTATGGCCATCTGTGAACCTCTGGCAGGGACCCATACCAGTTTCCATGTACATGTTCTACTGGGGTAGTCCATTCCAGGGTATTTGATTTCCATGGATTCTGAGAAGCACGTTGCCCCTTAAAAACGCTCCAAAAGAAATTAAAAATAAATATGGCCTGGGCAGCAGCTGCGAATATGGCAAACATGGTTACGACGACGTTCAAATCATAGACACCGTCAAACATTGGATAATCCGTGTACTGATAGTACCGTCTTGGTGCTCCGGCTAAGCCTACAAAATGCATTGGAAAAAACACTCCATACCCTCCGACGATGGTCATCCAGAAATGCGCATAGCCCAACTTGGAATTCATCATTCTTCCAAACATTTTTGGGAACCAATGATAAACACCGGCAAACATTCCAAAGATTGCCGATAGTCCCATTACGATGTGGAAGTGAGCAACAACAAAGTAAGTGTCATGAATATTAATATCCAAAGCTGAATCTGCGAGAATGATACCTGTTAATCCTCCTGTCACAAATGTGGATACTAAACCAATTGAGAAGAGCATGGCNGGAGTAAACACCAGATTCCCCTTCCAAATAGTTGTGATGTAATTGAAAGCTTTAACGGCAGACGGGATAGCAATCAAAAGGGTGGTAAATACGAATACTGACCCCAAGAATGGATTCATTCCGGACATAAACATATGGTGTCCCCAAACGATGAAGGATAGGAAACCAATGGCCATAATAGAACCGATCATTGCCCTATATCCAAAAATGGGCTTTCTAGAATTGGTCGCAATAACTTCAGAACTAATACCAAGGGCGGGAAGAAGTACAATGTATACCTCTGGATGACCAAGGAACCAAAAGAGGTGTTCGTATAATATTGGACTACCCCCTACCGGGTCAAGTGCCTCACCTCCAATATAAATATCGCTCAGGTAAAAACTAGTTCCCAATGATCTATCCATAATCAATAAGAGAACTGCCGCAAACAAAACAGGAAATGAAAGCACTCCTAATACGGCTGTGATGAAGAATGCCCAAATAGTAAGTGGCAATCTCGTCATCTTCATACCTTTTGTGCGAAGATTAAGAATAGTCACAATATAATTCAAACCTCCAAGAAGTGATGAAGCAATGAATATTGCCATACTTACCAACCATAATGTCATTCCTAGCCCGGATGCTGGCATAGCCTGAGGCAATGCACTCAGGGGAGGATAGATTGTCCAGCCTCCACCGGCTGCTCCTGTCTCTACGAACAGCGATGACAACATAATTATGCTTGATACTAGAAAAAACCAGTAGGAAAGCATGTTTAAGAAACCTGAAGCCATATCTCGAGCCCCAATCTGCAGAGGAATCAAAAGATTACTAAATGTACCGCTTAGCCCCCCAGTAAGCACAAAGAATACCATGATTGTTCCATGGATCGTTACAAGTGAAAGGTACATATTTCTATCTAGGACTCCATCAGGTGCCCAACGATCTCCTAAGAAGTAATTGAGGATATCAAAACTCTCTCCGGGCCATGCGAGCTGAAGTCTAAAAAATACGGATAACATCATAGCGATGACACCCATGAAGATCGCAGTTGTCAAAAACTGCTTACTAATCATTTTGTGATCTTGAGAGAAAATGTATTTGCTTACAAAGCTCTCTTTTTCGTGGTGGTGTTCGTGTTCGTGCGCGTGTGCCTCTTGTACTGTTGCTGTAGCTGACATAAGCTTTTAATTTCAGTTTATCTCGGCCAGTTGACCGTCTTCTTCTACTTTATCTTCTTCACTCCCTTTCTTCGCCTTTAATTCTTCAGGGCTAACGAAAGGCTTTTGTTCTGAAAGCCAATTATTAAAATCTTCTTCTGATTCTACAATGATACTCATCTGCATATTGTAGTGGGCACTGCCACATACTTTATTGCACAGGAGCACGTAATTAAACTCCTGATCATCGAGTATTGTTCTCATTGAGTCGGTAGTAATCGTAGGTTTAAATCCAAATTTTGTTGTCATCCCAGGAACTGCATTCATTTGCGCTCTAAAATGTGGCATGTAAGCCGAATGGATTACATCTCTTGAATCTATATTAAACGTAGCCTCTTTTCGAATTGGAAGGTGAAACTCACCCTTCACTATAATGTCGTCATAGGCGGTTGAAAAATCTGGATCACCCTCTCGAAACTTAAGGATTCTTGCGATCTGTCTTTTATATGAACCTATTCTATCCTCAAGATCGTCGACTTGATTGTCAGGAAGAACCTCTGTTTTAAGCTTATTCTCGCTTTTTAAAATACCCTCTTTCAATTCAGCTACTCTGGTCTCAATTGTTTCTTCAGTGATAAGGCCCAAAGGATTCTGAGAGGTAATCAAAAGATAGTTTGATTCTCCCATGATACCGTCCGGTCCTGGATAGCGAGCCGTCCAGTCAAATTGTTTCGCGTAAAGCTGAACTTCCAGAGCATCCTCGGAAGGATCATCCATAATATCGTTCCAAACGCTCAACCCGTAGATAATTATAAAGGCAAGCACTATAGACGGAACCACTGTCCAAATAAGCTCCAAACGATTGTCATGTGCAAAGAAATATGCTTTTCTGTTCTTATTGTGAACGTATTTCCATGAAAAGAAAAACAGAAGAAAATTCACTATAAAGAATACCGTGATGATAATGATCCAGTTGATATTCAAAAGTTTGTCTATCTCTACTCCATGCTCTGATGCTGAAACTGGCAAAAACATGTCTGTATAATTTACCAACTGGTAGATGAAAAATCCAAAGAAGGCTATCATAAAAATTAACCAGAGATTGGCATTCATCTTGTTTGAAGACG
>JAKVAV010000075.1 GCA_022448105.1 Flavobacteriales bacterium | reverse complement strand
CATCATTTTGTGCCGATTGTTGGTAGAGCCCACGTCGCCTACAAATCGAATGGAAGTGTTATAGGACTTTCTAAGATAAATCGAGTAGTAGACTACTTTGCTAGAAGACCTCAGGTTCAAGAGCGGTTAACGGTTCAAATAGCCGAAGAGCTGAAAAGAGTTCTGAAGACAGAAGATGTCGCAGTGTTGATTGACGCAAAGCATATGTGTGTGTCTCTTCGCGGAGTTGAGGACGAAGCAAGTAGTACGATTACCACGAGCTTCAATGGAATATTTGCGGAGGATTCGGTAAGAAGAGAATTTTTAACCTATATCGATTGAGATGTTTGGATTATTTAAGAAGAAATCACCAGTTGAGAAGCTCTACGAAAAGCATAGAGCGCTGTTGGCAAAGTCCCATCAACTCTCACATTCTAACAGAGCCGAAGCCGACCGACTTCAGGCAGAGGCAGAGGAAGTTTTAAAAGAGATCGACGCACAGAAAACTAAGGGAGAATGAACTATTTGGTTGTAGGAGGGAGTACTGGAATTGGGAAAGAAATTACCGATAGATTGCTAAAGGGTGGTCACTATGTATTCGTTGCGTCTCGCAATGCAAGAACTCGACTTTCAACTTCAGGAAGGTTAGCTGTCTTTAATGTTGACGCCACACAACCCGATGCCGACTGGTCTTTTTTACCAGAATCCCTTGATGGAGTTGTTTATTGCGGTGGTTCTATAAATCTAAAACCCTTTAAGCGGTTAAAGAACGAAGACTTCATCCAAGATTATAAAGTAAATGTTCTGGGAGCAGTAAACACAGTTCAAGCGTGCTTAAAGTCTTTTAAGAATGTTGAGAATGCCTCGGTAGTGCTTTTCAGCTCTGTTGCGGCTGAAAGAGGCCTCAATTTTCACGCTTCTATTTCAGCCGCCAAGGGCGCTGTTGAGGGCTTAACAAAGTCGCTTAGCGCGGAATTAGCACCTTCAGTGAGAGTAAATTGTGTAGCGCTATCGCTTACAGACACCCCAATGGCAGAAGCTTTATTGAACAATGAGCGTAAACAAGACGCGAGCAAATTAAGACACCCTTTAAAGCGCTATGGTCAACCAGCAGATGCTGCTGAAGCGGCCCTATTTTTCTTAGAGTCAAAATCGTCTTGGGTCACCGGACAGGTTCTCGGCGTGGACGGCGGGATGGGTACCATTCAGAATTTATGATCACCTTCAGCAAGGACGATATTAGGGGCATGGAGAAGCGCTTCCGAGCGAATTTTATCAATTCAATTTCAGGTTTTAAGAGCGCTAACCTAATTGGTACTAGCAACGAAGCTGGGGTACTTAATTTAGCTGTTTTTTCTTCCATAGTGCACATTGGTGCAAATCCTCCTCTTTTAGGTTTTATTCTGAGACCGACTCACGTTGAGCGAAACACGTATAACAATATTTTGGTCAAAGGCTACTATACTATAAACGCTGTTCCGGAAGCACATGCTTTGGAAGCACATAAAACATCGGCTAAGTATCCACCACATGTTTCTGAGTTTGATAAAACATCTTTCCACTCGGATATCAATTCGTATGGAGTGCCCTACGTTCAAGAGTCTCCCATTTCCATTACTTGCCGATTAGAATCTGATCAATTGATTGAACTGAATCAAACGCGTTTCATCATAGGCCAAGTGATTGAAGTAAAGATAAGGGGAGAAATCAGCGGGGATGGATATGTAGACATGCCTAGTTTGGGCGTGGCAGCCATCACCGGAATGGACTCATATCACAAAGTATTTGCTGGAACCCGATTCACCTATTCAAAGCCAGATCAACCAGTTGACATTATTTCTGAATGATGACAAAGCAAGTTTCCTTCTTTTGGTTTCGAAGAGATTTTAGACTTGAGGATAACACCTCTCTCTTCCACGCACTTAAAAACGAGAAAAACGTCATCCCTCTTTTCATCTTCGATAAGTCAATTTTAGACAAGCTGGAGGATGAGGAAGACGCTAGAGTTCAATTCATCCATCAGGAAATCAAAAGATTAAAGAAGGAGCTTAAATCTTTCGGTACTGACCTAGTAGTGAAATACGGTAAGCCAAGAGATGTGTGGCAAGCTCTTACTTCTGAGTACAGTGTGAAATCCGTCTATGCCAACAATGATTACGAGCCATACGCGAGACGGAGGGATGAGGAGGTAAGGCAGTTGCTAGAAATAGGCAGCACAGAATTTCACCAGCTCAAAGATCATGTCTTTTATGAGAAATCAGAAATCGTAAAGGATGATGGCTCTCCATATGTTGTCTTTACACCCTATTGCAAGCGGTGGATAGCAAAATTTCAAGGGCAGGAAATTCAACACTACCATGCTGAAAAATACTTTGATTCATTTCACCAGTTTTCAACCGATGAGTTTCCGGATTTAGAGGAAATGGGCTTTAAGAAATTCCCTTTTGATTATCCGTCACGCGAAATTGATCTGCGCATAGTTGATGCTTATGATAAAAAGAGAGACATTCCTTCAATAAGAGGAACGAGCAGGCTTAGCATGCATTTAAGATTTGGAACGATAAGCATTCGAAAACTAGTGGCCGTTGCTGAAGAACACAATGAAGTTTGGCTAAAAGAGCTTATCTGGAGAGACTTTTACCAAATGATCATTTGGAATTTTCCACACTCAGCAAGAGATAGTTTTAAGCCGGCCTATGACGCCGTGCCATGGAGGAATGATGAGAAAGAATTCAAAGCATGGTGTGAAGGAAAGACGGGATATCCCATCGTTGATGCCGGAATGAGAGAGCTAAATGCCACGGGTTTCATGCATAATCGAGTAAGGATGATTACCGCTTCATTTTTGACAAAACATTTACTGATAGACTGGCGCTGGGGGGAAGCTTATTTTGCAAGAAAACTACTGGACTTTGAATTGGCTTCCAACGTTGGAGGTTGGCAATGGGCTTCGGGAAGTGGCTGTGACGCCGCTCCATATTTTAGAGTGTTTAATCCCGAACTCCAATCAAAGAAGTTTGATCCACAACTTAGATATATCAAGCGCTGGGTCCCAGAATTTGAGGAAGTTGCCTATAAGCCTATTGTAGATCATAAAATGGCCAGAGTGCGTGCTATTGATCACTACAAGAAAGCATTGGCATGAAAAACGGAATTTCAAGTAAGCCATGAGCAGAGATGTGTTTTTGCTTAAAAACTATTATCACGGCAAGCTCCTGTGCTACTTAAGTTTATCCTTTCGAATCCAATAAATCCCATTTCGTAAATCCTGTATTTTTTGAAGGTAAGCGTCAAGTTTTCAATATTTTAAGGCTAGGCCCAATTCCAATTTACCCTGGCAGTAAATAAAATTAGCTCTTCGTGGAATTGCTCGAAAGGCAACTTCTTTTTCTTCAATAGGCCTTTCTCAACCAACAAAACATTAACAGTTCTGTTGGTTTTTTTGCGATGATTCTCCGCGCGAAAATTAAATTTGCTGGAATCAACAATCTTTAAACCTAAACTTAATCACATGAAAAAGTACTTACTTTCTATTTTTTGTGGGCTAATCCTAGTTTTTTCGACTCAGGCTCAAACCATGTTTGGCTTAGTCGAGGCTAGTCCCAACCACACAATTCTCGAAGATGCCCTAGTTGCAACCAACCTCAACGCCGCTTTTGACGGAGGTGGGCCTATTTCCCTCATGGCTCCAGACGACGCTGCCTTTGAAGCACTGCCTGAAGGCTTGGTAGACTTGCTCCTAACCGACCCAGGTCCAGAAGGTGTTCTATATGAACTACTCCTGTATCACGGAGTTGTACCAGCAGTAGGGGTAGGAGGTCTTACCGATGGTGCTATACTCAACACATTCTTAACTGACCAGACTCAAACTGTAGCGAATGACGGCACGACTATTACAATCAATGGTTCAGCTACAGTAACTCAATCTGCAAGCGCTAGCAATGGCATTCTGCACGTAGTTGATGGGGTATTAATCCCGTCAAATGCACCTACGGTTTATGATTGGATCGCTGAAAGCGATGATCATAATACATTGGAAGCAGCGATTGATGCCGCTGGTTTAGATGTAGCGCTTGAAACGAGCCCGGCGCTCACAGTTTTTGCGCCTACAGACGCAGCGTTTGCAGCTCTTCCTATAGGTTTACTAGATGCACTTTTAACCGACCCTGACGGCCTACTTGCGGCTATTTTACAATATCATGTTGCAGAAGGTATTGCAGCTTCCTCGTCTCTTTCTCAAGATCAAATGATCACTACTCTTCAAGGCGAAGATGTGACTGTTGATCTTGTAGGTGGTGTCTTCATTAATGGCGCTCAGGTTATAATAGCTGATGTACCGACCATTAATGGTGTTGTACACGTTCTTGATGCGGTTCTCGTTCCTACCGATTTACCAACAGTAGTCGATATCGTGGTAGATAGTCCCGACCATAACACGTTGGAAGCTGCTGTTGTAGCTGCAGAACTCGATGATGACCTTACTGAACCAGGTCAGTTCTTTACCGTCTTTGCTCCAACAGATGCGGCCTTTGATCTCTTGCCAGCAGGCTTAGTTGACGCTTTACTCACAGATCCAACGGGCATTTTAGCCAATATCCTACTTCAACATGTTTTAGGATCTATTGAAACTTCAGGAGACCTTAACGATGGTGATGTATTCACAACGCTTCTTGGACAAGACGTTACCGTCTCGAACGACGGAACGACTATTTCTATTAACGGTGCCACCGTTTCGATCGCAAACATACCCGCGATAAATGGAATCGTGCATGTAATTGACGCGGTGATTATACCCGCAGATCAAAATAGCGTCTATGACATCATTTCAAATAGCCCCGATCATGGAACTCTCCTTACCGCTGTCGACGCAGCAGGATTAGATGTAGCCCTTCAGAATGGTGCCGAACTTACCGTATTTGCACCGACAGATGCAGCATTTGCAGAAATCCAAACGGTAGTTGATGAATTATTATTAGATCCAACAGGGGCATTAACTAATGTGCTGCTCTACCATGTCGTTGGCGCTATCGCTTTAAGTGGAGATCTTACTGATGGCCAAACCGTGCTCACTTTACAAGGAGAAACAGTAACCGTCACGATTGATGGAAGTACCGTAAATATTAATGGAGCGGAAGTAACTCTCGCTGATATTCCTGCAATTAACGGTGTTGTCCATGTAATCGATGCGGTACTGGTTCCTTCTACTTGTACTCAAACCGCAGGGGGTCCATATACCAATTTCACCACTGCTTTTGGTGGAGTACCAGTGGAAGACGGTGGAGTTTGTCCGTTTAATGTGATTACAGGGTTTCAAAGCTGGGCGAGTGAAAGTTACATAGCAGCTGGTGCGACTTCAGGTGTGACTTATGAGTTCGGTTTAAGTGGAGGATCTACAGGTGCTTGGGATGCTTCATTCGTAATTATCGATGCCGTAACTGGTGAAGTTATTGCTTCTGCAGATGGTACATCCATCCAATGGACTGCCCCAGCTGACGGTGATTA
>JAKVAV010000074.1 GCA_022448105.1 Flavobacteriales bacterium | reverse complement strand
TAAAGGATTTAAAGGGCAATCTTCCGTGGGAATCTGTTCTTTATATAACATCCTTGTTAGCACTTCTCGGTGGTACGATGATGTTCTTTCTTGTCCCGGATGGCCCTTATAGAAAGGAAAGTCAAAAATTTGAACCAGCTGCAATTAAAAAGATCTTTGCGAATAAATCATTTCGCGCGGCTGCCTTCGGGTACTTCGGTCATATGTGGGAACTATATGCCTTTTGGGCATTTGTGCCAGTGATGCTAGAGCTTTTTGCAGAGCTTAATCCTGATGTCGACTTCTCTGTTTCGCTAGTCTCTTTCCTTGTAATAGGAATCGGCGGGCTGGGTTGTGTCTTTGCAGGTTATCTAGCTCAAAAGTTCAACACCAAATCCGTAGCCTTTGTAGCGCTTTTACTATCGGGTTTGAGTTGCCTGCTATCACCCTTCATTTTAGCAATGCCATCTGTTCCGGTTTTCATTCTCTTCTTGCTTGTTTGGGGATTGACAGTGATCGCTGACTCCCCGCTCTTTTCGACATTAGTCGCTAAGAACGCCCCTCCCGAATTAAAAGGAACCGCCCTGACAATAGTCAATTCAATAGGGTTCTCCATTTCGATTCTATCTATTCAATTACTCGATTTCCTGAGGCATTGGAGTGATTCGCTGTTCGTTTTGACTGTTCTTGCAATTGGTCCTTTGCTAGGCTTGATAGCATTGTCTTACGGTAAAAGAAATTCTAAAATCCATCTCAAAGATCAATGAGCAATTTGACTTATACTTGTCAACGATTATGATCAAGTTCTACTCCGCATGAAAGTCATCATACCAGGACTTCATAATTCTGATGAGAAGCATTGGCAATCGATTCTTGAACGAGAGAATCCTGAGGACTATTACCGCGTGATTCAAGAAGACTGGAACAATCCCATTTGTGAGGATTGGGTTCAAACCATTGAAGACTCGCTCAAATATCATGATCATTCGGAATTGATTCTCATCGGACATTCCATCGGTTGTATGGCCATTGCCCATTGGTATCAGAGGTTTAAACATAAGATCAAAGGGGCTTTGCTCGTTGCGCCCAGCGATGCGGAGTCACCAGCTTATCCTGAATATATCGAAGGCTTTGCACCGATACCTTTGGATGGACTTCCCTTCAAATCAATTGTCGTCGCGAGCACCAATGATCATGTCTCTTCTATAGAGCGGATAAAGTATTTTGCCGAAGCCTGGAACAGCAAGCTGATAGTGCTCAAAAATGCTGGCCATATTGAATCCAAATCAGGTTTTGGTTCGTGGCCATTGGTGGAGCAGTTAATCTCTGAATTGGAGGCCTGAAGATTCTTAAAAGAATGGTCAAGAAGTTAGGAACCAAATTGTTCGATTGACGTAAAGTTAACCAGTGTAGATTTTTAATTCAGATTTTACTAGCTTCGTTTTGGACATGAGAACGCAAACAACAATTTCCATCAACTCTTTTAGCTCGTTCGGAGCTACTGCTTTGCGTATTACCGAAGCTACCACTACCACAACCACAACCCCTTTGGGGGTCTAATTGATATAAAAGGCATAGCTGCCGTCCAAAATCTTCCTTTATAACCTCCATTTACAAATAGATAAAACGCATATCATGATTGTCATGAAGTTTGGTGGAACTAGCGTTTCCTCCAAAAATAGTATTGAACAGATAAAATCGATCCTGAGCAAAAAGATGGGCAACTATCTCGTGGTAGTTTCGGCTTTTTCAGGAGTAACGAATACCCTCGAAGAGCTAGGGAATTTGGCTTTAGCCAGCGATTTTAAAAATTCGCTGGAGGCATTTCGAGAAAGACACATTAAAGTGATTAAAGAGATTGTCGGACTTTCCGATCAGACAGATCTCATCATGGTTGTTCAGCAGAAGTGCAAAGAACTAGAACAAATTTGCCAGAGTATCCATATTTTGAAGGAATTCTCCTCGCGAACTCAGGCAAATATTCTCAGTATAGGTGAGGAGCTTTCGTCATTAATACTATGTAAATACCTCAATCTACAGGATCTAGAACTCGAATATCTCGATAGTAAGAAAATAATCAGGGCCAATCGAGATTACCTCAATGGTGAGGTAGATTTTGATACGACCAACGCGAATATTACTTCTAGTCTGGCAGGAAAGAATTATATCACTGGAGGTTTTGTAGCCTCAAACTCCAAAGGCGAAACAGTAACCCTCGGTCGCGGCGGCTCAGACTACACTGCCGCCATTTATGCTAGTGCTTTGGGGGCTGATTGTCTCGAGATTTGGAGCGACGTAGATGGTCTACATAGCGCTAATCCACGTGTGGTGAATAATACCAAAGCCATCGGCGAACTCAGCTACGAAGAAGCTCTCGAACTTGCCTATTTTGGTGCAAAAGTGCTCTATCCGCCATCGGTGTTACCGGTAATGCGTGATGGAATTCCACTTTATCTTAAGAACACTTTTAAACCGGAGCTTGAGGGTACCCTTGTCAGTGGAAAGAATGTTCCGCAGGAGGATAAAGTTCTCGGACTTTCGTCACTCAAAGATATGGCTATCATAACCGTTTCAGGTGTTGGCCTTGCAAGGCAAAAAGGTCGAGCCAGAAAGATCTTCCAAATTCTCGAGGAGAATGAGATTAATATTGTCTTGATTACTCAGTGTTGTTCCGAACAGAGTATCGGTATCGGAATCGCTCAAAATGATTTGCCCGTTGCGGAAGCGGCCATGACCGATGAATTTGATAAGGAAATCCAAAAGGGTATTCTGAACACTCCAAAGGTCATCCAAAATCAATGTATCATCGCGCTAGTGGGGGATAACATGAAGAACAAGATCGGGCTAAGTGGTAGGGTGTTTAGCGCTATCGGCGAAAATGGAATTAACATCAATGCCATTGCCCAAGGTGCTTCTGAGCGTAATATTTCTATTGTAATCGATCAGGCCCAGGAAGAGAAAGCACTCAACGTTATTCACGAGAAGTTCTTTTCTAGCTCTGTGAAAACTATTCACCTCTTCATCGCTGGAATTGGAAATGTCGGAAAGGAATTCCTCAAGGTAATTGATATGCAACGAGAGCACCTACTCGATGATCTCAACATAAGGCTCAAGGTGGTTGGCGTTTCAAACAGTAAGCGGTTTTTGATCAACCAAAAGGATGGGATTTCTTCGGAAGAAGCCCTTAATATTAATGAGACTGGAAAGGAGTACGACTCTTTCGAAGATTATGTCGAAGAGATTAAATCCCTAAACCTGAGTAATAGTATCTTCATTGACAACACGGCTTCTTCAATTGTGAGTAGTGCTTACCCCGAACTTCTTGCTGAAAGTGTTTCGGTAATTGCATGCAATAAGATAGCCTGCAGCAGTGATTTTGATTATTACCAGAAGCTCCAAAAGCTCGCGAAGGAATACAATGCATTCTTCAAATACGAGACGGCCGTTGGTGCAGCTCTTCCGATTATCAAGACTATTCATGATATAAGAATTAGTGGCGATCAAGTCAATCAAATTGAGGCGGTTATATCAGGTAGCTTAAACTTTATATTTAACCAATATTCCGGAGAAAGAACTTTCTCTGAAATAGTGCGTCAAGCGAAAGAAGAGGGCTATACAGAACCCGATCCACTGATCGATTTGAGCGGTCTAGATGTCATGAGAAAGATCCTGATTTTGTCTCGTGAAGCTGGTTATGAAAGTGAAATGTCTGATATCACGTTCAACCATTTTCTGCCTGAAGAATGTTCTTCAGCTCAAGGCGTTGATGAGCTTTTCTCCAGTTTGGAGAAGCACGAGGATCACTTTAAAGCACTATACGAGAAAGCAAATTCGGCAGGTCGCAAATTGAAGATCCTAGCTTCGATGAACGAGGGTAAGATGAAGGTGGAATTGAAGGAAATCGAACCAGAGAGCCCGCTCTACAATCTTGAAGGTAAGGATAACGTGGTGGCCATAAATACTAATAGATACATCACCGAGCCGATGGTGATAAAAGGCGCGGGAGCCGGTGCAAGTATAACGGCTAGTGGTGTTTTCGCTGATTTGATGCATGTGGTTAATAGATAGTCATGAAGTCTCTTAAAGCATTTGCTCCAGCAACTATAGCCAACTTTAATGTTGGTTACGATATACTCGGCTTGTCTCTAAACAATATTGGCGATGAGATAGAATTTGTCCCTAACGGCACCGATCAAAACAAAATCACGCAAATCTTGAATGGTCCTGGACTTCCACTAGAAGCTGATAAGAACTGTTGCTCGGTGGTAGTTAGGAGGATGCAAGAAGCCTTGAACCATTTTGAGGGTGTTGATTTAAAAATCATTAAGGGTTTTAATTCTGGAAGCGGTTTGGGGTCTAGTAGCGCCAGCAGCGCTGCAGCGGCCTTTGGTTACAACGAGCTCATAGGCAGGCCTTTTTCTAATAGAGAACTTGTCTTTTTTGCGGCAGAAGGGGAGCGAGTAGCTTGTGGTTCGGCACATACCGACAATGTAGCACCTTCGATTCTGGGAGGAATAATCCTGAGCATTGGCGGATCAGCTGAGGATTTGCTTGAGCTTCCGGTTCCCGAAAACTTGTATGCCATTTCACTCTTTCCCAAGATTAAGATCAAAACTGCAGATTCTCGTAAGATTCTTCGCGACGAAGTAGCGCTTAATAAAGTGACAAAGCAGGTCGCCTATATGGGAGCTTTTGTTCAGAGCCTTCACACGAATGATATGAACCTCTTCTCTCGATCACTCCAAGATTTAATTATCGAACCATCGAGAAGTTTGCTTATTCCCAAATTTCAGGAAATGAGAAAAGCAGTAATGGGGAGCGGCGGATTAGCTTTTGGAATATCAGGTTCCGGTCCTTCGGTCTTTGCCATAGCGGAAGGAGAAGTGTCGAGCAAGCAAGTTTTGAAGGCTCTAGAGAATGTATACAAGAGCGAAGAGATGTCCATTCAAACTTATGTAAATCAACTCGCTGCAAAGAGCGGAGCACGACTAATTAAGTAGAGCTATGAAGTATGTGAGTACAAGAAAAAACGATGAACTGGTCTCTTTCAAGGACGCGGTGATCAATGGATTGAGTTCCAATGGTGGCCTGTATTTTCCAGAGAGCATTCCGAAATTGCCCAAGGAGTTTTTCGATAAGATCGGGGATTATTCGGACCACGAAATCGCTTTTGCAGCAATGATGCCCTATGTGGAAGGGTCGCTCAGTCCAAAACAGCTCAAAGAGGTTATCGCAGAGGCGATTACATTTCCCACTCCGGTAGTGCCGATAACAGACCATATCCATGCGCTTGAACTATTTCATGGCCCTACGGAAGCATTTAAAGATGTGGGGGCGCGCTTCATGTCTCGCTGCTTATCGAGATTTTATTCTGACAACGAGCAGGACGTGACCATTCTGGTAGCCACTTCTGGTGATACCGGTAGCGCCGTAGCAAACGGTTTCTACGATGTTCCTGGAGTTGAGGTGAAGATACTTTTCCCGAAAGGGAAGATTAGCCCTTATCAGGAGTATCAAA
>JAKVAV010000073.1 GCA_022448105.1 Flavobacteriales bacterium | reverse complement strand
CGAAAGGCAAAGCTACCTATGAGCATGTTTTTACCGTTGAGAATGATCCAAAGATTGGACTCACCGATGAGCAGTATGCTTTAAAACATAGCACCACCATGAAGGTGTACGATATGACTGAAGAGCTGGCTTATATGGTCTATCAACTAGACACTTATCACGATAGTCTTATGGTGAGCAATAAGAAAATGGCTAACGAACTCAACGAGCTCAAGAAGACACTAGTAGTAACTACTGGTGACAACTACGTGGGAGCTGCGGAACCTCAATTGCGTGAGAAAATGGCTGACTTATACTCGAAGTTGGCGGGTAGCTATGACGTTCCTTCGCAGGCTGAGATGGATAATTTAGCGGCGATTGAAGCGCGTTTTGAAAATGCTAAGAAGGACTTTGAAAAGCTCACGAAGAAGATCAAAGTCAAACCGTCTACCATGTCATTTGACGAGTTTATAGAGGCCTCCTGATATTTAGAATAGTTGTTAAGTTAAATTAACCTTACTTTATGGGGTAAAGAAAGATGGCCGATAAAAGGCAATTTTCTTAACTTAATTTTACATGAACCTCCCCCTCATTAAAAGGCGAAAATTTTGGCTTAGCCTCGCGACTTTTCTCGTTTTGGTTCCGGCTATCTTGTTTGGAGTTACCTTGGTTTATGTCTATCAGAATCAGGACAGTATCGTCCAAACGGAGATAGCTACCATAAATAAAGGTTACCACGGAGAAATCCAGATTGGATCAACAGAATTAGCTCCGTTCAGGAATTTCCCGTACGTCTCTATTGTGGCTCATGATGTGAAGGTTCTTGAGTCGAAGGAAGCTGAAGCCAATTCCATTTTAGAGGTGGCCGATGTCTATATTGGATTAGAGCTTACCGATCTGCTTACGGGAAAAATTGATATTAAGAAGCTTGTGATTGAGGAGGGCTTCTTTGACTTCATCTTATACGAAGATGGAAGCGATAATCTCACCGAAGCATTCGTATCGGAAGAAGATAGTTCTGATTCAGAACCTTTGCATGTCCACCTTCAGTTTATCGAGCTAAAGAATTTTGACATCCGAAAAAGGGATTTCAGCAATGGCCTCGAAGTTCAAGGGAGAGTGTTTTGGGCCAATGGAGGATTTGAAACTGCAGCGGCTCACACAAAGGCACATATCGACACGGAATTTGAGTTAAACATCATATCCAATGGCGATACCACCTTTGTCAAGCACAAGCATTTTGAGTTTCACACCGATGTCGATTTAGATGAGAGCACTGGTATCATGGCTATTGCACCTTCGGGTATCAAGATGGAGTTCGCCGATTTTATGCTTTCCGGAACGGTTGACACCAAAAATCACTTCGATTTGGATCTTGACATCGAAGGCACCAAGCCCAATTTTGACCTCTTTATTGCATTTGCGCCAGCGGAAGTTGTTCCTGTATTGGAGCGATACAAAAATGCAGGTAAGATCTTCTTCAAAGCCATGGTCAGTGGTCCTTCTACGATTGGTTACGATCCCGCCATAGATGTGAAGTTTGGAGCTAGCGAAGCCTACCTGGAGAATATTGACCAGGGACGACGAGTGGATAATTTGGGTTTTGTAGGACACTTCTCAAATGGAGAAGAGCGAAACCCTTCAACGATGGAGTTTTCGATCGAAAATATGACAGCTAGGCTGGGAGAGGGCGATTTTGCGGGAGCGATCATGGTCAAAAATTTTCAGGCTCCCGAAATCGATATGACCCTCGATTCTGAATTTGACCTTGACTTTATCGCTGAGTTTCTCAATTTAAACAACTATACCGAGGCTTCAGGGTCAATAGACCTCCACTTGAAGTTTCATGATGTGATTGATCTTGAGCATCCGGAGCGAGCACTCAATAAACTTAATCAGGCATACTACAGCGAGTTGACAGTTAAAGACCTTACGGTAAAATCTGTTGATCTTCCAGCGCCATTAAGGAGTCTTGATGCCCATTTGGTGATGAAAGGAGAGCGAGCTGAATTGGATCAATTTGAATTGAAATTGGGTGATTCAGACCTTTCTATTAACGGCTATTTGAGCAACCTACCAGCGATCATTCACCAAACTTCTACTCCAATCAAAGCTCACCTGGATGTTCAGGCTGATGTGCTCGATGTGGCTCAATTGACGCGTTTTTCAGAGATAGATAGCTCTGGAGTAAATGAGCGCATCGAAGATTTGGCATTGGGGTTATCTTTTAACTCCACGGCGCGAGATCTAGCCGTCTTTTCTTACTTGCCAAAAGGAGAATTTTTTGTGGACAGTTTGCATGCCAAACTCAGTCATTATCCACATGCGCTGCACGATTTTCACGTGGACATTCTGATCGATGAGAGTGATATGCAGATTAAGGATTTTATCGGATTTGTAGATGATTCAGATTTTCATCTGAATGGACATGCGCATGACTACTCCTTCTGGATGAAGGACAGTCTGGAAGGAGATGTTCAGCTCGATTTAGGTCTTGAGTCAGAGCTGCTCCGCCTAGAAGATTTGTTTTCGTACCAAGGCGAGAATTTCGTGCCCGAGGGTTACCGCCACGAGGAGTTTGATAATCTCAAGTTGCATCTCAAGTCTAACATGCATTATGAGTCTTCAAGTTTGAAAACTATTGATGTTGATTTGGATCAATTTGATGCGAAAATGCATTTGCACCCGATGCGTTTTCAAGATTTCCGAGGAAGGTTCCATTATGAGGATGATCGATTACTGCTTGAAGATTTCCATGCGCAAATAGGACGAAGTGTTTTTAATATAGACATGTCATACCATTTAGGTGAGGATTCCCTAATGAGGCAAGGCGAGAATTACCTTACGCTCAAAACGAATTACATCGACTTTGATCAGTTGACCAATTTCAATCTAGATTCTCCCAGGGAATCTAAAGAAGCTTTAGTTCCAGATTCAACTTCTCATGCGGAAGCATATAATCTCTACGAACTGCCCTTTAGCAATATGAAATTTGATGTTGAGGTTGGCCATTTTATTTACCATCGACTAGATCTGCAAGAAGTTGATGCGGAATTAAGAACCACGGTTGATCACTATCTTTATGTGGATACTTTGAGTTTAAATGCTGCGGGAGGCAGTGTCGCTATGAACGGCTACTTCAATGGGAGCGATCCCGAACATATTTACCTCAAACCAAATTTGGTTTTGGAGGACGTAGACTTGGATAAGCTCTTGTTTAAGTTTGAGAATTTTGGACAAGATGCCATTGTTTCAGAAAACCTTCACGGACAGCTGTCGACGACCATTACTGGGAACATTCGCGTCTATCCCGACTTTGTTCCTAACCTTGATGAATCTGAGGTGCACATGGATGTTTTTGCGCTCAACGGTCGATTAGAGAACTATGACTATATGCTCATGCTATCCGATTACTTTGGCGACAAGAACCTGAATAGCGTAAGGTTTGATACGTTGCAAAATCATTTAGATATGGTAGATGGAGTGTTGACTATTCCTGCAATGACCATCGAATCTACACTCGGGCATATTGAGATTTCCGGTACTCAAGATTTAGAAGAAAACATCGAATATTACGTGCGCATTCCGTGGAGCCTTATCAGGCAAGGAGCGGTAAATCGCGTCTTCGGAAAGAAGAACAAAGAGGGAGAGGAGACAAGCATTGACGAAATTTTGGAGGTTGATCCCGATGAGAAGATTCGCTATCTAAACCTAAAGATTACCGGGACCCTCGATGAGTTCAAGATTCGCCCCGGAAAAGACAAGAAGAAAAAGAAGAAGTCATCGAATTAATATTTCAGAACACCCATTAATTATTCACTTCTTCAGGCTGAGTTGATTGAGGACGTTTCCTATGGATGAACAACTGATTTGATATATTTTATTCCTATTCAGTTCTAACTTATGCCAACGGGACCCTACATTAGTAATAGCAGATTTTGTTTTTCTTACTCTTAAAGCAGGATTTCATTCTGTACTTCACATGCCATTTTGTGGGTAAAGTAACCAGTATAATCTAATCAGTCTATTTTAATCATTCTCTTTTTTATCAAGCCGTCTTTTGTCTCAAAACTGAGCACATATTGACCTTCCGATAAATTTGAAATATCAATTCTTTCTTGCGGGTGAATCAGTTCCTGCTGTCTTACTAAAGCTCCTGTTAGATCAAAGATGGAGACCCTATTGAGTAGTAAACCAATATTCTCACAGAAAACAAAGCCTTTTGTTGGATTTGGATATAAGTTTATTTGGTCGCTTGAAAATATTTCGTTAATCCTGACGGTTCCGGCACTATCATATTGTAAGATGGCTACACCATTAGTCAAACCCGATAGCAAAACTAAATTGTCTTGTATACATACTCCGAAAGACTGACCATTTCCTGTATTAGGGAAATTAGCCATTTCTATGCCTGCATTGGCTTCTAGTTCATAGATAAATAGCCCTTTACTACTGGTAGCTAAGTATAAGTTGTTGTCATGGTATTTTAAATTCCAAGCAGTTCCTCCAGAATTGGGAATGGAAAACAAAGGTGAAGGACTAGCTGGGTCGGTAATATCAAATACGTCAATTCCTCCCGATGATTTCCCTAAGAAAACTTGACTACCGTTAATATCAATCGAGTTATAACCTGAGCCAACACTGGTTACAAGATCTAAATTTGAAGGTAAAGAAATATCAAGGATTTTTAATCCTCCATTGTGAGCGGCAAATGCGTAATCGCCTTGAGTCACTATATCTCTACATTGCCCTCCTGCTATGAATAGTGTATCCAATATCATCGGATTGCTATTATCAGTAATATCAACTGAGCAAACAGTACCCTCGGCTCCAAGTGCAACGAACAATGTATTTTCGGAAATGTCCATTCCAAAAACACCATTGCCAATTGTAAAATTAATTGAGCCAACTTGAATAGGAAAGGTAATATTTGATGTATCGGCGATGAACAAGTCATTTGTCATCCCTGTTCCGAAATAAGCATAGTATAATTCCCCCCAAAAACAGGACAGCGAGTTAAGTTAGATTTTAATCACTTAAATTCAATGTCATGAGTAAAAACAAAAGAAGAAAATTCAGCAGCGCGTTCAAGACGAAAGTCGTTCTGGAATGCTTGAGCGAACGCTATTCGATCCAAGAACTGGCTCGAAAGCATGAACTGCATCCCAATCAAATCTCTCAATGGAAAACACAATTCCTTGCCAACGCGGAGAGTGTCTTTGAGAAAGGAAGCACTGAGAAATCGAAGGAGGAGACCGAACAGGAGAAGTTGTACAAAGTGATCGGTCAGCTCAAAGTAGAAAACGATTTTTTAAAGAAAGCCTTGTCATGAACCAAACCCTTCAAGAGCGAAGGTCTCACGTTGACAAGGAACGATCTGGCTTGAGTGTGACAAAGCAGTGTGAGCTGCTGTCCGTGCATCGAAGTGGTCTTTACTACAAACCTGTGGGCGAAAGCGATGATAATCTAAGGCTGATGCGGATCATCGATGAGCAGCACCTCAAGCGCCCTTGGTATGGAACCCCTCGAATGACTACATGGCTCAGAGAAGATATGAAGCTTAAGGTGAACCACAAGCGCGTGGAGCGATTGTATCGACTGATGGGAATATCAGCCATCGGCCCGAAGCCCAACACCTCCAAG
>JAKVAV010000072.1 GCA_022448105.1 Flavobacteriales bacterium | reverse complement strand
AGTAGAGCCATTCGAAAAACAACCTCTCTTCGGGCTTGCGAATGGGGGGCATCTCCCGCTCGAAATAATCTTTGATTTCACGGTGCTCTTCTTCGGTATTGACATGACCTTTCTCGAGATATTTAGAATATAGTTTAAGGGCGAACTCTGACCAATCTGCTTCAGCTCTCATAACAGCTCTTACAGCGTTGGTTTCATTTGCCAATTCTTCTGATCGTTTGGCGTGGCTCCGAGTGACGTGAGTGGACTCTATTTCCTTTTCAAAGGCCAGAATTTCAAAAAGCCGTAGGTGATCTTGATCAGATATAGCTTCAATCTTTGCTTTACTTAGCAAATGAAGGCTATCTAAAAACAAACCTTTGTTGTAGAGGACCCTTGCCCTCTCGATCTGTGTGTACAAGCGGAAACCGTCTTTTTCGGCATTATAAATCCTTAAGGATTCGAGTATTTGTCTGTAGAGATGTCTTTTAAGATCCGATAACTTTTTGGGAGTAAGATTTGAAATCAACTTTTCAAGTTTCTTCTGATCCAGACCACCAGACTTTTCAATCACATCGAAGAGGAGCAGAAATTGAAATCCACTTGATGTAGCATTTGAGCGATTGCTATGAATCTTAAAGTAGCGCTTCTCTGACTTGCTCAGCGAGCCGATTAATTGAACAAGTGAGGTATCATAATTAAAGGTAGACATCCGAACACTAATTGTTAATATGACACTAAAATAGATGGTTTTAGTTAAATGACCTTTTTTGGGCATTCGAATTCCGCTAGTTTTTGTTTTTGACAAAAATTGACACGCTGTGTTCTTTGTGTAACGGTTTAAAACACACGCAATGAGCAAGAAAATTCAAATCTTTGATACCACTTTAAGAGACGGTGAGCAAGTCCCAGGAAGTCGATTAAATCCACAAGAGAAATTAGAGGTAGCCCGCGAGCTTGATTTATTGGGGGTCGATGTCATCGAGTTGGGCTTTCCTTGTTCTAGCCCAAATGATTTTCAGGTTTTTGAATTGGTGGGTCGCGAAATAAAACGACCCATTTTTTGTGCCCTGTCACGAGCAGTAGAAACTGATATCCGGATTGCGGGTGAAGCGCTAAGTCATATTAAGAATGGGAGAATTCACACAGGAATAGGAACCTCACCGTCTCATATCAAATACAAGTTCAACTCGAGCGAAGACAAAATAATCGAGAGAGCAGTGAAGGCCGTGAAATATGCGAAGACATTCGTTGAAGATGTAGAGTTCTATGCTGAAGATGCGGGGAGATCTGATAATGAGTTCCTTTCAAGAATTTTTGCCGAAGTAATTAAAGCAGGTGCAACCGTACTGAACGTTCCAGACACTACCGGATATTGCCTTCCTGAGCAATACGGAGAGAAGATTAAGTACTTGATGGAAAACACGGAAGGAATTCACAAAGCCATTCTTTCCACTCATTGCCACAACGATTTAGGTTTGGCTACAGCCAATTCCATCGCCGGAATTCAAAATGGAGCTGGACAAATAGAATGTACCATCAATGGTGTTGGTGAACGCGCAGGAAACACTTCTTTGGAAGAGGTGGTAATGATCATGAAACAGCACGACTTAGGTTTCCACTGCGACATTAAAACCGAAAGACTGACCAATATGTCTCATTTGGCATCAGACAGATTGAACATTTCAGTTCAGCCGAACAAAGCCATCGTTGGTAAAAACGCTTTCTCTCACTCTTCTGGAATCCACCAAGACGGTGTGATTAAGAATCGTGAAACATACGAAATCATCGATCCGACTGAAGTGGGTGCCGGTGAATCTCAAATCATTCTTACGGCCAGAAGCGGTAGAGCTGCTCTAGATTTTGTAGCTAAAAAATCTGGTCACGTATTGAACCAAGAATCTCTCGAGCTTGTATACCAAGAGTTCGTAAAAGTAGCCGATGTGGAGCGCAATATCTCCAATGAAAGACTTGACCAGTTGATCAAGGCGGTAATCGGAGAAACGGCATTAGTTAATGCATAATCCTGTTACATCCTTTCAATCGAAATAACCTAATTCATCAAGAGCATTCTGAGCCTTTGAGTATTCAGGATTAATGTCTAGACAAGTCAAATAGTTTTGGATTGCACTACTTGTATCACCCAGATTTAAGTTGCAATTACCGAGTATTCGCCATGTGAAGGTGGATTGATCATTATAAGTGAGATAGTACTCAAGAATTGGCTTAGCCAAGTCATACTGTTTATCAGCTTCATAAACCGCTCCACAGGTGAGGATGTCATCTACATCAGAATAGTAAATATCTGTAGTGTCCGATTCAAGCATTTCCCAAACCTCTTTAGCCTTTTCAATTCCATTCTCGCGGTACGCTTTGCCAAAAGGATAACGAGCAGAAAGAGAATACGATTTGGGAGTTTCACCGAAGAGCACTTCGGAGGAGGCGTTCATTATCCGACCCACTCTTGAAAAATCCCTATTTGCCATGACTGTTATAGAAATGTCATCATCTGGGAAAATGCAACTGAATGCTTCAAACCCAGTGTTGTTACCTAAATGCATGATGTTTCGATGTTCCATAAAAGATTGTAAATACCAACTTAAAGCTATATTGTCTCCCCAAGGAGTGTCATAGTAGGGAGTGGTTAAAATGTCAAAATGTTCCTTATCAAGAATGCCGTGCTCCTTAAAAGAACCTCCATTTAAGTGCAATAAGCCCCATCTGCACATGTCCAAAATAGTCGTTTGGACTCCAGAGCTAGGAAAATAGTTTTCTGTGTACGGATAAGGGCTCCATTCTTGAGTTTGGGCAGAATAGGAATAAGGCACAGCCCAATTCTCTGGAAGTTTCCCGATTTCCCGAGCATAGGAAGTATTGTTCATCCCGGCGGGATCAAGAATATTTGACTGCAAGTACTCGTGAAAGCGCATTCCAGATACCTCTTCGATCAATGAACCTAAAATATCGAATGCAGCATTGCTATATTCCATTTCTGAACCTGGTTCAAATTCCAACTCGTACTCTTTGAGATTTCTGAGGTTATAATCCATCGCTGTATCTCCCACAATCGGATTTTCCCATTATCCGCTGCTTATGTGCCTCGGAATACCTGAAGTATGAGTTAAAACATGCTTGACTGTTATATTTTCTCAATTATCTCCTTTCATCTCAAAGTTGGGAATGTGGTCAATCAGTTTATCGTCGAGATTAAGTTTACCTTGTTGTATCAACTTCGTGATCGCTACCGCGGTGAACGGTTTTGACACTGATGCAATATGAAAAACAGTATTCAAATCTGCAGTCTTTCCTAATTCAATATTCTCATACCCAAAAGTCTTCGCATAAATAATCTCATCTCCCCTTGTGATCCCGACAGCAAGTCCAGCTGGATTATCAGTTAGCTCTCTTAACTTAATAATGTATGGAGTCAGAATACTGTCAAGGTGGTACCCCATATCTGTCTGAACGATCTCTGTTTTTTGGGGATCAGGTTGGTAAATTGTCTGATTGTTCTCACAGGCAACTAACAGGAGGATTGAGCTTGAAATGAGTGCGGTTTTAATACGATTGGTCATGATAGTTTGGTTTGAAAATTTTGGAGAATTTGATTTTTACTGATTTCCCAATTCGATTTCAGAATAGAGATTGCCTCATCTCGCCTATTCTGTTTGAGTTGATCGATTATCTCTTGGTGCATGCTTACAGAATCATCAATTGGAGAACTCTCCATAAATTCGAATTCATAAATGAAGACTCTCATTCTAATGTCTTCGATGATCTTTTTTGCGGTCTGATTTGAGTAATTCTGAATCAACTTTTGATGAAACAGCCGATCAGTCCTGAGTTTCGAAATTGAGTCTTGAGCTGTCTTGAATTGAGCATTTATAATCTCCAATTCCTTTAAATCAGAAATCAAAAAATCAGTAGCTAAAACTGCCTGACTCTCAAGAATAGCGATAAGTTCGTAGATTTCAATAGCTTCTTGCTCATGCAAAGAAGAGACGAAAAAACCCCGGTTAGCGATGTAGGTGACAAGCCCCGTTTCGGTGAGCTGAGTTAAGGCTTCACGCAAAGGAGTTGCGCTTACTTCAAGCTCTTTGGCAAGTTCTGGTAAAGAAATCCTTTCACCAGGCTTAACACTCCCCTGCTCCATGTATTCAAGAAGAATGTCTTTCACTGCTTTTCGTAGAATGTTCTTTTCAATCATGGGTCAAATATAATATATCATATATGATTTAACATTTTATTTTTCATTCTAATTCTGTCCTTACTACTATGCAAGATGATTAGTTATTGAATCTCACCGTTCTCTGTCTCTCTCGATTGACCGTAAGCTTGGTCACATCTGGTCGCGAATAATGACCAACAGGATCAAAATTCTGGCGTTCCTCCAAGACTCGATTAACTTGGATTGTTGCGGTGAAAATCCCTTCTTCGTTGGTAATCGGTTCCATGACCCAATCACCATCTGGTCCCGCAATGCATGAACCTCCATCGGCTAGAATAACTGGTGCATCTGCGACTATTTCCTCAAAATAAGGAGTATCCCTTGGAAAATCTCCCCTTAGCATTAGACTGGAAACGGAGATCACATAGGAACGAGACTCCCGCGCAATAAATCTGGTGATATCTTCAGTATTATGCTTTGAACCGGGCCAAACCGCTATATGGACATTCTCACCTTGAGCATACAGAGCAGTCCTGGGCAAAGGCATCCAATTCTCCCAGCAATTCAATCCACCAAGTAAAAAATCCTTCAACGAATGAACCTGTAGACCGTTCCCATCTCCAGGCGACCAGACTAGACGCTCGTCATACGTCGGTTGAAGTTTTCTGTGAACTGATTTGATCTCACCGACCTTGTCGATATAGACTAGGGAACAATAGAGGCTATGACATCCCCTATCCACTGCTCTCTCTATGATTCCCAGATAAACCGAGATTCCTTTTTCTTTCGCCAAAGCGCAAATCGAATTGAGCTCGCCTTTTTCGATGCTCACAGAATTTCTCACGTAGTGAGCGAAAATCTCCTTCTGCATCTTCGAATCGAACTCTGTGGCCTTGGTCAATCCCAGCCAAAAAGGATAGCCAGGTAAGAGACCTTCACCGAAAACGATCAGCTCAGCTCCTTGTGTCGAAGCATCAAGAATTGCTCTTTCAATTTTCTGGATAGTCTTCTCCTTGTTCAACCAAACCGGCGAAATTTGGGCCAATGCCACTTTCAATTCACTAGAAGAACTCATGCTATTGAGATGTTAGAGTTTCAAATCTACACGAACCAATACAATAAGCACCTCAGAGTATTGAAGGTATCGCCTTAAAGACTCGACCTTGACTCAAACTGACTAGTACGAAAGCAGGTGACCCGGTCTTGAATTGGCCGTCATCTCTTTCAATGGTGGAGCGAATCTCGTGAGCTTGATGCCTTCAACAGATTCTTCGTACTCTTCCATTGTCGGTGTTCTTCCTAAAATGGCTGATAATACTACGACCGGAGTCGAAGCCAAAAGCGACTCTCCTTTCTTCTTATCGGAGTCAGCTACTACCCTGCCCTGGAACAACCTAGTAGAAGTTGCTAATACAGTGTCACCTTTTGCGGCTTTCTCTTGATTACCCATGCAAAGGTTGCAACCTGGACGCTCCAAGTACATCATATTTTCGTACTCAGTCCTAGCGTTGAGCTTTGGAGCCGCGTCGTTGAATTCAAATCCAGAATATTTTGAAAGCACTTCCCAGTCTCCTTCTTCTTTGAGCTCGTCTATGATATTGTAAGTTGGAGCCGCAACTACGAGTGGGGCGTTGAACTTCACATCACCATCTTTCTTCTCCAGATTCCGCAGCATCTGCGCAACGATCTTGAGGTCACCCTTGTGAACCATACAAGAACCTACGAAACCGAGATCAACGTGCTTCTCACCGCCATAGTAGGATAAGCCTCTGATCGTATCGTGCGTGTAT
>JAKVAV010000071.1 GCA_022448105.1 Flavobacteriales bacterium | reverse complement strand
TTCAAGGTATACATTAGTGTCGATACCCGCAGCAACCGCTATTTGAAGCACCTCCGATATATCCGAAAAATGCTCCTCGGGAATTTTTCTCAACTGATGCTCAAGATGATTGAGAGAGCCTTTTGTGAGCAGGTTTTGCACTTTAACTCCGGCCCTTTTCATCCATTTGATGCTGCGGCCTTTATCTACAAAGGTCAAGACTTCGATCCTCTGGAGGTGTCCGGCTTCATTAGCCCAATTAGCAATTCTCTTAACAGCATCTAGCTCTCCCACCGAAACGAGGGCGGAGGCTACTTCGAGCCTGTCAATATTTAATTCGTCTAAGAGGATTTTTGCTAGCGTAAGCTTCTCGGAAGGCTTAAATGAAATACCCGCTGTCTGCTCTCCGTCGCGCAGTGTGGTATCCATTATCTCAATTAATCGTGACACGGTGGTTGGTCTTTGGTGGGCAGTTTAGATTGGTGTTTTATCGGCGAATACTTTTATGTCGTCAACTAGATTAAGGAGATAGTCAATGTCATCGAAGCCATTGATCATATTGTCTTTTTTGTAGGGATTGATGTTAAATGATTCCGACTCATTTGTTTCAAGATTGATAATCTTCTGCTCAGGAAGATTCACCTCAAACTCGGTATTCTCATTAGCGTCAATTGACTTAAACATGGATTGCAAAAATTCAGGTGAAACCTGCACCGGAAGAATCCCAATATTCAGACAGTTATTTCTAAAAATATCAGCGAAGAAGCTAGAGACCACACAGCGGAATCCGTAATCGTAAATCGCCCATACTGCGTGCTCTCTGGAAGATCCAGACCCAAAGTTCTTTCCTGAAACGAGAATCTTACCCGAAAAACGCGGATTGTTCAATGGAAAATCGGCTTTAGGAGTATCATCCGAATTGAATCGCCAATCTCTGAATAGATTGTCACCAAAACCTTTTCTTTCCGTTGCTTTCAGAAATCTGGCAGGAATGATCTGATCGGTATCCACGTTCTCAATGGGAAGTGGAACTGCAGAACTCTTTAATACTTCAAATTTATCGTAAGCCATGGTGTTCTATTCGGTTAGAGATTCAACTTGCATGAGAGTTCTTGGGTCAGTCACTTTTCCAGTCACAGCAGCGGCCGCAGCAACCAGAGGACTAGCTAAAAGAGTTCTCGACTGAGGTCCTTGTCTTCCCTCAAAGTTTCTATTGGATGTACTCACCGCATATTTTCCGGGAGGGATTTTATCATCGTTCATGGCCAAACAGGCAGAACAACCGGGTTCTCTGATTTCAAAACCGGCTTCGGTCAGTAGATCAAAAATTCCTTCGTCCTTAATGGCTTTCTCAACAACATGTGAACCAGGCACTAACCAAGCGGTCACATTATCTGCCTTCTTTCTACCTTTTACAATGGAAGCAAAAGCCCTAAAATCCTCAATGCGACCATTGGTGCAACTTCCTAGGAAGACGTAGTCAACCTTCTTGTTCAACATGGACTCACCTTCTTTGAAATCCATGTAGTCGAGTGACTTTTTATAAGAAGCTGATCCTTCAAAATCTTTTGGGATATCGCTCATTATTGATCCACCCATTCCTGGATTTGTCCCAAATGTGATCATCGGTTCGATATCTGCCGCCTCAAATGAAATTACTTTATCAAAGGTTGCATCCTCGTCAGTATGGAGGGTTTTCCAATAATCTAACGCTCTATCCCAATCTGCTCCATTTGGCGCAAACTCTCTCCCCTCGACATATGAAATGGTTTTTTCATCTGGAGCAATCATTCCTCCGCGGGCGCCCATCTCAATACTCAGATTGCAAACCGTCATTCGACCTTCCATGCTCATTTCTTCAAATACCTTCCCTGAGTACTCAACGAAGTATCCTGTAGCTCCAGAAGTGGTGAGCTGAGAAATAATGTAAAGCGCCACGTCTTTTGGAGTAACGCCGAATGAAAGGCTTCCAGAGATTTCAATCTTCATAGTCTTAGGCTTCGGTTGCATAATGCATTGTGTTGCCAAAACCATTTCTACTTCTGAAGTTCCTATTCCAAAGGCGACAGCACCAAAAGCCCCATGAGTGGAAGTGTGAGAATCTCCACAAACAATGGTCGCTCCGGGAACGGTTATTCCATTTTCAGGACCTATAACGTGAACGATTCCATTCTTATGGTGGCCTAGGCCCCAATAGGGAATACCGTAATCACCAGCATTCTTCTCAATTGCTGCAAGCTGATTGGCAGAAAGAGGATCTTCGACGGGTAAATGCTGATTCTTCGTTGGGGTATTGTGATCCGCCGTAGCGAAGGTTTTATTCGGGTACAAAACCGAAATACCTCTTCTCTTTAACCCTAAAAATGCTACCGGACTTGTTACCTCATGAACAAGGTGGCGATCGATAAAAAGTATATCGGGACCATTCTCAATTTTCTTAACTACATGTGCATCCCAAACTTTATCAAATAAAGTGCTTCCCATATAAATAATTAGTTGATGGTTCAGCTAAATTAGCCTAAAGATTAAAAAAGTAATGGATTTCATTTTTTTACTCGCATTTTTAATCTTTTTTCTAGAAAAAGACTTAAATAAAAACAAATCTTTTACTCATAAGTGTCATTTAAACACTTTATTCCCAGAAATCCGAGGATAGACCCTTTACACACCAACCCTTCGAAATCAACTCACCAAAAGGTCAATCTTGGAGGCAAGATCCCTGTCTTTTTGGGTCACCACACCACCCTCATCATGAGTAGATAGATTGATCACCACTCGATTGTAAACGTTGCTCCATTCGGGGTGATGGCAGAGTTTTTCAGCTTCAATAGCCACTCGAGTCATAAAGGCAAATGCTTCGGAGAAATCCTTGAACTGAAACTCCTTAATGAGCTTATTATCTCTGTGGATCCAATTTCCCATCAGTTCATTTCCTTTGATTCAGAAGTCTCAGACGACTCTATGACAGCCTCTGGTTCGGGAAAAACCAAATTCATCTCTTCTACAAGGTGACCCGCACCAGCAAACTTGTCAATGATGAAAAGGACATATTTTGCGTCAACCATAATATTCCGGCAGATTTCGCGATTGAACATAATATCGCTCATGGTACTTTCCCACGTTCTATCAAAATTCAGTCCTACCAACTGACCTTCTGCATTCAGGGCTGGACTTCCAGAATTCCCTCCTGTTGTATGATTAGATCCGAGAATGCACACCCTCATTTCACCATTGGTAGCGTATTGACCGTAGTCTTTCGACTCATAGAGATCGAGAAGCCTCTCTGGCACATCAAATTCTTTGTCTCCTGGAACGTACTTATAATAAATTCCTTCAAGCGTGGTATAAGGCCGATAGGCCATCCCGTCTTGTGGTTCTGAGCCTTCCATTTTTCCGTAAGTCAAACGCAGCGTGCTGTTTGCATCTGGGAAGTAGTCTTTATCGGGAAAAAGCTCCATAGTCAATCTCAAATAGTCTTTCATAAACGCATCCTCTTGTACCTTGAACGCACCATAAGGAGCTCTTGCGTTGGCATCAAAATTTTCCAAAGTCTCCTTCGAGATTAAATAGAAAGGATCTTGAGAAAGGGTCTTAGCGATCTTCTTTGCCGACTTTGTGAGGAGTTCTTCCAGCTCCTCTCGATCATCTAGAATACTCTTCTCGTATACCTCTTCTGCAAAACTGTTCCAGTCATTGCCTGACTTCTCAGCGTAGGATTTCATTGTAGCGCTGTGAATCAAAGCGGGGCTATTTTTGAGAAAAATAGGCGATTGGATTTTGAAGATTCCTTTATCGACCTCGGCCTCGTAGTTCTTGTAAAAAGACTCAAATCCCTTCATTAAACCGTCGATTACAGCTTGCAGTTGTCCTGTGGTTTCGAGACTATCATAATGATCTACCAGATTGGTAAATCGAGAAGAAAATCTGAGCAACTCTGGCCCGTAATAGTAAAATTCAATCAAATAATCGCGTGCCAATTGGTATTTATTATTCTCTTCATAAAGGACCGACATTTGATCTAGCAGTTTTTCATAATCAGAATTATCGCTGTCCATCAATCTTTTATTAAACTCTTCCTCTTGTGACTGTTTCATTTCCAAGGCTCTGTACCTTTCGAGGCCCATATTCTGACCAATCCATTTTTTGTATCCATTGCTAATCCTGGATTGCTTGGCAGCATATTTAATTCTATTTGCATCTGAGGCTTCCATGGCAGCATCAATGACGCTTAGACTGGCTCGACGCATGCCAATTCTTGCGGGGTTCTGCACATTGGTAGCATAATCCACTGCATAGCTCGTTAGGTATTGATACGTTCTTCCTGGAAAGCCAAAAACCATCGTGTACTCACCAGGTTGAATCCCACTCATGTCGATCTCGAGGCTCTTCTTTGGCTTATAAGGAACATTGTCCTCTGCGTAATCTACTGGTTCATTTTCCGCGGAAGCATAAATCCGGAAAAGCGAAAAATCCCCTGTATGTCTTGGCCATTCCCAATTATCTGTATCACCTCCAAACTTTCCGATTGACGACGGCGGTGCTCCCACTAACCTCACATCCTTGAATGTTTCTGTGACAATCATGTAATAGGCATTTCCATAAAAGAATGGTTTCACCTGAGCACCATATTTCGACCCTTCAACAGCAGCACCTTCGAGCTCCTGCGCCTTGGCGCGAAGTGCAGCACTTCTTTCTGCTCCCTCAAGTCCTGCTGCAGCACCAAGCATCTTGTTGGTCACATCTTCTATTCGCACCACAAAGGTTGCGGTAAGCTGAGGGTTGACTAACTCTTCACTCCTATTCATCGCCCAAAACCCATTTTTTAGGTAGTCATTCTCCAAGGAAGAGTGATACTGGATTTGACCGTAACCGCAATGATGATTGGTAAGAATAAGGCCTTCATCGCTAATCACTTCAGCGGTACAGCCTCCGCCAAAGAGTACAATGGCATCTTTGAGACTGCTTTGATTTATAGAATAAATCTCTTCGGCAGATAACTTTAATCCAGCATCATGCATATCGTCAATGACGAGCTTCGCCAATGTATTCGGCATCCACATCCCTTCGTGGGCCAAGGCGTTCCGGATTGGGAATAGAGAAAGTAGTGAAAAAATTAAAAGAGAATTAAAGCGATTATTCATTCTTGATCTTGTTTGTTTCGTTTCGATTTAAAAAGAAAGTACCAAATACCATAAAGGAAAGCGGATCCCAAAAGTATAGGGAGAAAATGGAATTCTGGCTCTTCACTGGAATTTTTGGAGTCGATAGTCTCCTTGACATAACCAAAAATTGGAGCTAGTATCATCAGTATTCCAGCAAATATGAAAACGTAATCGAATATACTATCCATCACCATTGCCGTCTTATAAAGGGGCGTCTTGACAAAATCATCGTAAGGCATATTGGCATAAGCTTCGGCCCTTTCACGTGGATTGGTCGGACTTGGGTTCTTATGGCGATGACTGTTAGTTCTTGCTTTACTTCTCTTAATTGCTTCCTGAACCAAGGCATCTCTTTTCATAAGAAGCTCGTAGGCTTCGTTTACGCGAATAAAATCTGCCCTCGTCCCTTCAGAACCACTAACATCTGGATGATATCGTTTTGCCAATTTGCGGAAGGCCGATTTTATTTCGGCATCTTCAGCGCCATTTGGCAAACCTAAAACGCGATAATATTTTTCGAAATAGCGCAAATCCGAAAGTTAAGAAAACCATCGTGGGGCCGAAGTTAATTGTACAAATAAGTCTATAATTCGTACTTTCCATTTTCCACTGCCTACTGCATGAACCGTATTCTTCTTCTTTCTATTGTTTTCCTATCGAGTGTAATTTGTTGTGGTCAATACCGATTTATTGAAAATAAAGGCCAGTGGCATGAAAACGTTCAGTTCAAGACCGACATTCCCGGGGGAAGCTTCTATCTCGAAAAAGGGAGATTCACTTTTGATCGCTACGATACGGAAACAGTCTCAAAAGTCTTTGCAGCTCATTCTGGGCTAAAATCCATCCCAATTCCCGAGAAGCTGAAGTGCCATGCTTACCACATGACTTTTATGAATTCACTTTCTCATCAATTAAAAGGTAAGAAGGCATTCGAAACGTATTACGCTTACTATTTAGGAAATAGGTCGGGAAAAAATGCTAGGGGCTTTGAAGAAGTGATCTACGAAAACCTTTATGAAGGCATTGATTTGAAAGTGCATTCCAAAGGGAATTTAAAGTATGACTTTATAGTGGATGCAGGTGCTGATCCAAACCAGATTGAAATAAAATATGAGGGTGTAAAACCCAAGCTGAAGTCGGACGGACGAATCGTTTTGAACACTTCTCTTGGTAAAATCGAGGAATCTGAGCCATTCGCTTATCAAGTAATAGACGGGCTAATTACAAGAGTTTACTGCGAATACGAATTGGATGGCCAATCTGTAAAATTTAAACTTGGAGAATATGATCTGAGCCAACAATTGATCATAGATCCCGAATTGATTTTTAGCACCTATAGCGGTTCTTTTGCCAACAATTTTGGTTACACGGCTACCTTTGATTCGGAGGGTCACCTTTACTCTGGAAGTACTGTTTTTGGAAATGGTTACCCAGTTACATCGGGTGCATATCAAACTATTTTTTCGGGAGCCACGGATGTTGGACTTTCAAAGTTTTCCCTAGACGGAACGAGTTTAATATACAGCACGCTCATTGGTGGTTCAAACGATGATGTACCTCATAGCTTGGTGACAGACAGCATTGGGAATTTGTATGTTCTAGGCACCACAGGTTCAGATAATTTCCCGGTGACAAGTGAGGCAGTCCAGAATGAATTTCAGGGAGGAACGCGTTTTGAACCGGTAGGACTTGGCATTGCTTATACAGATAGATCAGACATCTTTGTGTCTATCATCGGAGAGCTAGGACAGAATTTACTAGCATCTACGTATCTAGG
>JAKVAV010000070.1 GCA_022448105.1 Flavobacteriales bacterium | reverse complement strand
GATAAATATCCTCTCTGCTCAAACCGAACAATCGAGAACAACGAGATAGACTTAGTTCTCGGTTGTGTGGCTTTTCGTAAGTCATTTCCCCTTTTTCTGCTGGAGCAACAACGCTCAGCTTAAAGCCCAAATTATCATCTCGTTGTGTGCGCTTCTTCTTTGATCCTGAACCTGTTGATATCATAAGCTCAATTTCTGTCAACTTATTTCAGGACGAGACAAACAAACAAAGGCGAACTCAACTGAGTTCGCCTTTGTTTGCCTTGTTTGAGGATTTTTTAGATTCCTCCTTCCATCACGTTAGCCTTGATGGTAAGTACAGATTTTTCTGGGAGTGTGTTTGCAGTGATCGTTACATTCTTGGTTTGAGCATTCTTTTGTTTGCCGGGTTTGTACACCACCTTGATTTCACCTTGCTCTCCTGGAGGAATTGGCTCCTTGGGGTATTCCGGAACAGTACATCCGCATGAGCCTTTGGCATTCTCAATGATCAAAGGTTCAGTGCCAGTATTCGTAAAAGCAAAAACTTTTGTGTTTTCAGAGTCCTGAGCAATCGTTCCAAAGTCGTGATCAGTCTCTGCAAATTCCATCGTGGTAATAGGACCTGCTGGCTCTGTCTTCGAGGCAGTGGTTTTTAATGGGTCAACTGCACTGGCTTTGGCTAAAGCCTCTTTTTTCGCAGCTGCTCTATCAGAAGATACCGCTGCAGTTCTTTCAAAAGAAGCTCTATTTGATGCAGGGTCTGCATAAGTAGGGCCATCATCAGTTACCAAGATTACGGTATTTACAACTAGAAGTGCTGCGATAAATACGAGCAGTCCGGTCTTTAAATTTTCACTCATGATAATCGTTTACATTTATTAGGTTGGCAAAAGTATAAATTTGTTTAAAGCCTTACGAACGTACCAATCTAAAACTTAGTTTCTGCAAGGTTGAAGTCATTGTAGTCGTCCTCTTGAAGCAATTCTAACGCCTTATTGTAAGTACTCCAGTAGGGATTAAAGACTTGATAGTACGCACTGTAGTCCCATAGGTTTCTGGCAACTAAAGCCATCAACCTTCCTTTAATCATTTCTTGGGATTTATTAAGGTCTTCCTCATTCCAGTCGATTTCCTCATCTTCTTTTTGAGAGTACTCCTGAAAATCAGCCATTGCAGAACCGATATCGAAACCGGCAATGAAGGAGTTTACATCAGAAAATTCTTTCAACAACTTCTTTCGATTCTTATTGGTGTATGTGATTGCAAATGAATTCATGATTCCTTTTCTGATCAAATCGTTGTTCAAATCAGAACTCGTCGTTGTATCTAGCGGAACGAAAACGTCAGGAATAATACCTCCGCCTCCATATACCACTCTTCCATTCTCAGTTTCGAACTTCAAAGAATCTGGCAGGTCAAGGCTATCGAGAGACCATAACTCACCGCTCTCATAACGATCGAATTTCTCGCTGTAATAAGCCTCTAGTCCATCATCGTAAGGTTTTTGAATGCATCTCCCGCTCGGCGTATAGTATTTCTGTGTTGTCAACCTCACGTAGCTTCCATCTGGTAAGGGAATTGGTCTTTGAACCAATCCTTTACCGAAAGTTCTTCTTCCCACGATCAGCCCTCGGTCCCAATCCTGAATCGCTCCAGAAACAATCTCAGAAGCACTTGCTGAGCCTTCATTGGTCAGCACTATCAATCTTCCGTTTTCGAACTCACCCTTCGAGGTTGCCGTCATTTCTCTTTTAGGGTAACTTCTTCCTTCGGTGTAGACAATCATCTTTTGAGCATCCAGAAACTCATCGGCTAGCTGACGACTGGTTTCAAGTAATCCTCCGCCATTTCCTTGAAGGTCGAGTATCAAGTCTTGCATTCCCTGTCCTTTCAAAGATTTAATGGCCGCATGGAACTCATCCATGGTCGTTTTCGAAAATCGGTTGATTTTGATATAGCCGATTTTATCAGTGGCCATGTAGGACGCATCAAGGCTGTATAGTGGAATTTCGTCACGGATGATATCAAAAACCAAGACTTTGTTTTGGCCTGATCTTCTTATTCCAACGGTTACCTGAGAGCCCTTGTCGCCTCGCAGGCTCGAAGTAACATCACTATTGGTTATCCCAACACCGGCCACATTCTCACCTTCAATGCTCACAATTTTGTCACCGGCCATAATGCCGAGTGTTTCACTGGGTCCACCAGCAATAGGAGAGACGACTATGATGGTATCTTTAAGGATATTGAATTGAATTCCAATTCCTTCGAAGTTTCCTTCCAAACCCTCATTGGCCTTTTTTACATCCTTCGCAGGAATGTAGACGCTGTGAGGATCGAGTTCACTCAGAACTTCTCTAATCGATTCATCTACTACTTCTTCGAGTTCTACGCTGTCCACATAACTATTCTCTAAATGATAGAGTAGTGCTGTAAACTTCTCGGCAGCCTTTCTGAATTCAGGCTGGTTTTCGTCAGTTTGTGCAAAAATGGAAGTAAATATTGCCAGAGAGGCAACGACTAAGGAAAGTCTTTTCATTTATACGATTTTCTAATCATAAAGATAACGCTTTCGTTACCCATAATGGTTGGTGATGTCCTGTTAATTCGAGTTAATAAAACTCTGTATGCTTTCTAACGACATTTTACCGTAAAAGTTCCTTCGATTTTCTGACGAAAGAGGTGGAAGAAACCAAAAGACTAAAATCTCGTATACGCGTGTGATATAATCAAAAGCTTATAGAGATTTTCCCTTATGAATCTAGAGCAGTGGTACACCATACAAGCAGAAGATTGGAGAGAACTTGAAAGACAGTTTCAGGATTCTTATTTGCCAGTGCTTCGTTTCGTTACCGAAAACAAAGGATCCTTTGCGGAAGCGCGAGACGTCTACATTGAAGCTTTTTACTACTACACGCGATCCGTCGAGCTGAAAGGTAAGTCATACCTAAAAAATGCTTCTGGTCTTATCTATTCCTTTTCGAGAATTATCTGGCTTAAAAAGTTAGAAAAGAGAAACGTTGACCTCAGTTTAGTGCAGCATCACCGTGAGTTTTACGATCTCGATGAGACTTTCCACGAGATTGATCTCATGACCGAAAGAAGTGCCAAGGCGGCAGCAACTCTTGCCGAGATAGGAGAGCCTTGCCGTACAATGATGATCGAGTTTATCGGAAAAGGCAAGTCCTTTGAGGAAGTAGGGCCAAGGCTCGGTTTTTCTGTGGAGGAAAGAGCACACACTAAGCTTTCAAGTTGCTTGCGCAAACTAGTGGAGCTCACTGAGAATAAAGTCTTCAAGGATAGCGAGGATCAATTTGACGAGTGCTTAAAATATGTCTTAAATCCAGATTCTTCCGAGAAGCCTCAAGGTAAAGAGGCTGAAATATGTTTAGCGATAACCTCCAGAGTAGTCGCCACCATCAAGAATCACGTAGGTGGAAATGAGAGAACAGCTACACTGAGGGAGTTTAGAGATAGACTGCTTCAAGACGATGCCAAGCTTTTGCAAAAGATTGATTCCAAACCAAACAAGCTCACTATGAAACCACTTCAACTTGTCGCTACTGTTGCGTTTGTCGCGATTATAGTATCCGGGTTAACAACATTCGCCGTAAACAATATTTCGTTTGAGACTGAGCAAGAGACTCCCGTTGTAGATTCTTTAGAAACCGCCATTGATACATTAGAAGGCATTCCCGAAATAGTTTGGGAAGAGCGCAGCGCTTTCATCATCAATGCTGATGGATACGCCCTCACTTCAGCAGGAGATCTCAACAGAGGTCAAAAAATTGAAGCTGGAAATTCAGAGATAGACGCTTCCGCGAAAGTAGTGGCAGTTGACAAGCATTTAGGAGTAGCACTCATTAAGGTAGATTCTTCTTTAATCTCGAAGGTCTCTTACAAATTTTCTCTAGAGAATGCGGTAGTAGGAGAAGACCTGTTCTCTCTTGGATTTAGCGAAAATAATATCTTGTATTCAGAAGCCCACACTCAGATGGTCGAGAAGTCTTCTCAAAAGGTTTCCGGAAGGGAACTAGAAATGGGAGCACCGCTATTATCGGCTAAGGGTGAATTAAAAGGAATGATAATCAGCGCTGATGAAGGAAATAAGTCAATTGGTGTTGTAGAGCTGCGCGACTTTATCTCTAATCACGTGGTAGAGGATATTTCCCTGCCCAAGAGAAACTTGATTTACTACGACAAAACTCCGAAGAAAGTAGAGAAGTTGAGTCCATGTATTTTGAAGGTTAAATTTCAAGTATAGTGGGCAACTATTCACCAAAAAAATCGTAACCATATCAACGAATAAGATTTTGTTCGGGCTATGAATTGAAAAGCCTCCCTTGCTATGGGGAGGCTTTACTTTTTTATGTAATCGTACCTTTTTATCCATATTTTGCTTCGCGGGGTTTCCTTGCTTCGCTGCTTAGGAACGTTTCGCTAAGTTAAAACCATGCTTTCTCAGCTTTCCAATCACTCGTCGTACCAACTGACTTGTTGCTGTCTACGACACTGGTCACGATTCTACCGCATGGGAAGAACCAGTCGTGACAAGATGGAATAGTATCAGCGCGTACGGTGCCGTCGAAGCGCGAAACGTCTCTCAAAGGAAAGCCTCGTTCTAGAAAAATACCAGAGGTTATAGGTGTGAGGTCAAGTGTTTCAAAAACGTAGCCCACGTCATCTTCGAGGTCTGGATTTGTCTCTGTGATAATTCTACTCGTGTTTTGAGCCAAAAGGTTTAGGACAGCCAGACAAGACTCACCGAAAGCAGTAGTTGTTTCATTGGTTAAGGGGTTGATTGGGTTAAAATATTTGAGGTACATCAAAGCGAAATCGGCCTTCCGTGAAGCGTAATGTATCCGTAAGCGTATCGATTAAGTCGAATTTAAAAGTCCCTGAGATAGATCCATAAGGCGAGTCGCCGACAAAGCGGGGTGTTAATTCATTGAATGTGATACTTCCTGCAAGTAATTGTTCTGATAGAATCGAGGTATCTAACTCCAAAATAGCATATCTGAAAAATGGGAAACATGAGTCCACTTCCATCGATTTCGTCATATTTATTTGACCTGTAAACTCAGGATCAACTCCTTGGATTCGAATCCCAATTGTTTCAAAATTAATACAGTCTATCGCCCCTAAAACCATATACCCAGACTCGATATTCTGATAATCTTCTGGATAATAGTCGAATTTAAGTGCCTCACATTGAAAAGGAATGTTGGTGGGTACATAGTCGACACCATTTGGTTTACACTCAAAATATTCGAGTTCTGCGGCACCTTCTGGCCTCTCATTCTCATCTTTGCACGAACTTCAGGAAATGAGCAAAACGAGAAGAAAAGTAAGTTTGTGTTTCATGTCTCATCTGTAAGCCTTAAGCTACACATTTTTGAAAGTGTGCGATGCTCGTAAACAAAAAATCCCTCACTTTTTAGGTAAGGGATTTTCCTTTATAAATACTATTTCAATTAGTGCAGACCTGCCTCGGCGAGGTAACGCTCAGCGTCTAGGGCGGCCATACAACCTGTACCTGCAGCAGTTACCGCCTGACGGTAAATTTTATCGGCAGCATCTCCACAGGCAAATACACCGTTGATGTTTGTCTTAGTAGAGCCTGGTGTGACTTGCAGGTACCCCGTATCATCCATATCGAGCTGGCCTTTGAAAATATCGGTATTTGGTTTGTGACCAATGGCCACGAAGAATCCGGTAATTGGAATTTCGGTCTTCTCTCCGGTAACTCTGTTTTTCACACGAACCGCCTCAACTGCGTTGTTACCTAAAATTTCATCGGTTTCGGTATTCCACAAGATCTCGATGTTTTCGGTATTCATCACGCGGTGCTGCATGGCTTTAGAAGCTCTGAACTCATCTCTTCTCACGAGCATGGTTACTTTCTTACAAAGCTTCGCCAGATAGCTGGCCTCTTCACAAGCAGTGTCACCACCACCAACGATGGCTACTTCCTGGCCTTTGTAGAAAAACCCGTCGCACACTGCACAGGCACTTACACCAAAACCGTTAAGTTTCTTCTCGCTTTCAATTCCTAACCATTTCGCCGAGGCTCCGGTAGAGATGATCACGGTATCGGCGGTAAGCTCTTTATCGCCGTCTACAGTTACTTTATGTTTAGAGCCGTTGAACTCCACCGCAGTGGCTAGTCCAAAACGTACATCAGTACCGAATCTGATGGCCTGTTTTCTAAAGTCTTCCATCATCTCCGGACCTTGAGTTCCTTCAGGGTAACCAGGGTAGTTTTCTACCTCAGTGGTGATGGTAAGCTGGCCTCCTGGCTGGAGCCCTTGATACATCACAGGGTTCATATCTGCTCGTGCAGCGTAAATCGCTGCTGTATATCCCGCCGGTCCAGATCCGATGATCAGACATTTTACGTGTTCGGTTTCTTGACTCATGTTTTTTTTTTGAGGAAGCAAATTTAATAAGTCTTCGAGGGAAATGCCTAGAAGATTTAATCACCAAATTTTATCTCTAATGTGGAAAATCCTATGGAAGTGCAAAAAGGGTATCGTAAGTACAAGCGTAACCAGCCCATATACCCAGCCCACCCTCGATATTGGTGATCACATTATTGGGAGCGGCAAAAGGACTGCCATTGGTGCCGAGTTGCTGTTCGTAGGTTCTAAAGAATTGATATGTCGGCTCGGAGATAGCGCAAAATTTGAACACGAATACATCACCCAGCTCAAAAAAGCCTGCTTCTTCGCCAGTGTCTGTAGGCCTAGTAGAATTGAAAGGCTGACCTCTCTGAAAAAAGGCTTCAAGTTGGGTCCCATTGAAAAATTCATCTAAAAAGGTGGAACCAAACGGGGCATAAAAAATATCATCGTTGGGATTTTCATTGTTTTGCTCCGTAGGATGAATGCGCTTCGTAAAAACTCGGTAAGCGTTGTTTAAGGTATCGGGGTCTTTAAAATCGCAGAAAACATAACCAAACCGATTGCTATTTGCCCAGAGCCGGAAGTAAGACGAATCGGGAACTACTGGATTTGGA
>JAKVAV010000007.1:137343-190368 GCA_022448105.1 Flavobacteriales bacterium | reverse complement strand
AAAAGGTGAGTTTACCACGAAGTTCCTGGAGGACTTTGAGATCAAACCTATTTAAGGATAAAGAGAAAGGCATCAGATTTTGATGCCTTTTTTCTTTTCAATGCTATTTCTATCCGATTAACTCGCAGACAGTCTGCCTTTTGTGCCCATCTTTTTGGAGAGCATCTCCTCCACTACGGCAGAAATATCTTCCGCGCTGAAGCCCGCTTCTGAATAAAGCTCTTGCTGGGTTCCATGCTCAAAAATCTTATCGTCCATCCCCAGTCTTTTCGCGTTGGAGCGATAACCATGATCTCCCATAAACTCAAGAATAGCGCTCCCCATTCCTCCCATGAGAGATCCATCTTCTACCGTAATGACGTTCTCGAATTTGGAGAAAACTTCATGTAGAAGAATCTCATCCAGTGGCTTGACAAATCGCATATCGTAAACGGCAATGTCAAGACCTTGCTCTTTTAGATTTTCAGCTGCAGCCAAAGCGAAGTTTCCTGGATGGCCAATTGACAGGATGGCAAGATCACTTCCGTTTCGTACTCTTCGTCCCGTTCCTATTTTTATCTCTTTCAACGGTGTTTTCCAATCGGTCATTACTCCTTTTCCTCTCGGATAGCGAATGCTGAAAGGGCCATTTTCTTTCAGTTGTGCGGTATACATCAGGTTGCGTAATTCGCTTTCGTTCATTGGGGCAGACACAATCATATTGGGAATGGACCTGAAAAATGCCAAATCGTATGCTCCGTGATGAGTAGACCCGTCGGCTCCGACAAAACCCGCGCGATCAAGACAGAAAACAACATTGAGATTCTGCAAGGCCACGTCATGAATTACTTGATCGTAAGCTCTTTGCATGAAGCTTGAATAGATATTGCAAAAAGGAACCATTCCTTGAGTGGCTAGACCTGCCGAGAAGGTAACGGCATGCTGCTCAGCGATTCCCACATCGAAAACCCTCTCGGGCATAGCTTCCAGCATCAAGTGGAGGGAAGAACCAGATAGCATAGCTGGTGTTACACCCATAATCTTCTCATTCCTTTCAGCGAGTTCCACGATAGTGTGACCAAATACATCCTGGTACTTCGGAGGCTCGGGACTTTTGGGGGTGACTTTGATGATCTCTCCAGTATCTTTATTGAAAACTCCTGGTGCGTGCCAAGTGGTGGCTGAACCTTGTTCGGAAGGGCCATAGCCCTTGCCTTTCTTTGTGAGAACATGAAGAACCTTTGGACCCGGCAATTCCTTCAATTTGCGCATGATCTTCACCAAGTTGTCGACATCGTGCCCATCTACTGGTCCAAAATATCTGAAATTGAGAGATTCGAAAAGATTGCTCTGTTTTAGAATCGAAGTCTTTAGAGTCCTTTCTATTTTACCCAAAACCGTTTGTGCGCTCGAACCAAACTTGTGGTTCTTCTCTAACATTCTCTTAAGCCTGTCCTTCGCTCTATTGTATACTCCAGATGTACTAATATCGGTAAGGTACTCTTTGAGCGCTCCCACATTAGGGTCGATGGACATGGAATTATCATTGAGAATGACCAGTAGGTTCGTGTCCTCGATACCTGCATGATTAAGACCTTCAAAAGCCAATCCTGCGGTCATCGCACCATCGCCGGTCACGGCAATATGTTGCTTATTCAATTCTCTTTTCGCCTTGCTAGCAATAGCCATTCCAAGCGCGGCAGAGATAGATGTGGAGGAGTGACCAACACCGAAAGCATCGTATTCACTTTCTGACCTTTTCGGAAAACCGCTAATGCCGTCTTTCTTCCTGCTCGTTATAAAGCTTTTTCTCCTTCCGGTTAAAATTTTATGCCCGTGGGCTTGATGTCCAACATCCCAAACGAGTTGATCGTATGGAGTATTGAAAACATAGTGCAATGCAATTGTAAGTTCAACAACCCCCAGACTTGCACTGAAATGACCGCCATTTTCAGAAACTACATCAATGATATACTGCCTCAGCTGAGCGCTTAATTCCTTCAGCTCTGTCTCCTTAACTTCTGATCTCAAATCAGAAGGAAACTCAATTTTCTCGAGAAGATGTCCCGCCTTGATCGAACCCATTTCTACACTTTGATGACAGCACAACAAAGGTAGAAATAATAAGTTTCTGCGTTTGGAATTCGGGCCTCTACAGCACGCCAATAAGCGTTTCTAGTTCATTTATCCGTGCTAATTAATCTTTACTATTCGACCAGAATAGATACTCTCGGAAGACTCCAACCTTACCAAATACAGTCCAGGAGGTAAATGATAAATGTCAATCTGACTGGTGTTGTTTCTGAAACTCCCTTCGCTTGCCAAGAGCTTTCCGGTGGAATTGAAAATCAAAACTCGCTCAACATCTAAGTCTCCTTTAATTTGAAAGAATGACTCCGTAGGGTTTGGGTACAAAACAACGGACGCAATTCTTTCTGGAGAGTCACCAATCGACAAAGGCACTGCATTCGTGTAAATTCCAGAACCCAAAGTGGTGACGTAAACACCAGAAAGACTCGATCCTGAAATGTCTAGTACGGTAGACATTACCGCACCTAAAGACGTCTCTTGCTGATAGGTCAAATCATCCTCACCTAAAGAATAAAAAGTCCCCGGCTCTTCGAACCGGCCTAAAAATGGATCATTTTGAACGATAACTCTTCCATCGATCATGGTCAATCCAATTGGATAGTGAAGTCCAAAGTTGCTCGGAAAGCCTTCAATAAAAGGTGCCCACGTTGCTCCGTCGTCTAAACTAGTCTCCAGACTTCTCGTTTGGAAGAGTGGATGAATGTACATTCTAATAAACCGACCTTCCCAGCCGTAAATAGGCGCGTCGGTATCTGTAGCTCTCACCGTCCAAGTGATCCCGCCGTCGTTGGAGTATCCAAATCCATCGGTGATATCAGCGACTAGGTTTGACGAGAAAAAAAGCACGAGGATGAAGTAGAGATTTCGCATGTCAATTCTTTTATCCAAACTTACCCCAAGAGGCTTTCTAATGTTATCCGTGCGGCGCGGTAGATTGACTACCGTAAAACCCGTAGAAATGAAAAAGCCGCTTCAATTCTCGAAGCGGCTTCCTGCAGTCTTAGTATTAACTATCGCTCAATGGTATACGACACATCTTTCTTGTAGATGTATCTGTATTTGATTTTCGCCAAGATGAGGTACATCACCGGCACAATAACCAAAGTAAGGAAGGTCGCGAACGACAATCCAAAAATAATCGTCCATGACATGGGTCCCCAGAAAATTACGTTATCACCACCAATAAATATTTTCGGGTCAAACTCACTTAATAAACTGAAGAAATCAATATTCAATCCTACCGCCAAAGGAACCAAACCGAGTATGGTCGTAATCGCAGTTAAAAGTACTGGACGAAGTCTGGTTTGGCCACCTTTGATAATCGCCTGAACCGTATCGTGGAAAGGCAGTTTCTCCTCTTCTGGCAGATTCAGCTCTGCTTTCCTTCTAGTCCTGAGTAGGTTGGTATAATCAATTAGTACGATGGCATTATTCACCACGATTCCTGCCAATGAAATGATTCCGATCATCGTCATGATGACGATGAAATCCATGCGGAAAATCACCAATCCTAGGAGTACTCCAATCAAGCTGAAAAACACGGCAAAACCAATGATGAAGGGCGTTGAAATCGAATTGAACTGTGCGGTAATAATAAGTAGGATCAAGAAAACGGCAAGTAAAAGTGCGGTACTCAAAAAGCTCATTTCCTCAGCTTGCTCTTCCTGCTGTCCGGTAAATAATACTTTCGTTTCGGGATGGAAATCGAACTCTGTGACAAGCGCCTTAATCTGGTCATTGAGTTCGGTGGCGTTATATCCTGTCAAAGTATTTGATGAAATTGTAATCACTCGATCCAACTCTCTTCTTTTCACCGAGCTAAAGGTGCTTGTTTTTTCTGCTTCAGCAACCGAACTAATGGGCACCTGGACAATCTTTCCGGTGGCTTGGTCTCGAAAAGTAAGACGCATGTTCATCAAAGCGTCTTCACTATCTCGGAAGTGCTTCATGAGCCTTACATTTATGGGGTAGTCGTCTTCTCCATCCTTAAAAGTCGATACTTCCTTTCCAAAAAGAGCGGTACGCATTGCGTCTCCAATCTGGTATGTAGAGAGGTTTAACCGTCTTGCTTTTGCACGATCTATCATAATGGGCATCTCGGGTTTACCCGTTTCTACGTCCAGCTTGAGCTCCTCGATACCCGCTATGCTCCTGCTTTCAATGAACGCTTTAAATCCTTCGGCTTCAGCTAGAACTCGTTCGTAATCGTCCCCGCGCACCTCAATGTTGATTGGTGCACCTTGTGGTGGTCCATCTTCATTTTTACTCACGGTAATTCGGGTTCCGGGAAAGCCTTTGAGCTCGGCTCTAACCTCATCCATTACATCGCTAGTACTTATTCCCTGCCGCTCCTGAAATTTGGCAAATTGAACCGTAATCCTCGCCTTATGAGGAGTATTGGCCATTGAAGGACCTTGCATAGGGTCGCTGGTTCCTGCACCCACTTGGCCAATCACTGACTCGATCAAAAATGATTCTCTGTTGCCTTCCTCGAAAGTATTGTACTTATCGAGAACTGCTATGACTCTATCCTCAAGCTTTTCTGTGACCCTGTTTGTTTCTTCGATATCAGTCCCGATGGGGTTCTCAATAAAAATATTGAGGTATTGCGGTTGGTTGATAGGGAAAAACTCAACCTGGGGTGGAACCGCTAAAATGAGGATGAAGGAAACGATGAGCAGCATAAACGTACCCGCAAGAAAACCATACGGTCTCCTTTTCTCTAGGGCATAACTTAAAAAACTCTTATAAAATTTCTCAAGTCTAGGAAGGAGTTTGGTTTGCAAGTAACTAGTACCAGGAGTGAGAATATATATGTTCAAGAAACCAGCCAAACCTCCGATAAGGAGTAAGTTCCCAACAGTCACGAGCTCTTTGGACTGAGCTCCTACACCGGCAAAATCTGTCAAGACCCCGAGAGCTATAAGAATCAAGCTGTTTCTAATGGTTTTTCTTTTATCGATTTCTGGTTCACCAGTTTTCATATAAAGTGAAGTCAACACTGGGTTGATGACCAGAGCAACGAAAAGAGAGGATGCCAAAACGATAATAAGCGTAATGGGCAAATAGAACATAAATTCTCCCATCAGCCCTGGCCAGAAAGCGAGTGGCAAGAAGGCCGCAAGCGTGGTTGCTGTAGAAGCTATAATCGGCACGGCAACCTCTCCTACTCCAAGTTTAGCTGCTTTGAATGGGGGATATCCCTCATCCATCAATCGATATATATTCTCGACGACGACAATTCCATTGTCCACTAGCATACCGAGAGCTAGAACCAAAGCAAAAAGGACGATTACGTTCAGGGTAACCCCCAGAGCTCCCAATATGAGAAAGCTGGTCAGCATAGACATAGGTATAGCGATCCCGACAAATAGGGCATTTCTTAAACCAAGGAAGAACAAGAGCACTCCTACCACAAGCAAAATTCCGAAGATGATGCTGTTCTCTAGCTCACTTACCTGGGTTTCTGTCTGATCACTTTGATCATTGGTGATGGAAAGACTGAGGTCTGAAGGAAAGGCTTTCTGTTGTGCTTCCTCTACGATTTCATTGATGTCGCTCGATGCCTGAATGAGATTTTCTCCAGCTCGTTTCATGATGTCGATCATTACTACTGGCTTTGTATATTCTCTTGCGTAGCTCTCCTTTTCTTTTTCACCAAAAGAAACTTCCGCAATATTCTTTAGGTAGACTACCTTCTGATTTTCTCGCTTGACGATGACATTTTCGATCTCCTCGATGTTCCTAAATTCTCCAATCACACGGACGTTTCGGCGAAACTCATCCACCAATAGATCGCCTCCGGATATGGTTGTATTTTCAGCAGCTATCGCATTGGCAATGTCATCAAAGTTGATTTCCATAGCTTCCATAGCGAGAAGGTCAGCGTTGATCTTTACCTCCTTGTCCATCACTCCACGTATCTCTACGCTGGTGATTTCGGGGATATCTTCAATCTTATCTTCCAGATACTCCGCATAGAACTTCAGCTGATCAAGTGAATAATCACCCGATAGGTTGATATTCATTATGGGTACCAATTCCGAAAAGTTCATTTCAAACACATTCGGGTCGGCAGGGAGATCTGTGGGAAAGTCCCGATCACTCATCGCGACATCTACTTTATCTTTCACCTTTCTCAGGGCCTCTTCAGGAGTGACATCAAAGTCGAATTTGATTTGTATGGATGAATAGCCCTGCACACTGGTGGAATTGATTTCATCGATCCCGGTAATGGTATTAATCTCCTTTTCGAAAGGCCTGGTAATGAGTTTCTCAATGTCTAATGGAGAGTTTCCAGGATAGGGAGTTCCTACGTAAATCTCTGGGGTAACTACATCCGGAAAGTTCTCTTTTGGCATACTGATGTAGGAGCCAAAACCACCCAACAGTATGATTGCCATAATCACAAAGACCGTGGTCCTATTATCGATCGATAAAGAGGACAGGCCAAACTCCTTATAGCCCTTATTCCCCCTGTTGATGTTTTTATCAGCCATTATATTTTCGTCACTTCTATAAGGTCACCATCGCGTACACTTCGGGAACCTTTATTGATGATTAATTCTCCATTCTCAAGTCCTTCGCTAACCATTGTTTTTCCACCGTAGGACATGGTAGTTGCAATATTTCTTTTTCTAGCAATCTTTCTGTTGCGCTCATCCATAGCAACCACATACACGTAGTCATCGCCATTTCCGTCCTGCATAATCAGCGCAGAAGGAATCGAAACAACCTCATTTCTGGTAAAATCATTGACCTTCATTGCCACCAGGCTATTTGGTCTTAATGCAGCGCTCTCACCGGCCAATTCAACTCTTATGGAAAAGGATCGATTCGTTGGGTTGATAACCCTACCAACCCTTCCAATCGCTCCATGAATAGTATCTTCACGATTGCAAACAATAGTCACACTATCTCCTTCCGCTACATCTGTAATGTATCTTTCGGTGACATCTGCTGTGATGTATAATTCTTCAAGACTTACCAACCGAGCTGCTGGCATTTGCACGCTAGCCAATTCACCAATTTTGGGGAGAATCTCGTCGACAACTCCTCCGAATGGCGCTCGAACAGTACCCTTATTTCGTTGTTCTCGGAGTGTCTCTAAAGAGTTTTCCAGAGTTTCTTTTCTGTTCTTAGCTTCCAAATATTGCACCTCACTTCCTATGTTTTGCTCCCAAAGCCTCTGTTGCTTCTCGAATAGCGTATTGGCCAAATCAAGAGAGGTCTCTACTTCCTGAATGTTCTTTTCTATGAGCTCAGTATCAAGTATCATAATTACTGTCCCCTTGGAAACTCGCTGCCCTTCTACCACTCTAATGCTGGTAACCACTCCAGAAGACTCTGGAAAGAGAGTAACTGCTTTGTCGGTTTGAACATTTCCGTATACATCGAAATAATGCTTGAAAGTTCCTTGATCTGCAGTATACGCTGTGACCAATTCACTCTTTACGGTGGTATCCATAAGATCTATTTGCTCCTCTACGGCGAGGATGTGTGACTCCACTTCAGATCGAACTTGTTTTAATGAATCAAGTTCTGCTTTTAGGGCCTCTATACCACTAGTTTCAGTATCACCACATGATACTAGCGCAATGACTGCCATCGCTAGCGCAGCATAGCTATAAGTTGTGCTTCTGGTTAATCTCATGATTCTATAAAGTATTTAGTGCTTTGTCGAGTGCTTTTTTGGCATTTAGAAGTTCTAGTGCCGTTTGAATGTATGCTGTTTGTTCTTGAAGAAGTTGATTCTCAGAAACGTTTAATTCAAAACTATCTGCAACACCTTCCGCGTACTTGATCGTTGTTTTATCATTGATACGCTTAGCCAATTCGTAGCTTCTTTTTTGATTTTCCCAAGTTTTGAGGGCTGCTTCATAGTTACTTTTTGCTTGAACGATCTCAAGTCTCAGACCGTCTTCAGCCTGTCGTAATTGCATTTGGCTTTGCTCGAGGGCAATTTGAGACTGCTGGAGTTGTCGCTTGCGCTGAAAACCACTAAAAATAGGGACGTTCAAGGTCAATCCCCACACTGAGGTTGGAAAGAAAGTTTCAACATCAGAATCAAAAAAGTTGAACTCATTGCTTTGACCCAATTGCTGGTAACTAATGAAACCCGTAATCGATGGGTAAAAAGTGGCTTTATCTCCTCTCACTTGCAGATCTGCCAGAGCAACACCCGTTTGCGCCAAAAGGTAGTCGGGATGGGTGTAAAGATTAGGATCTTGTTGAAGATACTCTTCAGAATTGCTCATTTTAACGAGGCTCTCAATGTCATCGGTTAGAGTAATTTCAGTATTGATAGATAGACCCATTATGTACAATAAAGACTGTCTGGCAATGATTAATATTCGCTGACTATTATCTCTATTGATGATCAATTTATTCCTATTCAGCTCAAGCTGATCAACATCTTGTTCTTCGGTTAAACCATTTTCATACAGCGCTGTAGTTTCTGCCAAAGTTTTGTCTAAATTTTTGACATTTTCAGATAGAATATCAAAATTGGCCTTGGCTAAGAGTGCGGTGTAGTAAGCGTCGGATGTTGCCAACTTAATCTCCTGAATTGCTTTACTTTTTTCAATCCTCGAAAACTCCACTACTGTTTTGGCCGCTTGCAAGCCTATGAAATAGGTTCCATCAAAAATTAGCTGGGAGGCCTGGATGGTTCCATTCAAATTGTAGTTGACACCAAACTGTGCCTCGATAAAACCTTCACCAGCATTCCCTTCTGCATCAGGAAATGCGGGAATTAAAGTAGTTGGTATTTCTATAAAATTCTGAAACTGTGCTTGAGCACTCACCTGAGGCAAACCAATGCCGATTACCTCTTGCACCTCTCTTTCCTTTTTTTCCAGATTAAATTGGGCGTCTCTGGTCGAGTAACTGCTATCAACCGCTATCTGAATAGCTTCCTCCAAGGAAACCGCCAAGGGTTGAGCTGCAACCACGACTGACATGGTGATCGCTAGTGCGATTAAAGTAAGTCGAGTCATTGTTTTAGTTTAATTTATCTTTGTTTTGATCAATGAATTTAAGGCCTTCATTGCTGGCAATGCCTCTAACGTGGTGTAAAAACATCGCACGGTATACATCAACAATTGTAAATTCTCTCATCGGGAAAATACTCGGATCAAAAATGATATTCAATCTAGCCACCCAAAGCTTAGTCATGATCGCAACATTCAAATCCTTTCGGTAAAATCCTTCGTTGATTCCTCTCTCTAAATTCTGCTGCATGACGCGATCTACAAAACCGTGACGCAACTCGTGCATGGTATTCCATGCATCGCGATGATACTTCTCTAAGTCATAAAATATGGACGGATGAATATTCCTTAGCTCGTGAACGATGTACTTAGATATTTCGAAATTCTCCTCAATCGCGTTCAGATCCTTCGAAATGATCTCATTAATCGTCTCTTCAGTGAACTTACAATCAAAGGCCATACACTTGGATACCAAATCATTCTTATCAGAGACGTATTGGTAAAGCGTCTTTTTTGACATGCGCATATGACGAGCGATGTCGTCCATCGTCACGCTCTTGATACCGTATGTCATGAAAACTCTCATGGCTTCGGTGATAATCTGCTGTTCCTTTTCTGATTGAGTGCTCATAAATTCGGACGACAAAAATAAAACACATTTTAATCATAAGAAACATTTTATTTATTTTTTGTTTCCTGTGTAGTTATCGGGCTAAACTTTTTTGCAGAATAATCACCAAAAAGTTTGTTGTTTTGTACCCGCAAAAAAGGCTGAAATGGCAAGTATTAATGAGATTTTAGACAATCCGACGGCAGGAGAAAAAGTGAGTATCTCCGGATGGGTAAGAACCTTTCGCAGCAACCGATTTATCGCGCTCAGCGATGGTTCTACAATTAAGACCATTCAGGGAGTAGTCGATTTTGAATCAATGGATGAAGCCATTCTCAATCGGATAACTACGGGAACCGCCCTAACGATGAGCGGGACGTTGGTAGAAAGTCAGGGAAGAGGACAATCGGTCGAAGTTCAAGTAGAGACTGTGGAAATTCATGGAGATGCAGATCCAGAAGAGTATCCTCTACAACCGAAAAAACACAGCATGGACTTTCTTCGTGAAAAAGCTCATTTGCGCTTTCGCACCAATACTTTTGGAGCCATTTTCAGACTGCGTCATGCCTTAAGCTTCGCGATTCACAATTACTTCAACGAGCGCGAATTCTTCTATATCCACACCCCAATTATTACGGGTTCGGATGCCGAAGGAGCAGGAGAAATGTTCAGGGTAAGTACTCTTGACCCTAAAAATCCTCCTAGATCTGAAGAAGGAAAAGTTGACTTTTCGGAAGACTTTTTCGGCAAAGAAACAAACCTTACCGTATCAGGTCAACTCGAAGCTGAGTTAGCTGCATTGGCACTCAGCAAAGTCTATACTTTTGGACCAACTTTTCGGGCTGAGAACTCCAATACTTCTCGTCACCTTGCTGAATTCTGGATGATTGAACCAGAAGTGGCCTTCGCCGATCTAACAGACAATATGGATTTGGTAGAGGACTTCTTGAAGTACTTGGTTGGATACGCTCTAGAAAATTGTCAAAACGACTTAGAATTCTTGGCCCAACGAGAGGCTCAAGAAGAGAAATCTAAGCCTCAGAACGAGCGACAATCGATGGGACTAATGGACCGACTTAGATTTATCGTCGAAAATAATTTCGAACGATTGACTTACACTGAGGCCATCAAAATCCTGAGCAATTCAAAACCATTCAAGAAGAAAAAGTTTAAGTATCCCGTCGAATGGGGAAAGGACTTACAGAGTGAGCATGAGCGCTACCTTGTAGAGAAGCATTTCGAAAAACCAGTGATCCTTACCGACTATCCAGCTTCATTTAAGGCCTTCTACATGCGACTGAACGATGATGAGAAGACCGTAGCTGCCATGGACGTTCTCTTCCCGGGAGTTGGGGAAATCACTGGTGGCTCCCAACGCGAGGAGCGACTTGATGTATTGACTCGCCGTTCTAAAGAAATGGGTGTTCCCGAAGAGGATATGTGGTGGTACATCGAGACCCGTAAATACGGAACTTGCAAGCACGCTGGCTTTGGTCTTGGTTTCGAAAGACTGGTAATGTTCGTCACAGGAATGACCAATATTAGAGATGTAATTCCTTTCCCAAGAACACCTAAAAACTGCGAATTTTAATTCGTAATCGCAAGGAACTTCTTTCGCTTTCTGAGTAGTTTTTGGTAAACCAAAACCCCAAGAAAGAGAATTCCTGAGGCTACCGCCATGGCCCCTGAAATTGATGCGCTCCACCAAGTCGCTAAGTAAAAACCTATCAAGGCAGATAGCACACCAAAAATCACAGTATATATCATCATGGTTTGCAATTGATTACTAAGCAGATAAGCCGTTGCTGGTGGAACCACCAAAAATGCAACGACCAGTATGGCTCCAACTGCATTAAAGCTCAATACTACAGTAAAAGAAACTGCTCCCATCAAAACGTAATGCCAGGTATCGGTTTTTATTCCAAGTCCAGATGAGAAGGACGGATCAAAACTAGTAATCAAAAAACCTCTATAACCAATTCTGATCATTGCAATAACCAGAAATAGATTGAACCCTTGGAGCCAAATGGGAGTTGGACCTAAATCTCTCTCTCCAAGAAAAAGCGTATCAAGAGGAACAAAAGCAATGTCTCCATAGAGCACACAGTCTTGATCGATATCGGCGTTTCCAGAGTAGAGTGAAACCAAAATAACTCCAATGGCAAAAAGCCATGTGAAGGTGATTCCTATGGAGGCATCAGATTGGATTCGAGCCTTTTTAGCCAAAATCTCAATCAAAAATGTGGAAAGAAGACCAAAAAGAGCAGCACCTAGCAAGAGTAAAATGGAACTACGTGACTGCGCTACGAGATAGGCGATGACTATCCCTGGAAGTACCGCATGAGAAATGGCATCTCCCACCATAGCCATTTTTCGCAAAATGAGGTAAGCACCCAAGAGGCCGCAACTCACCGCAACTAAACTTCCTTCTAGTATAATCCAAAAATCATTCATGGCTTGAGGTTTTTGGTTCCAGGAATTTCTTGTTTGTGTGGATCTAATTCGGGGTAACCTAAATCTTTCAAAAGTTCTTGTTCGAGCTCTGGAGTAATGATATGCTCAATGGCCTCGGCATCGTGATGTACATGGTCGGCAGCAATACTCATTCTTTTATTCAAGTACAGCTCCCACAGGCGATGAATTCTCACAACTCGAGTAGCTTCTTCTCTTCCTTCTTCGGTCAATGAAAATGAATCTTGACTTCTTGCCAAGAGTCTTTTACCCAGAAGGGATTTTAAAATCGTCTCCAAATCTCGGCCTTCAAACTTTCTGTGATTGAGGAGTTCTGTTCTGGAGAAGTGATTGCTCTCCCCTTTCTCCTCAAGTTTGAAGAATAGCTTCAGCAAGTTTTCAGATCTTACCTTTAGCTGATGCTCTTTTCGTTTGTTATACCGACTGACCATTCCTTTGCTTGGAGCAAAAACGAAGGCCGAAATAGCTAAAATACTCAATATCATTACTACCCATGGACCCGTGGGCATTTTAAAAGCCAAAGAGGAAATATAAACTCCGCCCACTGCACTGACTAGACCAATCAGCATCGCTAGAATAATCATTTGGCTCAATCGACTCGTGAAAAACCTAGCTGCTGCAGCGGGAGTTATGATCAATGCCGACATAAGGACTACTCCTACCGCTTGAATCCCTGAAGCTACTGCTAAAACGGTCAGCGAGGAGAGGGTGAACTGAATAAACCTTACCGGAAGCCCAATCGCCCGAGAATATTCAGGATCAAAAGAGTATAATTTAAGATATGGATAAGTGAGGGCAATGGACGAAATCAAAACCAAATCTACAATGGCAAAAAGTGCAATGTCCGAAGGAAGCATGGCAGCAGCCTTTCCAAAAAGAAAGTCTTCAAGCCCAGACTGATTGCCGTAACTGGACTGTTGAATATGAGTTAACATAACGATGCCGATACCGAAAAAAACGGTTAAAACAATTGCGATAGCTGTATCTGGCTTAATCTTCGAACTCTTTGTAATAAACTCGATACTTAGTATACTCAACCATCCAGCAATGAACGCTCCAGGAAAAAGCACCCAAATACTTTTCTCACCCCCGATAATGAAAGCCAGCGCTACACCTGGAAGCAATGAATGAGCGATAGCATCGCCAACAAGCGCCTGCTTTCGCAAAAAGGAAAAAACTCCCACAGCGGACGCACCTGCTCCGATCAAAGCGCAACCGATCATCACCCATGTAAAGTTTGCCCCCATCACTTACTCTTTCGAATCTTCCTCTCGGAGCGGATATTCTTGGCGCTTCACCAAATCAGCAATACGGCTTAGCACATTTAACTTTCCGCCGTAAGCCGTTCTGAGGTTCTCTTCGGTGAGCACTTCGTCTTTTGACCCCGCAGCCACTAGTCTTGTGTTGAGCAAAACCACCCAGTCAAAAAACTCCAGAGCTGTGTGTAAATCGTGGTGCACCATGATGACAGTCTTTCCAGCAGACCTCATTTCTCTGAGAATATTGAGAATAGACTCTTCGCTAGCTGCGTCAATCCCTACAAAAGGCTCGTCCATTAAATATATATCGGCTTGTTGAGCCAATGATCTAGCGATAAAAACCCTTTGCTGCTGACCTCCTGACAATTCCGAAATCTGACGGTCTCGGAAATCGTACATCCCTACTCGCTTCAAAGAGTCAACCGCGATTTCTCTGTCGGCTTTTGATAATCGTCCAAAGAGCTTTCCTTTTCGGTAACGACCCATCATGGTGATGTCCATTACCGTAGCGGGAAAATCCCAGTCGACCGACTGACGTTGCGGAACATATCCCATTCTTTCTCTGATCTCGTCAGGACTCTTCTCGAAGATTTTGACGAAACCACTGTCGGCCTCGAGTATGCCCATAGCCGCCTTGATCAAGGTAGTTTTTCCGGATCCGTTTGGCCCAATGATACCAACGAGCTTTCCTTCGGGAATTTCAAAATCGATGTCCCAAAGTACTGGCTGCTTATCGTAGCTTACGGTAAGATTGTGCGCTTCAAATGCAATCATTTCAGTGCAGCAACGATTTCGTCCACATTGTGTTTAACCATAGTGAGGTAGGTCTCGGCTCCGCTGCCTTTTTCTCCGGGGGCATCCGCGTAAAGGATTCCACCAAGTTTGACTTCTCTTCCTTGTTGTTCTACTCCAGACATCACTGCTTCCATGGATCTAGGGGAAATACTGGATTCGGAAAATACTGCCTTAATGTCTCTCTCAACGATCAAATCAACCATTTTTTCGACATCCTTTATTCCATATTCGGCAACGGTAGAAATGCCCTGTAGGGCCACTACCTCGAGCCCATAAGCCTTCGCAAAATAAGAAAATGCATCATGGGCGGTAAGGAGAATCCTGTTTTTCTGCGGAATGGACTGAACCTGACTTGCAGCGTAAGCGTGCAAGTCCTCTACCTTTTTTAGGTATTCTTCTGCGCCTTCCTTGTTGTAATGACCTGATTTTTCCAACTGAGGAATAGAGGCTACCAGAGCTTCTTTCCACAGCTCGACATCAGACCAGATGTGCGGATCATAAAATCCCCCTGCATCTTCCGGTTCAATGAGTTTTGATTCGGGTAATGCATTTCCCAAAAAGATGACCGTCTTCTTTCTTGACATTTTCTCAAAAATGTCTTGCATCCTACCTTCAAAGTGAAGTCCATGTGATACTACTATATCGGCTTCAGCCAAGTGATCAAGAACCTTTTTTGTGGGATTGTAAACGTGTGGATCAATTCCAGGGCCAAGTAATGTTACGACTTCAACAGTAGTGTCGAGCATTTCCTCCATGGCATCGCCCAACATGGCCGTTGTGGCAACTACCAGAAATTTTTCCTCTTGTTCTTCCTTAGGCTCAGTTTGGCTGCAGCTTAAAGCTCCCAGACAGATAACAGCTAGTAATACGATCTTTTTCATAAGGCCCAAAGATCGGAAATAGGACTAAACTTAGAGTACCATAAAAGAGTGAGTTTCTAGTAGATTGCTCTAGATGTTCTTCTTCCTGGACGATAGATTACCGTGAATTCTAAAGCGCCTCGGTTCTGAGAGTATGCACTTAGTTGCGAAATATTTATGTCATATGAGATTCTAAAAATGTTTGCATTGTGCCTAATTCCGGCATGTATAATTACCGCGTCAGAAGTTCTGTAACCCAGACCTCCAATGGCTTGATATGCTCCGTCTAATTCGTACTGCCCCATCACATTTACTAAAAACTGATTTGACTCTCTTTGGCGCTGGTAAATCACAGAAGGACTCACTAAGAAACCTCGATTCACTTCTATTCTTGCGCCTATGTTCCCCATCCATCTGATAGGCAGCCTTGACTTTTCCTCACCTATGAAAGCTTCATTTGGCATAGTAACGTGGAAAACCGCTAAATCTGCAAAGGGGTTGATCCTTTTGGTTCGATCCGTAGACTTATAGGACATTCCTAAATTGGCATCAATCATAAAACGAGTAGTCCTATCAAAGGACTCCATAGTCGGTAGGTCCCCATCGAATATAAAACCATCAAACTGTGCATCAAAAATCAAATCATTTGTATTAATTCTTTTGTACAGAATGCCCAACTGAACACCAGCTGAAAGAATGTACTTTGTTTGATTTGGATCTGTAATCTGATAGGCTCCTGAGGCCATAAAGTTGGATGTGTTGATGACGTTACCCGCATCAGTATTTAAGTAATAGCCACCTAATCCAAAACGCTTATTGGACTGCATATCGAATGATACTCCAAAGGTGTTAATAGACGTAGACAGTGACGCCCACTGAGACCTGTAGAGAGCTGCAACTCTCATATCGGTAAACTTTAGCATACCTGTATTTGCGGGGTTAAATAAAATTGGAGCTGCGTGATATTGCGAGAGCTGCGCATCTTGAGCATTGGCCTTCTGTGAGAACAGAAGTGCCAAGGCTGCAAGAGTTATGATTAATTGCTTCTTCATCGGTATAGTTATTAGTCTTTTCATTGCTTAACGGAATAAGTTGATTCGTCCGGAATAGTCGAAGGTTTCACCCTCGATGTTTGTAGCTTTGATTGTATAGACATAGACTCCTACTGGTACGTTACTACGGTTTTCAGTGCCGTCCCAACCTTCTTCTTGATCAGAAGTTTGGAATATCTCTCTCCCCCAATTGTCATAGACTCTGAAGTCGAGATTAATAAATGGTCCTCCTCTCACATAGTAGATATCGTTCATATTATCTCCATTGGGAGAAAAACTGTTTGGCAATCTCGGCGGAAGAACAAGTTGTCCTTCTACAAAGAGTGTCTGGGTAGTAGAGTCTGCACAACCAGTGGAACCAGTCACAGTGAGACTTACGGTGTATTCGCCATCATCAGGATAACTGTAGGATGGATTTTGCTCTTGGGCAATTCCCAAGCCATCTCCAAAGTCCCAATTCCATTGTTCAGCACCAATTGAGTTATCACTAAACCGGAAGTCAAAATTGATCGGTGCTCTAACCTGGTTGACCGAGAAGTCTGCTTGAGGGCTTGAGGCTACCGTAATCACTTGAATAGTTGTATCAGTACACCCTAGACTACTTTCAACCACGAGCTGAACAGATTTTGCTCCCACTTCGTCGTAGACAAAGGTTGGATTCTGCTGATTATCTACTACTCCATTACCAAAGTCCCAGGTATACCCATCAATCTCTCCGTCAAACACTTCTGTCTGATCAGTAAACTCGATCGGTGAGCCAACACAGGCGTTTGATGCTGTAAAAGCTGCTTGAAGTGGTGCACTCACATTGATTAAAACAGTATCTACAACTGGCGCACATCCTTCCAATCCGATCGCCGTGAGGAAGATTTCCACCTCTTCCTGGGCAATATCATTGTTTCCGAGCAGATACTCAGGAGCAAATTCATCGTCCGTAGTCATAATGGCGCCATCTCCTTCAGTGCTCCATTCAATTGATTCAAAATTCTGGGCCGAACCAGCAAGAGTAAGGATCCCTTCAGTCTCACATACAAATTGATCTGGACCAGCAGACACTATTGGCTGAGAATTAATGGTAAATCTGACGGTGTCGGATACCGCATCACATGGACCATTGTTGGCAGATGTAAAGACCAACTCTGCGAATTCTACGAGGATATCGTTCTCACCGAATTCGTAGATTGCATTTGGCGTGGTGTTATCAGGATCAAAAGTTCCGAATGAAGTCGTTGTCCAAATCCCTTCTCCAGTATCTGAGCTCCCTGAAAGTTGCACAAATTCATCTGTCGAACAGAATACTTGGTCTATTCCAGCATTTACCGTTGCCGGCTCCGTGAATGTCACTTCAAAATCAACCGCATTTGATCCGCAAACGCCATCAGAAATTGCAGTAAGAGTGACGGTGGTTGAGCCGGCCGATAGCTCAACCGCAGAAGGTAGATATGTCACTTCTTCACTACTAGCATCTGGGCTGAATATTCCTGTACCAAAAGAAGTCCAATTAAATGAGTCTTCATTAGATACATTTCCATTTAATTCAATTTCAGGGTTTGCAGTACACACTGCTTCGTCCGCAATTATTTCAACTCCAGGTATCCTATCAACAGTCACTACAAGTGAGTCGGTGAATGATGGACAGCTCCCATTTCCCTGTGCGGTCAAGGACAGTATTACCTCACCGAGATCGAGGTCAGCCTGTGTCAATTCGTATTGAGGATTCAGTACACCGCTCTCTGGAGTGAATACGCCTGAACCTGAACTCGTCCAACTAAAGTTCCCTGAACCGATCACCGCGCCAGACAATTGAACTATTGCTGCGTTTTCACATATTTCAATGTCCGGACCGGCATCCGTGGAAACGGCTGCCGTAAAGGCGATCTCCAATTGATCTGACCCAGCAATACACAATCCGTTACCTGTTGTGGTAAGTGTTAGAGTTGTAAAACCAGCGATACTATCAGCCTCAGAAGGAGTATAGACAGCTGTAAGTGTATTTGCATCAGGTGTGAATATTCCAGAACCTGTAGTGGTCCAAACACCTCCAGTTGCTCCGTCCACCGAACCCAGCAGCTGAACTCCCTCGATCGCACCACAAATTAATTCGTCCTCACCAGCATCAGCCGTTGGTAGTGGCTGGAATGTCACCGTGAATGTGGCCGAACCTTCATTACACAGCACGCTGTTCGTTGAAGTTAAGGTGATTTCCACTGCACCAGCATCAATATCTTCCTGACTCGGCTCGTAGAAGGCATTAAGTGAAGTGTTGTTTGGTGCGAAAATTCCTGTTCCTGACGTAGACCAAATGCCAGTATCGCTATCTCCACTTACCACTCCATTAAGAGCTACAAGATCTTGAGTCTCACAAACCTCTACATCTTCACCCGCGAATACGAAGGCTCCATCACCGAAACTTAGCTCGAAGCTGTCACTCTGTTCTACACAGATCCCATTATTCGTGGATGTGAGAGTAAGACTCACCATTCCAGCATCGATATCATTTTGGGTGAAGTTATATACCGCATTTAAGCTAGTGGCAGACGGTGAGAATGTCCCGTCTCCAGTAGTTGTCCAAATTCCTGTAATTGTTCCCTGGCTCACTTCTCCGAAAAGTTGTGCGCTTCCCGCTTCACTACAAACGATTTGGTCAGGACCGGCATTGACAACAATGCCCGTATTTATATCAAGGAATAGCGAGTCTGAATCAGAGAAACAGTTCCCATTACCCGTTGTGGTCAAAACGAGGAATACACCTCCTGCGTCAATATCTGCTTGACTGGCCACGTAAAATGTACTGAGGTCGTTATTATTCTGGAAAGTTCCTGTACCTGTAGAGCTCCACTGGCCGCCTGCTGCGTCATTAATCAGACCCGAGATAGTAAATGGAATCACTTCACCGCAGACTGCTTGATCTGGTCCAGCAACCGCTTCTGGTCCATCAATGAAGTTCAGGGTCAAGAAGTCTGATGCCAGATTACAGCTATTGGTAACAGTTGCCGTCAAGTTCACAGAGCCATTTAGAAGATCTTCAGCACCCGGAACGTAAGTCGCGGTTATACTTGTATTATTAGGTGTAAACGACCCTGTACCTGAAGTACTCCACAATATCTCGTCGCCCCCATTAATAGTAGCTGTTACCTCAGCGTCCGGTGCATTATCACATGTAGTGATATCATCTCCTACATTCACCGTTCCTTGTGGGAATATCTCAAGAATCAATGTATCAGTTACCGCTATACAGTTTCCTACATCTGTTGAAGTCAAGTAGATCTCGATGATCTGGTTTGTCACATCAGCTGATGAGAAAATATACTGAGCGTTGAGGTCTTCATCATTAGGTGAGAATGAGCCTGAGCCATTCGTTGTCCAAACTCCGGCATTGTTAGCTCCGGAAATCAACCCTTCAAGAGCTGCAAAAGTTTCAGAAGAACACACGGTGATATCGGTTCCCGCATTCACTTGTGGCGCTGGTGTAAACGTTACAACCATTAGATCTGAAGCTTGATTGCATGAGTTTACCTCAAAGGTGAATGTCACGGATCCGCTAGAAATATCATCATCACTAGGTACGTAAGTCACATCTGTACCCTGGTTATTAGGTACAAAGAGTCCTGTTCCCGTTGATAGCCAGAGACCTTCAGTCGCCGCACCGCCGATCACACCGCTGAGGGAAATCGTTGCATTGTTTTCACAGATAAACTGATCAGCACCTGCATCAGCTGTTCCTGCTGGTAGAATGAACACGGTTAAATTATCGCTTACTGGAGTACAATTCCCATTATTGGTAGAGGTCAGCGTAAGTGTTACTTCGCCGATCAATGAGTCTTGCGAAGAAGCAATATACGATGCGTTTAGTGTGGATGCATTTGGCACAAACACTCCGGTTCCGCTAGAACTCCAGGTTCCAGTTGTGGAACCAACAGTTACCTGTCCAGCAAGAGGAACGGTAAGGTCGTCCACACAAGCGAAGAAGTCATCACCTGCCTCAACCTCAGGAGCTGGGGTGAATGTGATCACCATCTGATCAGAGACTGGCACACAGTTTCCATTTCCGAAAGTCGTGTAAGTAAGTGCCACCGATCCGTTTAGCAGCTCCGAAGCGGAGGGAGCATAGATGGCGTTTGGTGCAGTATTGTCCGGGCTGAAAGATCCTGCCCCACCGCTCCAGTTGGCACCATCAGACACAGTAAATGATCCATCTAGCTGTACAATTGGGTTATTCACACAAATATTCTGATCTACACCGGCATCAATTATCGGAGCCGGAGTAAATGTTATTACAATTTGATCTGATACTGCATCACAATCACCATTTCCAAGACTCGTCAAAGTGAGGGTAACACTACCTGCCGCAACTTCAGCCGCAGTTGGCTCATAAGATGCGGTAAGTGAGTTGTTGGTTGGCGTGAAACTTCCCGAACCACCGCTCCACTGGCCTCCTGCCGCAAACTGCACTGAACCACTCAATTGAACTGTGCTGTTGTTTGCACAAGCCTCTTGGTCGGCACCAGCATCTACTATAGGGGCTGGAGTGATGGTGATTGTCATTACGTCCGATATCTGTGGACAAACTCCTGTTCCAACAGACTCAATTGTCAGATTAACGAATCCGTTAATTATCTCAGCCGCTGATGGTGTATAAATTGCGTTAGGAGTTTCATCATTAGGGTTAAAGAACCCTGTTCCACCTGTCCATTGAATTCCAGTGGCATTTGTGAATGCACCTTCTAGTTCAACAGTAGGGTTGTTTGCACAAGAAATCAAGTCAGAACCAGCTGTGATGGTCGGTGTAGGATCGAAGAAGATCGTCACTTCATCAGACACCGCTATACAATCGCCATTACCTAATGTTGTTAAAGTCAATGTTACAGAACCTGCGGCTATTTCAGCAGCAGTCGGTGTGTACACTGCATTTGTATCATTAGCATTTGGGGAGTAAGATCCTGCTCCACCTGTCCACTGAACACCAGTAGAAATGCTAAATGTACCATTAAGTTGAGCATCTGGAGTGCTCGCACAAAGCGTAATATCATCTCCTGCTCCAACAGTTGGAGAAGGTGTGAAATTGATCACAATTTCATCACTCTCTGCAAGACAAAGTCCATTTCCAGTAGAAGTCAATGTCAGGGTAATGCTACCTCCCGCAATCTCGGCTGGAGAAGGTGTATAAATAGCATTGAGTGCCGTGTTATCAGGACTAAATGTTCCTAGACCACCTGTCCATTCAGCACCCGCAGCATTCGCAATACTGCCGTTCAATAAAACATCGGCATTATTCGAACATACAGCTTGATCAATTCCAGCAGATACTAGCGGAGAAGGATCAATGGTAATCGTCATCTGATCTGACTCAGATAAGCAGTCACCGTTTCCAGTAGTAGTTAAAGTGAGTGTCACTGTTCCTGCGGCAATCTCCGCAGAAGATGGCACATAAGTAGCATTTAGAGAGTTGGCGTCAGGCGTGAATACTCCTGCTCCTCCGCTCCAAGTTGCTCCTGTAGCTACTGTAATGAATCCTGTTAGAACTACCTCTGGATCGTTTTCACAAACAGTTTGGTCGATGCCAGCATTGGCCGTAGGTGCAGGAGTAAAGTCAATCTCTAAGTCGTCAGTAACAGGCAGACATCCACCGTTTCCTGTTGTGGTCAAGGTCAGAGTTACACTTCCTGATGCAATCTCAGCCACTGTTGGAGTATACTCCGCGTTCAGGTCATTTGCATTAGGGATAAATGTTCCTAGCCCACCCGACCATGTGCCTCCGGTAGCTACTGTTACTGAACCTCCTAACTGAGCGGTAGCGTTGTTTGCACAGAGCACAATATCAGTTCCAGCATCGGCAGTTGGCGAGGGGCCAAACGTGAAGGTAACATCATCAGAAACTGCAATACAATTTCCGTTTCCTGTTGTGGTCAACGTTAGTGTCACACTTCCAGATGCTGTTTCTGCTGGACTCGGAGTATAAACCGCATTCAACTCATTGGCATTTGGAACGAATGAACCACTTCCACCACTCCAGGTTCCACCCGTTGCGACAGTCACTGATCCATTCAATGTAATGTCTGGGTTGTTTGAACATACTTCAAAGCCTAACCCTGCATCTGCCGTTGGTTCTGGAGTAATGGTAATGGTAATTTGGTCAATAGCCGCATTACAGTCCAAATTCCCCGTGGTAGTTAAGGTTAATGTCACAGAACCTGTGGCTATTTCATCTGGGCTAGGTGTATAGATAGCTCCTAGAGTGTTAGCATCTGGTGTGAATGTACCTGCTCCACCAGTCCATGTTCCACCCGCAGCAACCGTTACAGCACCAGCAAGGGTAACATCAGCATTATTAGCACATACTATTTGATCTACACCAGCATCAGCTGTCGGCGCTGGAGAGAACGAAATCTCAACGTCATCAGTAACTGGTAAACAGTCACCATTTCCTGTGGTAGTCAAATTAAGTACAACTGATCCTGCAGTGATTTCCGAAGCTGTCGGTGTGTAAACCGCATTCAGTGTATTCGCATTTGGACTAAACGTTCCTAGGCCTCCCGACCATGTCCCGCCAGTCGCGACAGTTACCACTCCCGAAAGGGCCGCATCAGCATTATTAGAACACACTTGGAAGTCCGCTCCAGCATCTACTGTTGGTGCTGCACCGAACGTGTAAGTAACAATGTCGCTCACTGGCAAGCAGTTTCCATTTCCGGTAGAAGTCAGGATAAGTGTTACTGATCCTGCAGTAATCTCCCCAGCACTTGGTGTGTAAACTGCATTCAAGTCGTCTGCATCTGGAGTAAATGTTCCTGATCCGCCTGACCATGTTCCACCGGTTGCTCCAGTTACTGATCCAGCTAGGCTGATCTCTGCATTGTTTGCACACAACACATCGGTAGTGCCCGCATCTACTACTGGTGAAGGAGTAATCGTGATCACTAGATCGTCCGATACTGGATTACAATCGCCGTTTCCTGTGGTCGTCAAAATCAAGGTTACCGTTCCGGCTGCAATCTCTGCTGCACTTGGAGTATAAGTTGGGTTGAGAATATTCGCATCGCTGAATACTCCACCTCCACCAGTCCAGACTCCACCTGTGGCAATCGTTACTGATCCGTTTAAGCTTACCTCAGCATTGTTGGCACATACCGTCTGGTCTGAACCTGCACTCGCTGTCGGCGCTGGCGTGAAGTTGATCACTATATCGTCTGATGCTGGATTACAATCGCCGTTTCCTGTAGTCGTTAGAGTCAATGTTACTGTCCCAGCGGTGATCTCAGCTGCACTTGGGGTGTAAACTGCGTTCAGAGTATTCGCGCTTGGGGTGAATGTTCCTGTTCCTCCACTCCACGTTCCTCCTGTCGCCACTGTTACCGACCCAGTTAAACTGATGTCTGCATTGTTTGCACATGCTACTTGATCAACTCCCGCATCCGCTGTTGGGGCTGGACCAAAGGTGTATGTCACAATATCTGACTCTGGTAAGCAATTAGCATTACCCGTAGAAGTGAGTGTCAATGTAATTGACCCACTTGCTATCTCAGATGCACTTGGAGTGTAAACCGCATTCAGTGTATTTGCATCAGGGTTAAAGGTTCCTGAACCGCCGCTCCAGGCCGCTCCGTCAGCATTCGCTACAGAACCTGCTAGGGTAATTTCTGGATTATTCTCACAAAGCTCAAACCCTATTCCAGCATCGACGGATGGAGCTGGCGCTATTGTAATAGTCATTTGATCCGTGACCGCAGTACAATCACCGTTTCCAGTAGTTGTAAGAGTTAGTGTAACTGAACCCGCACCGATTTCGGCCGGAGATGGAGAATATACAGCTCCCAGAGTGGTATTATTCGGGGAAAAAACGCCATTTCCACCAGTCCATATTCCACTGGTAACGACCGTTACCTGGCCGTTTAAGTTAACATTAGGATTGTTGGCGCAAACGTCCACATCTAGACCAGCATTTGCAGTTGGTGCAGGTGTGAAGATGAGTTCAACATCGTCAGATTCTGCGCTACAACTCCCGTTTCCTGTTGTGGTTAAAGTCAACGTTAATGACCCCGCTGCAATTTCCGCAGCAGTTGGGCTATATGTAGCATTTAGAGTATTGGCATTTGGAGAGAACGCGCCTAAACCTCCTGTCCAGACTGCACCAGAAGCAACTGTAATAGCTCCACTCAAGGATGCTTCTGCATTATTCGAGCAAAGCGTAATATCTGCTCCTGCATCGACTGATGGTGCAGGTGTAAATGTATAAGAAACGTTATCAACTACGGGAGAACATAACCCATTCCCAGTCGAGGTCAAAGTAAGTGTTACTGATCCAGCTGTAATTTCAGAAACGCTTGGGGTGTATATTGCATTCAATGTACTGGCGTCTGGGGTGAACGTTCCCGATCCACCTGACCAGGTCGCACCATTTGCAGCCGTCACCGAACCATTCAAATTAATCTCTGCATTATTAGCACAAAATGCTGCATCAGTTCCTGCGTCAACCGTTGGTTCTGGAGTTATTGTAATTGTGATATCATCAGTTACTGGAATACAGTTTCCATTCCCTGTAGTCGTCAAAGTCAGAGTCACCGTTCCAGCCGCAATTTCCCCAAGTGAAGGGGTATATGTGGCAAAGAGAGAGCTTGCGTCAGGGCTGAAAGAACCAAAACCACCGCTCCAAACACCGCCAGAAGCAATGGATACAGAGCCAGTCAAATTCACATCAGAGTTATTTGCACAAACCGTTTGATCAGTTCCCGCATTGGCTGTAGGAGCATCAGTAAAAGTCACTTCTACCTCATCAGAAACCGGGGTACAATTTCCATTTCCAATTGTGGTCAATGTTAGAGTTACTATTCCCGCTTCGAGCTCTGCTGTGGTAGGTGTATACACAATATTTAGCGCATTAACGCTTGGTATATAAATTCCATCCCCACCTGACCACTCGACTCCACCAGCACCAATTAAGGTCGCTGAAAGAGAAACATCAGCATTGTTCTCACAAAGAACTTGATCAGCACCAGCATCAATAGTTGGTGCTGGAGTAAATGTGTAAGTCACATCATCAGAAACCGCAATACAATCGCCATTTCCAGTCGTTGTAAGTGTGAGTGTTACTGAACCTGTAGTGAGCTCACCTACGCTTGGTGTGTAAACAGCGTTCAACGTATTTGCATCAGGAGTGAATGTTCCTGAACCACCTGTCCAAGTTGCTCCTGTAGCTTCTGTGATAATACCATTAAGGTTAATATCAGCATTGTTTTCACAAAGACTTGCATCTGTTCCTGCGTTTACTGTAGGAGCGTCGGTGATCGTGATGGTAATTTGATCAGTTGCGGGAGTACAGTTTCCGTTTCCAGTAGTAGTCAATGTTAGAGTCACCCCGCCAGCGGCAATCTCTCCAAGAGATGGTGTATAAGTAGCAAAAAGTGAGTTTGCATCAGGAGAGAATGATCCGAATCCTCCGCTCCATGTGCCGCCAGTTGCTATAGATACCGAACCGCTTAAGTTGACATCAGGGTTGTTTCCACAAACAGTTTGATCTACTCCTGCATTAGCAGTTGGAGCATCAGTAAAGTCGACAACCACATCATCAGAAACAGGTGTACAGTTTCCGTTTCCTGTTGTAGTTAAAGTAAGTGTTACAGTTCCTGCTGTGAGTTCCGCTGCTGTTGGTGTGTAAACTGCATTTAGAGTGTTTGCATTTGGCGTGAAAGTCCCGGCCCCGCCAGTCCATTCACCTCCAGACGATACTGTAACAACCCCAGCAAGAGTCACATCAGCATTGTTTTCACAAAGCGTTTGATCAACACCAGCATCTGCTGTTGGAGCAGGTCCAAATGTGTAGGTCACGTTGTCAGAAACGGCTATACAATTCCCATTTCCGACAGAAGTGAGAATAAGAGTGACACTTCCTGAAGCGATTTCACCAAGAGTAGGTGTATACACAGCATTCAATGTATTTGCATCAGGAGTGAAAGTTCCACCGCCACCAGTCCAAGTTCCTCCTGTGGCGACAGTTACAGAACCAGCAAGGGTGATATCAGGATTGTTAGCACAAAACTGTGAACCAGTACCTGCATCTACAACGGGAGCTGGTGTGATGGTGATTACTACTTGATCAGTAATAGGATTACAGTTTCCATTTCCTGTTGTGGTAAGAGTCAAGGTTACTGTACCAGTAGCAATCTCAGCGACTGAAGGAATATATACAGCTCCTAGAGTCGTGTTGTTCGGACTAAAAGTTCCAAGACCACCGCTCCAAATACCACCAGAAGCGATTGTAACAGATCCGTTTAGAACTACATCAGGATCGTTTGCACAAACATCTACATCCGCTCCAGCACTGACAGTAGGAGAAGGTGTGAATGTGATTTCAACGTCATCAGATTCTGGATTACACGTTCCATTTCCTGTAGTAGTCAAAGTAAGCGTAAGAGTACCAGCTACAATTTCAGCTGCAGTTGGAGTATAAGTTGCGTTAAGCGAATTAGCGCTAGGATTAAAAGTTCCTAGACCACCGCTCCAAACACCTCCAGCAGCAATAGTTACTGCTCCAGCCAGAGAAACATCAGCATTGTTTTCACAAACATCTTGATCAGCGCCTGCATCTACAGTTGGTGCATCACTGAAAGTGAATGTTACTTGATCCGTTACTGCGATACAATCTGCGTTTCCAGTAGAAGTCAATGTAAGTGTAATACTGCCAGAAGCTATTTCTCCAGCAGAAGGAGTGTAAGTAGCATTCAGAGTATTCGCATCAGGTGTAAAAGTACCCGATCCGCCGCTCCATGCTCCACCAGTTGCAACCGTTACAGAACCGTTCAAAGTAATCACTGCATTGTTTGCACAGTAATCTGTGTTGGCACCTGCGTTTACAATTGGAGCAGGAGTAATCGTAATCTCAATATCGTCAGAAACGGCATTACAGTCGCCATTTCCAGTCGTTGTCAAAGTAAGTGTTACTGTACCGGCAGAGATTTCAGCAGCTGAAGGAGTGTACACAGCACCAAGAGTAGTATTGTTTGGTGTGAAGACACCATTTCCTCCACTCCATGTTCCGCCTGTAGCTACAGTTACCTGGCCATTCAAATTAACATCAGGGCTGTTGGCACAAACGGTTTCATCCGCTCCAGCATTTGCTGTAGGAGACGGAGTGAAAGTAATCTCAACATCATCAGACTCCGCATTACAGTCACCATTTCCAGTGGTAGTCAGTGTAAGAGTCAATGTCCCTGCTACGATTTCAGCAGCAGTTGGGGTGTAAGTTGCATTAAGCGTATTGGCATTTGGGGTAAAAGTTCCTAAACCACCGCTCCAGGTAGCTCCTGTCGCAACAGTAATGGCTCCGGCTAGACTTATATCAGCATTGTTTGAACAAACATCAACATCCGCACCTGCATTAACAGTCGGCGCTGGTGTTAGTGCATAAGTCACTTGGTCGGTAATGGCATTACAAGTTCCATTTCCAGTTGTGGTCAATGTCAAGGTTACTGAACCTGCAAGAATCTCTGTTCCACTTGGCGTATACACAGCGTTTAGCGTATTAGCATCAGGGGTAAATGTTCCCGATCCACCAGACCAAGTTCCACCAGTTGCGATAGTTACACTTCCGTTAAGATTGATATTAGAGTTGTTTGCACAGAAAGTGTCGTCAGCTCCAGCGTTGGCTGTAGGGGCATCTGTAATGGTAATAGTCATCTGATCTGTCACGGCAATGCAATTTCCAATACCGGTAGTCGTCAAAGTAAGAGTTACCGTGCCAGCTGCGATCTCTCCCGCCGAAGGAGTATAAGTAGTAAATAGAGAGTTGGCATCCGGAGAGAATGTTCCAAATCCGCCGCTCCAGGTTCCACCTGTAGCATTCGCCACAGAACCTGTCAAATTCACGTCTGGATTATTGGCACAAACCGCCTGATCAACACCAGCATTTGCGGTTGGAGCGTCAGTAAATGTAATTTCGACATCATCTGATTCAGGATTACATGTTCCGTTTCCAGTTGTAGTTAAAGTAAGCGTTAACGTACCAGCAGCAAGTTCGCCAGCAGTTGGTGTGTAGACTGCATTAAGCGTGTTCGCATTCGGCGTGAATACCCCAGCTCCACCAGCCCAAGAAGCACCACCAGCAATGGTAATAGCTCCAGCGAGTGTCACGTCAGCATTGTTTTCACAAAGTGTTTGGTTAGGTCCAGCATCAACTGTTGGAGCATCAGTAAATGTGAAGGTCACATCATCAGAAACTGCGTTACAGTCTCCATTTCCAGTAGTTGTTAAAGTAAGTGTAACAGTACCAGCGCTCAATTCACCAACAGAAGGCGTGTAAACCGCATTCAACGTGTTCACATCAGGAGTGAAAGTTCCGTTTCCTCCGGTCCATGTTCCACCAGTTGCTATAGAAACAGCACCCGTGAGAGTAATGTCAGAATTGTTTTCACAGAAAGTGGCATCGGCACCTGCATCAGCAGTTGGAGTATCAGTAATTGTAATTGTAATTTGATCAGTTACTGAAGAACAGTTTCCATTTCCTGTTGTAGTCAAAGTGAGCGTAACTGTACCTGCTGCAATTTCTCCAAGTGAAGGGGTGTAAGTAGCAAAAAGTGAGTTTGCGTTTGGAGAGAAGGTTCCAAATCCACCACTCCACGCTCCACCAGTCGCGATAGAAACAGAACCACTCAAGTTTACATCAGGATCGTTTCCACAAACAGTTTGATCTATCCCGGCATTTGCCGTTGGCGCATCAGTGAACGTAATGGTCACATCATCAGACTCAGCAATACAAGTTCCGTTTCCGGTAGTTGTTAAAGTCAATGTTACCGAGCCAGCGGCTAATTCAGCAGGCGTCGGGGTGTAAATAGCGTTTATGTCGTTCGCATTCGGTGCGAAAGTTCCCAGACCACCGCTCCAAAGAACTCCACCAGCAATGGTGAACGAACCATCTAATGTTATATCGGCATTGTTTTCGCAAAGTGTTTGATCAGGACCTGCGCTCACAGTTGGAGCATCAGTGAAAGTATAAGTCACCGCATCCGATACGGCGATACAATCCGCGTTACCAGTTGTCGTGAGAGTAAGTGTAACCGCTCCTGCAGCAAGCTCTCCAGCAGATGGTGTATAAACTGCGTTCAACGTGTTAGCGTCAGGGATGAAAGTTCCTGAACCCCCTGTCCATGAACCACCGGTTGCTGCAGTAACAACTCCACCCAAAGTGATATCAGCATTGTTTTCACAAAGAGTGGCATCTGCACCTGCATCAGCAGTAGGCGCAGCTGTAATAGTGATTGTGATCTGGTCTGATACAGGCGTACAAGTTCCATTGCCGGTAGTTGTCAAAGAAAGGGTAACAGTTCCCGCCACAATTTCTCCAAGCGATGGAGTGTACGTTGCAAAAAGTGAGTTGGCGTCTGGAGAGAAGGTTCCAAAACCCCCACTCCAAGTTCCACCCGTTGCGATTGAAACAGATCCACTCAAGTTTACATCTGGATTATTTCCACAAACAGTTTGATCAACTCCGGCATTCGCCGTTGGTGCAGGGGTGAAAGTTAAAGTCATGTCATCTGAAATGGCAGTACAGTTTCCGTTACCAGTTGTGGTAAGGGTTAGGGTAACAGATCCAGAAGTAAGCTCTGCTGCAGAAGGTGTGTAAACAGCATTTAGAGTGTTGGCATTCGGCGAGAATGATCCGGCTCCACCAGTCCAAACACCACCAGTTGAAATAGTTACAGAACCTGCTAGTGTTGCGTCAGAGTTATTAGCGCAGAGCACTTGATCTGGACCTGCGCTTACGGTTGGCGAATCTCCAAAAGTGTACGTCACATCATCAGAAACGGCGATGCAATCTCCATTTCCCGTAGAAGTTAGAGTAAGGGTAATTGAACCCGAAGCGATCTCTCCTAAAGTTGGAGTATAGACCGCATTCAAAGTATTTGCGTCTGGCGTGAACGCACCTCCACCACCACTCCATGTCCCACCCGAAACTAAAGAAGGACTGCCACAACCAGCTCCATTATGAATTTTAATGTTTCTAAACTCAGAATTATGATCAAACGGCCCACCATCATTGTCATTCGCAAAAACCAGACGGTCAAAATTTCCAGTATAATAGGTGCCGACAGGAATTTGGTACGTCTGCCAATTACCAGGTGTGATATAATCAAAATCTTGTAATCCCCAATCTTGAGTACCATACAAGTTAAATATTTGAAAAGGGCTTGTGGCAGGATTTAAATTATTGCTGACCTCAAAACCAATTCCATGGATTTCACCTTCAGTATCGGAGCGGAATTCGAATTCAATTACCGTACTATTAATAACCTCGTAGTCAAACAAGATTGCTTTCCAGATATTCCCACTCATTGAAATTCCTTGACCTCCCTCGATAATCGATATGACTTCAGAATTAACCGGCTGATTTGACCATGTTTCAACGTCAAAGTTGTTGAAATCTATTTCTAAACAAGGTCCAACAATTGAACCAGCGAGTGCGATGTCAGGATTGTTTCCACAAACCTCAGAGCCAGTCCCAGCTTCAACAACTGGTGCTGGGGTAATGGTAATAATTATGTCATCGCTCACAGAATTACAGTCCCCATTTCCAATAGAAGTCAAAGTGAGGGTAACTGTACCCGCTGCAATCTCAGCAGCTGAAGGTGTGTAGACTGCACCAAGTGTGGTATTATCAGGGGTAAAAACTCCTCCTCCACCTGACCAAATTCCACCTGTTGCCGTAGTAATTGATCCTGTAAGATTTACGTCTGGATTATTTGCACAAACAATTCGATTAATACCTGCATTAACATCAGGGGCATCAGAGAAAGTGATTTCAACATCGTCAGTAACAGAATTACATGTTCCATTACTGGTAGTAGTTAGAGTAAGTGTTAAAGTACCAGCTGCAATTTCTCCAGCAGTTGGGGTATAAACCGCGTTTAGGTCATTGGCATTTGGCACGAAAACACCTGCTCCACCGCTCCAAACTCCACCACCGGCAATTGTTACAGAACCGCTTAAAGACACATCAGCATTATTTTCACATACCGTGATATCAAGACCTGCATCTGCCGTAGGAGCATCACTGAATGTATACGTCACATCATCAGAAACAGCAATACAATCGCCATTTCCAGTAGAGGTTAAAGTAAGGGTTACAGAACCATTAGCAATATCCGTAGCGCTGGGACTGTATATCGCATTAAGCGTGGCTGCGTCGGGAATGAATGTTCCTGAACCCCCACTCCATGTTGCGCCAGGCGCAATTGAAACTGAACCATTGAGAGAAACATCCGCATTATTAGCACAAAGCACCGCACCAGGTCCTGCTTCAACGACAGGTGCAGGAGTAATAGTAATGGTCATTGCATCGTCTACAGCAAGACAGTTGCCATTTCCAGTAGTGGTCAGTGTAAGTGTTACCGTACCAGCTGCAATTTCAGCAGCTGAAGGTGTATAAGAAGCACCCAGACTTGCATTGTCAGGGTTGAATGTTCCATTTCCACCAGACCACTGACCTCCAGATGAAAGGCTTATATTCCCGTTTAGATTAACTAAAGGATTGTTTGCACAAACCGCCTGATCAATACCTGCACTTGCCGTAGGCGATGCAGTGAAAGTGATGACAACAATATCTGACTCAGCATTACAAGTGCCGTTACTAGTAGATGTGAGCGTTAGGTTTAAAGTTCCTGCAGCAATTTCTGCAGCGGTCGGATTGTAGAGTGCATTCAGGTCATTTGCATCCGGAACAAAAGTTCCTGCTCCACCGGACCAAGTTCCTCCACCAGCAACAGTTACGGATCCACCAAGACTTACTTGCGGGTTATTCGAACAAACCGAAATTGGTGCTCCGGCTTCTACGATCGGTGAAGGAGAGAATGTAATGGTCATATCGTCAGCTACTGGATTGCACGTTCCATTTCCTGTGGTAGTTAAGGTCAATGTTAAACTACCTGAAGCTATTTCAGCCGCAGTTGGTGAGTAAACCGCATTTAGATCACTCGCATCTGGGGTGAAAATTCCTAATCCTCCCGACCAAGCACCTCCGCTGGCAATGGTTACACCGCCCGCCAGAGTGATATCTGCATTATTCGAACAAACTGTTTGGTCAACGCCAGCATTTGCTGTTGGTGCATCTGTAAATGTGATTGTAACATTATCAGTTACTGGCGAACAGTTTCCATTTCCTGTGGTGGTGAGTGTAAGCGTAACAAAACCGGTAAAAAGTTCTCCTGCAGTTGGGGTGTAAATTGCATTCAGCGTATTGGCATCGGGAGTAAATGAACCTGCTCCACCGGACCATTGACCACCTGAAGCCACCGTCACCGCGCCAGCAAGGGTTATATCAGCGTTGTTTTCACAAACTGATTGATTTGGACCTGCTTCAGCAATTGGTGCATCGGTAAAGGTGTATGTTACATCATCTGAAACTGGATTACATGTTCCATTATCAAGAGATGTGAGAGTAAGTGTGATTGAGCCTGATGCTATTTCGGCAGGAGTTGGAGTATAAACTGCATTCAGAGCTGTAATATTAGGAGAGAAACTTCCGCCCCCACCAGACCAAATCCCGAAGCTAGCTCCAATAAGCGCACCACCCAGAGTGATATTCGGATTATTCTCACAAACGTCAGCATCAACTCCAGCGTTAACAATAGGGGCATCAGTAAATGTGATGGTCATATTGTCTGAAACGGCATTACAATCTCCATTTCCTGTACTGGTTAGCGTCAACGTAACAGAGCCTGCAAGAAGTTCTGGCAGACTCGGAGTATATACTGCATTTAGAGTGTTGGCATCTGGGTTGAAGGTTCCTGTTCCACCAGACCAAGTTCCGCCGGAAGAGGTGGTGACTGAGCCATTTAGAATTGCGTCAGCATTATTTTCACAGAGTATTTGGTCACTTCCTGCATCTACCGTAGGAGCGTCGGTAAATGTCAGAACCACATCATCACTAACTGGATTACATCCTCCATTGTCAGTGGTTGTGAATGTNAGTGTAACGCTACCAATTAAAGTTTCAATAGGACTAGGAGTNTAAACAGGACTAAATGAATTGGGAGAAGGGTCAAAAATACCCGTTCCACCAGACCAAACTCCTCCACCTGCAATTGTTACTCCACCTAAAAGCTGAGCGTCAGGATTGTTTGCGCAGAGGGTTTGATCAAGACCTGCATCAGCTGTTGGAGCTGTTCCAAATGTTATATCCAAACTATCTACTACCGCAAGACAGGTTCCGTTTCCAGTTGTAGTCAAAAAGAGTCTAACACTTCCGTCTGTGACCTCAGCTGATGTTGGGGTATACTGCGCATCTAATTGTCCGTTGGTTGGGGCAAATGTTCCTGCTCCACCGCTCCAAATTCCTCCTGTGGCTACATCAACGAATCCGTCAAGAGTTACCGTTGTGTTATTCTCACAGGCGGCAATGTCATCACCAGCAACTGAAATAGGAGCTGGAGTATAAGTGATGACTACCTCGTCTGTCACTGGGAAACAGTTACTAACTGAAGTTAAAGTCAACGTTACTGTACCAGCGCTCAAGTCAGCCAGACTAGGCTCATAAATGGCGTTGAAGTCGAATGAGTCAGAAAAAGTACCCGTACCGTTTGTCGTCCATTCACCGTTAGTAGCTCCACCGGTAACCGATCCAGCAAGCTGGGTTTCTCTATTCGCACAAACGGTTTGATCGGGACCTGCATCAACAAGTATCTCTGAGGCAAACTCAGAGAAATATCCAAATCGGCAACCAGAACTAGCACCTCCATTGATCAAACCAAGGGAAAACACCTCAGAAGAGTTCGTAATCAAGTTGGCCTGTCCAGTGGGGATCTGACCGGTCGTAAATTGAATTTGGGCTCCAAGCCATGCACCTCCCGTTCCAGGAACAGGATCAAAATCAGCAGGGTCGATAGTAAGGGCACCGCCATTCAATTCGAAATCGTCCTCTGCACCAGCAGGGACGAGTAAGTTAATAAAGAAGCTTTCAGTGGTTGATCGTACGAAGCTCACTTGTTCTGATCCGGCACAATTTAATGGTGGCAAGATGGCCATACCACTTTCGCAACCGAATCCAGAAACGTGGATTAGATAGAATTTTTTATCTCCCGTAATATATGTGAGATCATTGGTAATCTCAATCGGGTAAGTTTCAGCGTTAAAAAGAGTCGTCTCAAAAACACCGTCTACAGAAATTTGCGTGTTGTTTTCTGTGGCAATGACATAGGCCCATTCCCTAGACCCAGCATTAAGACCACCTTTATTTACTATGTACTCGTCTCCCACGATGTCTACAGGTACAATTTGATCCCCTACTGCTTCACGACAGCCTTGCGTCGGTGGGCTGATCGAATCATCTTTTACAGAAACCGCGATGGGCTTATCTGCAAGAATGATGGAGCCAGAAGGATTATCTGCTGGGTTGTTTCTATCTGTAACCGCTCCAGAATAAGTTTCTCCACGATGCAAGGTGATTGTAAAACTCTGGAAAGCTGGTTGACCAGCAGCAGCGTTGTTTCCTCCATTGGGTAAATCGAGATCTGATGTAGGGTAGATCAAAACGGTGGTACTATCCTCCGTAGCNACGATGTCAAAAGACGTATAGGGTCGCGGACTATAATTCCCTTGAGGCCACAAATTCTGCATTGGCACATAAAACTCAGTCCCCAATCCGTTCGTCCCCTTGAGCGCCCATATATCGACATTGAAGTTTGGGCCAGCCTCATAGATTGCGGTGATCTCCTCGGTAGCAGTAATATGCAAGCCTGTGCTCAGCACAGTAGCTTGAGGTCGGGTCTCCAAGATGTTTATGAATGAAGTCAGGTTTACCGTCTGTGACTGATTGGGAGCAAGAACTACCGTAATTGGACTTCCACTATTTAGTGCACCAGGGTTGGCGGGCATGTCAATATTTACGGTAGCCCCATCATTACCAGCGGCTAGCCGAACAAAGATATTTCCATTACCAGCATGGCCTTGGGTAAGTTCGGGCGGGGCGAGCCAGAATTCGGTGCTTGTTTGTGAATGTGCGGCATGCGCAAATCCAATCAAAATCACTAATAGGAATAGATGACGAAAAATTCGTCGGGTGCAGTTTAAGGGGGTAAAATACATTCCGCGTGAGAATTTGTTAATCTTATAGTTTACTCGATTTGCCGTGGGGAAACGCACGCTTGCGCCTAGCAAATCGGTTGTCTATACGCGGTTAATCCTATTCAGTTACGTTGATTTTTTTTTTGCGAGAAATATTTTTCGTCGAAATAGAAAATCTTCACTCGAAATTAGGGGTTGGTTCTGTACTAATAAGATTTGACAAAATCTTCGGGAACAGCTAGAATTATGTCTCCCCCTCCGAGATCTTCTGCAGTCAAAGTTTCAAAATCTTCAACTTCGATCACCTTGATGGATTTCACCTTGAGTTTGGGATACAGTTCATTCAGATACCAATATACTCCACCAAAATCCTTTGAATGGAAATCTCCATTAAAGTGTAGAAAAATGGATTTCTTTTTTATGTTCTCCCCAATATTATAGGCCATTGTGTAGTCCTTAATGGCTTGAGCTCTCACAAAATTTTCTGGTGACATCGGCATTCCGTGGCCTGCGTTCATCATCTCATACACCTCTTGATATCCGGGCGTTTCCATTGAAAAAGGCATCGGTAGAGGGGGAATCAGACTCAGAGACTTTTCGGGAAAAGTCTCTAACATTTCCAAGCCGTTTTTGGCTACGAATGAAGCATAGCGTCTAGGAATATTGGTGCCAATAAAAGTGATTTGCGAGTCAACTGCGAGTTGGAGAATAGGACGATAATCCGTCTCATAATTTGGCCAAAGCTTAGCTTCATCTTCAAATTTCTTCATCGGCGTAAGTCCAGCGATGAGCTCATTCAGTAGGAGTTGATCATCAGTCTCAAAAAACTCTGCTCCCATTATTAAGTCAGCACTTTCCAAAAGTTTCTGAGCCGTTTTAAGCTGTAGCCAGTGTACCATTGTGTGATTGTGTAGCTCTCCAAAGAGAATTACATCTGCTTTTGTTAAGACTTTTACTGCTTCTTCGTGAGTGATCTCTTCCCCTTCTTCATAAAATTGGTAAGCTTTTAGCAGCGATTGACCTGTAGTGGAAATGACGCATGCGCAGAGAACAACCGTCATCGAGGCATATGATAGTTTTTGGTAGAATTTCATGTGGTATAATTTTCTACGAAATTAACTATCGAAGCCCTCGTTCTACTTTTTAAATTTGGCAGATGNAAAAAATTCTTGTCCTAGGGAAAAATGGTCAGCTTGCGCAAGCCATTGACCAAAATCGAGGACCTTGGAAATATGAATTTCTCGATAAAGATGACATAGATTTATCTAATCCTAAAGGGATTGCAAANGCTTTGGAGGGAAATGATTTTGATATCCTTATTAACGCTGCCGCTTACACTGCCGTTGACAAAGCAGAGTCTGAAATAGAGCTATGCCAAGCCATTAACGCGATCGCTCCTGGCGAACTTGCATCACTATGTCAAGATCGTCGAGCTGTCTTGATTCATATCTCAACAGATTACGTATTCAGTAACGACTGGAACAGGCCGTTGGAAGAAGATTTTCCTGCTGATCCTATTAACGAATACGGGAAATCCAAGTGGTTAGGCGAAGAAGTCATTCGAAAGTATTTAAAGAGTCATATCATCATCAGAACTTCTTGGTTATACGGACTAGCCGGGCATAACTTTCCAAAAACCATGTTGCGCTTAGCGGAATCTCGAGACGAACTCAATGTCGTTTTCGATCAGGTTGGCAACCCAACTTTTGCAGACGATTTGGCTGTTGCCATCCGGGAGATTTGTGCTTCAGATCTTGGCATAAAGTCTTTTGGTACTTACCATTTTAGCAATGAAGGAGTTTGCTCGTGGTATGATTTCGCAAGAGAAATACTGGGGTCGAGTCGTCAACACGTGTTGGTAAACCCGGTAACTTCTGAAGAATTCCCCACTCCGGCTAAACGACCGAATTACAGCGTTTTAAACAAGAAAAAAATAAAAGATACTTTTGAATTGAAAATTCGCCATTGGAAAGACGCACTGGCAGATTTTCTCGAGAAAAGTAAATTATGAAAATCTATCTGGTTACAGGAGGAGCAGGATTTATCGGATCCAATTTTATAGAGTATCTCTTGGAGAAACACAATAATATAAAAGTGGTCAATCTAGATCTTATGACCTATGCTGGCAATGAATCAAACATGAGATCATTTGCTGGAAACGAACACTATGAATTTGTAAAAGGTGATATATGTAATCGCAATCTAATTGAGCAACTTTTTGAAAAGCACGACTTTGATGGTGTCTACCATTTTGCGGCGGAAAGCCATGTGGATAACAGCATTAGTGGACCAGAAAAATTTATACAAACTAATCTCAACGGAACGTTTACACTATTAGATGTGGCTCGAAGGTCATGGCTAGATAGCCCTGGAAGACTTAAAAGAGGTAAAGAAGGTGCACGATTTTTACATGTAAGTACTGACGAAGTCTACGGAAGTCTTGGTAAGGAGGGGTTGTTCAAAGAATCTACACCTTACTCCCCAAATAGCCCATACAGCGCCAGTAAGGCGGGTAGCGACTTTATTGTAAGAAGCTACTTCCACACCTACGGTATGAATGTGGTGACCACTAACTGTTCTAACAATTATGGTCCAAACCAACACGATGAGAAGCTTATTCCAACGATCATCCGAAACGCGGTAAAAGGCAATCCTATTCCGATTTATGGCGATGGCAAGAATGTGAGAGATTGGCTATATGTTAAAGATCATTGCGCCGGAATTGAGCTAGTGTTTTCAAATGGAAAAGTGGGTGAAACCTACAATATAGGTGGAAGAAACGAGAGGAATAATCTCTACATCGCTGAAACCATATGCGATATTTTAAATCGGCTAAAACCGGGATTGACTTCTTACAGAGATCTCATCACCTTTGTCGCCGACAGACCGGGACACGATCTGCGGTACGCGATTGACGCAACGAAAATTGAAACTGAACTCGGATGGAAAGCTCAAGAAAACTTCGAATCCGGGATCGAAAAAACCATAAAATACTATCTCGAAAAATACCAATGACCATGGATGAAACGATTTTAGAGAAAGCCCGGCAGTGGTTAGGCGAGGAATTCGATCAAGAGACTCGAGACGAAGTTCAGTCATTAATTGACGGCAATCCAAAAGAGCTAGAAGACGCGTTTTACAAAGACTTAGAATTTGGGACTGGCGGCCTCAGAGGAGTTATGGGTGCAGGCACAAACCGGATGAATATCTATACAGTGTCTATGGCAACTCAGGGTTTGGCCAATTATGTCAATACCGCTGTAGATGGAGAAAAGACTGTGGCAATTGCACACGATTCAAGAAATAACAGTCACATTTTTGCAAGAAAGGCAGCTGAGGTTTTAGCAGCAAATGGGATAAAAGTATATCTATATCCAGAGCTTNGACCAACGCCACAACTCTCATACACTGTAAGACATTTTGGTTGTGCTGCAGGCATCGTCGTAACCGCTTCGCACAACCCTAAGGAATACAATGGGTATAAAGTATACTGGGATGATGGTGGGCAAATCGTTCCTCCGCACGACAAAGGAATAATCGCGGAAGTAAGGAAGGTGAAAAGCCCGGCAGATGTAAAGTTGGTAGCAAAAAATGAGCTCATCGAAATTGTAGGTACTGAACTTGACGCGACCTACAGGGACACTTTATTAAAGGAGTCTATTTATCCTGAAAGTATTGCCAATCAAGCTGAAATGCCTATCGTTTACACTGGTCTTCACGGTACTGGAATCACTCAGGTTCCCGCTTTGCTGGCTGCTATGGGTTTCAAAAAAATCCACTCTGTGAAAGAGCAAGAAAAACCAGACGGCAATTTTCCTACTGTACATTCTCCAAACCCCGAAGAGCAACCAGCGCTTGATCTTTCGCTCAAACTCGGAAAAAAAATTGATGCAGAAATCATCATGGGAACTGATCCTGACGCGGATCGGGTAGGTATAGCTGTTAAAAATCTAAACGGCGATTTAGTGCTTTTAAATGGGAATGAAACAGCCTGTATACTTACTCACTACATTCTTAAAGGATTAAAAGATACTGGTAGATTTCCTGATAAAGGTTTTATCTGTAGCACTATCGTTACCACAGAATTGATGAATCGCATCGCGGATAAATTCGGAATTCCTTGTTATGTGACGTTGACTGGGTTTAAATGGATTGCGGGAAAGATAAGAGAGAAGGAAGCAACTGAGAAGTTCATTTGTGGAGGCGAAGAGAGCTATGGCTTCATGATAGGAGATGCTGTCAGAGATAAAGACGCCGTAGTCACTGGAGCCATGCTATGTGAAGTGGCAGCCTGGGCAAAGGCCAAGGGAAGTTCTTTTTATGAAGAGCTCATCTCTATGTATGCTGAGTACGGATTCTTCAGAGAGGCGCTCGTTTCTTTAGTGAAAAAAGGAAAGGATGGAGCCGAGCAAATTGCGTCCATGATGGAGCGCTTTAGGACTGATACTCCAACTGAAATTGCAGGATCAAAGGTGGTTGAAATGCGCGACTACAAAAAGGGTGAAATCAAGAATTTTCAGACTGGAGAAACTTCACCGACAAACATCCCTGGCTCAAACGTAATTCAATTTTACCTAGAAGATGGCAGCAAAGTAACGGCAAGACCTTCTGGAACTGAGCCTAAAATCAAGTTTTACTTCAGCTTGCAAGCAGAGGTGGAAGGAAAGTCTGATTTCGAAGAAGTAAAAGAAAGGGTGGATGCTCGGATCGAGGAGTTAAAAGAAGCTTTTATTAGTGCTTAGCAATGATTTGGTCGACGTAAGTCAAAGACTGTTTTCACTGGATTGAATGTTTCAATCGGAACTTCCACAAAAATGGTATTCCAATTGTGCATACCCCCATTCCAGAGACCAGGGAGTTCTAGTGCTTTAATATCTTTTCCTTGAAATGTTTTGTCAACGACCATTCCTGTATTGTCGTTTCTATAGTGCAACAAATGAAATGGCTCTCCCCTGTAGTTTTTCTTGGAGATCACGAGATCTACAGGATTAAAATGAGTCGCACTCTTTAGAATACTTTGCTGAGCATTATCTTTCGGATTAATCTGGGCAGATTCAACAATCTGAAGAGATGGGAGACCGTGTTCTTCTTTTACCAAAAATGGTCCACCCCCAGGCTCGCCTTGATTTTTGACCATCCCACAAATACGTAAAGGCCTGTTCATCATCCAGAAAAGCTGCTTATCTGAGCAGAGATCAAAGTCTCCAACAAACCATTTCTTTAAAAAAGAGATGGCTTCTTCCCGCTTAAATGAACCGTCGTCAAAATTTAGGCAATGGCGAAAAAGCTCTTTTTGAACTTCCAATAATACCCCAGCAAGTAGCTCTTTGTATTCAACTGTAATAGGCTTTAGCCTATCTGGAACCACATTATCGATATTTTTGATGAAGATCAAGTCTCCTTCTAGGTCATTTAAATTCTCAAGCAGCGCGCCGTGACCAGATGGCCGAAATAGCATCTTGCCATTTTCATAGTTTACCCACGTTTGGTCCTCTGCGTAAAGTGCTGGAGTGTCGGTGGACGGCTTTTGAAGACTAGCGGAAATCTTGAATTTGGTATTGTGCATTTCGTTCATGCACTCGTTCAAACCCTCTAGGTGCGCCTTCACGTCATTTTGAGTTTCTTCGGGAATAGTAAAATGAATCTCGACAACACCACCTTTTTGCGCGTACATAGCGCCTTCGTGAAAATGCTCCTCAAATGCGGTTCGCTTGTGGCCATCTTCGTATCGATGAAATTCTACCATCCCTTTTGGACAGCCCCCATAATTCATTCCGTCTTTTGAGAGAAGAAAGCTGATGGCTTTGCGCTTGGCCTCTTGAATGCTTAATTCTTCTTTTGACTTGCTATACTCCTCGTAGAGCTGGTCAAAAAAAGGATACTCTTCAAACTCTTCGAGAAATTGAGCAACGTGATCTGAAATTCTCCCTTCTTCTACGAAAGCATACAGTTCTTTAAACATTCTGCTTGCTGCGCCACTAGCAGGTACAAACTTTATTACCGAAATATCATTTGTCTCTTTATAAATAGTCCTAAATCTTTCTCTTTCATCATCAGAAAACAACTTTATCCCTGAGCCAAGCACCGCATTTTGGCAGAGCTCCATAAAGGGAAAGCCAGCCGAAATAACTTTTTTATACTCGTCTAGTTGATTCTGAGACAATGCTCTTTGTAATGAAATTTTCTGGTCACGCATTGGTCATTATTCTTCNTTCAAATTTAAGCATTTAAGAACTCGAGAGGCTAGGGAATGCTGACTGATTTCGCGAAAGCTTATCTTCGCATATCGATGAGTAACATTCTACTTACAGGAGGAGCTGGTTTTATTGGTTCGCACATTGCCGTGGAGTTAAGAAAAGCCGGATACGTGCCAATAATTTTAGACAACCTTTCAAACTCGCTGGACTCTGCAGTAGATGGTATTTCAAAGATCACCGGAAGAAAAGAGGTGCTTCACAATATCGATTGTCGACGCGAAAATGAAGTTGTGGATCTCATTGAGAAAGTAGGTGGTATTTCTGGCATCGTGCACTTAGCCGCTTTCAAAGCGGTTGGCGAATCCGTACAAAACCCCTCAAAGTACTATGACAATAACATAGGTTCAATGGGCTCTATTCTGAGGGTTGCAGAGAAGTTCTGCGTCGAACAATTTGTATTTTCATCATCCTGTACTGTTTATGGCTCACCACAAGAAGCAGAGGTCACGGAATCCACTCCAATGGGAAATGCATACAGCCCTTATGGCTACACCAAGCAAGTAGGTGAAAGGATGATGATAGATTTGGTGAAGGCCGGTGTTAAGACAAAGTTTGTTTCACTCAGATATTTCAATCCAATCGGAGCTCATCCTTCTGCTTGGATAGGGGAATTTCCTATCGGGAAACCGAATAACCTAGTACCCTATATATGTCAAACAAGTATTGGGCTGCGAGACGAATTAACCGTATACGGAAATGACTACAACACTCGCGATGGTAGCTGTATAAGAGATTATATCCATGTATGTGATATTGCCACAGCTCACGTAAAGGCTCTTGACTATATGTTAAAGCCCACTGCTCCTCAACATGATGTATTTAATATCGGAACGGGGAAAGGAAACAGTGTTAAAGAAATCATCGATACCTTTAAAGAGGTAAATGAAATTGAGTTCAAGGTGATTCAAGGGTCCAGAAGACCAGGAGATGTTGCTGCCATTTATGCAAATAATCAAAAGGCTCAATCTATTCTAGGTTGGCATCCAGAATACACTTTGGCAGACGCACTAAAACACGCATGGAACTGGCAAAAGACTCTATAGTTAAAATTTGTATCATCCTTTTCGTCGGAGGGTTTCATAGCCAGAAAAGTTTCTGTCAAAATGATTCTGTGAGGGTTGAAAGAATTAAGGACCGATATGATGATAAAGTAATTCTAGAAATTACGAATGATCTGTGGCTTGATCTACCAGAAAATGTAGAGATGAGAATTCCCTCACTGGGGTTTAAGGGTTATTTTTACACAGATTATACTTTCGGAAGAAACTCGAATGCGAGCTTGGCCTGGGGCTTTGGGGTTAGCGCAGATAATTATCACAGCAATGCTGAATTTAGGCAAGAAGAATTTGAAGATGGATCAACAGGTGACCAAATCTTAACCCCCTTTGAGGATGATTACGAGTATAGACTAAACAAGCATACGGCTACTTATCTTGAGATTCCGGTAGAATTAAGATTTATTGGTAAAGGGCGGAACGCATTTAGACTTGCTGTGGGATTTAGGGTTGGGTACCTTATCGCTGACAAACAAAAGATCATTGACACCAAAGGCAAAAGAAAAATCTTTAACTACGATAGCTTAACCGATTTCCGATATGGATTGAATGCGAGAATTGGAATTGGCAGAATCGCTCTCACAGGGTTTTACTCCCTTGTTCCATTTATTGAAGAGGGTCAAGGCACACAGGTTATTCCCATTTCTGTGGGAATGGCTTATGTGCCTTTCAGATAGTGACTTCAAAAACAACAATGAGATAAGTTGTAACCAGCCCCAAAAGAGCTCCAGCATATACCTGGGCTGGAGTGTGTGCACTCAAAACGAGTCGAGAACTTAAGGCCATTCCCGCAATGACAATAAGCACCATAAAAAGAAGAACGTTATTGAAATGATGGATCTGAAATAAGGCGATTGTTGAACCAATTACCCCAGCGATGCCAGCAGAATGGACTGAAATCTTCCATTTAGAATTAATAATAACCAGTAGTAATAAAGCAATCCCACATCCGAGATAAATTGAGTAAATTGATGTAGGTATAGCTCCTTTTCTAAGAAGGTAATAACCCATTCCAAAAAAGAGTAAGGTCGATACAAATGGCGTAAATCTTTCCTCTCTTAAGGGCATTGAAAGAGAGCTTATGACACCATACCATTTCAGCAATAAAATGTTGATTCCTGGAAATACGATTGTACTCAAGAAGATGATCAGGTAAATCATATATTCTTGTTCTTTGGTTACCCTTCCAGATAAATACCAATCGAACTTAAAAGCAATTAAGATTGCCACTAGAGGCATAATAAGAGGGTGAAGAACAACCGAAATAAAGGTAGCCAACCTCTTCATCTTAAAGCTGTTTTCTCAATCGAGCTACGGGTATACTGAGCTGCTCTCTGTATTTTGCAACGGTTCTCCTGGCAATATTATAGCCTTTATCTTTCAGTAAAGCAGTCAATTTTTCATCAGTTAACGGCTTCTTCTTATCCTCGGCTCCGATACTATCTCTTAATATTTTCTTGACTTCCCTTGTAGATACTTCCTCTCCGCTTTCGGTCGAGAGGGACTCGCTAAAAAACGATTTAAGAAGAAATGTTCCGTAAGGGGTTTGTGCATACTTACTATTAGCAACTCGTGAAATCGTAGATATATCCATCTGAACTATTTCCGCTATATCTTTCAAGATCATAGGTTTGAGTTTGGTCTCATCTCCAGATAAGAAATAATCTTTTTGATAGTTCATTATAGCGTCCATGGTGTGCAGAAGAGTCTGTTGACGTTGTTTAATCGCATCGATAAACCACTTTGCTGAATCTATTTTTTGCTTAACGAAAAGTATGGCCTCTTTTTGCTTTTTATCCTTCTGTTTTGACTCGGAGTAACCCTTCATCATCTCGCGGTAAGCATTGCTGACTTTTAGTTCTGGCGCATTTCTACCGTTCAAGGATAGCCTTAATTCTTCATCTTCTATACTGATTGTAAAATCTGGAATTATCTGCTGAGTTGATTTACCGGTATCTCTTGAGCTGTTCCCAGGCTTTGGATTGAGCTTAGTGATTTCGGTGATTGCAATTTTCAGATCATCACTGGATATATCGAGCTTTTTGAGTATTCGTTCGTAATGCTTCTTGGTGAAGGCATCAAAATTCTTCTCAACTACTTCTGTAGCAATCTTAATAGATGGATAGGTTTGATCCTGTTTTCTCAATTGAATCAACAAGCACTCTTGAAGTGAACGCGCCCCGACTCCAGCAGGATCAAAATCTTGAATCATCAGTAGGATCCTTTCCAGATTTTCTGCTGTGGTCATCACATTTTGAGAAAAGGCAAGATCATCAACAATATTTTCTAGATCTCTGCGCAGATAACCGTCATCATCAAGATTACCAATAAGATTTTTGGCTAGAATCTCATCCTCATCGCTGATCTCAAGAAGTGATAACTGTCGATCGAGGTTTTCCCTGAACGAGCTCCCTGCGGCGTATGGGGTAGTTTTCTCCTCATCATCAACCCCTTTATTACTCACACTGGTCTTGTAAGCAGGGATATCATCGTCTTGCACATAATCACTAAAGTCAAACTCTTCGGATTCGGTTGAAGACTCTTCCTCCCACTCGGTTTCATCATTTACTTCATCATCTGCTCCTTCTTCTAAGGCAGGGTTGGCCTCCATCTCTTCCTTGATTCGTTGTTCCAGCTCAATAGTGGGAACTTGAAGTAGCTTCATCAGCTGAATCTGCTGTGGAGACAGCTTTTGAAGGAGTTTTTGTTGTAAGCTCTGCTTTAGCATAATGTCAAAAAATATAATCTAAAATAATTTTTTAGTGAAAACACTAAAGTTTAGTGAATGATTGGAATGAGACGCCATTTATTTCCAAGGCTATTTTTCTTTTGTTCGGGTAGCAGGAAAAACATCCCTGTTATACATGCAAACACTCCGGATATATACCATACTTCTTCATCAATGACTGGGGTTCTTCCGGTATTGAACAAATTGTTTGCCGCACTAAAAACAACCATCGGAGGAATGGCCCAAAACGCATTTATTCCAACCGCCTTTAGTCCGCTTCCTTTGGGTATAAGAATTGACTCAATTTCTAGAAATGGAACAATCAAAGCCTCGGTAGTTGTGAAAGAAGAATCGCCAATAGAAGCAATAACGGCAGAATATGTGGTTTTGTCTTCTTTAAATCTCCAAAGCACTTCGTCTCCTGCATAAAAGCGCATACGCGATTTTTTCTTTCCAGGTTTCTCTAAAAGCAAGAACGGCTCCATTTGAGCAAAAAGTCCAAAATAGAAGGAGAATAATCCTAAAAAAAGTAGAAGTTTCTTCATTGGTTAATACTTGATACACACATTCTTAGGTTCGGTAAAGAATTGCATTGCTTCAAATCCACCCTCACGACCCAATCCGGAACTTTTTACCCCACCGAAAGGAGTACGCAAATCTCTCTCGAGCCAGCAATTTACCCAAACTATACCAGCCTCTATTGATTCTGCAACTCGATGTGCACGAGAAAGATTCTCTGTCCAGACAGTAGAAGCCAAACCATAAGGTGTGGCATTTGCTTTTTCAATTGCTTCTGCCTCGTTAGCAAACCGATCAATCGTCACAACGGGCCCAAAAATTTCTTCCTGATTAGTTCTACATAATTGATCTAAACCCTCAATGACAGTGGGCTGGATGAAGAATCCGTTTTCCAGCTCACCTCCCAGGTTTACTCGGGATCCACCGCATATAATTGTTCCCCCTTCCCGCTTCGCTAAATCAATATATCTAAGTATTTTCTCCATGTGTTGCTCGCTAACAACGGCACCCATTTTGGTTTCCTCTTTTGACGGATCTGACACTGTCATCAACTTCACCTTCTCTACAAATGCGTCTTTAAATCGATCGTAAAGAGAATCTTCTATTAAAATTCTAGAGCCACATAAACAAATTTGCCCTTGGTTAGCGAAAGAACTTCTCAAAGTTGTGGAGAGCATCTTATCAAAATCGCAGTCTGCAAAAATGATATTGGGATTCTTTCCTCCTAATTCTAAGCTCAATTTTTTAAACTGTGTCCCTGCAACTTCAATTATCCTCTTTCCAGTTTGTGTACCCCCTGTAAATGAAATGGCTTTAACGCCCTCGTTCCTGACTAGCGCATCCCCTGTGCGAGATCCTGTTCCATGAACAATATTTAAAACCCCACTTGGAAAGTCAACTTCTTTGGCGACCTCAGAAAGCAGATAGGCCGTCATTGGAGTGATTTCAGACGGTTTGGCTACTACGGTATTCCCAGCAGCTAGTGCGGGCGCAATTTTCCACGAAAACAAATAGAGCGGAAGATTCCAGGGAGAGATACACGCCACCACACCAAGCGGTCGGCGTAAAGTATAGTTTATTCCTAAACCTTCAGTATGATGGCTCTCCGAAGAGTACTGTAAAGCGGCAGAAGCATAAAATTGAAAATTTGATATTGCACGTGGAATATCAACAGCTCTGGCTAATGAAATCGGTTTTCCGTTATCCTTACTCTCCGCATTGACAAATTCATCCATTCGTCGCTCTATGCCCTCTGCCAAGCTCAATAGATAATGAAATCGTTCATGGCCTTTCAAACCAGACCAGAAGGGGAATGCTCGTTTTGCAGCCTCTACAGCGTTTTGGATGTCGACATTGTTACTATCGGGTATTTCTCCGTAGGGTTTTCCTCTTGATGGATCTATATTCGGAATGTAATCTCCAGAATTTACTTCTTGAAACTCTCCGTCGATAAAATTCTTGATTCGGAACATGCGGTGAAGTTCGATAATCTTGGAGAAGGATTGAAATAAAAGTTTGAAACAAAAAAAGAGAGCCCTCGTTTGAGCTCTCTATTGCGAAAAACATGTAAACTGTAAAACCTGATGCAAATTTAAGGCAGGATTCTTCAAGGAAACGTTAACAGGACATTACCTTTTGTTAATTAAGGTTAACGAAAATGTACTTGCTTGAAGTACAGGTATAAATTTGTGGAGCTTGAAAAAATCCTACATACCCGTACTGATCGTCCTGATCAGCCTTTCCTTAATAGGTTTAATTGCCATCCAGATTTACTGGATCCAGAATTCCGTTGCCCTTCGCGACACCCAGTTTCGCAGAAATGTGCAAATAGCCCTAAACGAAGTCAATAAGGCTCTCGAAAGAGAGGAGGCACATGAGAGAATGCACCGTTCAGATATTGGCAACAGGATACGAGCGCAAATTGATAGTATATCGGACGAAAAAACTCTGATGCACCTGTGGGTAGCAGACAATACGACCACTGATAGTATCGCTTTCCTTTCTAGTGATGGGAACAGCCTCCTGAGATTAAACTCCGAGAAAAAGGAACTCTCGCTGCCCAATCCGATGGTGGTTGTACATGAACGAAAACAGGAAGAAGTAAAACAAGAAGTACCCCACTATTTCCCCGAAAGGGAGCAAAAAATAATTACTGAACTACTTACAGGGCTTGTTAACATCGACAGAAACACAGACTTTCTTAATCGATATGACAATTTTAAAATGGATTCGCTATTGAATCTCTATCTCAGCGATATAGGTGGGATAGATGCTGGTTACGAATTTGGTGTTTTCGATCTTTTTGACAACCCACTTTTGACCTCTATCGGACTAAAAGACTTGACTTCACTATACGATAATGGATTTAAGGTGCGTTTATTTCCTGATGATTTTACTCAACCAACTCGATATTTAAGAATTTGGTTTCCAAATCAAGAATCCTATTTAATTAGGACGCTATGGCCTCTTCTCACTTCTTCAACCATATTCTTAATTGCGATTATACTTGCTTTTGCGTACAGTATTAAAACTATATTCAGGCAAAAAAAGGTCTCAGAAATAAAAAATGACTTCATCAATAATATGACGCACGAACTCAAGACGCCAATATCAACTATTTCGCTGGCGTGCGAAGCTTTGGCAGACCCTCAAATGAGTCAGTATAAAGAACGACACAGCCAGTATGTCACCATGATTAGGGATGAAAATAAGAGACTAGGCGTATTGGTCGAAAATGTTTTACGAAGCGCAGTTCTCGATAGGCAAGACATGGAATTGTCGTATGAAGAAATTGACTTGAACGAAGTTATTGAGATTGCCATCCGGAATATCGAGCTCCAAATACACAATAAGGGTGGTTCAATTGAATTTAAGAAAAGTGCAGTATTGAATACGATTCAAGGAGATAGAATTCATCTGACCAATGTCGTATACAACCTTCTTGATAATGCGATCAAATACAGCAATGTAAATCCTAAAGTTAGGGTTACGACTTCTAAAAACAATTCGGTGGTAATGATGAGTGTCTCCGACAACGGCATTGGAATTAAAAAGGACCAACAGGACAAAATTTTTGATAAGCTCTACCGAGTTCCAACAGGTGACGTTCACGATATCAAAGGTTTTGGTCTCGGACTAAGCTACGTTAGAGCAATCATTGAAAAACACCTTGGAATAGTTTCGGTGAAGAGTGAACTCGGAAAAGGAAGCACATTTACAGTACAAATACCACATACACATGACGTCTAAAACCCGTATTTTATTAGCTGAAGATGATCCAAATCTTGGGACTCTTCTAAAAGAGTACCTCGAAGCAAAAGATTTTGAAACTGTGCTTTGCACAGATGGGGATAAGACCTTCAAAGTCTTTAACCAACAACAATTCGATTTTGTCATTTTGGATGTCATGATGCCTATAAAGGACGGCTTCACAGTAGCCAAAGAAATAAGAACTACAAACAAGAAAATACCGATCATCTTCTTGACTGCAAAGTCAATGAAAGAAGACACTCTGAAAGGTTTTAATGTTGGAGCAGATGACTACATTACAAAGCCTTTTTCAATGGAAGAATTAATTGTGAGGATAAATGCCATTTTACGAAGAACAGATAAGGGACGAACCGAAACGGAAGAACAAAAGATATTTAATCTTGGGATATTTATCTTCGACTACGAGAGGCAGATTCTTAAAATAAATACTGATGAACAGAAGTTAACGACAAAAGAAAATGAGCTTTTGTATCTTTTGTGCCTAAATAAAAATGGTGTGCTAGAAAGGAATTATGCACTTAATTCTATCTGGGGAGATGATAATTATTTCAACGGTCGAAGTATGGACGTGTACATCGCTAAACTAAGGAAACACCTTAAGCCAGATACAAGTCTTGAGATAATAAATATCCATGGGAAAGGATTCAAACTCCTTGTAACTTAGGACTATAGACTAGAGGTTCGGCCTCCATCAACAGGTAGATTTATTCCAGTTATATAGGAAGCAGCCGGTGAAGCTAAAAAACAAATTGCATTCGCAACTTCTTCTGGCTGTCCAACTCTCTTCATAGGTGTGGCATTGCCCATATCTTCAATTACTTGCTCTACTGTTTTTCCGGAAACCTTTGATTTGCGTTGTGCAATCGCTTCTAATCTTACAGTATTGGTAGGTCCAGGAAGCACATTGTTCACAGTAATATTGTACTGACCCAACTCATTAGCCATCGTCTTCGCCCAATTGGCAACAGCACCACGTATCGTGTTTGATACACCAAGGTTGGGAAGTGGTTGCTTCACCGAAGTTGAAATAACATTGATTATCCTACCGTAATTTGCCGATTTCATGCGAGGAATGGTATTTTGCGCCAAGATGTGATTGCAAATCAAATGCATGTTAAAGGCGTTTTGAAATTCATCAGTACCCGCCTCAGAAGCCAAACCGGCAGGAGGGCCTCCGGTATTATTAATTAAAATATGAATATATCCTTCGTTCGAAAGTTTTTCGTCCAGAACGCTTTTTAGTGTCTCTGGTTTTGTAAAATCAACGGCTATCGTCGAATGTGCTTGGGGATTGTATTGACTGAGCTCTTCCTTGACCGCATCTAAGCGAGCTTGATTCCGAGCAATCAAAATTACCCGCGCTCCTTGCTGAGCTAATTGAATTGCACATGCTTTGCCAATTCCTTGTGTACTCCCCGCAACTAGAGCTACTTTTCCTTTAAGACCAAGATCCATTGAGATAATTTTTAGAAGCCACGAATATAAGTCAGATCCTTCTCAGAAATAAGAAAAATGGTTTGCTCGGAGCACAGATAAAGAACTACCTTCTAAAATCATTAAAACTCAATTAGATGGAATTGTTATTTTTGATATCCGTCAAAAGTGGGAGCAACCGTTATGAAAATCGTTCATCTTTCATTCATTTTATTTCTTTCTGGAGTAATAAATACTGTTCAAAGCAGCTCTACTACTATGATAGGTGTATATCAAGGTAAGGATCTGTATGTAAAAAACCCATTTAGCAGCGATGGTGTTGGGTTCTGCGTTTTCGAAGTTTATGTAAATGGCGAATTGACGAGCGATGAAATTAATAGTAGTGCATTTGCGATTGATTTTTCCATTTTAGGCATTAATAAGGGGGAGGAGATAGAGATCACAATTAACCATAAAGAAGGCTGTGGTCCTATGGTCTTAAATCCGGAAGCCATTGAACCACATAGCACCTTTGAAATACAAACGATTGAAATTGAACATAATATTCTCAGGTGGTCAACAATTAATGAAAGTGGATCGCTTCCATTTATTATTGAACAGTTCAAATGGAATAAATGGGTGGAAGTAGCTGAAGTTAAAGGTGCGGGTACTCCCAAAAAAAACGAGTATTCTTTTAAACTTTTACCTTACTCGGGAGAGAATAAGGTTAGAATAAAACAGGTTGATTACACTGATGTAGCCAGATATAGTGAAGCGAAAATTTATGATCCCGGCGTATCCAGAGTCAGCTTTTTCCCGGCAAAACCTGAATCTGCCATTACATTTAGTCGAGAAACTCAGTTTGAGATATTTGATAAATTCGGAATTCTTATAACCAAGGGGAGCGGCAAATCTGTCGATGTTTCAGGCTTAAAAAGTGGAGAGAAATATTATCTCAATTTTGATAGCTCGTTTGGACAGACTTTCACCAAGAAATAATTTACAGCACCAGAAATGGTGCTAGAAGCTTCTCTAAATTTTCGCCGTCACGGTAATGAATTGCATTAATAGCAGTTTTTCTTGCTCCTAGTACATGTTCTAAAGTATCGTCAATGAACAAAGTTCTATTCCTTTCGAGCTTGTACCTTCTTATTAAGAGTTCATAAGATTCTGGATTCGGCTTTCGTTCTCCAAGCTCATGACTGTATCCTATAAAGTCGAAACATGAAGCGAATGTATCCCAGCCATATTGCATGTCAATTTCTTTTTCAAACCATTTTTTGTGGATACTATTGGTATTAGACAAGATAAAAAGGCGATATTTTCCCTTCAACTTCTGTAGAAATTGCATTTTATCCTCAGGAAGTGCTCCTAACATCGCACACCATGCAGAAGCTAACGAACTCTTATCAGCCTCTTGAGAAAGAATAGATAATCCATCCAAAAATTCATTATCAGTTATCTCTCCCTTTTCAAAAGCTCGGAAGAAATCATCTTGGCTGTGTTTTGAGAATGCTTGTTTGGCATTTTGTATACCTAGTTTCTCAAAAGCGAGTATGGTCTTCTGATAATCAACATCAAGTAGGACGACGCCTAAATCAAAAATGACATTCTTAATCATATCACGAATATAACCTAGTCTATACTTGTCAGACAAAGAAGATTCCTCTAATTTCGTTCCCGAATCGGGGCATTAGCTCAGTTGGCTAGAGCGCTACACTGGCAGTGTAGAGGCCAGCGGTTCGAATCCGCTATGCTCCACGAATCGCAACCGCAGTTCTACTGCGGTTTTTTTTGCGGCCATATAAAAGAAGCCCTTGCCAAATAGAGCAAGGGCTTCTCGTTTAGTTTGGGTTTATAATTAATTATTCTTTACCACTTTGAAGGTTTGGGATTGACCATTAAGGCCTAAATGTTGTATAAAGTATACTCCACTTTCTAACTCTTCTAAGTTAATCTCAAAGATTCCACTTCCAACCGTGACGTTGTACTGAGCAACTACTTTACCCGATAAGTCCATTACGGTAAGAGTTTCATCCTCATTAAATACTGAGTTTATAAATACCGTAGAACTCGTTGGGTTAGGGTAAATCTCCCCGTTGAGAACTTCACCCTCGACGACTCCAGAGAAGTTTTTGTTGTCATCTGTGGTAAATGTGAACGGTACCCAAGCACTGTAGGGTGTTGTCATTAATGGCGACAGCTCACAAGCACAGATCACTCTCCACTCTATACTTAATCCATCGGATAAGTTTGGAGCGCTAAATGTTAAGTTCGACGGTTCAGTGCCAACAGCAGTTCCTAAAGTAATATTTGCATTGCTCCCAGCAGGTCTACCAAATACTCTGCACGCTACTGAGTTTGGAACAGCATTCCAAGAGAATTCAATTGTATTCGTACCAACAGATTGGGCCTCTAGGCCTGTTGGTGTTGAAACGCAATCTCCTTCTTCAACTGTTGTAATTAATTGCTCACAAGTAGCAATATTTCCACATTCATCAGTCGCAGTCCACAATCTAATAAAGCTTGTTGGACAGAAGTCGGAAACGTATAGATCTTCGAATTCTATTGCCACATCACCAACACAATTATCTGTAGCGGTAGCATATCCCGTTTCATCTGGACC
>JAKVAV010000007.1:106123-137244 GCA_022448105.1 Flavobacteriales bacterium | reverse complement strand
ATACCGTGAAGTTGTTCGCACAGCTGCCTGGTAAGGTAGTCTCGCTCAGCACGCCTACAATCGTTCCTTGACATGCATCCTCTGCCGTGAGCTCTGGGGCCGCTGGCAATGACTCGTCACAGCTCGCTGTTACATTCGCCGGAGCCGCCGGAACTACTGGGGCTACTGTGTCAATCAACGTGATCACCTGATCACAGCTAGAACTATTGCCACAAGCATCCGTCGCGGTCCAGGTTCTGGTAAACGCCTGCGTGCAGTCGCCTGTCGTTGGCCCGTCTACGTATGAAATATCTACATCTCCGCCACAATCATCTGTCGCTGTCGCTGTGCCTGTACCTGCTGGAGAACTGTCTCCGTCACAGTCTACCGTTACGTCCGATGGACAAGTAATTACCGGTGCGGTGTTGTCTACGATGTTCAAGAAGCTCGCTATCTCATCGGAAGTGTTGCCACAATCGTCTTCTGCTACAAATGTGCAAATCAACTGGGCCAACCCGTCGCAGGAATCGCTCAACGTCACCTCGATAGATACTTCGATCCAGTCGCTGTCATTGCAGTCGTCTGTCGTTCCTAGTGGAACCAAACCATTGCTGATGAACAACGCTCTTGCCGATTGCAAGAAAGCTTGACGCTCTGGTTGTGTCAACGTACCATTAGCAAAGCCTTCTGCTTCCTCTAGGCTGATGTCACTGCAAGTGATGTCGGCATCTAGGTCCGCTGGCATGTCTAAGTTGGGCGGAGTATTATCAACTACTGTAATTATTTGATCACATGAAACCACGTTATCATATTCATCAACAACTGTCCATGTTCTTGTAATTGTTGTAACACACCCATTGACACTCATATTATCTTCAAAGAAAATAGCAACATCTAATGGGCAATCAGTATTGGGCCTATCTGCCGTTGCCTCCCCAAGAAGATCTGGTGTTGTTGCGGAGGTGCAGTCAATCGAAGTGTCAGCAGGGCATGTAATTACCGGCGGATTGTCGAAACAGATGATATTCGGTGGGGGAGGACAAAGTTTAATTGAGTTTACATCTCCAATTCCGGTAACTGAGTTCCCTTGAAAGGTACCATTCTTAAAAAACCACACCGAGAGACCAAACTCAGCGTTTTTATCGTTTGCACCGATCCCGCATTGTAGGCCTAAGTTAAAGTCAGCTGGCCTGTGCGTTATCTCTACATAAGAACCGAGCGTGGATGCCGAGCAACCCGTTAATGTACTAGCTCTGCTTTGATCAAAAATGTAAAAATCCCAATTGACCTCATTACCGTTAATATTAGAGGGATTTCCCTTTATGCCTCTACCGAGACCTGACCAAGTAGCAAAATCTGCTTTTTCGGCAAACCAAAAGTCGATACATAAAACTAGGGAAGGATCATTCTGATTTTGAATCTCACCGTAGAGCCTTGCCTTACCATTAGGAAGCTCAGCAAAGTAAACACCAAACGGAGCCGGTATCCAGTCGGCCTCTGCCGCTAGACCTGGAAGCCATAGTATATGATTATTGGCTTGATATTGTTCAAGTGGGCATATAGAAACCACCTCGTGACAGGTGGTATTCACATTTACGTCACCGATTCCGCTGACGGTGTTACCTAAAACTAAACCATCATAAAAAAACCATGTTGATGCTCCTTCTTGAACGTTTTTGCTATTGGCGGCCGTTCCTATTTGTAAACCAAACTCAAAATCAGCTGGTCTATGTGTAACGGTCAATGACGAACCAGTAAGCCCATCAACACCTGTAAGCACATTATTCTTTGAAGAGTCAAAAATGAAGTAGTCCCAATCCAAATAATTAGACCCCACCACATTTGCTTCATCTTTATAATCTCCCCCCGCAGAGCTCCAAGCAGTCCAGTCAGAGCCCCCTGAGAAATTAAAGTCTATATCCCACGCTAGGGACGCGTCGGATTTATTGACAACCCTTCCTTTGAGACGAGCCGTTCCATCGGAGAAAAACTCGAATGTCCCTGGTGCTCCTGGGGAGAAATCATAACGATCATTTACAATTCCAGGTATATCTTTTACCCACAAGGCATGCCCGTTTGAGGCGTCAGAAAAGGCCGTTACTTCACAAACCTTTATGAGATCAGGCGCCCCAGACTGAGCTGATGCGAAAGATGTGAATAGAAAAATTAGGCATGTGGTCATCATATGCCAATAGAATGAGCTATAACAATGCGTAGCCCGTTTGGCAAGGGTCGGTAATTTGGTCATCATGTTAGTTAATTAAGTGATTGGTTTTGGTAAACAAGTCTCTGATGCTTAGGCTAAAGCCAGGATAATTTCGATTAAGCCGTCATTTTCCCAAACAAACAGCTTCAAATATAAGATAAAAAAAATAGTGGGGTGTAAATACGGTATTGAAATACCCAAGAAATCTGGTGAGACCGGAATTAAAAAATCCCGTCCTAATTACAGAACGGGACGAGGTGGGCCCAGAAGGACTTGAACCTTCGACCTTCAGATTATGAGTCTGCTGCTCTAACCAACTGAGCTATGGGCCCCGTTTAAAGAGTTGGCAAAACTAATGGTTGTAAACTACTCTTGCAACCAAAATAAGATTTAATAAAAGAGCAAAAAATGAAGCATAAGAACACCAATTAACCCTGTGCGTTCAAACTTTCTTGTTGTGATGATTGAATTTGTAGATTTGACAATGAATGATGTTAACACCTTTGCTTTTACAAAAGGATCATTTCATGGAATATTAAACAAATTAGGGGCCTGAGGTGATAAAAGGCATGATAAGCGAAGCATACTTCAATCTTAAAGTAGCGTTACTCAAAGAATCTTACGGCAGCAAAGTTTTTTGCATAGGGTTCAATAAGACTGGCACGACAAGTATTGGGAAATCCTTTGAACTATTAGGCTATAGAAATAGCTCATTCAACAAGAAGGTTTGGAGGGTCTATTATGCCCAAAAAGAATACAGCAAGATGATTAAATATGCTTCAAAATTTGAATCATTCGACGATCTACCTTGGCTCAAGGAAGATATGATCCCTCGGCTTGACGCTGCATTTCCAAACAGCAAATTCGTCTACCTCAAAAGAGAAGAAGAAGCCTGGAAAAAATCCCTTAAGAACTGGAGGATGAAAGTTTTTAAGGATTTGCCAGATGTTGACGCAGCATGGGAAGACTATAAAACACATGAAAACTTTGTACTTGAATATTTTAAAAATCGGCCATCCGAAGACTTTATAATACTTGACATTGAGGATAAAAGAGGGTTTAAAAAGCTTGCTGATTTTTTAGGTAAAGAGACAGACTTAGAGGAATTTCCGCACTTCAATCAAACTTAAAAACAAATTCCATCAATATAGACTTCTTTGATTTAGGCTCAAGATTGATTAGGGATCTTCGTAAACACGAAGGAGATATATTCAAGGGGATTTTGAATATATCGCAAGTAAAAGGAGGTAATATTAATTCATGCTTCCGTCTTGAGACTGTTAACGACTTGTATTTCGTTAAGGTTAATACCCTTTCAAATTATGCTGACTTATTTGAACTTGAAAAAAAGGGATTGATTTTTCTTAAAGAGACTTCAGCCTTTAATATCCCTCGAGTGATTTCTGTAGGAAGTGACCATGAATTACAATGGATAATTATGACATATATCAATGGTGCAAGACGAAAGATTAATTTCTGGGAAGATTATGGAAGAACACTGGCATTAATGCACCAAAACAGTTTTGAGAGCTTTGGACTGCATTATAACAATTACATAGGTGTTTTATCTCAACAGAACGGAAAACAAGATAATTGGGGTGCCTTTTTTCGAGAAAACAGAATTCTGCCAGTTTTAAAAGAAGCAGAGAAAAAGAGGTTGCTGAGAAATGAAATGAGACATCTATTTGATCTTATGCTAGACAGAGTTGACGGCCTTTTTCCGAAAGAGAAACCGAGTGCGCTTCACGGAGATTTATGGTCTGGAAATTTCATGACTGACAGTAATGGCCAAGCCGCCATCTTTGATCCTGCGGTCTATTACGGTCATCGAGAGATGGATATTGGAATGACCAAACTTTTTGGCGGTTTCGATCAGATTTTTTATGACAGCTATAACGAAACATTCCCTCTTGAACCCGATTGGGAAGAAAGGGTAGCTATCGCCAATATTTATCCTCTACTAGTTCATTTGGTTTTATTTGGTCGATCATATTTGAATCAAGTCGAGCTAGCTCTAAAACGTTTTAGCTAAAACACCCTAATAACTTCTCTTTCTCCAGGATAAAAAACAGCATCCCCTTTTTTAGGATTGAGTACAAAAGATCCTGTGAAGTCTCCAAAAGAAGGAAGCACCGCAAATTGAGTTGAAAAGAAAAAACAGGGAACCCTCAAAGACTGTCTGCCGCGACCCCTGAGTATAACTGCGGGATGTATATGTCCATGGAAATTATAATGCTTAGAATCTACTCGGTCGTGCGTAAACAAAAAGGGACCCAAGAGGCACTCGTCCACAACTTCAATTTTTGCTCTCAAAAAGTTGATTGGCCTAATTATGTCATGATTCCCTTTTACCAGTATGAGTTCTACTTCAGGGAGGTTTTGGCAGAAATCTGCAAATTCATCCCATGCTGCATTTTTTTCGCTGTGAGATAGGTCTCCAAGGAAAAGAATCTTCTTCGGCTTCTTTTTTAAAATCAAACCCGACAGACGCCAGAGATTATTTCTCTCGACAAGTGAAGGAACTTGAATTCCATATTTTCGAAAGTGCGCCGCCTTACCAATATGTAAATCGGCTACGATAAGCATCCGATGCTTTCTCCAATAAATAGCCTTATCGGAAAGCAACTCCAGTTCTTCTTCCTTTACCTCAAATTGCATTTACATTTCGAGTTGGGCTGTCATCTTTTTAATCCGATCTTCCAATTTTTCTGTTGACATTTTTTCTCGCAGTCTTTCCACCAAAATTGGAAAACAAAATGGAGTGGGTTTCTCTGGATATGTTACGCAAATTTTCTGACCAGCGATTCTACGCAATGCCTGACGCAATCGCACTTCTTCAATTTGAAATTCCATAACTTCCGAAAAAGCTTGCTTGAACAGCAGATTCATTGGCTCATAATCTCTAAAAACGTCGAAAAAAAGCTGGGCAGATGATTGGAGGTGTTTGTCCTTTTGATATTTCCCCGGAAAACCTTTGAATACCAATCCCGAAATACCTGAAATATCTCTAAACCTCCTTCTTGCCATCTCGCTCTGATTTAGGCTTGCAGCGATGTCTTCAGATAGGTGCTCGATTGAAAAAATATCAGAATCAAGTCCATTCTCTATCGGTATGTCTTGATCAGAAAGAAGTTCAAAGCCGTAATCGTTTACCGCTATGCTAAAACTTAAAGATTTGAAAAGTGAAAGTCTATAAGCTATAAGTGAAGCCATTCCTTCATGAACAAACCTACCTTCAAAGGGGTAGATGAAAATGTGACAACCTTCACGTGAAGTCCATTTTTCGATAAGAAGCTCTGAGTGCTTAGGAATAATGGATAGCTCCTGCTGAGTATTAGCGATTGGTCGCACAGCTTGCAGTTCTTTTGAGTAAAACTGATTCCCGGCTATCTTACCAATCTGCAGTCTAAGATTCTCTGACAGCATTGAGGAAAGTGGCATTCTACCTCCTTGCCAACTCGGGACGGCTCCTTTTTGTTTCTTTGAGATCTTAACGTGAACTGTCATTTCCTTTACCCGAACTAGTTCAAGTGGTCGACCTGCGAACCAAAAAGTATCACCCGGGCTTAGCCTTGAGACAAACCACTCCTCAATAGAACCTAAATAACCACCAGTCTGAAACTTGACGACCAGCATTGCATCACTAACAATGGCACCAATTGACAAGCGGTGACGCATTGCCACACCTCTATTATTGACCTTGAACAACCCACCTGCCAAAATCTCCACCTTAGAAAATTCGTCGTAAGCCTCAAGTGAGCTGCCCCCTTTAGTAATAAAGTTCAATGCCCAGGCCCATTCTTCATCTGAAATACTCTTGAAAGAAAAGGTAGACCTAATCTCTGGCAATATCTCTTTAGGCTGAAAACCATCAGACACCGCTAGGGTCATTAAATATTGGACTAAAACGTCAAAACTGCGGATATATGGCATTCTATCCTCCAGATCATTATTCTCTACTGCCGACTTCAAAGCTGCGCACTCAATCAATTGCAACGCATTCGTGGGTAAAAAGTAAATAACTGATTTCTCTCCGGGTGCATGACCACTCCTACCCGCCCTTTGCACGAACCTCGATACTCCCTTTGGACTACCAATCTGTATGATGGTTTCAACTGGCCGGAAGTCAACTCCGAGATCGAGGGAGCTTGTACAAACCACACATTTTAGCACACCTTTATGCAGCGCATCTTCCACCCAATCGCGCAACTCACTGCTAATTGACCCGTGATGCATGGCCATCAGGCCTGCCAAGTCGGGCATAATCGCCAAAAGATGTTGGTACCAAATTTCAGCTTGAGCTCTTGTATTGGTAAAGATTAGGGTTGTCTTACTCTTTTTTATAATCGGCAATACCCCTTCTGCCAGTTTAACGCCGAGGTGTCCTGCCCAAGGATAATTTTCAACTTCTTCGGGTATAATAGGTATAATCTCTATGCGTTTCTTGATGTTAGATTCTATGAATCGCAATCTTCCCTTTTCATAGTCTTCACCAAACAGAACTTCCATTGCCTGTTGCATATTTCCAATTGTAGCAGAGATTCCCCAAATGCAGGGTTTTGAGATTGTTTTTAATCGTGATAATGCCAGCTCAAGTAAAACTGCTCTTTTTGAACCCATTAACTCATGCCACTCATCAGCAACGATGAATCTCACCGTTGAAAAATATCGTTGATAGTTTTTTGAAGCGATTAATAGGTGAATACTCTCTGGTGTTGTAATGAGAACATCTGGTGGTTCTTTTCTCTGTTTTGTTCTTTCAGAGGGGGTTGTATCTCCTGTCCGAACCGCAACCTTCCAGTCCAGCTCGATTTCTTGGCAGAATTCCTCGCAGGCATTCCTAATGTCCTTCGTCAATGCGCGAATTGGGGTCACCCAAATGAGTTTAAGCCCCTTCCTCTTCGCTGAACCCGCGTTCTGCAGATACTCCATCACCACACCGGCAAAAAGGGCATAAGTTTTTCCACTTCCTGTAGGAGCATTCAAAAGACCCGATTTTCTTTGAATACACGCAGTCCAAGCTTCTTTTTGAAATGCAAACGCTCTCCAACCTCTAGAGTTAAACCAAGCTTCTGCAACCGATAAATCTATCATCACTTTAAAAAGGCGATTTTCTATTGAACGAGCAACAGGTTTTACTGGTTTTGGAAAAAACAGGCTTGGTGTTTAACCATTCAAAGAGCTCTGGTGTTCAAATAGAATCAAATTAGAGTTGTGATATTGAGCCAGTATTGCTTTTTTTAGCAGCTTAAACAAATAAGCTCCTTTTGGCACTATTTAAAAAAGCCAATTCTGTAAACAATAAAGAAACCTTAACCGCTAAGGAATTTGAGGAGGTATTCGACATGTACTACAAGCAAGTTCGAAACTTTCTTTATTATAAAACCTCTCAACCAGACTTGTCTGAGGATGTTGCTCAAGATGCCTTTGTCAAACTTTGGGAAACGCGAGAAAAGATTGATAAATCATCTCTTAAGGCCTATGTCTTCACCATCGCCAACAATCTTATGATCAATAAGCTGAAAAGAGAGCAGCTGAAGTTTAAATTCTTGAACTACTCCGAGCAGCGCAACGATAATGTCACGCCAGAATATTTGATAGAAATGCAAGAATTTGACCAGAAACTTCAAGCGGTTTTGGCGAAAATTCCCGAAGGCGCAAGAGAGGTCTTCTTGATGAATAGAATAGATGGATTAAAATATAGAGAAATCGCTGAGATGCTCGGTTTGAGTATGAAAGCGGTAGAAAAGCGGATGTCTCGTGCACTCAGCATTCTAAGAGATGAATTGGATAGGAAAATTTAGATGATGAAGGATAAAAATAAACTAATCGAAGAGAGATTAAAGGGGTTTAAGCCTCCGTTTAGCNCTGAAAGTGCAGACATTGCTAGGTCAAATGTTTTTGCAAGAACCATTGACGCAGAAAATTTCGTGAGGCTTGATAAAAAAACTAGTTACTTNGGCGTGTTANATGCTTTTGCGGCGGGATTGGCTTTGCTTATAGGTCTTCCCTTGGTCATTCATTTTGTTGGCTCCACAACAATTACCTCTAATGGGGAAACAATTACCCACATTCTCCCCGATGGCTCAGAAATAAATTTAGCAACAAATTCTACTCTTGCTTATAATGACATCTTCTGGATCTTCTCCAGAACTGTTAGTCTTGATGGAGAAGCGTTTTTCAAAGTATCAAAAGGTGAACAGTTTGATGTCAAAACGAGTCATGGAGATGTTTCAGTCTTAGGTACGAAGTTCACCGTTTGGGCAAAAGAGCGCTCACTTGTGGTTTATTGCATGGAAGGAAGTGTCAACGTGGAAGGGAGCATCATACAAGGAAACGACTACATCATACTAGATAGGGACTCGAAAAAATTAGGGAAATGGGAGAGTCCAGAAGTCTTTATCTCAGCAAATAAGGAGTCTTTATCCTTTGACAATACCCCACTAGAAATTGTTTCGGAACTTTTAGAGACCCATTTCGAAAAAGATATCATAATTCAAGCCGATGGTATTTTTAGTTTTTCTGGAAGTCTAGATCCTGACAATCTGGAAAATTCACTCGAAATACTAACCAAACCGTTTGGACTAGAGATTGCAATAGAGGGAAGCAGAGTGGTTATCTTAGAGCCATAATGCGATATTTAGGTTGTTTTTCACTTATACTGCTTTTTCATGTGGCCGGAATATGTCAGCCTACCCAAAAGATCGATTTTAAAAAATTCAGTGGCAACAACTTAGAAAGTGCGCTAAGGCTACTTCGTCAAAAAGAGAATATACCACTCTCCTACGATCCGTTGGCTGTTTCAAAAATCACCATCCCCGATATATCTAAGGAAACCAAGACTGTTGAAGAGTTTCTAAACTTTACTTTAGAAGAAACAGATTTGAGATTGGAACAAATTGCCGGAACCTACGTGATAGTCCCCAAGCCCCAGCAACCTATCATTTATTCATTTCCTCTAAGCGGTGTGGTGAGGGATGTGCAAACGGGTGAGTCCTTGCCGTTTGCAACGGTGAAAATTGCAAATACGAATCAGGGGACGACAGCCAATTCTGAGGGTAGATATACACTTCTTGAGATTCCTTCTGACACTTCTCTTGTCTTGATTTCCTATTTAGGATATGAAAAACTAGCCTTAATCATTGGCCACAAAGCGGCAAAAAGTGGTGAATTAGATTTTGAATTAAGACGAAAACTAAAAGATCTTCCTTCTGTTAGGGTAAGTGCTCGAGGCAAAAACTTGCTGGAAATTGACGAAAACATAAGCCAATTAACCTTTAACCCTTCGGAAATCTCCACTTTACCAAACTTAGCGGAAAATGATGTGTTTTCAGCAATACGCCGACTTCCTGGTATCAGTGGTGGCCAAGATGCAGAAAGTGGCCTGCGCATAAGGGGCGGTCAAACGGATCAAAATTTAGTGATGTTTGATGGGATTTCCGTGTATCATGTAGATCATCTTTTCGGCTTTCTAAGCGCTTTTAACAGCAATGTCATTAAAAACATCAGAGTCAACAAAGGTGGGTTTGATGCCAAGTATGGTGGAAGGTCTTCTGGTGTTGTAGAAATAACTGGGATTGATGGAAATAAAATTAAACCCTCAGCACAAGCGGAAGTGACAATGGTTGGTGCTAATGTTTTGGTGGAATTGCCCGTGGTTCAAAATAAGGCGTCTCTGGTTTTTGGATATCGACGGGCATTTACTGATATAGTTCAAAGTCCGACCTATCAGAATATGTTTAACAACATTTTCAATTCAAGCCTCCCAAACACTCCTGAAAACAACACGAACGTATTTGAAGGAAATAATATTCCCAACTACTTCTTCTCTGACCTTAACGCGAAATTTAACTTTCAGCCATCGGATAGGGACGGTATTTCATTAAGCTATTATCAAGGCCAAGACGACCTTGCTATAACCTTCAATGGCTCATTAGATAATTTCACAAGAATATCTGAAGATCAGACGGATTGGGGCAACCAAGGGGGGAGTGTAAAATGGTCTCGGAAGTGGAATCGAAAGCTCTTTACCTATGCGAACTATGGAATTTCACAATACTCCAGCAATCTCCAAGCAGAGGAAACTTTCTTGGCAGAATCTGACACTTTTAGCCAACGCTTTTTTGAGCAACGAGTTGAAGTAAGGGACAATACATTTAGGCTAGACAACAACTTTGACATCAATAAAAACACTTCACTAGAGTTTGGTTGGTGGTATACAGCCAATAAAATTAAGTCTCAAGCACAAGACCAAGCTGAAATCCTCCAAGACTCATCGATCACAGGGATAAGCAACGCTGTTTATGCTCAATGGCAGCTTCAGATAGGGAAACTTAATTCAAAACTCGGGGTCCGCGCAACTCACTACAATCGAAAAGAAGCCATTTATACAGAACCCAGACTTGCATTTAATTATGAGATTAATCCCAGCATAGAAATAAAAGCCTCCTATGGCATTTTTCATCAAATGATACGTCGACTCAATGAAAGAAGTCTTTATTTCAGCATACCAGAGACCTGGACATTAGCCGATGAGAATACCATTTCCGTACTGAGAAGTGATCATTATATTATCGGCTCAACCCTTAAAAAAGCTGACTGGGTTGTTTCTCTGGAGGGCTATCACAAATACGAGAGAGGTGTCGTAGAATTTTTATTTCCCGAATTTGGGATTCCCACCGGAAGTTTAGATCAATTCGCTGTAGGTGGTAACAGACGAGTATTTGGAGTGGACGCATTAGTCAAAAAGACCTTTAACAATCATGCGATTACTTTCGGATACACGTTTATTGACTCCCAATCGAGATACGATGAAATTAACCGGGGTAGCTTCTTTGACAGCCCAGGAGTGAGCAACCATGAATTCTCGGTGATCTATAATTTGGATTACAATAGGTGGGATTTTTCGGCGGCAATTGTATTAGCAAATGGAGTACCTTATACTCCGGTTTTAGGGACATTTGTGGTTACCACTCCGAATGGTGAAGAACAGCAGTTTGTAACCATTGGTGGGATAAATTCGCTAAGACTAGAGTGGTACCATAGATTGGATGTTTCCGCTGGGTATTTGCTCCCTTTGAAAAAAGGAGCATTGCAAATAGGAATTTCGATTTACAATGTATATGACAACGCTGCCGTTCAATACATTGATTATTTCCAAATTCCCAGAGAGAACAGCGAATTCTTTGACCTAGGTCAAAGAAACATCCTCTCCCTCGGCATTACGCCGTCGGTATTTTTGAAGTTGAAATTATGAGAAGATCGAGAGCATTTTTCGGAGGCATGATGATACTACTTGGCCTAGTAGTCAGTTGCGATTCTGACGATTCCGTGGAAGACCTGTTAGCAGAGCCCCAATTAATGGTTGAAGCGTATGTTTTCGCTAATGAGCATGTCAACCATGTAAAGGTGGCTAAAATTCATACAGAAGGAGCAGCAGACCTCACACCAGTCAATGATGCCTATATTACTCTCTCACAAGGAGAGAAAATTGCAACTCTCCATCTCAAGGATGGAGATGAAGGTGTTTATGAAATCTTGGATCCAGAATTTACCTTTTCAGGAACAGAACCGCTAAATCTGGAAATCCTAGTGGAAGACAAATTTTACTCCTCCACAACCACATTTCCCTCAGAAATCGGTTCATTAACGCTCACTCAATCCAGTGTAGACATCAGCGATCCTTACAATAGTTATCCTTTGACTACCCTGAGCTGGAAAGACATTGAAGAGGGAAGAACGTACTGTATTTTGTCTAAGGGAGTATGGTCGGATAGCTCCAGTACTTTTCAGATTCAACCCGCGAATGATAGCCCACTTTTTAACTTACATAATCATACTTCCGTTGATCTTTTCGCGGACCATTTCACGCATATAGGGAATTATCAGTTATATGTAAGCGCTGTGAACGTAGAGTACATGCAAATGTATTCTCAAAATTCTTCACCAGACTTGAGCGGTGCTCCCAGCAATATTGAAGGTGCTTGGGGAGTATTTACTGCTTTTAACGGAAAGTCTGTGCACATAAATGTTGAATAATTTTCTTTTTCTGGTAGGGTATCTTCTTTAGGGTGTGTATTACTGAGGCAAAACATCAGGAAATACGCACACCGAAGTGAAACAAGATTTCAATACCAAGCTTGATTCCCTTCTTAGAGAAGAGAGAATAGCCTTTAGATCGTCGCAAGAAAGTGCCAAGCGCAGCGTGATGGAAAGGATAGGCCATCCTGTTCCAGTAATTCCCATCCGCCGAAATTCTAAAAATTTGTACCGCTTAGCAATTGCTGCTTCGGTTGCGGTTTTGGCAGCTTTATCAATTGTTTTTGTTGGAAATAAATCAATTGAGAATAACACAGAAGAAATAGTTGCGCATACACTTCCAGATGGTTCAGAAGTATTCATGAGGCCCAATTCTACCATTTCTTATAATCTTCTACTTTGGGATTTCCATAGAAGCGTGAATTTTAAAGGAACTGGTTTTTTTGAGGTCGAGAAAGGCGAAAAATTTGACGTGGAGACGGATATAGGTATGGTTACCGTTTTAGGCACATCTTTTTCTGTCATTACGTTCGAAGAGGTACTTAAGGTTTCTTGCAAAACGGGTCGGGTTCTCGTTAAAAATCAAGATGGACTTTCAACCATTTTAGGGCCTGGAATGGCAGTAAAAATGAAAGAGGATGAAGCCCTCAGTATCATGAGCTCCAGTCAGTATATAGATCAATGGATTTCAGGCTCATACCGCTTTGACAACGTTCACATATCAGAAGTCTTTAATTCAATCGAAGACATTTTACATATAGAAATCCAAATCCAAAAAGACTTAGAATTTTTTTATAGCGGTGAATTGAGAACCGATCAAACACTTGAGGAAATCTTGGAAATCGTTTGTAAGCCTTTGCTTTTGGAATACGAAATCAACAGAGACAAAAATCTTATCCGAATCACAAAAAAATAAAGCCATGCTGAAAGAACTTAACAAGATCAGAATGAACTTAAAAGCCAACAAGATCTACGGGGGTATGACTCCGCTGTGGGACGAATACTACGTAGAGTCACAAAACAAGAAGTTCAAAAACAAATGGGATAAGGTTCGCGGTAGTGCGAAGTGATTTCTAAAAAACGTTAACACACCTAATCACCAATAGGGAGACTAAGCTTCCGAATGTATAATGTGAAATGTGGAGTGGTTTCCACGACTTCATAGTAGTTTTATTGGTTAGTTTCGAAAAGCGCCCTTGCAGGCGCTTTTCTTTTTACGAAATCTTTGCAATAATTCTTCCAGCTGTTTCACCGTTTAAAATTTCATCCATATAGGTGGGTATTTCATCTAATGTCACAATCTTAGTTAGAGATGCTACAGACTTTGGCTTGTATTCCTTTGCGAGCTTTGCCCAGATGGATTTCCTATGGGTGAGTGGGGTCTCAGCGCTGTCGATACCAAGAATGTTTACCCCGTTTAAAATTAAAGGATACACGGTCATTTTCAGCTCGTAAGAACCCACCAACCCACACACGGCTATTGAGCCTTCCTTCGAGCAGGATTTAATTAGTGTATGAAGCGTATCTCCTCCAACTGTATCTATCCCACCGGCCCATCGCGGAGAAAGAAGTGGTCTGCCAGATTCATCACAAACTCCATCGCGATTTATACAACGCTTTGCCCCAATAGACTTTAGCCATGAATACTGTTCTTGTTTTCCACTTGAAGCAATCACTCGATATCCCTTTTTTGCCAAAATCGCCACAGCCATTGATCCTACTCCACCAGACGCACCAGTCACCACTATTTCACCCATTTCAGGTCGCTGTCCGGCTCTTTCCATTTTATCAACAGCCAGCGCTGCAGTAAAAGCCGCAGTTCCCATTGCCATCGAGTCTTGTAATGAAAGTTCATCAGGCAGAGGCACCACCCATTTAGCTGGCACCCTTATATATTCAGCAAAACCTCCTTTGGTATTCATCCCAAGGTCATAGGAGGTTACAATTACTTTCTGACCAGAAGCAACCAGAGATGACTCCGTCTCGACTACCTCTCCTGCCGCGTCAACTCCTGGTGTATGAGGAAATTCCCGAGTGATCCCTTTATGCCCGCTAGCCGACAAGGCATCCTTGTAGTTCAACCCGGCATATGCCACTTTGATAAGAACCTCATTTTTAGGCAGAAATGATATTGGTACTTCTTCCACGGCTCGTGAAAAACGCCCCTCTTTTTCTCGAACTACTAAAGCTTTGTAAGTATCCATAATGGCCTAGTTCAGGGTTGCAATGCACTTTAGCTCTATTGCAATTGGTGTGGGGAGACAGTTTATCTCAACAGTCGTTCTGCAAGGTTGATTGTCTTTGAAATACTCTGCATAGATTTTATTGTAGATTTTGAAGTCATCTCTCATATTTGTTAAGAAGACAGTAACGTCTACTAAATTGTCCCAAGAAGATCCTGCAGCTTCCAATATGAGTCTTACGTTTTTGAATACTGAGTGGCACTGTGTCTCGATGTCGTAACTTAGTATATTTCCATCGTCGTCGAGTTCGACCCCTGGGATTTTTTTAGTTCCTCTCGCGCGCGGCCCGACGCCGCTCAAAAAAAGCAAGTTGCCGACATTTCTCGCATGAGGGTAAAGTCCTACTGGTTCTGGTGCTTTATCTGAATTATGCTTTTCGCTCATTGATTTCAATTTTTTCGAAACTACGTAAAGGTGAATGAATAACCCAACCAAATTAAGGCTGTTCTGTTTAACATGTATGCCGTTAATCGAATTTACGGATAAGGGTCTTTATTGCGAGAAGGGGGGATTTTTCATCGACCCTTGGAGGCCCGTGGATAAAGCCGTGATCACTCACGCACATGCAGACCATTCAAGGTGGGGAATGAAAAAGTATCTTGCTCATCATCTGAGTATCCCAGTGATGAAACTCCGGCTCGGAAAAATTAATACCACAGGCATGAACTACGGTGAATGCAAGCGAGTCAATGGGGTTCAGTTGTCGCTTCATCCTGCAGGCCACATTCTTGGATCGGCACAGGTAAAAGTCGAATACAAGGGTGAGATTTGGGTCATTTCAGGAGATTACAAGCTGATTGACGACAAAATTTCAACTCCGTTTGAGCCAGTAAAATGTCACACCCTGGTGACTGAATCCACATTTGGACTACCCGTTTATAAATGGAAGCCACAAGCAGAGGTGTTTGCAGAAATGAATCAATGGTGGCGTGAAAACAAGGAAAAAGGCTTGGCCTCAGTAATTCTTGGTTACTCGCTGGGCAAAGCCCAGAGAATTCTCTGCTCGATTGATTCATCAATCGGCAACATTCTTCTGCACGGGGCCATTCACAATAGCAATCTCGCTTTGAGAGAGTGTGGTTTACAATTTCCAAAGACTGAGTTGATCACTAAAACCACGGAAAAAGAAAAGTATCGAGGCTCACTGATCATTGCTCCCCCTTCAGCCTTCGGATCTGCTTGGATGAACAAACTTAAGCCTTATAAAGTAGCAACCGCTTCGGGTTGGATGACGATCCGTGGTGCACGACGCAGAAGAAATGTAGACCGTGGATTTATTCTATCGGATCATGCCGATTGGGATGAGTTAAACCAGGCGGTAAAGCTCTCGAAAGCCGAGAGGGTTTATGTAACGCACGGCTATACCGGTATTTTTTCCAATTGGCTCAGGGAACAAGGCTATGATGCACATCCAGTAACGACCGAATATGAAGGTGAGCTCTCGGAAATTGGTGAGGGGGCTTCAAGAGAAAAAGAATCTGAATGAAGGAGTTCGGAATTCTGATATCGGCATTAGACGGCACAACAAAGACAACTGAAAAGATCTCTGCGATGAGTTCCTTTCTCCAAAAATCGTCAAGTGAAGACAAGCTCTGGTTCGTTGCATTATTGAGTGGTAAAAGACCCAAGAGACCAATTAAAACAACCCTACTCAGACAATGGGCAGCAGAGATGGCAAAGCTGCCGCTTTGGCTTTTAGAAGAATCTTATCACGTCGTGGGTGACCTTGCAGAAACAGTAGCATTGATTTTGCCCAATGCAACTAAAAGCTCCGATAAAAGCTTGGACGCCCGAATGCAAGACTTACAGTCGCTGAAGGAATTAAAAGAGGAAGAGGTAAAGAATTACATCACCACGGCATGGTCAGAAATGAATAAAAATGAACGGTTTGTCTTCAACAAGCTCATCACAGGTGGTTTTAGGGTTGGTGTTTCTCACAAGCTAATTGTCAAGGCCCTTGCGGAGCATTTAGGTGAAGAAGAAAACATCGTTTCCCATCGATTAATGGGAGACTGGAGTCCTCTAAACACGACATTCGAAAAACTTCTTGTCGAAGCCGACGAGAAAGAAAACCTCTCTAGGCCCTACCCTTTTTACCTCGCATATCCTTTAGAAAACGAGCCAGAATCTCTCGGGGAAGTCAATGAGTGGCAATTCGAATACAAGTGGGATGGAATTAGAGGGCAACTGATACATCGTAATGGTGAGATCTACATATGGAGCCGAGGTGAGGAATTAATTACCGAAAGGTTTCCAGAACTAGAGGGTTTGAAAGAAATACTACCCTATGATTGCGTTATTGACGGGGAAATCATGGCTTTTAAGGACGGAAAGCCTCTTACCTTCAATCACCTACAAACTAGAATTGGTAGAAAAAAAATTTCAAAAAAAATCCTTACTGATTCTCCAGTGGTGTTAGTTGCGTATGATTTACTAGAAGAGAAAGGTGATGATTTGCGTACGACGCCAATGGAGTCGCGAAGAATAAAATTGGAATCAGTAATCAGCCAGACAAAATCTCCGGTTCTATTAATAAGTGAAAAAATTGAACCAAGATCTTGGAAGGAGGCGGCTATTATTAGAGAATCTAGCCGAGAAGTATTATCCGAAGGCCTCATGCTCAAGCGCAAAACCAGTAACTATAAAGTAGGGCGAAGACGCGGAGATTGGTGGAAGTGGAAAGTAGACCCAATGAGTATAGATGCGGTAATGATATACGCGATGCGAGGTCACGGAAGGCGCGCAAACCTATATTCTGATTATACATTTGCCGTTTGGAAAGGTGAAGAGCTCGTCCCTTTCGCTAAGGCTTACAGTGGATTGACCGATAAAGAAATGCAGGCGGTAGATCGATTTGTAAAAAAAAATACCCTTGACCGCTTTGGCCCTGTGCGAAGTGTAAAACCGGAACTGGTTTTTGAGATTGGCTTCGAAGGAATTGCACCTAGTACGCGTCATAAATCGGGAATCGCGCTCAGATTTCCACGGATTCTGAGACAACGATTCGACAAAAAACCTGACGAAGCCAATACTTTAGAAGACTTAAATTCTATCCTTGAAGCTTATATTTCCTAGCTCCTCTTCAGAAAATAAAGGATGAAAAGGCCCATTCCAAAAAAAGCAAAAGAAGCCCACAAAAAATACCTTGCTTGAGGATACCCCTGAATGTGGAGGAACACGCCGGCTATCAATATAATTCTACCAATAAAATAGAAATAAGAGGTTCGTTTATTGTATTCTGATCGACTTAGGCGTATTACTGCAACAATGATGAGAATAACCATTCCACAAAACAGAGCAAGCTCACCAAAAGGCAAGAAGAGAGACTGCGACAAAAACCAATATACAAATAGCATGAGCGCCACCCCATACAACCAAAATAGACTGTTTTGCTGATTGGGCTTCCGGGTTAGGTCTAATATTTCCTCTTCTTCTGACATAAAAAAAGGTGCTTAATGAGCACCTTTAAAATGAGTTAAGTACGCGATCTACTTTCCTGGAGATAGGTTAGTTTTCAAAAATTCTCTATTCATTCGGGCTATATTTTCCAAACTAATGCCCTTTGGGCATTCTACCTGGCAAGCCCCAGTGACAGAGCAGTTCCCAAAGCCTTCTTTGTCCATTTGACTCACCATATTTTGAACCCTCTCTCCGGCCTCTACTTCACCTTGAGGGAGTAGAGTAAGCTGTGAAACTTTTGCCGAGACAAAAAGCATTGCCGAGGCATTTTTACAAGACGCGACACAAGCTCCGCAACCTATGCATGTAGCAGCATCGAAGGCTTTATCAGCATCTTCCTTCGGAATTGGAATAGCATTAGCATCCAAAGTATTCCCACTGGTATTAACCGAAACATAGCCCCCAGCTTGAATTATTCTATCGAAAGCCGAGCGGTCGACGACTAGATCCTTAATTACCGGAAATGCTTTAGCTCGCCAGGGTTCTACAAAAATGGTATCCCCATCTTTAAATGATCTCATGTGCAGCTGGCAGGTTGTTGTTCTCTGCATGGGGCCGTGAGGCTCCCCGTTGATATGAAGACTACATGCTCCGCAAATTCCTTCGCGGCAATCATGATCAAAAGCGATTGGCACCTCCCCTCTTTCTACTAAATCCTCATTCAACACATCCAACATCTCTAGGAAAGACATATCAGGACTGACGTCATATACGGGATATGTTTCCATCTTTCCCTTGACTTCAGGGCTCTTCTGCCTCCAAATCTTTAGCGTTAAGTTCATGATGTTTTGATTATACTCTTTTATTCTTACTTGTAACTTCTCGTTTTTACTTCAATTGCTTCAAACTTCAATTTCTCTTTATGCAACAATGCTTTTCCTGGATCTCCGGTATATTCGTAAGCGCTGACAAAAGTGTAATTGATATCATCTCGCATTGCCTCACCCTCTGGTGTTTGATACTCTTCTCTAAAGTGTCCCCCTGCAGATTCGTTTCTATCGAGGGCGTCTTGACACATGAGCTCTCCTAACTCCAAAAAGTCTGCCACTCTGGAGGCTTTTTCCAGTTCGACGTTCATGTCGTAAAGCTCACCCGGGATTTTGACGTTTTTCCAAAATTCTTCTCGCAGTTGCTTGATCTTAGTCATTGCGTCAATCAGGCCTTCTCTATTACGTGACATTCCACATTGATTCCACATTATTTTGCCTAGCTTTTTGTGGAAGTAATCAACGGTCTTGTTTCCCTTTATGTTTAGAAGCTTTTCCAAATCACCTTTTACCTTTTTCTCCGCTTCTACAAATTCTTCAGCATCCGTGTTAATTTCTCCCGTACGAATATCGTCTGCTAGGTAATCCCCTATAGTGTAGGGCAGAACAAAATATCCATCCGCAAGACCCTGCATAAGAGCCGAGGCACCCAAACGATTTGCTCCGTGGTCGCTAAAATTTGCCTCTCCGCAAGCATAGCAGCCTGGAATGGTGGTCATCAAATTGTAATCTACCCAAATGCCCCCCATGGTGTAGTGAACCGCAGGGTAAATTTTCATTGGTGTTTCGTAAGGGTTATCATCCGTAATCTTCTCATACATCTCAAAGAGATTACCATATTTGGCCTCCACTACCTTTTTCCCGAGCGCAATAACCTCCTCTTTTGAGGGGTTCTCTATTCCCTTAACCTTGGCTTCGGTGGTTCCATATCTTTCTATCGCCGCGGCAAAGTCAAGAAAGACCGCTTCTCCCGTCTGATTGACGCCAAAACCGGCATCGCACCGCTCTTTGGCTGCCCTTGAAGCCACATCGCGAGGCACGAGGTTACCAAATGAAGGATATCTTCGCTCCAAATAGTAATCTCTATCCTCTTCGGCGAGATCCACGGGCTTTAGTTTTCCCGTAGCGATTGCACGCGCATCTTCTTTTTTCTTCGGTACCCAAATACGGCCATCATTTCTTAGCGACTCTGACATGAGAGTAAGCTTCGATTGGTGATCCCCGGAAACAGGAATGCACGTTGGGTGAATTTGGGTGAAAGATGGGTTTCCAAAAAAGGCTCCCTTCTTGTGAATCTTCCAAGCTGCGGATGAGTTTGACCCCATGGCGTTTGTTGAGAGGAAAAACACATTTCCATATCCTCCAGAGCAAATCACAACAGCATGTGCTCCATGTCTTTCAATTTCTCCTGTTACGAGATTTTTGGCAATAATGCCCCTTGCTTTTCCATCCACTATAACTACATCCATCATTTCGTGACGGTTGTACATAGTTATCTTACCTTTAGAGATCTGTCGTGACATCGCTGAATATGCGCCAAGAAGAAGCTGCTGACCGGTTTGACCTTTCGCATAAAATGTTCTTGAAACCTGCACTCCTCCAAAAGATCTATTATCCAATAATCCTCCGTATTCTCTAGCAAAAGGGACACCTTGAGCTACACATTGATCGATGATGCTGGTTGAGACTTCAGCTAATCTGTAGACGTTAGCTTCTCTTGATCTATAATCTCCACCTTTAACAGTATCGTAAAATAGTCTATAAACGCTGTCCCCATCATTTTGATAATTCTTGGCAGCATTGATACCACCTTGTGCTGCGATACTATGCGCTCTTCTAGGAGAATCTTGAAAGCAAAACGCCTTCACGTTGTAGCCCATTTCGGCAAGTGAAGCAGCAGCAGAGCCTCCAGCCAATCCCGTACCGACAACAATTATGTCAATCAATCTCTTATTTGCTGGGTTGACAAGCTTAATCTCATTTTTATGTTTAGTCCACTTATTTTCAATTGGGCCGTCAGGAATCTTTGCGTCAAGCTTCAACCCTACCTTGTGACTTTTCAGGGACTCCTTTATTGGATCTTTTGGTAACTTAGATTTTGGGCTTTCTTGTTTGAGTTTCGCCAATTTTTCTTTTTCTCCCCTTTCAATTTTTCCAGTATCTACTTTCATAACCGACGATTTTTAAAATATAAGATAAACATAAATCGGAATTATGGCAAAGGCGAGCGGTATCAGTATAGCAAAACCATATCCTGCCATTTTAATTGCGGCTTCCACTTTAGGGGTTTTAAGGCCTAAAGATGTAAATGCGCTCTGGACTCCATGCCAAAGGTGAAAGAAAATGGCTATTATACCGACCACATATAAAAGCACAATCCACCATTCTTGAAACGCTACCATTACCTCCTCATGCAAGTCTTTCATGACCGGACCTAGCACCTCACCAGTTTTTGAAACGACTTGATAATTAACGTTTACCGTAGCATCGAGCACTTCTTCTCCCGATTTTAGCAAAACCGCACTTCCATCTTCCGTGGTCATGTGAGGCATTTCACCGAACTTATAATCATACCAAAAGTCTTGCATATGGAATATGAGAAAAGCCAAAATCATGGTGCCCAACAGACCCATGTTTCTCGAGCTCCACATAGTATTTGCTGACGGCTTAGTCATTGCATATCTCTGGGGCCGAGCTCTTCGATTCTGAATGGTCAAAAGCACTCCATCGATGGCGTGAAATAATATGCTTATATATACAGCGTAGCTTAATATTTTTACGATAGGGTTAGTGGTCATGAAGACCGCATACTGGTTAAATTGAAGTTTAGCTTCGTAGCCGTCAAGAAATAATTGGAAGTTCCCAGCAAGATGTCCCACTAGGAAAAGGCATAAAAAAAGACCGGTGAAGGCCATCCAATACTTTTTGGCTAAGCTTGATTTTATCAAAGCAGAATTACCCATGAAGAAGCTGTTGTTCGGTGCGTGTTACCGCAAAGGTAAGGCTCAGATTTGAGACTATACCAAAAAAGACATTATCTATAACCATTCTACGCGCAATCATTCTACACCAAAGTTAAACGTTAGTTCTTCCCTAAAGTTTACTTTTGGGGATTTTGTAGTTCATTTATGAGGTATCAACCACTTTCTTCACAAACGTATACGAACCACCGGAGAAAACTGGCGGATCGCATGGAGGACGGAGCTATGGCAATCATCAACTCCAACGACATTATGCCAACGAATGCTGATGGCAGTATGCCTTTTCGACAAAATAGTGACCTACTCTACTTGTGTGGAGTTGATCAGGAGGAGTCGATCTTGGTAATTTTTCCGAGTGCCCACGATAAATCTCACAGGGAAATTCTTTTTTTGAAAGAAACAAGCCCTGAAATCGCCATTTGGGAAGGTGAAAAATTATCTATAAAAGATGCTCGAAAACTAACGGGAATTGAGTCAGTGAGGTGGGTAGATAGTTTCGATACGGTAATGAAAACTTTAATGTCAGAAGCGGAGATAGTACTCTTGCCTTCAAATGAACACACGAGGAGATCCATCCCCACGGAAACCCGTGAAGAGCGGTTTTCGAGATGGATTAGAAAGGAGTACCCCCTTCACAGGTATGATCGCCTAGCCCCTCAAATGCATAGGTTAAGATCCATAAAAAGTTTAGAAGAAATAGAGCAAATGCAGCGCGCCTGCAAAATCACGGAAGACGGCTTCAGAAGAATCTTAAAGTTCGTAAAACCCGGTGTAATGGAGTATGAAATTCAAGCTGAATATATGCATGAATTTTTAAGAAACCGCTCTAGAGGATTTGCTTATGAACCGATCATCGCCTCTGGATTCAATGCTTGCGTCCTACATTATATATCCAATAATCAGGAATGCAAAGACGGAGATATACTGCTTATGGATGTGGGTTGTGAATACGGCAATTATGCCAGTGACATGACTCGTGCTATTCCGGTGAATGGAAAATTCACAACTCGGCAAAAAGAAGTATACAATGCTGTTCTTCATGTGATGAAGGAAGCAATAAAGCTTTTGAGACCAGGTGTTTTTTTAGCAGACTACCACAAAAAAGTTGGGCTCCTAATGGAGGAGCAGCTCATCGGTTTAGGGCTTATTTCTGCTAAAGATGTTGAGAACCAAAACCCAGCAATGCCGGCTTACAAAAAATATTTCATGCACGGCACTTCTCACTTTATAGGACTCGATGTTCATGATGTTGGATTATGGAATCAACCCGTTGAAGCTGGTATGGCATTCACGGTAGAGCCTGGGATTTATATCAGGGAAGAAAATCTTGGCATTAGACTCGAAAACGATATTATCGTTACTGAAGAGGGTTATATTGATTTGATGAAGGATATTCCCTTGGATGTTGAGGAAATCGAAAGCTTAATGCAAGAATAATGGGCTAAATCCTTTGTATGCTAAGGCGTGATCCCACTTGCAACAAAAATATAGCAGGCTGACCCTCAAAAGAACTCAAGTCTAAGACTTTCTGGGATTCTGTAAGAACACCGGAAGAGAGGAGTTTCCCATCTGCATCCGAAATGTCGTAAACAGCATGAACACTCCTGAGATCTGTTTCGATTATAAGTGTATTGTCCTCTAGATTTCTGATCAGCGAAATTGGCTTGAGTAAATCGTTCATATCCTGACTTTTACAATCAGGTTCTCGTACGATTTAAATTTAACACAGTTGCGTCAAGCGCTTACTTTCTCCGTTACCGGTCTACAAAAATCCATCTAGATTCATGATCACTCCTTCGAAACGTTAGTGTAGAAATTTGTAAAGATTTGGTCATAATTTTAACTTTTTGATGTATTAAATTTACGTAAACTTTGATGGGGAATTGGGCCTCAAAAAAGCAGCGGGTCGTCTGAATCAATGAACGGAACAATATTTCCCAAAAGGCAAAGGATGGATGAATCGAAAATAAGAACGCTAATTGTGGATGATGAGTTCCATGCGCGCGAAAACTTAAAGTTTCTTATCGAAGAAAACTCACCCCAGATTGAAGTTATTGGTGCCGCAGACGGAGTGAAATCTGCACTTCAATATTTTCACAAATTTAAACCAGAGCTCCTTTTTCTCGATATCAGAATGCCCTCTGGGGCTGAGGGTTTTGATCTGTTAGAAGAGCTAAAGGGAGAAAAGTTTCAGGTGATTTTTGTTACCGCGTTTAAAGATTATGCCATTCGGGCTTTTGAGAGAAGGGCATTGCATTATATACTAAAACCCATTGATGAAGAAGATCTTCGTGAGTCTGTAGAAAGAATTTTAATCCGCAGAAAATTTGACTCCCTTGACGCGGGGTACGACAAATTCGAAAATTTGAAAGAAGAGGTAGAAACCAATGCTGAGCCAGAGAGAATTACGGTCAACCACTCCAAGGGTGTTAGGATTGTAGAATTGGCCGAGCTCGAATATTTACAAAGCAGTGGCAACTGCACCATACTCTTTTTTAAAAGCGGTGATCAGTACCTAGATACGCGAACTATGAAAATATATGAAGCCATTCTTCCCGGTTATTTTCAGAGGGTTCATCGCTCATTTATTGTCAACTTGAGAGAAGCTTCTGAAATTCTTCATGGTGACCATAAAGAAATTGTGCTTAAGTCAAAGAAGCACATCCCAATTTCTCGAGAGCGTAAAAAAGATCTGACTATCGCTATTCAAAATATCCTTTAAGTCAACCATAGCTGCCGCTCAATCAAAGAGGTGGCGGTATGATCATAATCCTTAGGGTTGGTGAACTTGTCTTTCATAACTTCATGAAAAATCAAGTTTATGAAAGCACTAATCGTAGATGATGAAAAGTTCTGCAGAGATAATCTTAAAATTCTCCTTTCAGACTATTGCCCAGAGGTAGAGGAAATAAAGTTGGCATCTAATGCTACTGAAGCTAGGATCTCGATGGAAGCGAACAAACCAGACATCCTGTTTCTCGATGTGATGATGCCTTCCGAAAATGGGTTTGACCTCCTAACAAGCCTCGAAAAGAAACCCAAATCAATCGTCTTTACTACCGCTCATAATGAGTACGCACTTCAGGCTATAAAGGCAGAAGCAATAGATTACCTTGAAAAACCGATTAATATTGACGATTTACAAAACGCGGTAGATAAAGCTTCTAAAAGAACAGCCAACACCTCAACTACTGATGAAATTGTAAAGCAAGTTCTGAAAGAGATTCACAAGAAATCTGATGACGAAAGAATTGCCATTCCAATGCGAGAGGGCTTTGAACTAATTCCTCTAAAGGATATTGTACACATGGAAGCCAGTGAAAGTTATACAATGATTTATCTTTCAAATGGAAAGAGAATTGTGAGTAGTAAAAACATAAAGGTTTACGAAGAGAAGTTAGATAGCTCGCTTTTCTTTAGAACACACAAATCGCACATCATTAACGTAAAACATCATTTGGTGAGATTTAGTCGAATAGATGGTAATTCTGCAGTAATGACTAATGGAACGCACGTTCCGATTTCGCGGAGAAAACTTCAATCCTTTCTAGAAGAAATTGTAGGTTCGGAAACTCCATGATTCGACTTCTCTTTATCAGCACAGCCCTACTCGGGTTGTTCAATATCCTATCAGCTCAAACTTCGAACTATATAAATTACGGACTGGAGGATGGACTACCTCAATCTCAAGTCAGGGCAATACAACAGGACTCTGCAGGTCACCTTTGGGTTGGGACCATGGCGGGTATCAGCAGTTTTGACGGTTATAGATTTAACAATATTAGTAAAGATGACGGGGTGAGCGCGAACCGTGTCAACTGTATTTTTCAAGGCAGCAAACTATTCATTGGAAGTACAGGCGCCGTCAACTACTTTGAAGGAAAAACTCTGCAGAAAGTAGATCTAGGGGAAGGGCTAAAAGAGGTGCGGATTTTAGACATTGCCGAAGCCCAAAATGGAGACTTATATTTTGCAACTGGAGGCAAAGGATTAATAAAATGGAGTCCGCAGGGCATTAGCTTCTACAACCTTGAAGAGGGCTTGCCAGACGATTATGTGAGAAGTATTGCCTTTGACAGTAAAGGCACATTGTGGGTCGGTACAAGGAATGGTTTAGTCCTATTGGATACTGAACTAAACGCTATCATGCCGCCAAGTTATAAGATACCCCTCATTAGCGTCAGCCAAATCAGGCTTTCGAAGTCCGGTCAAATGATCGTGTCTACTTTTGGCAACGGTGTGCTATTGTTTGGTGAAACTGATTTTCTGAATCTCACCATAGAAAATGGACTCATATCAAACTCAATAAGGTGTGCGGTAGAGCTCACGAGAGGAGATTTTTGGTTCGGTTCTAAAAGAGGTGTTTCACGCTTTTACAATGACAAGTTAGAATCGTTTGATGAAAACAATGGGCTGCCTTACTCCAACATAAAATCAATTGGGAAAGATCTTGAGGGAAACTTATGGCTAGGAACAGATGGTCAGGGATTACTGCGGCGCACTGGAGATCTATTCCAAACCTACACCACCGAAGACGGATTGAGTTCAAATTTGGTTATGAGCATTGCCCAAAAAGATGATGGCAAATTGCTCATGGGTACCTATGATTCAGGTATTTCCATTTTTCATCCTGAATATGCTACTGTCTATGAGTACAATGACCAACTTCCTTCCTCTACGGTTTGGGCCGTTGAAGAAATTGACGGCATGATAGTAGCCGGAACGTCGAAAGGCCTCTTTGCAGAAAAAAACGGTGAGATCAAGAAAATCACGACCGCTAATGGGTTGCCCGGCAATAGAGTAACATCCTTACATACGACGAAGAATGAAGATCTAATTGCAGGCACGGACAGCGGTTTGGCTTGGGTAAACAAAGATTTCATAATAGAAAAGATAATAAAGACCCTAGATGGTGAAATGCTCACCGGCGTGAGAAGTATTAAGGAAAGCCGCGCTGGAATTTACTGCGGAACGAATGGCGGTCTACTCAAAATAGATAGGTCGGGAAAGGCCTCGATGCGCAGCCTTCCGAACAACTCACAGATATACGCACTGGTTATTGATAATTTGGAAAATGTTTGGGCAGGATCAGCCGAAGGACTGTTTCATTACAATGTAAAAGAAGACATCTTCTCACTGATTCAGATTTCAAATAGCTTTGGTTCCAAAAACATAAACTTTCTAGTAAAAGCTGCAGAAAATAGGCTATTTATCGGCACAAACGACGGCCTATTTAATCTTGACATGAGTGCTTACTATGAATCAGATCAGATCCAAATTATTCAGTACACCAAGTTCGAAGGGCTTTCAAGCTCAGAAACCAATCAAGGTGCAGTCTTTTCAAACGGGAGAAAACTGTGGTTTGGAACGACCTCTGGCGCAATTGAATTTAACACTGGTCTCGAAACGAGTACAAATCAACAGCCTTTTCTGGAAATTTCCGCTGTGCAATTATTTCTTGGTGAAGTAGATTGGAAAAGTACGGTGGATTCGGTCTCTTTGGAAACGGGCCTTCCCGTCCAACTAGAGCTCAAACACAACCAGAACTACATCACCTTTGATTATGGCGGGATATACTTTAAAAACCCAGAAAAAGTAAGGTATCAGTATCAACTAGAAGGCGTTGACCAAGACTGGCTACCTCCGACCAAAAACCGATCGGCTACGTATTCTTATTTGCCAGACGGCTCCTATAATTTCAAGGTTCGCTCTTACCAAATAGACAATCCAGAAGGGATTTCTACAGCTAACTTTAGCTTTATGATCCTCCCCCCATTCTACAAAACTTCGTGGTTCTTTTTATTAATGGTTTTATCCCTCGTAGGTTTATTTTATTTGATTTACAATTCTAGAATTAAAAAGGAAAGAGAAAAAAGAGAAAAAATTCAGTTACAGCTACAGACTAAACTAATAGAGCTCGAATCTCAATCCCTGAATTCGAGCATGAACAGGCACTTTATTTTCAACGCACTGAACTCTATTCAGTATTACATCAACACGCAGGATAGGAAATCTGCAAATAAATATCTCACCAGTTTTGCCAAGTTGATTAGAAAAAACCTCGACAGCAGCCAGCAGATGGATACTAGTTTAGGTGAAGAAATAGAACGGCTCGAGCTCTATTTATCGCTAGAGCAAATGAGATTTCAAAAAAAGTTTGACTACGAATTTCTCATTGATAAAGGAATCGACGCAGATGCGCTCAACATTCCGGCAATGATGCTCCAGCCTTTCTTNGAAAATAGTATTTGGCATGGAATTCTTCCCAACGAGAAACACGGTGAAATCAAGATTCATGTGACTGTCAGCACAGAATTCTATGAAATTGTAATTGACGATAACGGCATTGGTATCGACACCAGCATGAATACGAAAAATCAAAACCGCGAGGCTCATGTATCAAAAGGTATGAACATCACCGTCAATCGCATAAGGCTATACCAGAGCATGACAGGACTAAATTATGAAGTAAATGGTCCTTTCGAGAGAAAAACTGCTGCGGGTGATACCTTAGGAACTAGGGTTGTTATCCGAATACCAAAAAAATCGACCGTTAATGAATCCAAAGAAAAAAGTAGTTGGAAAATAGGATCAGTTGGTGTATCTTAGTAAGTCCATTATGAGAGCGTCAAAGTATATTTTCTTACCCGCGTTGATTCTTTTAGCTGTGAGTTGTACAAAGCCAGAAGAAGAATCACCTGATGATGCTGCTCCAAAAAATGTTACTGACGAAGACTTTAGAATCATCAATTATGATCAGGAAAGTCTTGATAACCTCGAAGAGGAAAGAGACGACATTTCTCCAGCTTTAATCAACGATGACGAGGACGATGAGACCGGTCCGAATCGAAAATAGCTTCATTCCTGCCGATTATTAGTTGGGGTGCTTTTTGTAAAAGCACCTTTTTTATTTTCATCTAAAACCGCGGAAAATCACATAGATGGCAAATAAAGCTTCACACCAAGTACATGAACTGATAAGTTCACTTACTCCAGCCGAAAAGAGATATTTTAAACTATACGCCGATCGCCACTCTTCTTATTCCAAAAATAACTACTCCAAGCTTTTCGACGCCATAGACGCTCAACAAGAATATGACGAAAAGGAGCTCCTCGAATCGTTTAAGGGAAAACCTTTCTTAAAGCACTTCTCTATTGCCAAGAATCGATTATATCATAAAATTCTACAAAGTCTCAATGCTTTTCATGCAGAAAGTAGCGTGGAAGCTGAGCTAAGAAGATACCTTCATTATGTAGAGATTCTCTACCATAAAACCCTTTACAATCAATGTTCGAGGATTCTAGCTACTGCCGAAAAAATTGCCGCCAAAAACCAAAAAACAATTATTCACCTCAGCATTCTTCAGTGGAAAAAGAAGCTGGTTGAGGTGAACAATTATGAAGAAAACGATGACTCCATAATTGGTTTGGAAAACGAACTCATTAAACAACTTAGAGTTGGAAACGAACTATGGAAAACAAAGTCGGCTATTTTTGAACAATTATTTTCTATTGGACAAGCGCGAGAAAAAGAAGTAATTGAAGTTACTGAAGAGGCACTAGCTAAAATAAAACAACTCAAGAGTAATTCTGGTCTCTTCCAAAATCAATATCTCATCCACCATACAGAGAGCGCGTTCCATTTTCAAAAAGGAGACTACAAGAGCTGCAAGGAGGCCTTAATAGACAATAGAGAATTAATTGAAAACAACCTCTACCTTGTCAAACAAGAACCCATTCTCTATCACTCCGTTCTTATGAACCTAGTCTTCGTATCTGCCAAGCAGAATGAATTCTCAGACGTTGAAAAATACCTTGAAGAGAGCAGATTATTGCCATCAAAACTTAAGATCAATCCATCGTCTCATATACAACATAGAATTTATTCAGATGGATATGCGCTAGAGCTTGCCATATCAAACCTAAAAGGAGATTCAGCGAAAGGGGGGCAACTTGTAAATGTGCTTCCTGAAAAATTGAAGGAATGGTCGGGGATGCTAAGTGATGCAAAGAAAGCCTCCTTCATGCACGGTATGTCGGTAATGTTCTTCATTTTAGGTTCTACTGTTGATGCTTTGAAATGGAACAATGAGTTACTCAATACTATCAGCATCAACAAATCCGAAGATTCCTTCTGTTATGGCCTAATTCTGCATGCGATACTGCATTACGAAATGAACAATTACGAAATCCTTCCATCCGTATTAAAAAGTCTAAAAAGGTATCTTGAAATACGTGAACGAAGACATCGATTTGAGGACCACTTTTTAACATTGGGCAAAAAACTGGTCAAACATGGAGGTTTATCAAGACCCCGTGTTGATTTTGAAGAATTCATCGGAGAAATTACACCGCTTCAAAATATGCCTTTCGAAAAAATTGCCTTTGAATACTTCGACTTTATTGCATGGGCAAAATCACACCTCGAAGGCGGGTCCTACCGAACTCACTTACTGCAACGGTGCACCTCAAAAAATGTCTTGTGATCATTTGTGCAGGAAAGCATCCCAGCCCTGCGCTGTAAGCTCTACAGATTGGCCGCTTTTAGTGACTAACTGTGCTGAGCTACCTTCACTCATGTGACCGATAAAAGTAAAATTAGGATTTGCTTTGAGTCTGTCGTAATCTGATTGCTGGACTGTGAAGAGGAGCTCATAGTCTTCGCCTCCGTTCAGAGCGCAGGTAGTGGGATCCAAGTTGAAGTCTTCTGCCGCATTCATTACGGTTGGATCAATTGGAATTTTCTCTCCAAATAGTTGACAACCCAGTCCTGAACTTTTACAGAGATGAAGTACCTCTGAAGCCAACCCATCAGAGACATCAATCATCGATGTTGGCTTCACGTTTAGCTTTTGTAGAAGTTCTATCATATCTTTTCGAGCTTCGGGTTTTAGTTGGCGCTCGAGGATATAATCATTCCCCTCCAAATCTGGTTGTATGTTTGGATCTGATCGAAACACGGCCTTTTCCCTCTCCAAAATCTGTAGCCCCATGTACGCAGCTCCTAAATCTCCAGTAACCACCAAAAGTTCTTTATCCTTTGCTCCGTTCCTGTAAACTACCTCCTCCTTTTGAGCTTCGCCGATTGCGGTTATGCCAATGATGAGTCCACTGTTTGAACTTACGGTGTCACCCCCAACAAGATCCACCCCATAGATTTGACAAGCCAACACTATTCCAGAGTAAAGCTCTTCTACCGCTTCTAAAGAAAAACGATTACTCAAAGCTACGCTTACCGTTATTTGCTTCACTTGCCCATTCATCGCATAGATATCAGAAAAGTTCACAACCGCCGCCTTATATCCAAGATGCTTTAACGGCGAGTAGCTCAAGTCAAAATGTACGCCCTCGACCAACATATCACTACCGACTAGCTTGACATGATCTCCAGCATCAATAACTGCAGCGTCATCCCCTATGCCCTTTAATGTTGAGGGATGTGAAGCTT
>JAKVAV010000007.1:97637-106026 GCA_022448105.1 Flavobacteriales bacterium | reverse complement strand
ACCGAAATGAAAGAAGGCGATAAAGCATTTGAAGACAACGGAATAAAGATTGTCGTCGACAAAAAGAGCTATCTTTATTTGATAGGAACAGAATTAGACTATTCTGGTGGTTTGAATGGGAAAGGATTTTCGTTTGTGAATCCAAATGCAAACAGAACCTGTGGATGTGGTGAGAGCTTTTCAATCTAATGGAATATGGCAGTAGACGAAAATGAAATACTCGATGAGGTAACCAGTTCGCCCTATAAATACGGGTTTACTACCAATATCGAATCCGACAAAGCTCCGAAAGGTATCAGCGAAGAAATCATTAGACTTATCTCCGCTAAGAAAAAAGAACCAGAATGGATGCTGGAGTTTAGGCTTGAGTCCTACCGAAAATGGACCAAGATGATCGAGCCCGAGTGGGCTCATGTTGACTATCCAAAGCCCGATTTTCAAGCGATTCATTATTATGCGGCTCCGCAGCCCAAAAAAAAACTCGACAGTCTAGATGAAGTTGACCCCGAGCTACTGGATACTTTCAACAAGCTAGGTATATCGGTTGATGAACAGAAAAGATTAACGGGGGTGGCGATAGATGTGGTAATGGATAGTGTGTCTGTAGCCACCACTTTCAAGGAGAAGCTCGCCGAACTTGGTATTATCTTTTGCTCGTTCAGCGAAGCTGTGCAAAACCACCCCGAACTAGTGCAAAAGTACATTGGCTCCGTGGTTCCGCGATCAGACAATTTTTATGCTGCTCTCAATAGCGCGGTCTTTACAGACGGATCTTTTGCCTACATCCCTCCCGGGGTGAGGTGTCCTATGGAGCTTTCCACATATTTCAGAATAAATGAAGCTAATACTGGCCAATTCGAACGAACTCTAGTTATCGCTGACAAGGGAAGTTACGTGAGTTACCTCGAAGGCTGCACCGCGCCAATGCGGGACGAAAATCAACTTCATGCTGCCGTAGTAGAATTGGTTGCTCTTGACGATGCCGAGATCAAATACTCAACTGTTCAAAACTGGTATCCTGGTGATGAGCATGGAAAAGGTGGTATTTACAATTTTGTTACCAAAAGAGGACTCTGCGAAACCAATTCTAAGATTTCCTGGACTCAGGTAGAAACTGGATCAGCAGTAACATGGAAATATCCATCTTGTGTTCTTAAGGGTGATAACTCCGTCGGTGAATTTTACTCGGTGGCAGTAACGAATAATTTCCAGCAGGCAGACACGGGCACTAAGATGATCCATGTCGGCAAAAACACCAAAAGCACCATTATTTCAAAAGGAATCTCCGCCGGAAGGTCTAATAACTCCTACAGAGGTCTAGTGAAAATTAACAAAGGTGCTGAGAACGCTAGAAACTTTTCTCAGTGCGACTCTTTGCTAATGGGTGATCGTTGTGGCGCTCACACGTTTCCCTATATCGAAACATCAAACAGTTCCGCTAAAGTTGAGCACGAAGCTACCACCTCCAAAATTGGAGAGGATCAAATATTCTACTGCTTGCAGCGCGGTATCAGTGAGGAAAAGGCAATTAGCTTAATTGTAAATGGCTATTGTAAAGATGTGCTCAATAAATTACCAATGGAATTTGCCGTTGAGGCTCAAAAATTATTAGCTATCTCACTCGAGGGTAGCGTTGGTTAAACCAGAACAATAAAGTAGAATGCTGAATATAAAAAACTTGTGTGCCTCCGTAGAGGACAAGCAAATCCTCAAAGGGTTAACCCTCGACGTTAAACCGGGCGAGGTTCACGCCATAATGGGGCCCAACGGTTCTGGTAAAAGCACCTTAGCCTCTGTCCTAGCTGGAAATGAAGATTTTGAAGTGACTGAGGGTTCTGTGAACTTTCTCGGAGAAGACCTGCTCGATATGGAGGCCGATGAGCGCTCACATGCCGGTGTGTTTTTAGCTTTTCAATATCCCGTTGAAATCCCAGGAGTAAGCAATATCAACTTCCTCAAAACAGCAATAAATGAAAAGAGAGAAGCACTTGGCCAAGACCCTATTTCTGCCAAAGACTTCTTGCAGAGAGTGAAGGAAAAAGCTTCATTGGTGGAGCTAGACAATAAACTTACCAATCGCTCGGTCAATGAAGGATTCTCCGGTGGGGAGAAAAAACGAAATGAGATTTTCCAGATGGCAATGCTCGAACCAAAGCTGTCGATCTTGGACGAAACTGACAGTGGTCTCGACATTGATGCCTTGCGAATAGTTGCAAACGGAGTGAATAAACTGAGAAGCAAAGACAGATCATTCATTGTTGTTACGCACTATCAACGCCTGCTTGACTACATAGTACCCGACTTCGTGCATGTACTTTACGACGGTAAAATTGTGAAAACAGGTACAAAAGAATTGGCGCTCGAACTGGAGGAAAAAGGATACGACTGGATCAAAAAAGAGGCTGATGCCGTAGCGGTTTAGTTCCATGGAAACAATGACGAACACAACAAAGGAAAACCAATTGATTCAGTCTTTGAAATCATCCTACAGCTCCCCTGTGGCGAAGACCTTTATGCGCATTCAAAATGAAAGTGCTGCTCGTCTGAATGACCTTACTTTTCCAAACTCCAGAGTAGAATACTGGAAGTATACTCGCACTGGTCAGATTGCCAACAAAATGTGGGCTTTTTCTACCCAGAAGGAAGCTGAGATTCCCGAAAACCTTCCGGTTTCTAAATATCGTATGGTTTTCGTGAATGGCTATTTCAACCAAGAGAAATCTATCTTGCCCGAAATAGAAGGCTTGAGTATTAGACCTTTTTCTGAATCCAGCTTGGATCAAAAAATTGCTCAAGGCGATGACGACATTTTCAAAGCGTTGAATACCGCAATGCCTCAAGACGGATATATCATCCACCTCATCCGAGATGTGATAGTTGAGGACCCTATACAAATGGTTTTTCTATATGAAGGTAATTTAACCATTGTCCAGCCCAGATCATTTGTGAAGCTCGAAAGTGGGTCTGGATTGAAGGTCTCTGAGTTTCACATTCACGCGAATGGAAGTAGGGTATTCGCCAATATCCACAGTGAAGTGTCAGTGCATAATAATGCACACTACAAAATAGATATTGTACAGCAGGGCTCAGAGCACGGTTTTCACCTCCACGAAACCTTTGGAGAACAAGACAAAAATTGCACCTATAGCCAGAACACTTTTACCTTGAGTGGCAACTGGACACGAAACAATTCTACAATCAGACTAACGGGTGAGCATAGCGAGTGTAATATCAACGGATTCTACATTCCCAATTTGAAGGAGCATATCGACAACCACACCATCATAGATCACGAAAAACCAAATTGTGAATCAAATGAACTGTATCGCGGGGTTTTAATCGATAAATCCACAGGGGTGTTTAATGGGAAGGTTTTTGTGAGGCAAGACGCCCAGAAGACCAACGCTTTTCAAAGCAATGGAAATATTATCTTCTCGGATACGGCTACGATGAACTCGAAACCAGAGTTAGAAATTTATGCTGATGATGTAAAGTGCAGCCACGGGAGTACCACAGGCCAGCTAGATGATGAGGCAATTTTTTACTTAATGGCCCGTGGCTTATCTCGGGAAAGTGCCCGCAAGTTATTGATCAATGCCTTCGCAGAGGATGTTCTAGAGAAGCTCGTCAATGAAAACTTGAGACCAATCATCGAGGAAACGATAAACACCAAATTGGCTTAAGAAAATGGAGGGCGCGACAAGACCGTTAGATATTCCTGAAAACATCTCTTTTATTGAGGCTTTTCCGATTTTAAAGCGGGAGGTTAATGGCCACAAACTGGTTTATTTCGACAATGCCGCCTCCTCTCAAAAGCCCAGGCAAGTGCTTGATGCCATCGAAGAGTACTACTTCAAGGAGCACAGCAATGTGCATAGAGGAGTGCATTATCTGAGTCAATTGGCTACTGACAGGTACGAATCAGCGCGTGAACGCATGCGGAAATTCATTAACGCAAAGTCGACCAGAGAAATCATCTTCACCAAGGGGTGTACAGATGGCATTAACTTAGTTGCAGCGGCATTTGCAAAAAAGCATCTCCACGAGGGGGATGAAATTCTCATCACTGAAATGGAACATCACTCCAATATCGTTCCTTGGCAAATGGCTTGCGACGATAAAGGAGGAAAATTAATTGTGGCAAATGTCCTCGAGGACGGTTCGCTCGATTATAAGGATTTGAAATCCAAGCTTTCAGATAAAACCAAACTCGTTTCGGTAGTCCATATTTCCAACGCGCTAGGAACGGTCAATCCTGTGAAGAAAATTGTGGCTCAAGCCAAAAAGTTTGGTGCTTACACCTTAGTGGATGGAGCCCAAGCTGCCCCTCATGGAGGAATAGATGTTAAAGATATTGACTGCGACTTTTATGTTTTCTCAGGCCATAAGATGTATGGTCCAACGGGCAGCGGAATTCTCTACGGTAAAGAATCCGTGCTCGAGGGGATGCCGCCGTACCAAGGCGGTGGTGAAATGATCAAAACCGTAAGTTTTGAGAAAACCACGTTTAACGAACTTCCTTTTAAATATGAGGCTGGAACCCCAAATATGGCGGCGGCTGTCGGTCTTGCCGCTGCAGCAGACTTCATGGATGACTTCGGTGTGGGCAATATTGCTCAAATAGAAAATGGACTGCTTCAATATGCCACTGAGCGACTTTTGGAAATTGATGGCCTCAAGATCATTGGCACCGCACCTGAAAAAACCAGTGTTATTTCGTTTATCGTAGATGGAACCCACCCTTCTGACATTGGCGCAATCATCGACAAGCTCGGAATAGCCGTGAGAACAGGGCATCACTGCACACAACCACTTATGGATAAATTCGGTTTGCCCGGAACTTGTAGGGCTTCTTTTGCCGCATACAATACCTTTGAAGAAATAGATTCACTAGTGGCGGGTGTAAAACGCGCTGTGAAAATGCTGAGATAAATGGCCGCTAGCATTCAAGACAGAGAGCAAGAAATTATCGATGAGTTCGAATTTTTTCCCGAATGGATGGAAAAATATGAGCATCTCATAGAGCTGGGCAAGAGCCTTCCTCTTATTGATGATCGATTTAAAACCGATGACAACATTATCAAAGGATGTCAGTCGAGAGTTTGGCTTCACTCAGAGAAAAACGAAAACCTAATCAGTTACTCTGCTGATAGCGACGCCGTTATCACGAAAGGAATTATAGCTCTCATGATCAGGGTGTTAAATAATCAACCCCCTGAAGATATTGTGAAGGCGGAATTAGGCTTTATTGATCAGATCGGGTTGAAAGAACACCTCTCTCCCACTCGATCAAATGGACTGGTCTCCATGGTTAAGCAAATGAAATTTTACGCACTTGCTCATCAAGCTAAAGAAGCATGAACATTAAACTGGAAAATACCATTATCAATGTCTTAAAGACCATTTTCGACCCTGAAATCCCAGTGGATATCTACGAGCTTGGACTGATCTATGGGATTGATATCGATGAGAAAAACAATGTGAAGATTAGCATGACTTTGACTTCACCTTCGTGCCCGGTAGCTGAATCGCTCCCCGCCGAAGTTGAGGAAAAGGTGAGAGGCATCCAAGAGGTGGAAACAGCATCTGTCGAAATTACATTTGAGCCACCGTGGGAAAAAGACATGATGAGCGAAGAAGCACAACTTGAATTAGGTTTTCTCTAATGAGCGAATACGAAATTGTAAATAAAGTAGCCAGAAGCGGACTAGTTGTGCTAGAAATAGATGATTTTGTTTCGGATGATGAGATAGTTCCTATCGACATCAAAGATCAGCTTTGGGAAGGTATCGCACTTAAAGAAAAGGAATTTAGAAAGTATGTAAAAACTCATGATTGGAACCAGTACAAGGATAAGTCAGTGGCTGTTTTCTGCTCTTCCGATGCTATTATCCCTAGTTGGGCCTACATGTTGCTTTCGACTAAACTCGGGCCAAAGGCTTCGGAGATTTACTTTGATACTCCAGAGTCAGCAGAAAAATACCGTATTCAAAAGGCGATTGAAAATTTCGATGTCTCTCCTTACCAAGATTCTCGATTGATCATAAAGGGGTGCGGAAAGAAAACAGTGCACTTTTCCGCCTACGGGAAATTGACGGAAAAGCTTTTACCTGTGGCGAAGACGATTATGTTTGGTGAGCCTTGCAGCACGGTTCCTGTCTACAAAAAACCAAAATCTTAGTACGCCCTTTCGTTTTTGCCTTCATAGAAATTGATGAAGGCTTTATTTACCACCTTCATACCGCCAGGAGTAGGATAATCTCCAGAGAAGTACCAATCCCCTTTGTGATTAGGGACAGATTTGTGTAAGCCTTCCAGAGTTTGGAAAATGATTTCCACCTCGCATTCCACTTCTGGTGGAGTCAGAAGCTTCGATATCTCAGTTGAAACCTCTTCGTAAGTGAAAGGCTCGAAAATCTCTTTGACGTAGTTTCTGATTTCTGATTTGTCTAGATTCTCTTGGTTCTTACACTTCTCGTAGACTTCTTTAATGGTGCGCTCCTTGCCTGCTTTTTTCAGCAAACTCACCCCTGCCTGAAATGCAATAAAGTCTCCTAACTTGGCCATATCGATTCCGTAGCAATCTGGAAAACGGATTTGAGGTGCGCTGGAAACAATCACAATCTTCTTGGGATCTAGCCTATTGAGGATACGAATGATGCTCTGGCGAAGTGTAGTTCCTCTAACGATGCTATCGTCGATCACAACCAGGTTATCAACCTTAGGCCTCACCGCTCCATAGGTTACATCGTAAACGTGAGCTACCATGTCGTCGCGTGAGTCATCCTGAGTGATAAAGGTTCTGAGCTTGGCATCCTTGACGGCAATTTTCTCCATTCTTGGACGCATGGAAAGAATTCTTTCTAGCTCAATTGGATCCGGCTTATCGCCCAAAGTTAAAATCATATCCTTCTTCCGCGCATTGAGCTCGTCTTCCAGACCTTTCATCATTCCGTAAAAGGCTACTTCAGCGGTGTTTGGAATAAAGCTAAAAACCGAGTTGTCGATATCGCCATCTATTGATTTTAATACTCTCGGAACAACTGATTTTCCTAGAGCTATTCGCTCTTTGTAAATGTCTTGATCGCTGCCTCTAGAGAAGTAAATTCTTTCGAAAGAACAGGCCCTCTTCTCGCCAGGAGTCCTAATCTCCTTAATGCTCATAGTTCCGTCATGACAAATTATAGCGGCATGTCCTGGAGGGAGTTCCTTTATATCTTCTACCTTCAGATTGAAGGCTGTCTGGATAACTGGACGTTCCGAAGCTAAAACCACGAGCTCATCGCTTTCATGATAAAAGGCAGGGCGAATGCCGTTTGGGTCGCGAAGCACAAAAGCATCGCCATGGCCAAGAAGACCCGCCATTGCATAGCCACCATCCCAATCTTCTGCTGATCTTCGCAAAATCTCGGGAAGATCTAGGTGTTCTACGATCTTCTCTGTGATTTCTTTTTTGCTATAGCCGAGAGCCTTCCACTCTGCCACCAGACGGTCATTATCCTCATCCAGAAAGTGTCCGATTTTCTCCATAACAGTTACCGTGTCAGACTTCTCTTTTGGATGCTGGCCGATGTCCACCAGAATATTGAAAAGCTCGTCAACATTGGTAAGGTTAAAGTTTCCGGCAACTACTAAATTTCTGGTTTTCCAATTGTTTTGTCGTAAGAACGGATGACAGCTCTCAATGCTGTTCTTTCCAAAGGTGCCGTAGCGCACGTGACCCAAGAAAAGTTCGCCAGTAAAGGCTTCATTCATCTTAAGCCACTCCACATCTTTGAGCTTTTCTGGATCCTTTTCATCAAGCTCCTTAAAGCGCTTGTTTATATGATCAAAGCAGTCTTGAATAGGCCTAGGGTTGTTGGAACGTGCTCGACTGATAAATCGAGATCCCGGAGGCATGTTGAGTTTTACATTGGCCACCCCTGCACCATCTTGTCCACGATTGTGCTGTTTCTCCATAAGAAGGTAGAGCTTATTCAGGCCGTAAAATGACGTCCCGTATTTTTCGCGGTAGAATGAGAGGGGTTTCTTGAGCCTTAACAGTGCAATGCCGCACTCGTGCTTTATTGGATCGCTCATGAATTTTTGAGAAAGCGCAAAGTTAGTTCATTTCAATGAATCATGAACGAACAAAAAGTAGCCTAGAACTGTAAAGAATTCACTGATTGACGGCGAAATGACTATCAACTATTTAGGTATTGTGGCGTCATAATTGTATATATTTAAAAGCCTTACCATAAAACATGTTCTCATTCCTCAGACAAGCAGCCCTGTTTGCCATGTTCGTTATGATCGAAACGTGCGTTTTTGGGGGCGTTGATCCTAGGTTGGTAGAGAATAAGGGGCAGTGGCACGAGTCAGTGCATTTCCGAGCGCTAACAGATGGCGG
>JAKVAV010000007.1:61211-97539 GCA_022448105.1 Flavobacteriales bacterium | reverse complement strand
CCACAGGTTCCGCGGATTTCCCTATCTCCTCAGGGGCTATGCAACCCTTGTTTTCAGGGGGACCCTTTTTGAATGGCCTAGGTTTTGGCTACATCAATGGGACTGACATTTTCATTTCAAAGATAAGTAGTGATGGCTCTCAGTTAATCGCATCAACTTATGTGGGTGGAACTGGTAATGACGGTGTTGGTCTTGCAGGAGAACTTAACTTCAATTACGGAGACATTTTCAGGGGAGAAATTGTCTTGGATTCGGAGGGAGAAGTCTATGTTGCTTCGGTGACCGGATCTGTGGATTTTCCCTATCTAAACGGATTTTCTTCAGATTACAACGGCTTTTCGAACGGTGTCGTCTTCAGCTTAGACTCAAATCTGGGGCAGTTAAATTGGTCCTCCAGTGTTGGGGGAGATATAGCTGATGCTGCATATGGCCTTCAAATATCTCCCGATGGAACCATATACTTGACAGGAGGAACAACCAGCGTGAATCTGATCGGTTCTCAAAATGGATTTGACCAGAGTTATTCCGGCTTTGTAGATGGATTCTTGATGCGCATAAGTGGAGATGGAACAACCGTACTTAACTCGACATACATCGGTACATTTTCTTTTGATCAAACTTATTTTGTGCAAATAGATACTGAGGGCGATGTTTATGTAATAGGACAGTCTCTTGGTGACATAGAGGTATCAGAGGGTGTGTACGCCAATGCAAATGGTAGACAATTCGTAAAAAAGTTTAGCGCAGATCTCAGCGATCAGTTTTGGAGTACGAGAATCGGCAGTGATCAGGGACAAATAGATTTTTCCCCCTCTGCGTTTTTAGTCACCAATTGCAATGACATTTATATCTCCGGGTGGGGTGGAAATACAAACTCTGCAGCTGGCGCTCAAGCAGGAGGAAACACCTTCGGCTTGCCAATAACAGCAGATGCTTTCCAGCCAAATACTGATGGAAGCGATTTTTACCTAATGGTCCTGAGTGAGGATGCTGAAAACCTTGTTTATGCCACTTACTTTGGAGGAGGTCAAAGTGCTGAACATGTTGATGGTGGCACAAGCAGGTTTGACAAAAATGGCACTGTTTATCAAGCGGTCTGTGCCGGATGCACCGGATTAGACGACTTCCCAACCCAGGAAAATGTTTGGTCTCAAACAAATTTATCCTCTAATTGTAATTTGGGAGTCTTCAAGTTTCGACTTAATTCAGTTTCAGCATCAGCTCAAGTAAATTTCGAAACAGCAACAATCTGCGAAGGACAAGCTGTAGAATTTAATAACCTCAGCGAGGATGCTGACGCTTATCTATGGGACTTCGGAGACGGATCAACGAGCGACGAAATAAATCCCACACACATCTTTACATCCCCAGGAACTTTTGAAGTGACCTTATTGGCAGAAGATAGTCAAGGTTGTTTAGGGCCCGACTCTACTTCTGTGCAATTAGAGGTGTTGCCACTCCCTGAGTTGGAATTTGATTTTGAAAATGTCCCCATTTGTAATGGATCCCCATTTTCTCTTGGAGCCACTGGGGCTGAAAATTATGTTTGGGAACCTGAAAATTTGTTTGTCGATAATACGGTTGCGTATCCTGTTTTTGTTGGGAATATAAGCTCGATTGTTACGCTTACAGGATCAAATATTTGTGGGGAACAAACGCTGGAAACTGAAATAATAGTCTCCTCTATTGACGTGGGGGTAGAAGAAGAATTCACCATTTGCCCTGGTGAATCTGTACAATTATTCGCCTCAGGCGGCACCGACTACCAATGGGTCCCAACTATATTTTTGGACGACCCTAATATCCCTAACCCAACATCCACTCCTTCTGAAGACGTTATTTACGAAGTTACAGCTACCAATCAGGAGGGGTGCGAAGGGGTGGGAACTGTCGAGATTAACCTCGCTGATCCACCGCCAAACCTCGAGGGTGAGACAGACTACGTGACGTGTAATTCTATTCCCATACAGCTTGAGGTTAGTGGGGGAAACAGTTACGAGTGGTTTCCTACAATTGGTCTTGATAATCCAAATGTTGCCGATCCAATGGCAAACCCGAGTGAAGACATCCTCTACACAGTGACCTCTTCTAATGCTTGTGGAGAAGGGTCATTAGAAGTTTTTGTTCAGACCCAAGCGATAGATATTTCGCTCACGGTGGAAGATACCGTGGCTTGTTTCCGAACGCCTATTGGCTTAAGCGCATCTGGGGGTGATTCTTATCAATGGAGCCCGCAAAATATATTTACCGACCCAAATGCCGAGACCACCACAGCCGAAATCACTACTACTACCGAAATAACAGTTGTAGGGTTTAATGACGACGGGTGTTTTGATACTGAAAGAAGGATTCTGAGAGTTTTTCCAAGAGAGCCCATATACCTAGGCTTAGATGAAGTGATTCCTTATGGCGGAGAGGCTACAATTGAAGCGTTTAGTCTTTTCGATATCGAGTGGGAATTCAGTAATTATTTGAGCTGTCTAGATTGCACTAATCCAATTGCATCCCCTCCAGAAACCACAACTTTTTACGCCACTATAGAAACCGATAATGGTTGTATAGAAAAAGATTCTATTCGCGTAAGTGTAATGGGTAATATATATGTACCCAGTTCTTTCACCCCTGACGGTGACGGAATAAACGACATCTTCAAGGCCGTGGGAGTCGATATCTCTGAGTTTAAAATGGAAATTTGGAATCGATGGGGGGACCTTGTATTTGTTTCGAACTCTATTGATAAGGGGTGGAATGGAAAGTCTCCGGATGGGGAATACTTTACTCGATCTGATCTCTATGTATACAGAGTTGTTGCTGTTGAGCGCACCGGTGAACTGTTTGAGCTAGAGGGCCTAGTTACTTTGATCCGCTAGGTAAACCTTGGGTCTGTCTCCATGACTGTCCCACAATTCTTGCACGTTCTCAAACTCTTATTCTTATAAAATTCACGAAACCTTGGTAGAAAGTCTTTCTCTATATTTTCTAACTCAAAATAGGTCTCGTGAAGCTTATGATTGCAATTTTCACAAAACCACATTAGTCCATCCTTGTAGTTAGAATTCTTTCTTACTCTTTCGATGACCAGCCCAACAGAACCCTCTGACCTCATCGGAGAATGAGGGATTTTTGGAGGAAGAAGATACATTTCACCAGCCTTTATAGGAACATCAACTGCCTTTCCGTCTAGCTGAATTCTCACATTAATCTCTCCTTCTATCTGATAAAAAAGCTCTTCAGTTTCGTTGTAATGGTAATCTTTTCGGGCGTTTGGCCCGCCAACGATCATAACAATATAGTCCGTTCCCTCTGGGTAAAGATTTTTGTTGCCAACGGGCGGTTTCAAAATATCCCGATTATCCTCTATCCACTTTTGTAAATTGAATGGTTTTGCAATGCTCATGGAAATATTTGATTTAGTCTAAATGTAGCAAATTCAATTTTTCACAAGAACAAATTCAGTTCTTCGGTTTGCTGCGTGCTTGGAATTCGGGCACCAAACCCCATCTTTACAGTCGTTCACTGGCTGGCTTTCACCCCGACCCTCATACGCCAACCTGTTTTCATCAATCCCTCTTCTAATCAAATAGCGCACCACCTCTCGCGCCCGATTGTTGGAGAGCATTTCGTTATAGGCTCTGGGGCCTCTGCAATCAGTATGAGAGAGCACTTTAATCTTTTGCGAGGGATTCTGAACGAGATAGCTATAAAGTTCGTTCAAAGCCTCTTTAGATTCTGGGCTCAAAGTATAACTATCAAACCTATAATACACGTTGGCTAAGGTCACTACCTTCTCCATTTCTTCCACTTTTGTGAAATCAAATTTCCACCAACCATTTGCCTGTTTAACACCTTCTCTGTCGAAACCGTGAAAGGCTGAAGTTAGTTTAATCTTCGCTGCGCTATTGGCATCGATATAAAAAATAGAATCAACCTCAATTTGATTTATAGCAAATGAACCATTCGATAAGGCAAAGGTTTCTAATAGCAGCTCTTTATTCGAATCATAAACGACGATTGGATCACCTTGGCTAAGGCCACTTGCATTTCCAAATAGATTCATCTTGATTTCTCTTTCATTTTCAGACTCTGCGGGTTCACTCTCCTTTGCGGGGATAATGGTAACCCTTTCTCTAGAATTATCTACCTCGTTTATTTGAACCAGTTCGGGTTCATCCTTGGTAAGTTTTGCAGATGGTGGCATCAATTCGAAAACGAACGCGGCGTTTTCATCAGGCCTTACGGTCTGGGTAGTATCTCCATAGCCATCTAGGATCACAAGTCTATCTAAAGGATTAAAAGTGCTTCTGTTAAACCGTAGCTCATAAGCATGTCCGGTAATTAAGCTCCCCAATTTAATGAAACCGTCCTCATCCACCTGGCAGGCCCTCACCAAGGAGTCCCCTAAGGCGTATAAATCGGGCGTTTCAGTTTCTGGAATTTCAGCAGTCGGAACAATTGCAAACACCATAGGTAATTCAACTGAGGTGGTCATCATCCACGCTGCCTCCGGTCTAGATCTAGTATAGGCAAAAGAATTACCTCCGGAAGCACTTTTTAGAGTTTCTAATGGAGCCCCTGTTTCTCCTACAACATCAATTTCTCCAGCCCCCGTTAATCCAAGCATACTCAAGTAATATTCTTTCTCAGTCGAGAGATTCTTGAACTCAAAATTCCCTTCGTGGTCAGTATTGATCTCATTTAGTTCATCTCCATTCTCATCTTTTAAAACCACAGCCACTTGTGAGAAATCCTCAAATTGGTCAGAGGATACAACACCATTTAAATCAAACAATAAGTTATTATCCTGATTACTTTCTTGTTCTAGGCTGTAATCCTCTTGCTCTATAAATTGAAACCGAAAAGAAGACTTATTTGCATTGATCTCTTTCAACTTTTCCCCAGATTCAGTGTAGGCGACAAGTTTCACCTCCTCATTAAAAGATTCATCCACTCGGGCTGTGTAGACTTCCTTGGCATCTAATCCGGTCGCAACTTTTGAGTCGTCAAATCCAAATATTTCTTTTCCTTTGCTGTCAAATAGGCTCATATTCAGGGTCTTACCAGAGCTGTCTGTGGCCTGAAAAGTAAGGGTATCTTTTATTATCGTCCCCCCATAATCGGCCACTAGGTCAAAAAGTTCTCCTTCATCCTCATTTTCTTGCTTATTCAAATCATATTCTTCTTGCTTCAAGAACTCTATTGTAAATTCAGATTGTGTAGAAACAAACTCTTCAACCTTTTCTCCCTGTTGGTCGTAGGCCGTTAGGTTAATTTGGTTCGACCAAGTGGAGTCTGTGCGAACCTTATACTTCACCCCGGGAATAATTCCTTCCACCGTTTTGCCATAGGCATCATGAGATGGATTAAGCTCGTTCCCTTCATCATCAAAAAGACGGATATTCAGCGCTTTCCCTTGACGGTCTTTCATGATTAAATTGAGGGGATCAATTACCTGAGTTGAAGCGTTATTTCTCTGATCAGATATAGCAAGAAGATGACTATTATCTTCGTTTTCTTGCTTTAGTACACGATAATAATCTTGCTCTAAAAATTCTATTTCAAAGCTGGATGAGGAAGAGGTAAACTCCTTAACCACCTCTCCATTTGTACTCTTAGCGACTAAGGTTATTTCTTCCTCCCAAAGAGAATTTGTTTTAACCATGTAAACTTCTCTCGTCTTAATTCCACTTAATGTGGTAACATTCTCATCGTCTTGAACCCCTAAGAGCTCTTGACCGTTGCTATCATAAACTCGCAGATTCAATGGTTCCCCATTGATGTCTTGCATTTCGAAGGTCAATTCCTTAAAATTGAGCGCTTCCTCACCAACTAAGTCTGCGCTTAAATCTAACAATTCACTATCGTCTCGATTATCTTGAGCTGCAAAACTGTAATAGTCTTGTTCCAAGAACTCTATATTAAATTCTGGCTCACTAGATTCGAATTCTCTGACCACATGGCCGCGACTGTCACGTGCAATTAACTTCAAAGAAGTATCGAAGACAGAGTCTGTGCGGATTGTGTAAAGTTCTCTCGTAAGCAGGCCCACCATAGTTTTATTCTTATTGGGTTCATCCACCCCAATCACCTCATTTCCAGCATAGTCGTAAATCTTAATTAGTTTCTTTTTTCCTCGACTATCCTCGAGCGCGAATGAGACGGTGTCTAAAACCATATTTGATGGTTGAAAGTGCATTGCGTATATATCGTCGCCACCAAAACCTGTGGGTCGATTGGAAGAGAAATATCCATTTTTTGAATCTGAAAAAGTCACGGCAAAATCATCGTACGGAGAATTGATTGGCGCTCGTAAATTGTAAGCGAATTTATTTTCCCCTACCAAGCTGATGTAGTATAGATCCAGCCCCCCATAACCTTGATCTCTTCTGTCAGAGGAAAAGAAGAGGCGATCATTGGAAACTTTGGGGTATAGTTCATTTTTCTCTGAATTAACACTTGGACCCGCATTCATCGGGTTGGTCCAACCACCATTTTCCCAATCTGAGTACCATATATCCAGTTGTCCATAACCTCCTGGTCTATCGCTAGCAAAGTACATTCTAGTGCCATTCTTAGTAAAGGTTGGGTGTCCAGTATTAGAAGTTCCATTGTACTTGAACGGCTTAATGTCACTTTCTTTTCCGGTAAGTTCAGAAAAATAAATATTCATTTTCAGATCATACAACAGACCTTCTATCTCCCTGAGGGTAATTGCGTAAAGACCATCTTCATTTGGTACTTCTTCGATCGGACCATCATGGAAGTAGTAATCGCGATCTCTCAGAAAAAGCTTTGGCTTTACATAGTTGTCTTGACTCAATTCTTTGCTGGTGAAGAGGAGATGCAAACTTTGATTTGTAAATGCTGTCGGATAAAGAGTTTGGACGGTAAATTGGTCCCCAATGTACATAAGACCCTCTTCCATGACAGATGGAGCATATTCATTGTACACGGTATTCAGCCCAGAAACATCTGTGACTTCATTCTCCGAAACAATGGTGTCCCATTGGAGAAGATTAGCAGTTTTGTTCAACCATTTATAGCCTTGAACATTGACCCCGCCTTCCCCTAATGCTCGTGCTAAGTTTATATACGCCCTTGAGAAGTCATTATTCGCTATAAGCACATCCGTAAAAAGGATTGTTTCATTTTCGTCGATTGAGGCTTCCGCATTCATTAACTCTGCGACATCAAGTGCTTCTTGATATCGCTGTAACGTGTAGTAAGACTCCATGAGAAGTACCCCTGCCTTTCGGTCATCATTATCCCCTTCAAATGCTTTCTTTAATGGCTTCAATGCATCTTGAAATCTACCCTCTTTTACAAGTCGTTCACCTTTTTTAGTTTGGGCGTGCACGCTAAGTCCACTTGCTATCGTTAGGCCCAAAAGCAAGTATTTCATCGTTGTTCTCTTCAATTCGCTCATAACCATAATTTAAGGGTAGTTATTCTCTTTCTGAATTGTAAAACTGTATTTCTATTCGTCTGTTTGCGGCGTGTTCTTGTTCGCTGCAATCAACACCGTCCTTGCATCTATTAACCAGCTGGGTTTCGCCAAACCCTTTGCCAGAAACTCTATTCCTTTCAATTCCATTCGCGAATAGATAATCTTTTATCGCGTTCACCCTATCCGTTGAAAGCTTGAGGTTGTAGTCTGCCTCTCCCGTTGAGTCGGTATGCCCTGAAAGCCGAATAGCTATGTGCAAATTATCGATTAGAATCGTTTGAATTTTAGCCAATACAGCTCTCGATTTCGGGACAAGTTGCGTGTTATCCAGCTCGAAATACAAAGCAGGTAAATTGAATCTTTCTTCCTCTGCTACCTTTACAGTAATGTTTTCTTCGTTAGTAAATGTGATGATCTTATCAGTTTCTTTCAGTCGGACATACACATAATCTCCGTTTTCATTTGGGGATATTGTCTCAATAATCTGACCGTCTTGGTTAAAAATTCGAATCTTAGACCCTAAATCATCAACATTAGACTGAAATGAATACGATTCATCTGGCTTTACCTGCTCAAACACAAACTCTCCCTTCTCGTTGGTAAATACCCTAGCAATGGTATTCCCCTCTGAATCTTGCAAAAAGATCTCAATTCCTTCTTTGGAAGCTTCTTCATTCGGGTGTGAAATAACCCCTAGAATATCAACAGAAAGAACACTTTCGTCCTTATTCTCTTCTTTTCGAAGAACATAATCTTCTGGGGTAAGAAGTTCAAACTTTGCTTGACCTGATTCATCGACAATGATCTCGTCCATCAGGTTAAAATTCTTGTCGAGCAAGCGAACCTTATCTCCTTCATATAACTTCCCCTCTCCAAAAGAGAAAGAGTAGCCCTCTGAACCCTTAATGCTTGCAAAAGTGAATCTTCCGTCAGAATTTACAAAGGTGTAATCGAGTAGGTTCCCTTCACTATCAAGAAGCTCAACTTTGTCTCCGGCAGCAATGCTTTCGTTGTTAACCTCCCCGCGCACTAAATCAAATAAGAGCCTTGATTTAAAGGGCTTCACTTTCACTAGCAAATTAAGAGAGTCAGGATATAACCTATCGGTAATTAAATAGTTGAGATCTCCATTTACCGTATAAGGGTTCAGCTCATTGTTGACACTATTTAAGGGCTTTTCAGGGTTTGTCGATTTACCTTCTGAAAATAGCATTATGTCAAACCCACCCATCGATCTGTTTGGATCATTCGTTGCGTAATATAGAGAGTCTCCTGCTTCAGCTGGATAGATCTCATCAAAGGTGGAGTTGACCATTTCTCCAAGATTAATGGGGTGACCCTCTTGCACATTAAGATCGATCTTCCAGAGATCCATTCCTCCAAATCCGCCTTCGCGATTACTCGAAAAAATAAGCCACCCATCTTTTGTGACTGTCGGGTGGAAGGCGGCTTCTCCTTTCTGAATCCAGTCAAGAAGTCTATGTTTCTTGCCGTCCCATTTATAGATCGCGTAGTCATTGTGATATCCTCCTGAGTACAAGGGAACCTTGTAATACGCCCCATAATAAAGAATCGAATCATTTACAATCCACCCTCCCTCTAGTTCAAAGTTGAGTTTTTCTTGTTTCTCATAGAACTCGTCAGCAATACGTTCATATAGGATGCTTGATTCTGAAGACGATGCAAAGCTTGATTTATTTGTATACTCTTTGATCGGAAAAAAGCTTGTTCGAACTTCTTCGGAAGAAATGAAAATCGGCTCCTTGTCAAATGCAAAAACCGCCCTCGATGTGGAGTCATTTCCGTCGAAAGAACGAATCGTGTAGAGCTCGTTTTTCGTTTTCAACCCGAGAAAGCCTTCCAGTGTATGGCGCAACTCGGTTGCCTCCTCTCCATCTTCTCCTTTCAACAATTCTATCGCCTCTTCATAACGATCATTCCAGCGCAGTACCTCTGCATATCTGACTACTCCGCAAGAATATTCTCCATTTATGACAAGGTGTTTATAAGCACTTCTGTACTTCCCATTGGCTAAGAGGCTTTCCAGCTTTTGACAAGGATTCTTACCTTCTTGTCCAAGCAAGGCTTGGCTGAACAGGACGTGCGATATGATTAAGGAGAGAATTAAGCGCATCCCTTAGAATTTTGCTCTTGCTGAGGATTTATTTCGATAAAGGCCAATATCGTAGCCTATGAAAATTTCGTGTGTTCCGCTCTGCTGAGAAAGCAAAGAATTTGTTGTGAGATCGTAAGAGTATCCAAAGTGGAAATTGTCGTTTATATACAAATGACCACTAAACACCATACCAAATTGATAGCGGTAAGTCAGAGTAACCCAAAGTTTATCGATGAACCGTGCGCTCAAATTGGCATCAAGTGTCCAGGAACCGTCTGTCTGGGCTCTAATAAGTGTGCTCGGCTTAAGATCAATCTTTTTAGAAATGGGGAAAATGTACCCTCCAATGAGATTCATGCTTGGATTTAGGCGTACATCAATCACATCCAGTGCAGACAAATCAGGGCTATTAATATTAAGTATGCTTATACCTGCATAACCCTGGCGGGCCAAGTACATCATTCCGAAGTCGAATATCGGCCTCCATTGATTAGGCTCATTTACGAAAGCTACTGGATCGGATCCGTCGGGAAAATCAAGCTCATTCCAATTATATCGATGATTTAGAGCTCCTCCACTTAAAGCAAAGGAGAGCCTTCGATTTTTATCAAGCCTCAATTTATACGAAACTGTTCCATGGAAAGAGCTGTGTTCCCTAGCGCCTACTTGGTCATTCTGAAACCATAGACCAATAGCCAAATTATTATTCCGTATTGGAGAGTGCGCCGAAAAGTATGCTGTTTTGGGTGACCCCTCAAAACCTACCCACTGATTTCGGTAGCTCAGGGCTGTAGCCGCGGCGTTTCTTTCACCAGCATAGGCCGGATTTATAGCATATAAGTTAAAAATGTATTGAGAGTAAAGGCTGTGTTGCTGGCCTTTTGACTGGCCAACTATAACCAACAGAATAAAGACTAGGAATAAATTTTTTCTCATCTGATCAATTCTACGTAGCCCTTAAAAGTGATCCCTCCAGTCTCAACAATATAGAAGTAAGTCCCTGACTGGAGTTCACTTCCTGTTTCCGATTCACCACGCCACACAACTTCTTGATTATCATAATTAGTCGCAGAAAAAACCGGTTGTCCCCAACGGTTGAAGACTTCTACTTTATTTTCATTAAACTCATCAAGGGTGATATTCTCGATCATCCAAAAATCACTTTTCCCGTCATCATCAGGTGTAAAAGCATTAAATATTCGAATTCGACAATTGGCCTCAGGTCCTGCGGGAACTTCGAATTCTACAGTTTCTTGGCAAAAGCCTGTTTTAACTGTTACGGAATAGAGCCCCGGTAAAAGCCTGTCTAAACTATCTAATTCTGAAACTCCATTACTCCAAAGTATAGAGTAGGGTGCATCGCAGCCAGTTATAGAATTAATTCGAGCTGTCCCGTCAGATGAAGTTGGACAAGATGAGGGTGTCGTCTCGATATCAATAGCCAAAAACCCTGAACCCGTAATTGGTTGCTGAAATCCCTGTGTCAATAAAAAGTCCCGTGCATGTAATGTTGGGGTGATCGATTCACCAATAGTTTGCTCGAATACAGTGTTTTCAGTCAAAGAAAAAGATCCGCCGCCGGAGCCAATAACTTGACGCTCGAGAATGACTTGTGCAAAAGTAGAGCTCCCCATAATCCACAGGAGTATACACATTATAGGTTGGAGGACTCTCAAAACTAGTTCGTCGTTGTATATTGAATTGTTACCCCGTAAATCCTTTGAAGAATATCAGCCACATCTTCATTATCGCTCATTACTAATTCGCTCAGCTTAAAAAAGAATCGGTAAGAATATCTCTCATTATCAATGATGGCATTGGCTATAGTCGTTGAAGATGAAGTTCTATCTCCAACACCTCCATTCAGTGCTATACTATACATGTACTGATTGGTCTGTGAAAAATTGATCATATCCTTTCGAGCAAGATATGCCTGTATCCAATTAGCAAAATCTGAAACAGTCGAGGCTACACGACTATTGTGGTAGTGTATGCTTACCTCAGTAACCGTTGCTCCGTGTGGCAGGTGCACAGGAGCCATCATTTCAATTATTCCGGTATTTCTTAGAGTAGCAAATGGCGCTTCGTCATCGTAAAATTTAATCCCGTTGTTCTCGGATAAGTCCACCGTAGTTAAGGTTCTATCAGCGACCTCCCTAAAATCTAAGGGATCAATGCTGTAGTAGCTCGTTATGGTCCCTTGACTAAGCGAATTCACCGTATGCGCCTCCCAACGAGAATTATCATTATTATATGCTAAAACCTGCTTATGTGCAGGTACAGCATCACTAATTGGAATACCTTGCAGGCCTTGAACTGTCATCACACCATCAGGCATAATTGAAGCGTCACCACTAACACTAACTTCTTGTGCCTTGGAAGAACCATCTCCAACGAAGATCATACCCTCTGAAAGTTCTGACTGATCGTATTTTGACAGGTCAACTGAGGACCCGTCACCAGTCAACGTGAGTTCATTTCCAGATAAGCTCATATCCTGATTGTCAGTATTGTCTAAATATCCTGAAAGATCGACACTTGTAGGGTCGTCAGTGAGGGAAAGCATGTTTCCCGACAAACTCAAATCCTGGATCTCATTCGATGCGTCAGCGTCAGCATCTGGGCCTATTCCGGGTACCGAGCCTAAATTAACTGATGAGCCTCCTCCCGTCAAGCTCAAAACTGAACCTATTAAGGAGAGATCCTGAATTTCATTAAATGGATCAGCATCTGCATCGCTATTTGATCCGGGAATCCATTGGGTCCCGTCAAAACGGAGTACTTGGTCGAGGGATGGTGGCGATACTGAGACATCTGTGCCCATGATGGCTGATACCTGTGTTTCACCATTATCATTGAGTGTCAGGTCACCCGATATTTCAACCTCACTTGGCTCGTTCGTTGAACTACCAATAAATATCCTTCCGTTAGTCAGGGTTGATTGATCATATTTTGTTAAGTCAACTTCGTTGGGGTTATCAATACCGGTAAGAGTAAGGATATTACCCGTTAACTCAAGATTCTGAAGTTCATTTTCCGGATCTGCGTCCGTGTTCTCCAACCCATCCAGCAACAAATCTAAATCTACAACAGAATTTGATCCACTGATGCTTAACACGTTATTCTCATCCAGACTGAGGGTTTGGTTATCAGTATTGACGTAAGGAGATAGGTCAATCACATTCTCAGCCTGCGAATTTGAAATAGTTAGTTCATGTTCGGATGACAGGTCTAGACTTTGCAACTCATTGGTGGGATTCGAATCTGCATCATCAATTAGGGAGCTTAGATCAACTGAGTTTGCTTGTTCCCCTTCTGTAACATTAAGAATATTTTCCTCTAGTGAAAGCTCCTTGATGAGCTCATTCTCTGGATCAGCATCCGCATCCTCAGAGCCAGCATTTAAAGCATAGAATGCATATGGAACCGTGTTAAATGGAGACTCTTGAAGGATGTTCAACCCTTCACCTACATCAACTGAAAGCCTCATCCAAACACGTTTCGTATCCCACGGAATTTCTTCAAAGGAGCGCACTAGTGATTGCCCCGTTCCCAAATTCAAATTTATTAAGCCTGCTTTTCCGGTCTGTACAGAAGGGAACTCTTCATGATAAAGAACATCTCCTCCTGGTCCATCAAGAAATTCAACAGAGACATAAGCTGATCTTTCTGAAATTGGAAGAAAAGTCTGCGCATCACGCACGACGGCTTGATAACTTATGGCTTCGGGCACGGATTGTGAGTAAACAGAACTTGCCATGAGGATAAACAAAAAAAATGGCAAGAGGCAAGCAATTTTACTTCTTGCAGTCTGATGTTCTAGGGGTAAAAACTTAGACATATTTAATCTTCTCTTAGTATCCGAGTCCACCCATTATTCCCAAGAGAGAGCAGTACAGTTGTTTCTGGCCCATTCTCAGTTAATACAAGATCCGGGTCGTCAAAATCAACAGGAAAACCTGCAGTATTGATTGTAACATCACCTACTGCGCCAGGCGCCCCTGTCTTTCTAATGAAATAGACTCTCCCCTCGCATACGTCAGCAGACGGCAAAAGGATACTAAAATCTTCATTCCCTGTGTTTTGAAAGGTCACAACAATCATGTGATCTTCAATGCTAGCTATATAATTATTTGTCTCAACGTTTGACAAAACAGTGACGTCGTAACCCACTGATCCACTAATTTGAACAGCGCTTAAAGGGTTAGAAGTTCCTATCCCTAAACGTCTATTCTGTGCATAAATAACTGTATCTGTACCACTTACAACATTCAGGACTGCATTAGCCTCATCTGACTCGACAACTTCGAGCTTTGCCTCAGGGGCGTCTGTCCCAATCCCCACTAAGTCGCCGGTGTTGAAAATGGTCTGACTCTCTGTAGACACCTTCCAGTCATCATCGTTCCTGAGAGGTGCAAGGTTTACCGTATGTTCTATCCCCGCTTCACTAATAACTAAAATGGTATCTTGAATTAAGGCCATTGAGGATTCATCGATCAATTCGTTTGTAGGTAGAGAATCATTATCATTTTGAAGTGAGCTCAAATTAACTGAATAAATGATCCCAGCTTCTACTATTCTTAGATTGGAATTAATAAGTTGGAGACCTTCATCAGGATCAATTAGTTCGTTTGCTGGATCAGCATCTAAGTCATCAACATTCAAATTAGAAAGAGAAACTAATACTTGACTCCCGTCAGCTTGTTGGAGTGATATTGTATTACTTTCCGGGTTAAATTCGGCTGAAGTAATCAGTTCATTGGTAGGATCATTATCTAAAGATATCTCACCATTTCCCGAATACAAGGCATAGGGAACAGACTGAAACTGGGATGATCCAAAGCTTTCCAGCCCCGAGCCTTTATCTACCTCTACCTCGTACCAAATATCGCCCTGTGACCATGGAATGGATGGGAAGTCTCCATCATTAATATCGCCATTTCCGATAAGAAGGTTAATTATTCCAAATTCACTTGTTACAATATTTGAATGTGTTTCGGTATAGACGACAGTTCCATTTGGTCCACCTTGCCGAACCGTAATGATAATTACTACCATTTCGTTTCTGAATGCCTCACCGGTGTCAGCATCTCTCAATACAGCTTGATAATTTATCCCCTGCGGCGCCTGAGCAAAAATAATTTGAATGAAGAGACTGAAAATGGTGGTTAAATAAATACGAGAAAGCATCTTTTTAAGATTATATCTTGCGGTAGAAACCAATGGTAAAATACCTCAATTATGGAGGTTTAAACGATCATATTCTCTCCTAAATGCTAACAGCTAGAAGTGAGTTTCTAATTAGGATGGTTGATCTGCGGGTTAATCTGACCAAACAGGTGATTAAAGCGACCTAGGTTTGCCTCTTCGATAAGTGGTGCTCCTTCGATCAAAAAGTCCAAAAAATGATTCGACAGATACGGTGCTAACATTACTCCTTTTGTTCCCAAGCCATTAAATAGAGAAAGGTGTTTTAGTTTTGGGTGATGGCCAATTAGCGGTCTTCTATCTTGAACTGTTGGCCTTATTCCAGCTTTGTGCTCTAAAACTTCATAGTCGAAGTCGAAATATTTTTCAAATTTCTCACTAAGCTCGTGTCTTCCGCGCTCTGTTGGTTCTATAGATTTATCCTTCCAGTTAAAGGTTGCTCCTACTCGAAATACATGATTGCCGAGAGGCAAAACAAAAAACCCCGCGTTGAATGTTTTGTCTAAGAACAGCTGCGGGCATCTTATGGTGAGTACTTCTCCTTTTGTGAGGCCAAATGGAAGGTAGCTCCACCAATCAGATTTAGCCGATTGACTCCCTCTACAATCTATCACCTGCGCTATCTTGTGTTGTGAATTTGATACAAAAGTTAGCTCGTCAAGACTCGGTTGCAAGCCCATTTCCGATTCAACCAACAACCCTTTATTGCTGAAGAATTCTCTCGAGTGTAAAAGAAACGAAGGAAGATCCAAATATCCCGTATGTCTGACCTCCCCCTCGCCATAGTCGGAAGCATATCCCAAAAATTCTTGCATCTTGAGTGGTGGATTATTGAGATAATGTTTGAAACCAGGAAGGTATTTCTTTTCATGCCACTTGTCGAACTCTTGCTTTGATCCATGCAGGCGCCATACGGGCCTAGGTCGATAAAAATTCGCCCCTATCAAAGATTCAATTTTTGGATAAAATGACTCTAATTCCCTTATGAATTCATCAGCCATCCAACTCTTATTGATGCGGCGAAAAACAATGGGGTTCCACAATCCAGCGGCAACCATTGAACTCGACGTTTTGTGGCTATTGTCGAGAATAACAAAGGGTCTCCCTCTTTCTAATAGTCTTAGAGCGATTGTAGTTCCCGCAATTCCTTGTCCTAATATAGCGATCATGTAGATTGAGAAATAGCTATACAGCCACCAATTCTGTGGTTGCTGCCGGCGATAAAACTAGGCCTATAAAATGAAATAAACCGATAGATCGCCTCATAATAATAAAGACGAAAACCTTCTTTTTGTTAACACCCCTCTGGGAAATGGCTCTATGAAAAAGGGGTTACCGCTGGTTCAAAATCAACCTTAACCGAGAAGCTAAAAACTAGAGCTAAACCCCCAAGAACAAAGAAGAGTGTATGTCATTGAAAGACACGAACGAGGCTCTGTAAACGGAACCCACCTCTCTAAATTGGAATAGGCACTTTTTAAGCGGTGCAAGATGTGATTTTTTTCTAAGAAAAATCAAAAATTATACTCCTCAAAGACCGCGAATTAACCTTCAGGCGCCCATAAAATCGAATAAACTATTTCAGTGAGTTTCTTGGAACTTTAGTTCGTCGGAATCATTGAGATCAAAGAAGATGTGTAGGTTGCTTATCTAATTCAGCAATTGAAGATGCCTTGGTAATGAAGCCTTGGTGATTTCGCCCAAACCGGATGCCAAGAGAAAGAAACTCAATTTTATTCAAGCGGTGGTTAAAATCTCCTTGACGATTTGGGGAAGATAATTAAACTCTTTCTCTTTGCTTACAAATCTTTTTGCACCGACATTATATGCCTCTTTTATGGTCCATTGGTTATCGTTGTTGCTCAAAAAGATTACCGGAACATTATAGTCAAAGCTCTGCATTAATTGAATCAGATCAAACCCACTGATAGATGGCATTGTGATATCCACTATAACCAAATCGTACGCAAATGAACCCAATAGTTTCATGGCTTCTGCTGAGCTTGGAGCTATATCGACAGCGTAGCCGCTCTCTACCAAAAGTCTTCTGGTTATTTTGAGCGCGATCACTTCGTCGTCAACAAGTAAAATTTTCTGTTTTTGAGTCAAAATTTCGATTTAATTCATAACGGCAACTCTTGTTCCTAGGCCATCTTTAGATGTGACTTGGCATCCTTTACAGCTTCGCGAGAATGTTGCGCAATTTCCTCTATTTCTGAACTAATTCCTTCCACTTGATCAGATCGAAGCTTATTTTCGACTTTTCTTAACAGGATTACAAGCTCTTTTAAACCAAGGGGGACTGCAGAAGATCGCATTCGGTGGATGACAAATCTCACCTTACTCCAATCCGATACATTTCGAGCTCTTTCAAGTTCAGTCAAGTCTGCAGTGGTGCGCTCTGTATAAAGCTTAAGGATGTCGTTGACAAATTCCTTATCATCTCCAGAAAGCTGTTTTAATCCATTGACATCAATACTGCTCATTTCAGACATAATTAGAAAGGACGAAAGTGTGAATAACTACGTGCCTTTATAACAAACAGTTTCAAAACTCAGCAATTATTTAAAAAGCCTGAATAGATCCATTCCGTTCGCATATACAAGTAGTGTAAGCAAAATGGCTATCCCAGCTAGTTGAGCATATTCGAGCACCTTTTGATGGGGTTCTCGCCCCGAAATCATCTCGTAGAGCAAAAACATCACATGGCCCCCGTCTAGTGCAGGAATAGGTAAGATATTCATCACCGCCAAGATGATGGATAAGAAGGCCGTCATATTCCAAAATCGTTGCCAATTCCACTTGTCGTCAAATAGTTTTCCTATAGTGATAAAGCCCCCAACTTGTTTTACTCCTTCACCACTAAATAGAAGTTTCAAGGATTTAACATAGTCAGTAAGACGTGTCCACCCGTAGGTTATTCCAGCGGGGAAACTCTGAAGAAAACCGTACTCTTGGATCACACTATCAAAAAATTGGGCAGGTGCCTTGTAGAAAAAACCCAAGGTGCCTTCTTCAGAAACAGAAACTGATAGGTTCACCTCTTTCCCTCCTCGATTTACAACGACTATAGCCTTCTGCCCCTTGTTTCTGTTAAGCAACTCGAGTAGTTCAGGTGTGAAAGATGCGCTTTCGCCGTTGATTTTTACGAACTTATCCCCTTTGAGAAGCCCTGCTTTTTCCGCTGGAGAACCTGCTGTTACAGAGTCGATCACTGCCGGAAATCGTTGCGAAAAGAGCGTTTGTTGCCCAGATTTTAAAATCGCTTGGTCGATATCCTCTGACAGTGTTAAGGTCATTATAGATCCATCTCTGTCAACTTTAATTACTCGAGCTCCACCAAAGAGGACTGCCGAGTTAACGTCGCTCAAAACGGTAAGCTCTTGGTCCTCAACGCCAACAATCTTATCGCCATGTTCAAAGCCAGCCTCAAGCATTAAGCTATCTGCATGCACCCCATAGCTAAGATTTTCAATCGGCACATATTCCTTACCCCAAGCAAAAAGCATCATGGAGTAGATAAAAAAGGCTAAAATGACATTTACCGTTACTCCACCTACCATGATAATCAATCTCTGCCATGCCGGCTTCGATCTAAACTCCCAAGGTTTGGCTGGTTGGGCCATCTGTTCGGTGTCCATAGATTCGTCAATCATCCCCGAAATTTTTACATATCCCCCAAGTGGAAGCCATCCAACGCCATACTCTGTTTCACCAATTTTTTTCTTGAAAAGTGAAAACCATGGATCAAAGAAGAGATAGAATTTTTCCACCCGTGTTTTGAATAGCTTGGCTGGAATAAAATGCCCCAATTCGTGCAGCACGATTAATATCGAAAGGCTAAGTATGAATTGGCTTACTTTGATAAGAATTTCCATTAGATCAGTATGCTTTGGACTTTAATAACTCGGATACCCTCTTTCTTGTTTCGAAGTCGAAAGAAAGGTAATCTCCTATATTTTGTTTCGGGTTTTTATCGATTTGTTCTAAGCATTCTTCCACAAAGTTTGGAATCTCTGAGAGGCTCATTCTGCCATTCAAGAATGCTTCGACGGCAATATCATTTGAAGCATTCAAGATGCAGGGAGCGAGACCTCCGCTTTCGAGAGCGGCTTCACAAAGCTTGACACTCTTTTCTTTCTTAATATTCGTTTTATCGAAGGATAAAATTAATTGGTCTTCAAAACTAAATCCTGAACTTTCTGGTGCCAATCTAGTCGGAAAGCTAAGCGCAAACTGAATTGGTAGACCAATATCCCTGCTAGACATAACTGTTTTGACACTACCGTCTACGAACTTAACCATGCCATGACAAACATTCTCGGGATGATGGAGAAAATCCACACGTTGTGGTTCAACTCCGTAGAGCCACTTTGCCTCTATTAATTCAAATCCATTTCTAAAAAACGTAGCCTCATTTACCACTTGGCTTTGTTCCCTGATGGTCTGTTTTTCGACTGATTTCAACAACTGTTCATGAGGGGTATTCTCCTCCAATCTAGGATGAGTTAGATATAAGCGGGCTATTTTATTCTGATACTCTCCAGCTAGACTTTGCAAAATAGCGGAATGGCCGAGACCGAGAGGAAGGATGTTTGCTCTGTGAATTTGAGCCGTTTTAGTTAAAAGCTCCCCCGCAATAACTAGTGACTCCCTGTTGGCTAATGCTAGATCTTTACCCGCCTCAACAGTCTTGAGCGAAACTTCAATTCCAGATACTCCCAGCTGGGCGTTCAGCACAACGTCAATGTCTTCGATCTGAACCACATCGGCTATTGCCGGTTCGCCACAGTATACTTTTATCCCATGATCAAAAAGTTGATCCTTCAACCAGTTGTATTCTGAATTGTCAGCGATCACAACCACGTTGGGGTTAAATTTCAAAGCCTGTTCAGCAAGTAATTTAGCATTCTTCTTTGCAGAGAGAACCTCCACAACGAATTGATCTGAATAACGAGAAATGACCTCCAAGGTCTGTATACCTAGATACCCCGTCGATCCAATTACTGCAACATGCTTTGAATGTTTTTCACTCATGAGGGCGCAAAGATAAGATATCAAGGTTCTACCTTAGCAGCCCTCATTGACCTTATTTTGACTTCCTCTAGAAGCTTCCGCTCGGCATCTTTAATATTATTAAGCGGTATGTAGTTTCCACCGCCCATTGAAGCTAGCTCTTGCATTTCGTGCGAGGTGTAATTTCCGCACTTAATACCTAACACGGATGTGAAAACACCTTTTCGTTTGAACTTAGCCGATAATTTTTGCGCTTTATCCGCTCCCTCATTAAAGGCTCCGTCTGTGGCCAAAATAATCTGGTTGTTTCCGCCCTCGATAAAGGAAACCTGAGCAGCCATACCGGCACGGTTTATGGCTTTTGTTCCGTCTGTTCTTCCGCCAGCAGAAAGGCCCATTATTGCTCTAATGCACCTCTGCTTGTCCAGGTTCTCTTCAGTCTTCATAATAACTCCCGATTCACCAGCATAGGAGATTAACGTAAACCGATCAACGTCGCGGAGGGCATCTACCAAATTAACCATGGCCACCTTCAATAAATCTAGCTTACCATTATGTTTCATAGAAGTTGAAACATCGACCAAAAACACCAAATTATTTGGCTTGAACTTCGACAAGGGTAAAACTAAATCCTCTTCGGTTATCTCCTCTTCACGAGATGATTCTTCTGTCGCCTCTAATATCAACTCCTTTTCAACCTCAATATTTCGATTTTCAATATCTTCTAATGGCACTTGATCTTTTTCGATGTCTATGAAAGCAACAAGATGATCATTGGTGGCATTCACATATATGGAAGTGTCCTTACCGGAAATCGAGAAAAAATACCTCCCTGCGTTAAGCATCAGCTCCGCTTCGCCATTTTGATCTGTGAAATATTTTCCGCAGGAACGGCCACCTTTAAAAATACTTATTTCAGCGAAATCAATGGGGATATTGTTGAGAGTTCTGGCAGTGATCGAAAAGGGCCTTAACGACCCTGCGGGGTCAGTTGAAAAATCGGGACAAGGGATAAACTTGTCGAATGAGAAAGTAGCCTCCCCTTTGAGCTGAATGGTCTTCGGTTTATCCCAAGCACTGAGGTAGATCTTGAATGATTCATTAAAGTCCCCTTTGATTGTTGGGTTATAGGCCAGTCTGATGTGCACCGTAGAGTCTGGAAGAATTTTCTTCGAACTAAAGTTAACATCAACATGACTAGGTGCTTCAACCCTGAAAATTACAGCCTCCTTTTTACTCTCGTTCTTCAGTCGAAAGTCTGCGTAATTCTGGTCCAGCCTTGATAGGGTTCCGAAATCAAACTGTGTATCGAGAAGCGTAACTTGCCCAAATGCAGCAGAGATCAGAAAACTTGAGAAAAGAGCTATGAGATTATTCATTCAATTATCTAATTGCACGAAGTCGGTTTGGCTTGGTTCATGAGTTAAATAAACGCTGCTTTTTTCTAAGATGTTATGCGAGACGAGGTTTCGGAAAGCGTATCTACTAATCTGGAAGCGATGATTTCTGTGATTGTGAGCGTCTAGCTGTTCCTTTACAACTTATGACGAAAAAGCGATGTACTCCATCGGATTCAGGGGCGACCCGTTATACCAGAGTTCAAAATGCAAATGAGGGCCATCTGTGAGCTCACCGGAGTTTCCAATTATCGCTATTGAATCACCCGCTTCCACGCGATCGCCAACCTTTTTCAGCAATACAGAATTGTGTTTATAAATGGAAACCAAATTATTCGCGTGCAGAATTTGAATTACATTCCCACCATCCGATGTGAAAGAAGACATTACCACAGTACCGTCCAAGACGGCTTTAATAGTCTCCCCTTCCTTTGCGGTAACATCGATCCCATAGTGTTCAATCTTCGAATCAAACTCCGCGGTAATTGTTCCGATAATTGGTGGAAACAATATCGTCCCGGCAAGACCCAAGGATTCTGAAACGGACTTCGCTTCCTCGCTGAGCGCAAACTCCTCCTCCGATTCAATTTCTTTTCTTAGGGTTGAATCTCTTGCCGAAGCGGAAAGGTCCAGATTCGTATATTTTCGAGTGTCTGAACCTAAAGCCATCTGGGACGTATCCGTTACCATTTCTCCGTTTAGGATCCTCATGAGGTTATCAAAATAGGATGTGTAAACAGACTGAGCCTTTTCAAGCGAATCTACTTTAACCGTTGTGTCAAGGGCTCTTATTCTGGTTTGAGTATCACTGTAACCGGGTATATACTCTTTTAACGGAGTAAAAACAATCAAGGAGACAACGATAAAAGCGATAAACAAGAACACCAATGTAGCTCCGGCGATAACATTTAATGGCGTTAGATAAGCAGAGAAGCTTTCATCAAAAGTAGCATCATTCATTACCACAAGCCGATACTTGTTTTTTAGCTTCTTGATCAGCTCTTGACGCTTTTCTCTATTTGAGGGTTTTTTTTCCATTTTATCCAGACAAATATCCGAATTCCTTTTTCAATCTGAGATTCAGAAAAATGCAATAATTTTGCGGCAATTCAGTTTTACCTCTATCCTTTGCAAAATTTGTGATTTCCATGCGACGACTTTTCCATATCACTTTGGCAATCTTTGCTGGACTTTTCCTATTGACTAGCTGCTCCAAAAAGAAATCTGGCTTCACCAATCGCTTATATCACAACACCACTTCGCACTACAACTGGTACTTCAACGCCTCAGAAATAATGAGGCTTACCAAAGAACAAGTGTGGACAAGCAAGGAAGAAGACTACCTTGAATTGCTTCCAGTCTATGTAATGCCCACCGAGGAGGGGGCAAAGAATTTATACCCTCAGATGGATGAGGTCATTGAAAAGTGCAGTACTGTAATTGATCGACACAGCATGGAGATCAGTAAAAAGGAGCACAACAAGTGGATCGATGACTGCTACTTGATGATTGGCGTGGCTAATTTTTACAAAGGTCAATATGCCAAATCCGAAGAGATGAGCTCGTATGTGGCAAAAAAGTACAAAGGCCAAAGCTCCAGGTTTGAGGCCGCGATATGGCTTGCTCGCACCTACATTGAGCAAGAAAGATATGGAAAAGCAGCAACAGTTTTGAGCGTGGTTGAGGACGATAATTCTAAAGATCGCCCAAAAGGCTTTGCTTGGCAACTCGAAGCGGTTAAAGCGCAAATGATGCTGCGGCAAAACCGCTACAAGGACGCAATACCATACTTGGAGGACGCCTCCATCTTATGCACAGACAAGCAAATGAAGGCGCGCTTAACCTACATCCTGGCTCAGGTCTACAACATCGAAGGCCGCAATGCGAATGCCATCAGCGCCTACGAAACCGTCGTGGACTTAAAACCGGATTACGAGATGGAATTTTACGCCAAGATTTCTCAGGCTCTGGCGTTTGACCGTAAACTTGATTCAAAAAAAATTAAGGACATGCTTCTCAAAATGGCAAACGACGAGAAGAATGAAGAGTACTATGACCAAATTTATTATGCTTTAGCCGATATCGAAATCGAAGAGCAAAATATCCCTCAGGGTGTTGATTATCTCAAAACATCAATAAGAACAAGTATCGACAATCCCGTGCAAAAAGGAAAGAGTTATTTGCGTTTAGCTGAACTAAACTTTGCCGACAGAAATTACGTGCTAGCCAAAAATTACTACGATAGCACAGCCACTATTCTTCCAGAGGATTTCCCAAATTATAAAAGCATTGTAGCAAAGGCCAATTCCTTAAATGATTTAGTCAATAATCTGGAAATTGTTTCGACTAATGACAGCCTAATTGCCTTGGCTTCGTTAGATGAAAAAGATAGGGACAAAAAGATACTCAAAATCATGGCTCAGCTTGAAGCAGAAAAAGAGCAGAAAAGACAAGAAGAGCTCGATGCGCTAGAAAGACTTCAAAACAGGCCTAATTTCTCCTCTGGTGGGAGTTCGGGTTCTGGCAGAAAATGGTATTTCTACAACACCAATGCTCTAAGCTCAGGTTTTACTGAATTCAAGAGCCGATGGGGAGACAGACCAAACGAAGATAATTGGAGACGTTCTATGAAGACGGACATCAACTTGTCTGGCCCATTGCAAGGCATACCTTCAGATAGCCTTCTGGCCAATGTTGGAGCCGATGAGGAAGAAAAAACTTTAGAAGATTATCTAGAAGAGTTACCCCTCGATGCTGGGGAGATGGACGCTGCGCATTATGCTGTAATTGAAGCTCTTTATGATATAGGTACTATATACAAAGAGAGGCTTCAGGATGATGACAATGCCATTGAGTCATTTTTAAGAATCACCAACGATTACGATACAAGCTCTTATTCCCTTCCCGCTCACTATCAACTGTATAGGATTTACGTTGAGAAGGAGGAATCTGGAGGATTTGTAGGAACGGGATTTAGAGATAACTCGATGTACTACAAAACGGTAATTCTTGCTGATTATCCAGATAGCGAATTTGCAAAATTGATTACAAATCCAGAGTACATAACGGATAAAAACCGAAATATTGAAGAAGAGAGAAAGGCATATGAGTCCACCTATAAAAAATATAGTCGTCGACAATACACCGATGTTTTATTGGCCTGCAACACTGTAATTAGAGATGAGCCAAACAATAATTATCTCTCTAAATATTATCTAATCAAGGCACTTACTATAGGCGCCCAAAAGCAACCTGAGGCATACGAGACCCTTTTGAGAGAGATTATTGCGAAATTCAGAGGTACAGAAGAGGCGGATAAGGCTGCAGAACTCTTAGGTAACCTGAATGAGCTTAAAGCGCAGTTAGCCAGAGATGAGAAGAAAGCAAATGGGAAAGATAGTGATGAAGATCTGAGTGTATCAACTTCAGAGGATAATTCTGCATTTGCGGTTAACACCTCTATGTATAAAGTTAAGGATGATTCAGAGCATTTCTTTGCTCTGATTTTTCCTAAGGCAGAAGACAGCTCAACTGACATTAAAGAGACCATCGCTGACTTCAATTCTAATTCCTTCAGAAGTGAAAACTTAAGAATCACCAACAGTTTCATCGACCGAGATCACCAAATAATCATCGTTCGGAGTTTTGGCGATAAAGAGACTGCAATGAATTACTTCAATACATTTGCTGCAAATCAATCAACATTGAAGGAACTAAATGGAAAGGAATATCAGACGTTTGTCATTACTACCAAAAACTTCACCACCCTTTTCAGAAATAAAAACGCTGACGTTTACCAGGCCTTCTTTGAACAAAATTATCTCTAAGAAGGATTAAACCAAAACAACATGTTTAAGAGTTCAAATCCAAAAGAAATTTCCAAAATGAGCGAATCTCACACACCTGAAAAACTCAACAGAATAGTTGCCGGAACGAACATAGAGGGAGAAATTAAAACGGATAGTAATATTAGAATTGATGGCGCTGTAAGGGGAACCATTACCGCCAAGGGAAGGTTAGTCGTTGGTGCTACCGGAACTATTGATGGAACGGTAATTTGCGAAAACGCAGACATCGAAGGGAAAATTAATGGACAAATTTCGGTGAACGGTCTTCTAAGCTTAAAGTCAACGGCTCGACTAGAATGCGACATTACAACCAAAAAATTAGCTATTGAACCTGGTGCTATATTTACAGGAAATTGCACTATGGGTGGCGGCGTGATCAAAGAAATTAAAAACACAGGAGTTGACTCATCCTCACAACCAACGCAAGCCAGACAAGGGTGAGGACGAAAGGCCGGCCAACGATTTTTACAAATACTCTGGGATGGCCATACAAATGGGAATCACCATACTCCTATGTGTATATGCTGGGATGGCACTGGACGAGAAGCTAAAATTAGAAACACCGTGGTTCACTCTTTTTCTATCTTTATTCGGTGTTGGGGCCGCAGTCTACATTGTTATCAGAACTACCTCTAGATGAATTCTTCTAAGTCAAACAGCCTCTTTATTCGCGATCTGATAATCATTGTCGTTTTGGTATGTGCAGGAGCATGGGCTTCAGCCACCTTTCTATTAGAAGAAAACGTTCCATTTTCCTTTTGGATTCTCATTGGGATACTCACCGTTAGCTCGATTGCAATACATAGTTTTCTGGTAAACGCAAACGATAAAAGACCACAGATTTTTGTAGCGAGTTTCATGGGNTCTCTCGCGGCCAAATTATTTCTCTCCGCAATAATGTTGGTGCTGGTAGGAGTTTTAGATAATTCGAGCCTTGCCTTCACAGCAATCGGATATCTTATCGGCTACATGCTTTTGCTTGCTGCAGAAATAAAAAATCTCTTGCCGCTAATTCGATCTTCATCTAATTGATAATCAGTGTGGTTGAGGGGGTTTTCCACAGGTGTTAAAAAAACCCGCTTTTTTGTTTCTTTCTCTACTTTTAATGAATAGCTTTGCAGTCGATTTTTGAACGCAGTATCGCGCCGAAAAACGCCGAAAATGCTGATGAAAACAACCAACCTAAAAGCTCGACTTTCGAGCGCTATCATTCTGACCTTTTTTACTGGGATTTCCCTGAATTCTCCGGCACAAGAACATCATGACGATCATGCCGATCATCAAGACAATCACTCCGAAGAAGCTGGCTTTGACGCGGGTGAGATGATCATGCATCATATCTCCGATGCCCACGAAATTCATATCATTGGAGACTTAGCAATTTACTTGCCCGTTATCCTCTACACAGAAGGCGGTCTAGAAGTCTTTTCTAGCTCTCACTTCTATCACAACGAAGAACATGGTCATTACACCAATGCTGCTGGCGAAGACGAAGATTATCACTTCTACACTCATGACAATTACGTGATGTTTCATGAGCACATCTACTACAGAGGTGATAATGAAGTGATCACGGTTGATCCCGAAACGGGTGCTGCTACGAATGAAGCTGTTTTTGACTTATCAATTACAAAAAGTGTTGCCGGTGTATTACTCACCTGCCTTCTACTGGTTTTGATTTTCAGTTCTGTTGCAAAATCGTACAAGAAGAGAAAGGGTCAGGCGCCGAAAGGGCTGCAATCATTTATGGAGCCTCTAATTCTATTCATTAGAGACGAGGTAGCTATTCCATCCATTGGGAGTGTTGCAAAAGCAGAAAAGTTTATGCCCTTTTTATTGTCGACTTTCTTCTTCATTTGGATAGCTAATATGCTCGGCCTCATTCCTTTCATAGGTGGCTTCAATGTAACTGGCACTCTTTCTGTTACTATGGTTCTTGCGGCTTTGGTGTTTGTTATCACCACATTCAGTGGCAACAAGCATTATTGGAGCCACATATTGTGGCCGGCTGGAGTTCCGCTTCCGATTAAGTTTATCCTAGTACCGATTGAGGTGGCGAGTATTTTTATTAAGCCCTTGGTGTTGATGGTTCGGCTCACCGCAAACATAACCGCAGGGCACATTATAATTTTGGCATTTGTTTCTCTTATCCTCATTTTTGGTGAGCAAAGTGCAACGGCTGGTTATGGAGTGGGGGTAGGTAGTACATTATTTATGATTTTCATGTTCTTCATTGAGTTGCTTGTGGCATTTCTACAGGCGTATGTTTTCACTTTACTGGCTGCGTTGTATTTCGGTGAAGCGAAGCAAGAAGGACACCATTAAAAAAAGCAATTATTAACCCACATAAATCAAAAGCTAAATGGAATTATTAGCTATTATTTTGCAAGCTGCGGCGGATGCTGGATTCGCAGGAATCGGAGCAGGACTAGCTGCTATTGGAGCAGGAATGGGTATCGGTAAAATCGGTGCCTCAGCCCTTGAATCAATGGCTCGTCAGCCAGAAGCTACTGGAGATATCCGAGCAAACATGATCGTTGCTGCGGCCCTTGTTGAAGGGGTTGCGCTATTCGCGGTGATCGTTTGTCTTTTGGTAGTACTCTAAACAAGACGAAGATGGCCCTGACGGTTGGTCAGGGCCCTTCATTCATCTTAAAAAGCAAAAGATATGTTATCGGTAAGTATAGGTACAGTATTATGGTCTTCGATTGCCTTTTTGATCGTGGTCTTCATCCTTGCCAAAATGGCTTGGAAACCAATCTTGGCTTCGATCAAAGAGAGGGAAGACTCTATTGATGATGCCCTGAAATCTGCTGAAAAAGCAAGGGAAGATTTATCAAACCTGCAGTCGAGCAATGAAGAGTTGCTCAAGGAAGCTAGAGCTGAGCGTGATGCAATGCTTAAAGAGGCAAGGGCAACAAAAGATAAAATTGTTTCAGATGCCAAAGAGCGCGCGGAAGCTGAGTACTCTAAAATTGTTTCTTCTGCCAAAGAGGATATTCGCAATGAAAAGCTTGCTGCAATTACAGAGCTCAAGCATCAGGTAGCTGACCTCAGCATACACATCGCTGAGAAAATCATTCGCGAAGAACTTACGGCAGACGAGAAGCAACAAGCTTTGATCAATAAATATCTCGAAGAAGCAAAATTGAACTGATATGCATCAGAATTCAAAAGCCTCCAAAAGATACGCGAAAGCTCTTCTGACTTTTGCCAAAGAGCAAAAGTCAGCTGATACAGTAGCGGAAGACATGGAGCTTATAGCCTCNGTCTGCTCTGCCAGCAAAGAACTCATTACTCTACTTAAGAGCCCCGTCGTTAAGACCGACAAAAAGAAGGCTATTTTAGACGGAATTTTTGCCGGTAAGATTGGAAGCGTATCACAAAAATTTTTGGAGGTAATGGCTCGACACAATCGAGAGAATCTTCTTCCAGAAATTGCTAATGCTTTCAAATTCATCTACCGAGAAAGCAAAGGAATCGTAACCGCAGAAATCCATACCGCGGTTCCACTTACTGAAGATGGGCGTAAAAAGGCCCTTGCTTTTGTATCCACGATCTATGAAAAAGCCGAACTCACTGAGAAGATCGATAAGTCATTGATCGGTGGATTCATCATTCGCGTTGGCGACAAACAATACGACGAGTCAGTGGCTCGCAAACTCACGTCTCTCAAAAGAGAGTTTTCTAAAAATCCTTACATCGCAGAATTATAATTTAAGATATCATGGCTGAAGTTAAACCCGCAGAAGTATCCGCCATCCTCAGAGAGGAACTTGCAGGATTCAAGTCAGAAGCTGAACTCGAAGAAGTAGGTTCCGTGCTCCAAGTTGGGGACGGTATTGCTCGTATTTACGGCCTTTCTAGCGTTCAAGCTGGAGAGCTTATCGAGTTTGAAACTGGACTTAAAGGTATTGTGCTTAACCTCGAAGAAGACAATGTAGGGGCTGTACTCCTAGGTTCTTCGGAAGGTATTAAAGAAGGGGATACCGTCAAACGTACTGGTCTTATTTCCTCAATCAAAGTAGGAGAAGGAATGCTGGGACGCGTTGTAAATACTCTTGGCGAACCAATTGACGGAAAAGGGCCTTTGACTGGTGAGCTATACGAGATGCCAATCGAGCGAAAAGCGCCCGGCGTAATATACCGACAACCGGTAGATGAGCCAATGCAGACAGGAATTAAAGCGATCGACGCAATGATTCCAATTGGACGAGGCCAGCGTGAGCTCATTATTGGCGACCGCCAGACAGGTAAGTCAACTGTTGCAATTGATACCATCATCAACCAAAAAGAATTTTACGATGCAGGAGAGCCTGTATTCTGCATCTATGTTGCTGTAGGTCAGAAAGGTTCGACTGTAGCTCAAATTGCTAAAACACTAGACGATGCCGGAGCATTGGCTTACACGGTAGTCGTTGCGGCAAATGCATCAGACCCTGCGCCAATGCAGTTCCTCGCTCCTTTTGCCGGAGCAGCTATCGGAGAGTACTTCCGTGACACGGGTCGTCCAGCATTGATCGTTTACGATGACCTTTCAAAGCAAGCGGTAGCATACCGTGAGGTTTCTCTACTTCTTCGTCGTCCTCCAGGACGTGAGGCTTATCCAGGAGACGTATTCTACCTTCACTCAAGACTTCTTGAGAGAGCGGCAAAAATCATCAACAGTGATGAAATCGCAGCTCAAATGAATGACCTTCCAGAGTCCCTAAAAGACAAAGTGAAAGGTGGTGGATCATTAACTGCACTTCCGATTATCGAGACTCAAGCAGGAGACGTTTCTGCGTACATCCCAACCAATGTAATTTCAATTACTGACGGTCAGATCTTCTTGGAATCAAACCTTTTCCTTGCGGGTGTAAGACCTGCGATTAACGTAGGTATTTCGGTGTCACGTGTAGGAGGTTCTGCTCAGATCAAGTCAATGAAAAAAGTTGCCGGAACCCTTAAGCTTGACCAAGCTCAGTACCGCGAGCTTGAAGCTTTCGCGAAATTCGGTTCTGACCTTGACGCAGCCACAATGGCGGTTCTAGGTAAAGGAGCAAGAAACGTGGAAATTCTTAAGCAAGCTCAAAACTCTCCGATGACGGTAGAAGATCAAGTTGCGATAATTTACTGTGGAACCAAAGGGCTCATTAATAAAGTCCCCGTAGCTCGCGTGAAGGAATTTGAAGAAGAGTTTCTACACTTTATGAATGAAAAGCACAGAAACATTCTTGATACCTTGAAGGCAGGAAAGCTTACTGACGAAGTAACAAGCACTCTTGAAACTGTGGCTGCTGACCTAAGCGAAAAGTACGCTGAGTAATACTAGATTGGCTTAATAAAAAGCGCAACGCAAATGGCAAATCTTAAAGAAATACGATCGCGAATTTCCTCAGTAAATTCAACAATGCAGATTACCTCTGCCATGAAAATGGTATCGGCTGCAAAGTTGAGGAGGGCGCAGGAGGCGATTACCCGTATGCGTCCTTACGCTGAAAAACTTCAGGAAATTCTTCAAAATGTGAGCGGATCTCCAAGTGTTTCAGAAAACGCTTATGCGCAAAATCGAGAGGTAAGTCGCTTATTGATCATCTCTGTAACTTCAAATAGAGGTCTTGCAGGGGCGTTTAACAACAATGTGATCAAACAGGTAAACAACATCATCCAAGACCACCCTAACACAGACATTAAGGTGCTGTCGATCGGTAAGAAATCCTTTGATGTTTTTAAGAAAACCTCTCACACCCCAGGTGTGGGTTATCCCGAAGAGCCATTTCACATCTACGACAATTTGACATTCGACGAATCTTCGACCATCGCACAGAGCGTCATGGATAAGTTCTCTGAAGGAAAAATCGATAAGGTGGTTATAGTATACAACTCGTTCAAGAATGCCGCCGTACAAATCCTAAAGGAAGAACAATTCTTACCAATTGTTCCTCCATCCTCTGATAAAGATAACATCGTTCAGAGCGACTATATTTTCGAACCAAATCGGGAAGAAATAGTCGATGAGCTCATCCCCAAGTCTCTGAAAATTCAACTTTACAAGGCGATACTCGATTCTCACGCGTCAGAACACGGTGCCCGTATGACGGCGATGCACAAGGCGACCGACAATGCGGGAGAGCTTGTAAAGGACCTGAAGTTGACTTACAACAAAGCCAGACAAGCTTCTATCACCAACGAAATCCTAGAAATTGTGGCTGGTGCAGAAGCCTTGAGCGAAGCTTAAACAATACATTGACAATAAGTAAACCCCGCTTTTCAGCGGGGTTTCTTTTTTTGGTGTAATTTCTGCTGCCATAGCCCTTGTGATGCCAAGATCTTTACTCAAATACCTCTCCCTCTCTTTAACAGGATTTGTCCTGATATTCCTTGCCTCAGGATTATCGTCAATATTTATATCTCACGAGAGCGCCCTTAAGCAGGCCGAATCTTTTGCTCACACTTTAAATGATAAAACAAATAGGGCTACAACTGCTATTCACAAGCTGCAAAAAGATATAACGATTGCCGGCCCAAAACGAACGCAGGCAGCATTAAAGGGTGAGTTTCATCAGAATTTTACCAAAGAAGGGATTTCATTTTTTGTTTTTAGAAATGACGAACTCATCTTGTGGACAGACAATAAAATTTCTCCCGAATCAGCAAGACGCATAGCAACTCTTGGAACAGAAATCCATCATTTCGATAACGGTTGGTACCGGCTTCTCTATTTTACAGATGGTCTCGATGAATATGTAGCATCTATCTTGCTGTCAAGAACTTTTCCTTATAGGAATGAGTATTTAATCAGTGGTTTTACCAATGAATTTGCGGGGGAAAATCTAAAATCTATTCACCTCAATGGTGCCCCTGGACGGATCAAGCTTAAAGCTGATCACCAAAACTTCTATTTGTCCTTTACCGAGGATCTGACTCAAACAAAATTACGAGCGATTGCTTACGCCATTATAACCCTTTTGGGTGGCTCTCTTGTTCTGGTTGGTCTTTACCTTCTGTTTGGCTCAAGCCTCCAGAAAATAGGTCCCACCCACAAATTCTTTCTCTTGGTGAGCATCACTGCCGGGTTAAGGTACTTTACCCTAATGTCGAAGTGGCCTTCAATGATGGCCCAACTCCCTGCATTCGATCCCGTACTGTACGCTTCTTCGACTCTCTCTCCTACCTTGGCCGATTACCTGATTAATGTACTGCTGATCCTAGTTCTATCAATAATGGCCAGAAAGTACATGCTCGAATCAAATTGGAAATCCAATGGCATTTCTCTTGGATTGATTTTTGCCTTGTGTGCGGGTCTGATTTTTATGCAAGCGGCATGGGTAAATCAACTAGCAAAAAGTCTTGTTCTTAACTCTTCCATTCCTTTTGAGATCATCGACCTAAATAACTTGACATGGAGCAGCTTATTTGGAATAATGTCTGTTGGTCTTCTATATCTGAGCACCCTTTTCGTTGGAGATGGGTTGTCCATATTTGCTAAATCTCGTGGTCTTACTTTTAAATGGTCACTACTAATCATATTAGCCCTCACTCTTTTGTGGGTGGTCATCACCCATGGCTTAGGTATAAGGGACTTGGCCTTTGTCCTATGGCCCTCTGGTGTTATGATTATCCTGCTATATGGCCGCTACTTCACTTATAGGTCAGCATTCAAATTTCCAGAAGGAGCTTTATTGTTAATTCTCTTTTCGACCATCGGCGCACACAATTTTAATAAATACTTGCGGAGTAGAGAACATAGTGAGCGCAGCATTATTGCAGAAAAGCTAGCGATCAACGATGACCCTATAGCCGAAGTGCTATTTGAAGATTTGACCGAAGAGTTGGAAAGAGATCGAACCATTCGCTCATTGTTCGAACAAGAAGATCTTCATTCAAGAGAAAAGCTAGAAGACGTAATTGTATCCAGATATTTTACTGGTTACTGGAGCAAATTTGACATTACACTGCATGCTTTTACATCTGAGAAAGCTGTTTGGGGCAAACTCCCTGCAAAAAGGCCCAAAGTATACAACGACTTGGCAAAAATGCTGGAGCGCTTCGGCGAAGAGACTATGATGAAAGAGGGGTTTCATTTTCTTTTTGATGCGCCTGATAGGGTAGCCTATTTAGGAGTTATTGAACTCAACTACAATCTTCGAGAAAATCCAGATGGTTATCTCGTTTTTGAATTTGCTTCAACTCTGTTTCCACAAAAAATTGGTTTTCCAAACTTGCTCATCGACAGAGAATATGTCAACAACGCAGAAGTCACGCAATATTCATCAGCTAGGTATTCGGAAGGGAGATTAACCCAGAATCGTGGAGATTATCCCTACCCCTCAAATCCAGATGTGTTTACCACACAGTCTAATAAAGGGTTGTCATACTTTAATCTTAGGGGCTTTGAACATTATGTTTCTAGGTTTAATGAAAGTGATTTTGTGGTCGTTTCAAAGAAACTTTATAGCCCTCTGGATAAAATAACAACAGCCACCTATCTATGTGTGATTTTCGGCTTGGTCATTTCTATAATCATAGGCTTGTACAGACTTCGTGACAGCTCTTCCTTTTTACAACTCAATTTAAATAGAAAAATCCAGCTGCTTCTCGTTCTGCTTACGCTTTTCACAATGGTGCTTTTCTCACTTGCGACGAGGTACTATATCGAATCAAATTATCGCGAAAAGAATGAACGGCTCATTTCCGAGAAGATGCACTCAATATTACTTGAACTTGAAAATAAACTATCAGAGGAAGACGAACTCAACTATGATATGTCAGATTACCTCAATCGGATTTTGTCTCAATTTTCAGTTATCTTTTTCACAGACATCAACCTCTTTAACACCGAGGGAGATCTGATTGCTTCAAGTCAAATGAGGATGTTTAACGAGGGGCTCATCAGCAGAATAATGGACCCTACGGCTTTTGCTTACATGGACTACGTCGATCAAGTGGAGTACGTTCAAAACGAAGCCGTGGGAGAACTGTCTTATATTTCAGCATACTCCCCCCTACTCAACAGAAGGGGAGAAATAATTGGCTACACCAACCTGCCCTATTTTGCCCGTCAGACCGAACTTACGAATGAAATCTCCAGCTTCTTGGTTTCTGTGATCAATCTTTTTGTTCTTGTTTTTGTGCTGTCGCTCATTATCGCCCTCTTTATTTCTCAGTGGATCACCCTGCCTCTAAGGTCTATTAGAGAGAGTCTTTCTGCCATTGAGCTAGGAAAAGCAAACAGATTGGTTGGTTATCAAGGTAGAGACGAAATTGGCCTTCTAGTTGACGAGTATAATGCAAAGGTATCTGAGCTTGAAATTAATGCCTCTAAGCTCAGTCAATCAGAAAGAGAGTCCGCCTGGCGAGAAATGGCCAAACAGGTTGCTCATGAAATTAAAAACCCTCTTACCCCTATGAAGCTAAGTGTTCAACATTTAGAGCGCACCATACTGTCTGAAGGTGAGGTGAATGAAGAGAGAGTGGCTAAAGTGGTGAAGAATCTAGTAGAACAAATAGATACATTAACATCTATTGCAAACGCTTTCTCTGGATTTGCTAAAATGCCGAAAGCAAAAGTAGAACGAATCAACCTTGTGGACTGTGTAGCCGCTGCTGTAGAACTCTTCAGTAGCTTTGACAAAGTTGACTTCGAAACACATTATGATCCAAATCTAACTTACGCAGTTAACTGCGATAAAGACCAACTGGTTCGAGTGTTTAACAATTTGATTAAGAATGCGGTGCAATCCTTACCTCCTGACCGTAAAGGCCAAATAGAAATTGACATACTCAAGGAAGATGCGGGTTATTCAACAATAATTTCTGACAATGGTAGTGGTATCACAGAAGAACAGATGTCAAAGATTTTTGTCCCAAACTTCACTACTAAGTCCAGAGGTATGGGTTTAGGCCTTGCCATGAGCAAAAAAATTGTGGAGAATTTTAGTGGGGAGATTTCTTTTACCAGCAAGCCTGGGGTAGGCAGTCGATTTAAAGTTTGGATTCCTTTCGCTCAAACTTAATTTTTTTCCTCTGCCATGTTCTTTTTCTAAGTCTCTTTCTGGTGGTTTCATCAGAAGCTATGCCCATGGAATCATCCTTGAATTTTAATCGCCCTTTCCCCAAAAAAGTCGATCCTTTTTGAAAAACCAATTCAGCATTTCCTTCAAGAACAATGCGGCTTTTCTTCCTTAATTCCAAAGTGGCCCCTTTATCAATAACGATTTTGCTGTCTTTCATAACTTTTATCTCATCATCAAGAACAACCGTCGCCCCTGGCTTAACTTGAAGAATAGTTGGCGAAGAGAAATAAATGTCTTCACTATAGTGTTCGGGCTCCGCTATTCGGGTTGCTGTTTTACCCCGATCAAGGGTGAGCCTCGCGTTGATGTAAAGATCTGCTCCATCGATATTATGATCATTTAAAACAATGTCGCTGCCAGCCCATCTTCTCGGCTCTTCGAGCAGGGTGTCGTCAAAGCACACCATTACTCTCAGTGCTAAGTCATCTAGGACTTCGAGCACCTTTACCGAAATCCCGTTTAAATAGACAGCATCCGAATTTTTCGGATCTGTGGAGCCTTTCTGTCTATTGTTTACATACGTGAGGGTAGATGCAGTGCTTGGGTTTGTAGTTAAACCTATTTTACTCACACCGCCGCTCCTCATAGGGTAATCTTGGGCGCCATTTAATGCCAATTTAGTAATGCTTGAGTTGGGGTTCCTCCTGTACAGATACCTCCGCATATTTACCCCTGTTATAATCTTTGTTGAATCGTCGTAATAGTAAGGCTCTTCCATGCCGTGATTGCCCGTAAGGGGGTTTTCAAAATCGTCCTTAATTACATATACATAATGCTCCCTAGAATCGACGCACTTCCCGAGGTCTATTTTCTTCTCTTCCCATAAGTAATCATATGCTCCATTAGCAGGAATGGGCTTTAGATAGTCTGCCTTTACGGTCCTATATATCTGATCCCCTTCGGTGGTATTGGCATCAATCTGTCTAACCAGATATAAGCCTGGATTTGCCTTATCTATGCAGTCGTAATTTTCAAAATTAAATCTATCCGTGGCAGACCCGTTGTGGGTTTCGGTGGTGTGGTTCTCCAGCCATATCCACTGCTGGTACTCTCCCTCTGGAATAAACGGGAGCTTGATTCTCACAGCATCTCCCGATGTCACAAAATCCCTAACAATAAAGGTTTGATTCCCCCCTTCTGCGGTTATGTCTGCTCTCTTCTCCCGCCCCGCCTCATCCAAGGCGCTGATCTGAAATTGCTTCGATTCAGGCCTCCACCCTAACCACATCCTGTCCCAACCA